>JBHHYJ010000035.1:0-29061 GCA_046757485.1 Gemmatimonadota bacterium
TCGCCTCTCCGATCCGGGCCTCCCCCGGCACCGTCTCCCCCTCCGCCGCCTCCCCCTCCGCCGCCTCCCCGGCGAGCGCCTCCCCGAGGATCGCCTCGACATTGATCGGGCTCAGGTAGGCCACCTCCCGGAGGACCGCGGATCGGCGGGCCCCGGGCTCGACGCCCGCGAAGCGCTCGACCCACTCCTCGAGCGTCGGAGGCGACGTCGCCCACCGGCGCGGGCTCCGGAGCTCCGGGTACTCGCTGCCGCGGCGCAGGGGGCGGGGACCGTCGGGCCGTTCCCGGAGGCAGGCCCGGATCCGGAGCGGCGTTCTCTCCCCCCCGCTCTCCTCCGCCTCCGTGCCCTCCCCCGCCTCCGCGCTCTCCCGCCCCTCCGCGCCGACCTCCAGGAGGAGGAGGTTCCGCCGGTTCGTGGCGAGCTCCACGGCGATTCGGTACCGCTCCCGGCCCCCGGCGTCCGCAAGCGAGAGGAGGAGGACGCGCTCGTCTGGCGGTGCCCAGGCGCGCGCCAGCCACAGCCGGCGGAAGGTGGGACCCGGCCCACGGGTGACGGGCTCCGACGAGGCCACCAGGAAGCCCTCTCGCGGGTGGAGGAGGAAGAGGAGGGCCGGGCGGTCGGCGAAGCGGAGCTCGCCGGCCCGGGCGGCTGGGAGGAGCCGGAGCCCGGTGCCCCGCCCGCCCCCCCAGCCCGCCTCGACCTCCCGGGCGAGGGCGCCCACGAGGTACGGGTCGTACTGCACGCTCATGAACGCCGGCTCCCCGTGTCCGTTTCTCCAAAGCCCTGCCGACGTCCGGGCCCGTCGGCTCCCCGGGGCGACGCCCGCGGCGAGCCGCGCATTGGTGGCCGCCGGTCGAGCCCCTATATTCGGGGCGTTTCCGCCACTCCACAAACCCGAACGCACCCCGGAGGCACGACGTCCAGCGAGGCTTCCCACAGCGGACCCCCGAGGCGAGTCACGGTGCGGGAGTTCCGGGCGATGAAGGAGCGCGGGGAGAAGATCGCGGTCCTCACCTGCTACGACCACCTCTTCGCCCGGCTCCTGGATGATTCCCCCGTGGATGCGGTCCTCGTCGGAGACTCCCTCGGCCAGGTGATCCTCGGCTACGAGACGACGCTTCCCGTGACTCTGGAGGAGATGATCCATCACACGGCCGCCGTCCACCGCGGCCTCCGGGGTCCCCTCCTCATCGGGGACATGCCGTTCCTGAGCTACCAGGTGAGCGACGAGGATGCGCTCCGCAACGCCGGCCGCCTGCTGAAGGAGGGCGGGGCGGAGGCCGTGAAGGTGGAAGGGGGCGATCCCGAGACGGTCAGCCGGGTGGCGGCGCTCGTCCGGGCGGGAATCCCCGTCATGGGCCACCTCGGCTTCACTCCGCAATCGATCCACAGGCTGGGAGGCTACCGGGTGCAGGGGCGCGGGGCCGACGAGGCGGAGCGAATCCGCGAGGAAGCCCTGAGACTTCAGGAGGCCGGCTGCTTCGCGATCGTGCTCGAGCTGATGCCCTCGGAGGCGGCGGCCCGGACCAGCGGGTCGCTCGAGATTCCGACGATCGGGATCGGTGCCGGCCCCGGATGTGACGGTCAAGTGCTCGTGTTGCCCGACATGCTCGGCCTGAACGAAGCGTTCCGTCCGCGCTTTTTGCGCCACTTCGCTGCCCTGGGTCCGGCGGCCCGGGAGGGGATCGCCGCCTTCGTCGAGGCGGTCCGGTCCGGAGAGTACCCGGGCCCCGAGGAGAGCTATGAGGGGTAACCCGGCGAGGGCCGCCGGGACCACCCTTCTCCACACGGTCCGGGAGATGAGGCAGTGGCGGGAGGACCAACGCGGCTCGGGGCGCACGGTGGGTCTCGTGCCGACGATGGGCTTCCTGCACGAGGGCCACCTGAGCCTCGTGGACCGGTGTCGAGAGCTGGCGGGGGCCACGGTCCTCTCGCTGTTCGTGAACCCCACCCAGTTCGGCCCGGGGGAGGACTTCGCCGAGTACCCCAGGGATCTGGAGCGGGACCTCGCCCTGTCGGAGGAGAGGGGCGTCGACGTTCTCTTCGCGCCGGAGGATCGGGAGATGTATCCCGTGCCGCAGAGCATCTGGGTGGAGCCGGGGGAGCTGGCCCGCCGGCTGTGCGGCCTCAGCCGCCCGACCCACTTCCGCGGGGTGCTCACCGTGGTCGCCAAGCTGTTCGGGATCGTCGAGCCGGGCGTGGCCGTGTTCGGGCGCAAGGACTACCAGCAGGCGGTGCTGATCCGGCGCATGGTGGAGGAGCTCCGGCTCCCCGTTCGGATCGAGATGGCCCCGATCGTTCGGGAGCCCGACGGCCTGGCGATGAGCTCGCGCAACGCGTACCTGAGTCCGTCCGAGCGGGAGGCGGCTCTGTCCCTCTCCCGGGGCCTACGGCGCGCGAGGGCGGCGTACGCGGAGGGCGACCGCTCTCCGGGGGCGCTCCGCGAGCGGGTCCGGGAGACGCTGGAGGCGGGGGGCGCGCGGGTGGAGTACGTGGAGATCGTGGATCCCGAGTCCCTGGAGCCGATCCGGAGCGAGCCGGGGCCGGACGCGGTGTGTGCCGTGGCGGCCCACGCCGGGAACACGCGTCTCATCGACAACGCTCCCCTCGGAGAGGGATCTTCACTGGATGAGGTCGGCGGGGTCGGGGGACCCGCGGCCAGTTGACGGAAAGTTGACAGAGAGAGCGAGTATGCGACGGACGGTTCTCAAATCGAAGATACATGGGGCGCGACTCACGGGAGCGCACTTGGAGTACGAGGGCTCCATCTCCGTGGACCGCCGGTTGCTGGACGCGGCGGAGCTGGTGCCGTTCGAGAAGGTCCAGGTGGTGAACGAGGCCAACGGCGCCCGGCTGGAGACGTACGTCATCGAGGCAGCGGAGGGGGGTGGAGAGGTGTGCCTCAACGGGCCCGCGGCCCGGCTCGGCTATGCGGGCGATCGGATCCTCCTGCTCAGCTATGCGGAGCTCGAGGAGGACGAGCTGGCGGCTCACCGGCCGCTCGTCGTGCACGTGGACGAGAGGAATCAGCCGGTCGGGCCGCAGCTGCGGTCCGGGCGCGGCGGATGAAAGGTACCACGGAGCCGGGGAGAGCGGTGCGGGCGCCGTTGCACCCGATGGTGCGGGCCGCGGGGGAGGAGGGAAGGCTGCCGGCCTGGGGGCAGCCGGGCGGCCGGTGGCGGGACCATCTCTTGCGGGTGGCGGATCAGCTGGGTGGGTGGGCGAAGGAGCTCGGGCACGCCCCCGAGGAGTGCATTCGCTGGCGGGCGGCGGGGCTGTTCCATGACCTGCTCAAAGGGGTGGACGCCGACGAGCTGCGGATCTGGGCCCGGCGGCCCTGGCCGGCCCCTCTCCTGCACGGACCCGCGGTGGCCGCCAGGCTCCGTGGGGAAGGGGTGCGAGACGACGAGTTCCTCCTGGCGCTCGAGCATCACTCCGTGGGACACGTGGGCTTCGGTGATGTGGGGCGGTTCCTCTACCTGGCGGACTTCCTGGATCCCGGGAGACGTTTCCGCCGCGCGGCTCGCGCCCGGCTCAGAGAAAGGCTGCCGGCCGAGGCCGATGAGGTGCTCCTGGAGGTGGTGGCGCTCCGGCTCCAGCACGAGCTGGAGGCGCGCCACGAGCTTCTGCCGGAATCGCTCGAGTTCTGGAACCGACTCGTGGGGGAGGCGGGGGCGTGACGGGCCGGGCGCGCCGGTGGAGGAGGCGCCGGCGGGGGATGGCGGTGCGCGATCACCTGCAGACCGTCCTCTTGGTGCTCGTGCTCCTCGCGGTCGGGGCTCTGCTCGGTTCCTTCTGGCTGGAGTGGAGGCACGCCCGCGGGTCGCAGGATGCCACGCCGGACGTGGCCGGCTCCCGGGCGGCGGCGGATGAGAACCGCCCCCGGGTGGAGGTGCTCAACGGGATGGGCGAACGCGGCGCGGCCCGCGAGGTGACTTCCTACCTGAGGGAGCGCGGCTTCGACGTCGTGTACTTCGGCAACGCGCCCCGCTTCGACCAGGCACGGACGGAGGTGCTGGATCGCTCGGGAAGCCCCGCGCTGGCCGACTCCGTGGCGCGAGCGCTGGGCCTCGACAGCGCCCGCGTGCGCCTGGATGCGGAGCTCTATCTCGATGCTACGGTGATACTGGGAACCGACTGGCGGGAACGGCTCACCGGCCGCTCGCCCTGATCCGGGCTCGCGAAGCCGTTCAATCTCCGCCGCGCCGGCCGGCCGGCCTCGCCAGGCGGAGCTGGCCGCAGGCGGCCGCGATGTCCCGGCCCCGCGGTTCTCGGATCGCGTGCTTTACGCCACGGTCCCGGAGAACGCGACCGAACCGGCGGATCCGCTCGGGGGAGCTGGCCCGCCAGTCGGGTCGCTCGCGGATCGGGTTGAACGGGATCAGGTTCACGAAGCAGTCCAGACCGGTGGCGAGGTCCGCGAGCGTATCGGCCAGCTCGGGGTTGTCGTTCACTCCGTGGATGAGGGTGTACTCCAGGCTGATCCGCCGGTCCTTCAGCCGCTGATAGCGCCGGAGCGCACGGAAGAGCACGTCCAGAGGGTATCGCTTCTCCACCGGCATCAGCGCGAGTCGCAGCTCGTGCAGGGGAGCGTGCAGGGATACGGCGAGCCCGAACGGCTCGGGGCGGCGGGCAAGCGCCAGGATCCCGGGAACCAGGCCGACGGTGGAGACGGTGACCCGGCGAGCGCCGACCCGGAATCCGCCGTTCAGGACGCGCAGGGAGGCCACCACGGCCGGCAGGTTGGCCAGCGGCTCGCCCATTCCCATGTACACGACGTGGGTGATCCGGCGCCCGAGCTCGCTCTCGGCGAAGCGGGCCGAGTCGCGGTACTGGGCGACGATCTCGCCGGCCGACAACTGTCTGCGGAAGCCGAAGTGTCCGGTGGCGCAGAAGCGGCAGGCCAGGGGGCAGCCGGCCTGCGAGGAGAGGCATAGGGTGAGGCGCCCGCCGGCCGGGATGAGCACGGACTCCACCTGCTCCCCATCCTCCAGCTCCCACAGGTGCTTGACCGTTCCGTCCCGGGAACGGTCCGTGTAAACGGCCGTCAGGGGAGTGAGGGAGAAGTCCGCTTCGAGCGTGCCGCGCAACGCCCCGGGCAGATCCGTCATCGCGTCGAAGCCCCGAGCGTGCCCCGCGTAGATCCACGTTCGCACCTGATCCACCCGGTACCGCGGCTCGCCCAAGGTCCCGAGCCGGGCGCGCAGAAGGCTGGACAGCTCGCCGGGCGCGACGCCCAGAAGCTCGGTTCGTCCGGAGATGGGGGGCGGCATTCGTCCCGTTCGTTCGGCGTTTTCTTGCTGGTCTTCGAGCGCCCCGGTATACTGGGGAGCCTGCTCCTACGCGAGAAGAGCGGCTTCCGTTCCCGGGAGCCTGTCCGAGTAATGGAGTGCGGCCGCGCTCAGGGGTCTTGCGAGGGACAGGCTCCTAGCAGGTCGTCCCGTCGCGGAGATACCCATAGCCACGAGCTCACCCCAGCGTTCTCCCCCTCCCGCGGTTGGAGCTCCTTCGAGCCGGCGTTGGCGTCCCTGGTGGCCCGTGGTCGCCTGGATGGGCCTCATCGGTATCCTGACCACGCTCTCTGTTCCCGACGAGCCCTGGCGCCAGACCTTGCCGGGCCTGGACAAGCTCCTCCATTTCCTTCTGTACGTCGGCCTGGGTTGGTTCCTGGGGCGGGCCGCGTGGCTCTCCGGACGCCCGGGTCCGCGAGCCGTGTGGGCTGCCCTGCTGAGCGGGCTGCTCTTCGCCGCGCTCGACGAGTGGCACCAGGCGGTGCTGCCCACCCGGGACGCCTCGCTCGCCGACTGGTTGGCCGACACCGCCGGCCTCTCCGTCGGCCTTCTTCTGTACGTGGGGCGCGGCATGCAGGGCGGCGGAGCCGGGGTCGCGGGAGAGCCGGAAGACCCCGATGCATCCGGTGAGCCCGGAGGTACGGACGCGGCGGGCGAGCCACGGGGTTCGGGAGAGGGGGATCGGTCGGGAGAGGGGGACGGGTTCGGAGCGGAGGGAGGTCTTCCGGAGGGAGGAGGAGGATGAGCCGGAACGGCAGCGACGCGAGCGAGGTGTGGGCGACCGGCTATCGGGATGCCGGCTGTGGCCAACCGGATGCGGGCTGGACGGGACGGGCCGTGAAGTTGGCGGGCTGGGTCAACCGTCGCCGTGATCTGGGGGGCCTCGTCTTCGTGGACCTGCGCGATCGGACGGGGATCGTACAGCTTTCGATCGGTCCGGACTGGTCCTCCCCCGAGGCGCTGGAACTGGCGGCCGAGCTGGGCCCCGAGGACGTGGTTCAGGCGGAGGGAGAGATCATCCGACGGCCGACCGAGGCGGTCAACCCCGAGATGCCGAGCGGAGAGGTGGAACTGCAGGTGCGGACTCTTCGGCGCCTCTCCGCCTCCGCCCCGTTGCCGATCCTGGTCGCCGTGCCTCCCGAGGAGTCGCTGCCGTCCGAGGAGCTGAGGTTGCGCCATCGGATCCTGGACCTGCGGCGTCCCGAGATGATGGAGCATTTCGAGGTTCGCCACCGGGCGACGGCGGCTGCCCGTCGGGTGCTCGGGGAGGCGGGGTTCCTGGAGGTGGAGACGCCCATTCTCACCCGTCGCACGCCGGAGGGGGCGAGAGACTATCTGGTACCGAGCCGGATGCACCGCGGCGAGTTCTACGCGCTGCCGCAGTCGCCGCAGCTCTACAAGCAGCTGCTGATGGCCTCGGGTTTCGACCGGTACTTTCAGATCGCGCGCTGCTTGCGCGACGAGGACCTTCGCGCCGACCGGCAACCCGAGTTCACCCAGGTGGATGCCGAGATGGCGCTGGTGGTGGAGGAGGACGTCTTCCGGGTGGCCGAGCGCATGCTCTCCGCCATGTGGGAGGAGGGGACGGGGACGCGGGTGGAGCTTCCTTTCCCCCGGATCCCGTACGCGGAGGCGCTGGAGCGGTACGGGACGGACAAGCCCGACCTCCGCGTCCCGTGGGCGCTGAGCGACTTCACCGCGGGGCTGGCCGGCCGGGGTTTCGGCGTCGTGGACGGGGCGGTCGCAGGCGGGGGGCGCGTGCGGGGCTTCGTGGTGCCCGGGGGAGCGGCCGCGTCCCGGAAGC
This sequence comes from Gemmatimonadota bacterium, assembly GCA_046757485.1. Taxonomy (GTDB): domain Bacteria; phylum Gemmatimonadota; class Gemmatimonadetes; order Palauibacterales; family Palauibacteraceae; genus JBHHYJ01. The sequence goes on from JBHHYJ010000035.1 coordinate 7,096, forward strand.
AGCTGGACGGCTGGGGCGAGGTGGCGCGCGAGCAGGGCGCGGGCGGCGTCCTGTGGCTGAAACGGGGCACGGACGGTTGGTCGGGTCCCCCCGCTCGTTTTCTGGACGAAGACGCGATCGGTCGCCTGGCCGGCGAGCACGGGGTGGAGGAAGGGGACCTGGTGCTCCTCGTGGCCGGGCCGGACGCGGAGACGCACCGGGCCCTGGACCTCCTGCGTCGGACCGTGGCGGGCGACGTCGGTGCGGTGGAGCCGGGATGGAAGATGGTGTGGGTGGTCGAGTTCCCGTTCTTCCTCCCGGACCCGGAGTCGGGGCGGCCGGTGCCGGCCCACCACCCGTTCACGATGCCGGCCGGGGCCGATGTCGACCGGCTGCGCGACGACCCGTTCGGCGTGCGCGCGGAGGCGTACGATGTGGTTTGCAACGGAACGGAGATCCTGAGCGGGAGTATTCGTTGCCACGACCCGGAGCTCCAGCGGACGATCCTCACGGCGCTCGGGCTCTCCGATGCCGAGGTCGAGAGGAGGTTCGGATTCCTCCTCGAGGCTTTCCGGTACGGAACCCCGCCGCACGGCGGGTTCGCCGCCGGGCTCGACCGGATCGTCACGCTGATGGTGGGTGAGGCCTCGATCCGGGAGGTCATCGCTTTCCCCAAGACGACGGCTGCCCGTGGACTGGCGGAGGGGGCCCCGGCCCCCGTGGAGCCGGAGGAGCTACGGGAGCTCGGCATCCGGGTAGAGGAGGAGAGCCGGTAGCGTGAACGCCAGGACCGCGGCGGGACGGGCGGAAAGCCCGACCCAGGTCCGTCTCTCGGCCGAGGGCGCCGACCCGCTCCTGCTGGCGGGGGTGAACGACGCGAACCTCACCGCTCTCGCCCGCCTGGGAGGGTGTCGGGTCATCCTGCGCGGCGATCAGTTCATCCTTTCCGGCCCCGCGGAGGCGATCGCCCGCTGCGTACCCGCGGCCCGGCGCATGGTCCGCCGGGCCCGGCTCGGCCGCTCGATCGACGGTCGAGAGGTGGAGCGCTTCTTCCGGGAGGGTGGCGGGGCGGAGGCCGCCCTCGAGAGCGATCTCCCGGGGGTCGAGGAAGAGGTCGTCCTGGCCGGGGCTCGCAAGGTGATCCGTCCCAAGTCTGCCGGACAGGCGGGCTACCTGCGGGCGGTGCGCGAGAACGACATCGTCGTGGGCATCGGTCCGGCAGGCACGGGGAAGACGTACCTGGCCGTCGCCATGGCGGTCGAGGCGCTGAACCGGAAGCGAGTGCGGCGGATCATCCTGACGCGCCCGGCCGTGGAAGCGGGCGAAGCGCTGGGGTTTCTCCCCGGCGACATTCGCGAGAAGGTGGATCCCTACCTGCGACCCCTGTACGACGCCCTCGAGGACATGATGCCTCGTGACCGGATCCGCCGGGCTCTCGAAGAGCGCGTTATAGAGATCGCACCGCTGGCGTACATGAGGGGACGGACCCTGTCGGACGCGTTCCTGATCCTCGACGAAGCCCAGAACGCCACCACGGCCCAGATGAAGATGTTCCTCACCCGCCTGGGGCTGAACTCGAAGACGGTGATCACCGGGGACAAGACGCAGATCGACCTGCTCCGCAGAGAGGACTCGGGCCTGCTGGAGGTCGAGCGGATCCTGCGCGGAATCGACGGGATCGAGTTCATCTATCTGGACGAGGCCGACGTCGTAAGACACGAGCTGGTGAAGGAGATCATCCGGGCCTACGGGCGCGCGGGCGGCAGCGAGGAAGCGGGGGGAGCGGACGCGACCGGCGGCGCGGCGGAGCGCGCGGGAGACGGGGAGTCCGGGGGCGGGGAGGATCCGGCGGGAGAGGACGTGCCCGGGGGCGAGGGTGCGAGATGAGGTGGGCCGGGAAGCGGGCAGGGACCCGGGCGGCCGAGGAGGGCCAGTGGCGCGCATCCTGATTCCGGAGAGGTTGGAGAGGTGGCGGGAGGCGCTGGGCGCCGTGGACCGCTCTCCCGGAACGGAGTGGACGGCCCGCCTCGTCCATCACGGGCTCCGCGCCCTGGCGCTCATCGGGATGGCGGTCCTGGTCCCGTATCTGTTCCCGCAGCACTCCCTGCCCCAGTTCAAGGATCTCCGCGAGGGAGAGCGCGTGGGCCGGGAGATCATCGCGGAGGTGCCGTTCACCGTCTACAAGTCGGAGGAGCAGCTGGAGGCGGAGCGGCGGGAGGCCGAGCTGGGAATCACGCCGGTCTTCGTGCTGGATCCCTCGGTGGGCGACTCCGCCGCCGCGCGAGTCGTCGAGCTCTTCACACAGCTCGACAGCGCGGCCGCCGGGGCGGGAGAGGAGGAGTCCGCCGAGGCGGACACGGCCGCGATCCGCCGGGTGCTGGAGCGAAACGGCGTGCCGTTCTCCGCCGAGCAGGTGGCGTTTCTTCAGGACCGCGGCCGCCGGCGGCTCCTGGCCCGGACGGCGGAGACGACTCTGAGATCGGCGCTGGTGAGCGGCGTCGTCTCCGTCGTCGACCTGACCGGCGTGGAGGCGCCCCGAGTCCGGGTCCGCGATCCGGAGGGGGAGCGCTTGCTGGCCAGCGACTCCCTCCAGACGGTGCGCAGCTTTCTGCTGGCCGCGGGGAGCCGGGCGCCACGCCGGCTCTCATCCGCCGGACGAGATCTCTACCAGAACATCCTGGTACGCTACGTGACCCCGAGCCTCGCGCTGGATCGCCCGGCGACCCGGCAGGCCCGCGAGTGGGCGAGGAGCGCCGTCGAGGCGGCGGCGGGATACGTTCTGGGAGGCGCTACGATCGTGGCGGCCGGCGAGCGGCTGGACAGGGAGGACCTGGAGAAGCTCAGCGCGTACCGGGCGAAGCTGGCCAAGGAGGGGCTCATAGGCGGCCTGGCCGGGCTGTGGCGGGGCCTGGGCTCCTGGCTCATCGGAGCGCTGCTTCTGGGCCTGCTCGGGGCGGTTCTCTACTGTTTCCGCCCCGCGGCCTATCGGGATGCCCGCGCCTTCTTCCTCATCTTCGCGCTTCTGCTTCTCGTGCTCGTGTTGGCCAGCGTCATCGGGTCCCGAGGCTGGTCTCCCGCCCTCATCCCGGTCGCGTTCGCCGCGCTGCTGCTGGGCGCCCTGTTCGACGGGCTCCTGGCGCTGGTCGTCGTGCTGGTTCTGGGCGTCCTGCTGGCCGCTCAGCCGCCGTTCACCGGCCTGGTCGTGCCGTTCACCGTCGTGTCGGCGGGAGCCGCGGCGGCCCTGGGGATCCAGGAGATCCACCGCCGGTCCCAGAGCTGGGTCCTCATCGCGGTGATCACGGGCGGGTATCTCGTGGCGGGCGCCGCCCTGGCGCTGCTGGGCGTTCTCTCCTTCCGCGATCTGCTGGGGACGGTGGCCTGGGGGAGCGCGAACGCCACGTTGTGCACGGCCGTGGCGATCGGTGCCGGGCTGCCGACCCTGGAGCGGCTGACCGGCCGCACGACGGACCAGACGCTCCTCGAGCTGGCCGATCTGAACCAACCGCTGCTCCGTCGGCTCTCCCGGGAGGCGCCCGGTACGTACGCCCACTCCGTCAACCTGGCGAACCTGGCGGAAGCCGCCTGCCAGGCGATCGGGGCGAACGCCCTCCTGGCCCGCGTCGGCGTGTACTACCACGACATCGGCAAGCTGCTGAGACCCCAGTACTTCATCGAGAACCAGCCTCTCGGCCTGAATCCCCACGATCGCCTCCCCCCCCACAAGAGCGCCGAGGTGATCCGCGAGCACGTGCGTGAGGGGCTGCGGCTCGCCGACGAGGCGGGGCTGCCCTCCCTGATCCGCGATTTCATCCGGGAGCACCACGGCACCCAGAAGATCTCCTTCTTCCTGGAGAAGGCGAAGGAAGAGGATCCGGACGCGGATCTGAATCCCGCGGACTTCTGCTATCCGGGACCGAAGCCGCAGAGCAAGGAGACGGCGGTGGTGATGTTGGCCGATGCGGTTGAATCGGCGTCCCGGACGCTGTCGGAGCCGACTCCGGAGCGCATCCGGCAGCTGGTCGACCGTCTGGTGGAGGCGCGCCTCGAGGAGGGGCAGCTCGACCAATCCCCTCTCACGCTGAGGGATCTCGGGATCGTGAGGAACGAGTTCGCCCGGGTGCTCACGGGTCTGTACCATCATCGGATCGACTACCCGATGGAGTCGAGCGCGAGACGCGGAGCCGGCGGCTCGGGCGGGGCGCGGGGAGAAGAGCCCGGTGACGTCCCGGCGGTCTCCCCCGCTCCGCGCGGCGGTCCCGCCGCCGGGTGACGGCTCTCCGCGTCGCTCCTGCTCGCGTGACGCTGCGCATTCACCTCAACCGCCTGGAGGAGTGGCCGGAGGCTGCCGGGCTCGACGCCCGGCTCCGCCGTGCCGTGGAGGAGGCCGTGGCCACGGCGGGAGCCAGGGTCTCGGGAGAGGTTTCGGTGACCCTGCTTCCCGACGAGGAGATGCGGTCGGTGAACCGCCGTTTCACCGGCCAGGATCGGGCGACGGACGTGCTGGCGTTCGACCTGGGGCGGGGTGATCGGCTGCTGGGCGACATATACGTGGCGCCCGGCGTCGCGCGGCGCTCGGCGGTCGAGCTCGAGTTGAGCGCCGAGGAGGAGCTTCTCCGCCTGGTGATTCACGGGGCCCTTCACCTGCTGGGCCACGACCACCCGGCTGGGCAGGAGCGGTACGCCTCGCCGATGTTCGACCTCCAGGAGGCGGTGCTCCGGCGGGTGCGGGCCCCGGGGGACGGACCGCCCGGCGACTGAAGGCGGTCGCGGCCGGCTCGGCTCCCAGCCCCCTCGTGTCGCGGCTCTCGGCGCGGCATCTTCCTCGCACTCGATCCTCGCGGGGCCGCACCGCGCGAACCAAGCGAGAGGTGGATCGAAGGATGCGACTGCGCAAACAGCTGGTGCGCCTGCGGCGGTACCTGATCACCGGACTGATCGTCAGCACGCCGATCTTCGTCACGGTGGTCGTGCTGCTGTGGCTGTTTCGGCGCCTCGACAGCATCCTGGGACCCCAACTTCGAGTGCTGGTGGGTCGGGACGTGCCGGGTGCCGGGCTCGTGCTGCTCATCCTCTTTCTGCTCGTCGTCGGTTGGGCGTCTCGGATGGCGCTGGGACGGCGGCTCGTCGCCTGGGGAAACGCGGTCCTCTCCCGGTTTCCCCTGACTCGCCAGATCTACAACGCTTCCTCGCAGATCGTGCAGTCGGTGCTCGATCGGGAGGAGAAGCTGTTTCAGGGCTGCGCCCTCATCGAGTACCCGATGGAAGGCACCTACGCCCTCGGCTTCGTGACGGCCGCCGCCCCCCGGGAGGTCGAAAAGACGGTCGGAGAACGGGCGCTGAGCGTCTTCCTGCCCACGGCGCCCAACCCGACGAGCGGCTACTTGCTGGTCCTCCCGGCCTCCCGGGTCCACCTGCTGGACCTGAGCGTGGAGGAGGGCCTGAAGATGGTCGTCTCCGCGGGGGTCGCGCTGCCGGGGGGCGCGGAAGGACGAAGCGCGGGCCTCGACCTGCAGCGCCTGATGCGGGAGACGGAAGAGGGATGACCGAGGCCACGAGCCACCTCCGGCGCCTGGTCGAGCAGGGGGCGACCGAGGAGCTGTACGCGTACATCCACCGCCTGGTGGAGGAGAAGGCGGAAGCGGAGCTGGCGGAGCAGCTGGGGACGCTCCACGGGAGCGACGTGGCGGACGTGCTGGAGCACCTGGAGGAGGAGGAGCGGGTGTATGTGCTCTCGGTCCTTCCGGCTCCGATCGCCTCGGAGTCCCTGGTCGAGATGGAGGAGGTGGAGCATCCGGGCGAGCTCCTGACGCGGCTGGAGCCGGAGCGCATTGCCGAGCTGGTCACGGAGCTGGCGGACGACGACGCCGCCGACCTCATCGGGGAGCTGGAGCCGGCGGACCAGGCTCGCGTCCTGAGCTCGCTACCCGACGTGGAGGAAGAGGAGATCGTCGAGCTCCTCCACTTTCCGGAGGACACGGCGGGGGGAATCATGACCCGGGAGGTCGTCTCCCTGCCCTTGCGGATGACCGCGGGCCAGGCGCTGCAAGCCGTCCGCGCCCAGGGACGGGACGTAGGGCACTTCTACACGATCTTCGTCGTCGAGCCTCACCAGCGGCTGCGGGGCGTGGTTTCCCTCCAGCGTCTCGTGATGGCCTCTCCCGAGCAACCGATCGACGAGCTGGTGGAGGAGTCCCCCGTCGTCGACGTGGAGATGGATCAGGAGGAAGTGGGCCGTGTGCTGGCCCGCTACAACCTGCCGGCGATCGGAGTCGTGGACCCGCGGGGGCGTCTGGTGGGACGCATCACGTTCGACGACGTGATCGACGTCCTCGAAGCGGAGACGACGGAGGACATTCTGCGTTTCGCCTCCGTGTCCGAGGAGGAGGCGGTGCTGGGGACGACTCGTGACGCCGTCCGGGGGCGCCTCCCGTGGCTCGTCGTGAACCTGTTCACCGCCGTCGTGGCGGCGAGCGTCGTGTACGTCTTCCAGCGGACGATCCAGGAGATGGTCATCCTGGCGGCCGTCATGCCGATCATCGCCGGGATGGGCGGCAACGCGGGGACTCAGGCCCTGGCCGTGACGGTGCGGCGCATCGCCCTGTCGCGGGAGACGGTGGCGGAGCGCTGGAAGGTCCTCGGGAAGGAGCTGCTCGTCGGGGTTCTGAACGGGCTGGTCATCGGGTCCATCGTGGCGGTCACCAGCTTCTTGCTGGTCGGAGAGCCGCTCTTCGGCCTCGTGGTGATGCTGGCCATGTGGGGGAACTTGGTCGTCGCCTCCTTCGCGGGCGCGTTCATCCCGATCTTCCTCGAGCGGCTGGGGGTGGATCCCGCGGTGGCGTCCTCGATCTTCGTGACCACGTTGACGGACCTGTGCGGCTTCTTTCTCCTGCTGGGTCTCGCCACCGCCCTCCTGTTGTGAGGGGCCGCGCGCGGGGGGCGTGGAGATGAGCGGAGGGGAGACCTCGCCGACGCTGGCGGAGCGGCTGCTGGCCGGAGACGAGCTCGCCCTGGCTCGGGCCATATCGGTCGTGGAGGACGAAGCCCCGGGCTTCGAGGCGCTCCTTCACGCGGTGGACAAACGGGTGGGAGGCGCGCGTCGGATCGGGATCACCGGACCCCCCGGGGCGGGGAAGTCCACGCTCACCGCCGGGCTCGCGCGGGCGTATCTGGACCGGGGTCTCCGGGTGGGCGTGATCGCCGTGGACCCGACCAGCACGTTTACGGGGGGAGCCCTGCTCGGGGATCGGATCCGCATGACGGAGCTGGCGACGGTCCCCGGCGTCTTCATCCGCTCCATGGCCAGCCGGGGCTCGGTGGGCGGGCTCGCCGCCTCCACCCGAGAGGCGGCGGACCTGATGGATGCCTTCGGTATGGAGTGCATCCTGCTTGAGACGGTGGGCGTCGGGCAGTCGGAGCTCGAGGTCGTGGCCTCCGCCGACACGACGGTCGTCGTGCTGGTGCCCGAGTCGGGGAACGGAATCCAGGCGCTCAAGGCCGGTCTCATGGAGGTCGCGGACCTGTTCGTGGTGAACAAGGCCGACCGGCCGGGGGCAGAGCGGCTGGAGAACGAGATCCGGGTCATGCTGACGATCCGGCGGGGTGCGGCCTGGCGAGGGATTCCGCCCCATTCCGGAGAAGCGGACCACCACCATCGGTCCCCGCGGAGGGCGGTGCCCCTGGCGAAGGGAAGCGGTCCGGAAGCGGAAGGGGCCGGCGCGGCACCCACCGAGTGGAGGCCGCCCGTGCTCCGCACGGTGGCTTCCACCGCGGACGGGCTGGAGGCGCTGGTGGCGGCGCTGGAACGACATCTCGCCTTCCTGGAGCAAAGCGGCGAGCTGGGCCGGCGGCGCGAACGCGCACGCCTCGAGCGGGCACGGGGAGCGCTCCTGCGTCGCCTGGCGCAGGTCGGATCCCGGGTGTGGGAAGCTCGGCGGGGAGAGCTGGAGTCCCGGCTCGCCTCGGGACAGCTGTCGCCGTACGAGGCGGCGGACGAGATGTGGTCCCTGCTCGGCGTCGGCGATTCGGCCGAGGCATGAGAGGGGAGGGTGCCGGGCCGGGCCGGCCGTGGGGTCCGGCCGGTTGGGTTCCCCCCGCGGCCATGCGGCGGGAGTCCGAGCGGCGGGCCCGGGCAGCGGCGCGGGAACGGGCCCTGTTTCTTCTGGTATCAAGAACGTTACGCGGGTCACCCCAGCGATCGTGAGCACATGAGCACCGTATTGGACGGCGAGGCCTCGAAGGCGGATACGGACGTGGCGCAGCTCGAACGGGAGCTCGAGCTCCAGCGACAGGAGCTGGAGCGGCTACGGGAGGAGCTGGCCGGCTGGGAGGAGAGGTACGGCCAGGTGGCACAGCGGGACGACTCGACCTTCACGACCGTCTCGGGGCGCCCCGTGAAGCCGTTGTACACGCCGCTGGATCATGGCGAGGCCCGGCACCTCGAGCAGATCGGCCTTCCCGGGGAGTACCCGTTCACCCGTGGCCCGTATCACAGCATGTACCGGACCAAGCTGTGGACGATGCGGCTCTTCTCCGGCTTCGCCACGGCGGAGGAGACGAACGAGCGGTACAAGTACCTGCTCGAGAGGGGGCAGACGGGCCTGTCGGTGGCGTTCGACTTCCCGACGCTGATGGGGTACGACTCCGACGATCCCCGCGCCGAGGGCGAGGTGGGCAAGTGCGGCGTCGCGATCTCCAGCCTGGCGGACATGGAGACGCTGTTCGACGGCATCCCGTTGGGCGACGTCTCCGTCTCGATGACGATCAACGGACCCGCGATCATGCTGTACTGCTTCCTGCTCGTGGCGGCCGAGAAGCAGGGGGTGAAGCCGGAACGTGTCCGGGGCACGATCCAGAACGACATCCTGAAGGAGTACATGGCGCAGCACGCCTGGATCTTCCCACCGGAGCCGGCCCTGAAGGCGATCGTGGACATCTTCGACTGGTCGGCGCGGCACGCTCCCAGGTTCAACACCGTGTCGATCTCCGGCTACCACATCCGCGAGGCCGGGGCGACGGCGGCCCAGGAGCTGGCCTACACGCTGAAGAACGGCTTCACGTACGTCGAGGAGGGGATCAAGCGGGGGCTCGATGTGGATGAGTTCGCGCCCCGGCTCTCCTTCTTCTGGGACGTGCACAACGATTTCTTCGAGGAGGTGGCGAAGTTCCGGGCGGCCCGCCGGATCTGGGCGCGGCACATGCGGGAGGTGTACGGGGCCCGGGATCCGCGAAGCTGGCGGCTGCGCACGCACGCCCAGACGGCGGGCGTGACGCTTACGGCCCAACAGCCCCACAACAACGTGGCGCGCATCGCGTACCAGGCCCTGGCGGCCGTGCTGGGCGGCACGCAGTCGCTCCACACGAACGCCATGGACGAAACGTTCGCCCTGCCGACGGAGCACGCGGCGCGGGTCGCCTTGCGCACCCAGCAGATTCTGGCCTACGAAACGGGAGTCGCGAACACGATCGATCCCCTGGCGGGCTCCTACTACGTGGAGGCGCTCACCGACGAGCTGGAAGCGGACGCCGAGGAGATCTTTTGCGAGATCGATGGGATCGGGGGCGTCGTGGCGGGGATCCGATCCGGCTACTTCCAGACCCGGATCGCGGCCTCGTCCCGGCGGCACCAGGAGGAGGTGGAATCGGGCCGACGGCTGATCGTGGGCGTGAACCGGTTCGCGGAGAGCGGCGAGCCCCCGATCGAGATCCTCCGCATCGGGGAGGAGGCGGCCGAGAAGCAGGAGCGCCGCCTGCGGGAGCTGAAAGACCGGCGGGATGCGGACGCCGTGCGAGTGGCGCTGCGACACCTCGGCACGGCGGCCCGGGAGGGTGCGAACCTGATGCCCCCGTTGCTGGAGGCGGTGCGTGCCTACGCCACGCTGGGCGAGATTCGCGAAGCGCTGGAGACGGTGTACGGCCGCTTCCAGGAGCCGGTGGGCTTCTAGGAACCCCTCGCCGCTGGCTCACGCCATCGACTCGTCCCGAGTCTCCGAGGCCTACCCCCCAAGGCGCTCGTAGCGTGGCCGGCTGAGCGGCCACCTGTCGCCGCACCCCCGCGTTGCCCCCGCTCGCCGCCGCTCGATACTTTGGAATCCGCTTGACGCGTCTGGAGATCCGCTGGATCGATCGGGATGCCACATGGGCGAGAGACAGATCCGAGTGCTGGTGGCCAAGCCCGGCCTGGACGGCCACGATCGGGGCGCGAAGGTCATCGCTGCCGCACTTCAGGATGCGGGGATGGAGGTGATCTACACCGGCCTGCACCAGACTCCGGAGATGATCGCGGCCACCGCCCTTCAAGAGGATGTGGACGTCGTCGCGATGTCGATCCTGTCCGGGGCCCACATGACGCTCTTTCCGCGCGTCAGGGAGCTCCTGGAGAAGAACGGAATGGGCGACGTCCTCATCACCGGCGGGGGGATCATTCCGCGGGAGGACATGGAACGGCTCCGCGAGATGGGGATCGGCAGGCTCTTCGGTCCCGGCACGCCAACGTCGAAGGCCGTGGCCTACATCCGGGCCTGGTTCGAGAACCGGGGTGGGGATCCGTCGGGGGATGGGGAAGAGCCCGCCTCGTGAGTCGCGCTGGCACCGGTGGCGTCGTCGCCCGAGCCGGCCCGCGAACGGTTCCCCGGCGGGTGAGTCGGTGACCTCGGGCGCGGGCCGGCCGAGCTCGGCCGTAAGCGAGGGGACCGACGACGGCCGGATGAGGTCGCTGACCACCGAGTTGCGGGCCCTGGAGGCCCGCATCCGGCAGGGGGGCGGGGAAGAGCGGATCGCCCGGCAGCACCGGCAGGGCAAGCTGACGGCCCGGGAGCGGATCGAGCGCCTGCTGGATCCCGGTGGCGGCTTCCTCGAGATCGGTCTCCTGGTCGCGCACGATCAGTACGACGGGCAGGCGCCGGCGGCGGGGGTGGTCACCGGGCTCGGCGAGGTCGTGGGGCGCGAGGTGGTGATCGTGGCGAACGACGCCACGGTGAAGGCGGGCAGCTGGTGGCCAGAGACGATCACCAAGATCCTGCGGGCTCAGGAGATCGCGATGCGGTGCCGCGTCCCGATCCTCTATCTGGTGGACTCCGCGGGTGTGAACCTGCCGTATCAGGGCGGGGTCTTCCCCGGCAAGTACGGCGCCAGTCGCATCTTCTACTACAACTCCATCATGCGACACTACCTGGACGTGCCGCAGCTGTCGGCCGTCATGGGTCCGTGCATCGCGGGCGGCGCCTACCTCCCGGCGCTCTCCGACGTCATCCTGATGGTCGAGGGAACGAGCTTCATGGGTCTGGGGGGGCCGAACCTCGTCAAAGGGGCCACGGGCCAGGAGGTGGAGGCCGAGGAGCTGGGCGGCGCCGGCGCCCACACGCGGATCAGCGGTGTGGCCCACTACCGGGTGCAGGACGACGAGAGCTGCCTCGTCCGGCTCCGGGAGTTGGTGGCCGATCTGGGTCCCTCCTCGCGCCCCCCGGCGCCGGAACCGGCGAACGCCCCGAGCCGATCGCCGGAGGAGGCGTACGAGCTCCTGCCGGCCGACCACCGACAGCCGTACCGGATGGAGTCTCTCCTGGAGACCGTCTTGGACGAGGGGCCGTTCGAAGAGTTCCAGGCCGAGTACGCCCCGGAGATGCTGACGGGGGTGGGCCGCCTGCACGGCTGGAAGGTCGGGGTGATCGCGAATCGGCGGGGCATGTACCCATCGGGCGGGGGCCCGCCGAAGTTCGGAGGGATCGTGTACGCCGATTCGGCCGAGAAGGTCGCGTACTTCATGGACGTGTGCGACCGACACGCTCTGCCCCTTCTGTTCGTACAGGATGTGAGCGGCTTCATGGTCGGCCCGGAGGCGGAGCACTCGGGCATCATCCGGGCCGGGGCCCGCATGGTGGAGTCGATGGCGACGGCTCGCGTGCCGAAGCTCGTGCTCACCGTGAATCACGCCAGCGGAGCGGGGTACTACGCGATGGCGGGTCAGGGGTTCGATCCGGACTTCATCTTCACCTGGCCCACCGGTCGCATGGGGGTGATGGAGGGAGAGTCCGCCGTCCAGGCGATCTACGGGCCGAAGCTCGACCGCGCCGAGGTTTCGGGAGAGCCGCTGGACCCCGAGACGGCGGAGGCGGTCGGGCGGACCCGCGAGGAGTATGACCGGCAGCTGGACGCCCGGTACGCGGCGGCTCGCGGGTTCGTCGACGCCATTCTGGCCCCCGAGGACACGCGAGATGCGCTGGAGCTGGCGCTGCGGGGCTCCCTGAACAACCCGGGTCCCCATATCGGCCCGTTCACCATCCCCTGCGGTGGCTAGCGGGCCACCGCGGGTTCGAGGGGCCGCGGCCTCGCGCCGCCGCGGGCTCCCGCTCGGGTAGCCGCGTGCCCCCGCCCGACGCCGCGGCCGTGCGAGTGGCCTCCGGACAAGGGTTCTGGGGGGACTGGCAGGAGGCCCCCAAGCTCCAGGTCACGCACGGGCCGATCGACTATCTCATGATGGATTATCTGGCAGAGATCACCATGTCCATCATGGAAAAGCAGCGCGCGCGGGATCCGGACGCGGGGTACGCGAGGGACTTCGTCCCCCTCGTCGCGGAGCTGGCCGACGATCTCCTGAACCGGGGGATCCGGGTGGTCTCCAACGCGGGAGGCGTGAACCCGGACGCGTGCCGACGGGCGCTGGCCGAGGCGCGAGAGGGTCGCAAGCGGAAACGGCCTCTCCGCGTGGCCACCGTCGGCGGAGACGACCTGAAGGACCGGCTGGACGAGCTCCTGGAGGCGGGCCACGAGCTGCGGCACATGGAAACAGGGGAGCCCCTGAGCACCGTTCGGCCCAGAGTCCAGAGCGCGAACGCGTACCTGGGAGCCGGCCCGATCCTCACCGCGCTGTCGCAGGGTGCCGACGTCGTGATCACCGGGCGATCCACGGATACGGCCCTGACCTACGCGCCCTTGATCCACGAGTTCGGGTGGCCCGCCGAGGACTGGGACCGGATCGCGGCGGGGGTCGTGGCCGGGCACATCAACGAGTGCGGCGCGCAGGCCGCCGGCGGAAACACGCTCGTCGACTGGCGGAACGTGGAGCTGGTGACCCCCGGCTACCCGATCATCGAGGCGTACGAGGACGGGAGCTTCGTGGTGACGAAGCACCCGACGCTGGGCGGAAGGGTGACCCGGGAGACGGTCACCGAGCAGCTCGTGTACGAGATGGGTGATCCGTCGCAGTACATCACGCCTGACTGCGTGGCGGACTTCTCCACGATCGAGCTTCAGGAGGTCGGCGAAGACCGGGTGCGCGTGTTCGGCGTGCGAGGCAGGCCGCGCCCGGAGACGCTGAAGGTCTCGATCACTTATCGGGACGGGTACAAGGCGACGGGCAGCCTCACCTACGCTTGGCCGGACGCGTACGACAAGGCCCGGCAGGCCGACGAGATTCTCAGGGGACGGTTGGCCTATCTCGGGCTCGTGTTCGACGAGATCCGCACGGAGTTCGTCGGAGCCGGCGCCTGCCACGGTGCCCTGGCCGGCCCTCCCTCTCCCGATCTGCCGGAGGTGACCCTGAGGGTGAGCGTCAGGGGACGGGATCAGGCGGCGGTCCAGCGCTTCACCCGCGAGATCGCCCCCCTGATCCTTGCCGGCCCCCCGTCGGTGACCGGCTTCGCCAGCGGCCGTCCGGCGGTGCAGGAGGTGCTCGCCTTCTGGCCGGCGCTCGTCGATCGGAGCATCGTGGAAGGGCAGATCCGGGTGGACACGGTAGAGGTGTAGGGCCGATGAAGGTGCGGCTGTCGGAGGTGGCGTTCGCGCGGTCCGGCGACAAGGGCGACACGGTGAACGTGGGGCTCGTCGCCTTCCGGCCCTCCCTGTATCCGGTGCTCGTCCGGGAGGTGACGGCGGAGCGTGTAAAGCAGCACTTCGAGGGAATCTGTCACGGGGCCGTGGAACGGTTCGAGCTGCCGAACCTGGGTGCCCTCAACTTCCTGCTCCACGAATCCCTGGGAGGTGGCGGCACGATCTCCCTCATGCTGGACGCCCAGGGCAAGACGTTTTCCACCGCCCTGCTGCGTATGGAAATCGAGGTCCCGGACGAGCTCGTTCCGGAGAGAACGGAGTCCGGAGGCACGGGTGCCGAGGGAAGGGCCGGATGAGAGACTACGAGTGCTTGCTCGGTGAGGTGGAGGAGGCCCACGGGATCGCGCGGCTCGTTCTCGACCGGCCGAAGCGGCGGAACGCGCTGAACCGAACGCTGGTGGAGGAGCTGAAGGACGCGCTGGCGGGGATGGTGTCGGATGCGCGGGTCCGAGTCGTGGCGCTCTCGGGGGCCGGAGAGGACTTCTGCGCGGGGGCCGATCTACGGGAGATCCAGGCGGCGGGGGAGGAGGGCGTGGAGGCCGGCCTGGCGGATGCCGACGCATTGGGGGAGCTCTTCCTCCTCATGCGGCGATGCCCGAAACCGATCGTCGCCCTCGTTACGGGGCGAGCCCTGGCAGGGGGATGTGGACTGGCGACCGCCTGCGACCTGGTCCTGGCCGCGGAGAGCGCGAAGTTCGGCTACCCTGAAGTGCACCTCGGCTTCGTGCCGGCGATGGTCATGGTGATGCTGCGACGGGCGATGGGAGAGCGGCAGGCCCTCGAGCTCGTTGCCCTGGGCGACACCGTCGACGCCGAGCGAGCCCGAGACCTGGGCCTCGTGAACCGCGTCTTTCCGGAGGCGGAGTTCGAAGCGGCGACCCGGGAGTACCTGGAGGAGCTCGCGACCCGGAGCGCCTCGGCCGTGTCTCTCTGCAAACGGCTGCTGTATCAGATCGACGGGATCGGCTTCGAGGCGGCGATCCGGAGGGGGGCCGAGGTGAACGCGCTGGCCCGGCTCACGGAGGACTGCCGGGAGGGAGTCCGTCGGTTCCTGGATCGGTAGTGGCCGCCCTGCTGCCGCTCTCCGCGGCGCTGGTGGCCGCCTCGCTCGCGGATGGCCTGACGGCCGCGCCGTGGATGACGGAGCTGCTGATCCTCGTGGCAGTCGCCCAAGGCATCGCCGCCGGGCTCGTGCTGCCACGTTTCTGGGGCTCCGCCTCGGAGCGCCCGCCGCCCGAGGCGGCGGGCGACCGCCCCCCACGCCCGACGGGGGCCGCTCCCCTCCCGGCCCCGGAGCTCGTGGGCCGGCTGACGGGTGCCGGGGGCAGGTTCCTGCTCTTTCTCCTGTGCGTGGGCTTCGGGGCCGTGGAGAGCCACGCGGTCGGGACGGGTCTCTCCCGCGGGGCGCCTCCGATGACCCTCTCGCTCCTCGTGCCTCCCGTGCTCATCGGGGCGGCGGCCCTGCGGGCGGCGATCCGCCTCTCCTCGACGGAGCCGACCGGCCCGTGACCCCGGAGCCCACGGCCTCCTGGCGTTGGTGGCTGGGTCTCCAGCTCGGGATCGGCATGGCCGGAGGAGCGACGTGGCTGGCCGGTGCCGTGCTGGCCGAGGAGTTCGTGGCCGGAGTCGGCTGCGGCCTCCTGGTCGGGGCTCTCATCCTGAGTTTGGGCAGGAGGGCGACCCGGGGCGACTGACGGGTTGAGGTGGCGTTGACGTGGGCCGCCAGCCTGGGTCGTGTGCGACGATGAGCGCTTTCGGGCGGCCCGCGAGCTCCTGCACGGGCGCTTCGGGTTCCGCGACTTCCGGCCGTCTCAGTCGGCCGTCGTGCGGGCGGTCCTGCGGGGTCGAGACGTGCTGGCCGTCCTCCCGACGGGAGCGGGCAAGTCGCTGTGCTATCAGCTCCCGGCCCTGCTGGAGCCGGGGCTCACGGTCGTCGTCTCGCCCCTGATCTCGCTCATGGAGGACCAGGTGGCCGGGGCGCTTCGCCGGGGGCTCCCGGCTGCGTGTCTCACCTCGAGCATGAAGCCCCGCCGCCGCGCACGCGTTGAAGCGGCCGTGCGGCGGGGCGGTATCAGGCTCCTGTACGTCGCGCCGGAGCGTCTGGAGACGCGACGGCTTCTGGAGCTGCTCGAACGTCGCATGGTGAGCCGGGTGGCGGTGGACGAGGCCCACTGCATCGCGGAGTGGGGGCACGATTTCCGGCCCGCGTATCGGCGGATCGCGAAGTTTCGTCGGAGGGTCGGAAGCCCGCCGGCCCTCGCCCTCACCGCGACGGCCACACCGGCGACCAGAGCGGAGATCGTCCACAGCCTCGAGCTCCGCCGGCCGGTCCGGCTGGTCAGCCGAGTGGATCGCCCGAACCTTGGATGGGGCGCGCTCCGGGCCCCCGACCCCGGTGCGGCCGCTCGTCGAGTCATCGCCGAGCTACGGACGACGCCGGGAGCGGCGATCGTCTACGTGGCCACCCGACGCCGGGCCGTTCGGCTGGCAGCGGCGTTCCGGCGGTGTGGCTGCCAGGCGGCGGCTTATCACGCCGGGCTTGCCGCGGCGACCCGATCCGAGGTGCAGGAGGCGTTCCTGGGAGGTGCCCTGCGCATCGTGTGCGCCACGAACGCCTTCGGCCTCGGGATCGATCGCCAGGATGTGCGGACCGTCTGTCATCTCGGGATGCCGGGATCGCTGGAGGCCTACGTGCAGGAGGCCGGGAGAGCGGGGAGAGACGGTCGGCCGGCCCGTTGCCTGCTGGTGGCCTGCCCCGGAGATGTGCCTCTCCAGCGGGCGTTCGCCCGGCGCCGGTGGCCCTCCGGGCGGCTCCTGGCGCGGGTGTGGGACGCTCTGCCCGAAGGCAGGGCGACGCGGATGGAAGAACTGGCCGAGACCCGGTTCCGGCGGCTCGATCCAGAGCGAATCGCGAGCGCGGCGCGTCTGATCGTGGAGTTCGGCGGGGCGCGCTGGGCCGCCGGCGGACAGGCCGTCGTTCGAGGGCCCGAGCGGGACCGACGGCGGCTGGAGTTCGAGGCGGTGCGCCGCGGCCGCCGCCGGGCCGAGCGCCGGCTCCGAGAGATGCGCGCCTACCTGCTCACCCGGCGTTGCCGGCGAGCCAGGATCGCCGCCTACTTCGAGGAGCCGGTCCCGCCCTGCGCGGGCTGCGATCGGTGTGGTGAGCAAAAGAGAACCCCTCCCGGCTCGTAAGCGGGTCGGGGAAGGATGGGAAAAGAGATGTAGGGTCGCAGGCGCGCGGCCCGCCGTGGTTCTTTCCGGGCTTCTAACCGCCGGCCCGGAAGGAAATCTCCGAGCCCGAGGAGTCGACCGCCGGCGTCAGCAGCCGCAGGTCCGCCCCTCGCTTCTCCAGCATCGTGCGCCCATCCACTTCCACGGTGGCGGACGACAGCGTCCGTGGAAGTTCCACCCGCACGTCACCGGGGCCGGGCCGCACGACCTCGACACGACCCGGTCCTGTCCGGTACGTGGCTCCCGCGGCCCACACGGAGGCGCGCTCCTGCTCCACGAGACGCACGCGTACGAGGACTCCTGGAGCGGGCCGCTCGACGAGCACCCGGATCCGGCCGGCCGTCGGGTCCACGGAGATCCCCATCGAGAGCGACGCCGGTGCGGTAGGGATCTCCGGAGGCGCGGAGGGCGGCTCCGCGCGAAAGAGGCGGCCGACGACGGGAACGGAGGCAGCGACCCAGCGGCGCGCGGCGGAGCTGGCGAGCGTGGTGGCTCCGGCTCCCGCCACGGCGAGCAGCAGCACGGCAGCCGCCAGGAGGGCCCGCCGGCGCCGTTTTCCCCCATTCCTGACCGTGCGCGGCCGCGCGGCCTCGCGGGAGCGAGCGGGCTCCAGCGGCAGCGTCCGGGCGGCCCGGCGGCGTATGTCGGCCGGCTGTACGAGGGGGGGAGCCGGATCCAGAAGCTCCAGGGCGGCCGACACGTGCCGGGTCAGCTCCCGCAGCTCCCGGTAGCGCCGCCGACAGGCCCGACACTGGGCGAGATGATCCTTCGCCTCCTTACCGGCCGGCTCCGCCAGCTCGCCGTCCAGGTAGGCCAGCAGCCCTTCTTCGGTCAGGTGACTCACCGTACCCTCCCCCTCATGGCTCTGCCTGCTCGAGGTCGGCCGTCTCTGGCCGCGCCTTCCGGACCGGTCGCTCCCCGTAGGCGGCCGCGAACCGACGCAGGGCCCGCGCCAGCAGCGTGCCCACCGATCCCGGGGCCACCCCGACCGCTTCGGCCATCTCGCTGTAGCGAAACCCTTCCTCGCGCATCAACAGCAGGGCCCGATCCCGGGGCGCCAGCGTGTCCAGTGCCGCGCGAACCGCCTCCACTCGCCGGTTTCTCTCCTCCACCTCGTCCGGCGCCGGAGAGCCCGCCGGACGGAGGTCCGCACCCTCCAGCAATCGACGGTGACGCTTGCGTCGGCGGGCCATGTCACGGGCCAGGTTCGTCGCCACCCTGAACAGCCACGCCCGCGCCTCCGCGTCGGGAAGCGGATGCTTCAGCAGCCGGACGAACGCCTCCTGGGCCAGATCCGCCGCCGCATCCTCGTCCCCCACAAGCCTCGCAAGATAACGAAAAAGCCCCGCGTAGTGCTCGACGAACGCCGCTTCAAAGTCCACGATCCTCCGCGTTCCGTTCGCCGGCGCCCTTTAAACGTCCCGGCGCCGGTGTTTGTGACAGCCCGAGCAGCTCCCGTTTCTCGTGGGTGGAGATTCCTGTACCTTCAGCCCCGTATGAGAACCCCGCACATTATGACGGATTTGGGTGTGTATCTGGAAGACCATCACGCGATGATGCGGGAGATGGTGCGCGAGTTCGCGGAGGCGGAGGTGGCGCCGGTGGCGGCCGAGCTGGATGAGCGGGAGGAGTTTCCGTGGGCGAACGCCGCCAAGATGGCCCGGCTGGGACTGTTCGGGATCGAGGTGCCGGAGGAGTACGGTGGATCCGGCATGGATCTGCTGGCCAACGTCATCGCGGTGGAGGAGCTGGCTCGCGTGGACGCCAGCCATTCGATCACCGTGGGGGCGCACTCCTCGCTCGCCTGTTCCCCGATTCTTCGCTGGGGGAGCGACGTGCAGAAGCGCGAGTTCCTGTGCCCCATGGCCGCCGGCAAGGTGCTGGGCGGCTTCGGGCTCACGGAGCCCGGTTCCGGCTCCGATGCGGCGTCCATGCGGACCGTGGCCGAGCGACGGGGTGACCGGTTCGTGCTCAACGGTCAGAAGACGTTCATCACCCACGCCGGGGTCGGCGAGGTCTTCGTGCTGGGTGCGCTCACCGCCCCGAAGAAGGGGAAGTACGGCGTCACGGCTTTCATTCTCACCAAGGAGACGGCGGAGCCGGAGCAAGCGCGCGCGGTGGGCTTCGGTCACTC
Source organism: Gemmatimonadota bacterium (assembly GCA_046757485.1). Classification (GTDB taxonomy): domain Bacteria; phylum Gemmatimonadota; class Gemmatimonadetes; order Palauibacterales; family Palauibacteraceae; genus JBHHYJ01. The sequence continues at coordinate 26,264 of JBHHYJ010000035.1, forward strand.
CGAGGAGCTCCGGCCGATGAGCGGCTTTACGACGGGGCAGAAGCTGCACAAGCTGGGTTGGAACGCGTCGGACACCCGGGAGCTCATCCTCCAGGACGTCGAGGTTCCGGTGGAGAACGTCCTGGGGGAGGTGGACCACGGGTTCCCGGTGTTCCTCGACACGCTCGACGGGGGACGAATCGGGATGGCCGCCCATGCGACGGGGATCGCCCAGGGCGCGCTGGAACGGGCCCTGCGGTACACCCACGAGCGAAAGCAGTTCGGGCAGAGGGTCAACGAGTTCCAGGGCGTGCAGTTCATGCTTGCCGAGATGGCGATGCGGATCCACGCCGCGCGTCTCATGACGTACCATGCCGCCCTTCTACGGATGCAGGGAAAGCCCCACAAGGTGGAGGCGTCGATGGCGAAGCTGTACGCTTCCAACGCCGCGATGGAGGTGACGACGAAATCCGTGCAGCTTCACGGGGGGTACGGGTACTCGCGGGAGTACGAGGTGGAGCGGATGATGCGGGATGCGAAGATCACGGAGATCGGCGAGGGGACGAGCGAGATCCAGAAGCTCGTGATCTGGAGGGAGCTGTACAAGCAGCTGGCGGACGAGATGTAGAGAGCTTCCGGCCGGGTCTCCCGCGGCTGCGGCCCGGGGGCGCTCCCGGCGGAACCTCACACGACACATAGAGCGGCGGGCGGGGCCGGGGCTGCGTCCTGCCGAGGAACAAGGATCGACACAACGATGCCTAGTGCGGATGCCGGTGTCGCGCTGTGGTCCCCAGGGGGCCGATAGCGTGCGCCGCGAGATCATCATCGACACGGCTCGCCACGAGACGCGGGTCGCCATTCTCGAGGACGGCCAGCTCGTAGAGCTGATGCACGAACGCCCCGACACGCGAAGGACGGTCGGGGACATCTACCTCGGGAAGGTCGAGGCGGTCGTGCCCGGCCTGCAGGCCGCCTTCGTGGACATCGGAGGCGAGAAGGCAGCGTTCCTCCACGCGTCGGACGTCGCCGAGCCGTTGGAGGAGGAAAACGGCGAACGGGCGGTGCGACGCTACCCGCCGATCCAGGACGTCATCTCCCGCGGACAGGATCTGCTGATCCAGGTGACGAAGGAGGCGATCGGGACGAAGGGTCCCCGGGCGACGACGCAGGTCAGCCTGCCGGGTCGCTTCCTCGTGTACATGCCGTTCAGCACGCACGTGGGCGTGAGTCGCAAGATCGAAGACCGCGACGAACGGTCGCGGCTGCGGAAGCTCGCCCGGCAGCTTCTGGACGGCGTATCGGGTGGCGTGATCGTGCGCACGGTGGGCGAAGAGCTCAGCCGGGAGACGCTGGCCCGGGAGCTTAGCGGCCTCATGAAGACGTGGAAGAAAGTGGATCGGCGGGCGAAGAGCGTGAAGGCTCCCGCCCGTGTGCACGAGGAAGCCACCCTCACCTCCGGGATCATCCGCGACCTGTTCAGCGAGAGGGTGGACAAGCTGACGGTCGGCTCTCGGGAGCTGGCCCACGAGGTGAAGTCCTACCTGGGCCAGGTGAGCCCGGAGCTGCTGGAGCGGGTGCACGTGTACCGCGGCAAGGTTCCGATCTTCGACGAGTTCGGCATCGAGGAGGAGATTCGCCGGGCGTTCAAACGGAAGGTCGAGCTGCCGTCCGGAGGACACATCGTCATCGAGGCGACCGAGGCTCTGGTGGCCATCGACGTGAACACGGGCCGGTACACCGGCCGGAAAGACCCCGCCAAGACGATCCTTCGTACGAACATGGACGCGGCCGCCGAGGTGTGCCGGCAGCTCCGTCTGCGGGATGTGGGCGGGATCATCGTGGTGGATTTCATCGACATGGAGGAGACGGCGGACCGCGAGCAGGTCGTCCAGGAGATGCGGAGCCGATTGGGCCGGGATCGGGCGCGGACGAAGGTCTTCGGGATCTCCGAGCTGGGGCTCCTCGAGATGAGCCGCCAGCGGGTGCGGCCCAGCCTGTACCAGGCGATGACCGAGGCCTGCCCGTTCTGCGACGGGACCGGGCGCGTCCTGACCCCGGAGACGGTCGTGCGGCGGATCGAGCGGGCCGTTCGCCGCTCCGCGTCCGGCGGCGAGGAGCGAAGCCTCACGCTCCTCGTCCATCCCCGCATCGCTCTCTACCTGCTGGAGGAGGAGCACGAGTTCCTGAAGCGGCTGAGCGAGGAGACGGGGATCCGCCTCGACGTGCGGGACGACCCGCGGCTGGGGCTCGACGAGACGCGGCTGCTGGCCGGGCGTGCGGACGTCGACGTGACGGGGCGGTACTTCGTGGGGTGAGAGAGGATCGCGTCGCGACCCGGCGTACTGGTTGACCCTCCGGTAAGCCAGACTTATCTTAAAAGGCTGTACACGCTTGCAAACATCCCCCAGCCTCAGGGGCCGATAGAGGACCATGTACGCCATCTTCCGGGCGCAGGGAAAGCAGTTCCGGGCCGAGCCGGATGCCACTCTTCGCCTGCCCACGTTGGACGTCGAGCCCGGGGAACAGGTCACCTTCGACGAGGTACTGCTCGCCGAGCGGGACGGTGCGCTGCTCATCGGCACCCCGTCCCTCGCCGGTGCCTCCGTCCAGGCCGAGGTGCTCGGGCACGGCAGGGGGGAGAAGGTCGTCGTCTTCAAGATGAAGCGGCGGAAGGGGTACCGGAGGAAGCAGGGTCACCGCCAGGGCTTCACGGAGATCCGTGTCGTGGAGATCGCTCTCGAAGCTCCTCGGCCCCGAAAGCCGAAGCGCCCGGAGGCCGAGCAGGCGCCCGAACGCGCGGTGACCACCGAGAAGGCGCC
>JBHHYJ010000036.1:0-28875 GCA_046757485.1 Gemmatimonadota bacterium
CTTCGAGCGCCCCGGAACCATACTCGGTGGTGTAGTCGGCCGCTTGCTCGGGGCTTGAGCGTCATTTTGCCTCACTTCTTCCTGTAGCTCCTCTTCTGAAAGGCAGGGAGTTCGGAAAAAGTTCCCGCGAGGGGTGCAACTACCGCGTGGGATGGCAGCTTTGTGACCCCGCGGCCGGCCCCGCCCCGAAGCGAGGGAACCTGGACCTCGGCATGTCGGCCTACCTTGGAGTCTTAGCCGCCTAGAGCCAAGTCAATCCGGTCCAGCCCTCCAGGTAGGCGACGAAGGCGACCTTCTCCCGGTAAGGAGCCTTGGGGCATCGAGGAAGCCGGAGTCGAAGAGGGTTCGGCTCTGCCACGCCACAAATACGCCACAAGCCGAGGCAGCGAGTGCGGAGACTGGCAAGTAAGACAATAACTTACGCGAGCCGCCCGTGGCACTTCTTGTACTTCTTGCCGCTCCCGCACGGACACGGGTCGTTCCGCCCCGGCGTCTCCGCCACCTCCAGGGGCCTCTCGGGACGCAGCGGCGCCTCCGCGACGCCCGCTGAGCCCGGGCGCGCGAGAGCCGCCGTCGCCACCCCCGTCGCCGCGAACTCCGGCTCGGCAGCCGCGCCGGGGCGGCGAGCCCCGCCACCAGGGACCCCCGCGGCCGCCGGGACCGCGCCCGCCCCTCCCGTTCCCGCCGTGTCGCTCGGACCGCTGAGGGCGGTGACCTGCTGCGTCTGGAGCTGGACGCGGGGCTCCACCCGGGCCCGGAAGAGCATGTTCGCCATGCTGGACCGGAGGTCCCGCATGAGCCCGACGAACATGTCGTACGCCTCGCGCTTGTACTCGACGAGCGGGTCCTTCTGCCCCCAGGCCCGGTAGCGGATCGAGTCCCGCAGGTGGTCCAGGTCGTACAGGTGGTCCTTCCACTTCTCGTCGATGATCGAGAGGACGATGAAGCGCAGCACGTGCTCCCACGCCTCGCCGAAGCTGTCGAGCTTCTCCCGATACTCCGTCCGAACGTGCTCCAGCACCCGCTCCAGGACCTCCTCACTCTCCGTCCACTCGACGCCCTCCGCGCCATCCGTCTCGCCCGGCAGGAAGTCGGCGTGCAGGAAGTACTGGATGAGGAGACGCTCCCGGAGGCCCGACAGATCCCAGTGCTCCGCGTGGGTGCCCGGCGGAACGAACTCCTCCACCTCCTCCCGTATCGACGCCTCGATCATCTCCCACGCCTCGCCCTTCAGGTCCTCCCCCCCCTCCAGGGCGAAGAGGCGCAGGTCGTAGATCACCTCGCGCTGCTGGTTCATCACGTCGTCGTACTCCAGCAGCCTCTTGCGGGACTCGAAGTTCTGGAGCTCGACCCGGCGCTGGGCCCGCTCGAGGGACTTGGTGATCCACGGGTGGGTGATCACCTCGCCCTCCTCGGCGCCCAGCCGATCCATCACCTTCGCCACCCGCTCGGAGCCGAACAGCCGCATGAGATCGTCTTCCAGGGAGAGGAAGAAGAGGCTGGCCCCCGGGTCGCCCTGGCGGCCCGAGCGGCCCCGGAGCTGCCGGTCGATGCGCCGCGACTCGTGCCGCTCGGTGCCGAGAATCTGGAGCCCGCACGGGGGATCCACGTCGCACCCGAGCTCCTTCACCTGCTCCTGGGTGAGATCCGCCTCCTCCTCCACCTGTCCGAAGGCGGGGATCTCCGACTGGATCCCGCACACCCCACACTTCACGCACCCGAGGCCGAGTTTGATGTCGGTGCCCCGACCGGCCATGTTCGTGGCGATCGTGATCGCGCCGGGCTGGCCCGCGTTCGCGACGATCTGCGCTTCCCGCTCGTGGTGCTTCGCGTTCAGGACCTCGTGAGCGTGGCCGCGCCGCTTCAGCATGCGGCTGATCTTCTCCGACACCTCGACGCTCGTCGTGCCCACCAGGATCGGCAGGCCCCGGCCGTGGAGGCGCTCGATCTCGTCCAGGAGGGCCGCGTACTTCTCCCGCTTCGTGCGGAAGACCACGTCGTCCTGGTCCACGCGACGCACGGGGCGGTTCGTCGGGATGACGACCACGTCCAGGCCGTAGATCTCGTGGAACTCCGACTCCTCCGTCTCCGCCGTCCCGGTCATCCCGGCCAGCCTGTCGTACATGCGGAAGTAGTTCTGGATCGTGATGGTGGCGAGCGTCTGAGTCTCCCCCCGGACGGTGACCCCCTCCTTCGACTCCACCGCCTGGTGCAGGCCGTCGCTCCAGCGGCGACCGTGCATCTTGCGGCCGGTGAACTCGTCCACGATCACGATCTCGCCGTTCTCGACGACGTACTCCACGTCCTTCTCGTACAGGGAGTGCGCCTTCACGAGCTGGTGGATGACGTGGATCTTCTCGGACTTCTCCGCGTACTCCCGCTCCAGCGACTCGATCCGGGCCCGCTTCTCGTCCGCGGTGAGCTTCTCGTCATCCTCCACCCGCTTCACGGCCTCCGAGATGTCCGGGACGATGAACGCGTTGGGGTCGCTCGGACTCAGCACATCCAGCCCCTGGTCGCTGAGCTGGATCGTGTGTCCCTTCTCGTCCATCGAGAAGAGGAGGAGCTCGTCCACCTCGTGCAGGCGCTTGTCCCGCATCAGCTCCGCCTCCGTCCGCTGGACGAGCTGCTTCATGCCGGTCTTCTGGAAGAGCTTCAGGAGCCGCTTGTTCTTCGGATCCCCCCGCTGGACGGCGAGCAGCTTCAGGCCGGCCTCGAAGCGGGCGTCCGAGTCCTCCTCGCGCTCCGCCTGGGCGAGGAGCTTCTCTCCCTCGGCGACCAGATGGTTCACGATCTGCTTCTGCTGCCGCACGAGGCTCGCGACCTGGGCGTTGTACCGCCGGTAGACCGCCTGGTCCTCCCGCCCGACCGGTCCGCTGATGATGAGCGGCGTTCGGGCCTCGTCGACGAGCACGGAGTCCACCTCGTCGATGATCGCGTACACGTGGGCCCGCTGAACCCGCTGCTCGAGGGTGACCACCATGTTGTCCCGCAGGTAGTCGAAGCCGAACTCGTTGTTCGTCCCGTACGTGATGTCGCAGCGGTACGCCTCCCGGCGCTCCTCCGTGCCGGGCTGGCTGTCGTCCAGGCACCCGACGGTGAGGCCCAGGTACCGGAAGACCACCCCCATCCACTGGGAGTCCCGGCGGGCCAGGTAGTCGTTGACGGTGACCAGGTGGGCTCCGTTGCCGGGGAGGGCGTTCAGATACAGGGGCATGGTGGCGACGAGCGTCTTCCCCTCCCCCGTCGCCATCTCCGCGATCTTCCCCTGGTGCAGCACGATGCCGCCGATGAGCTGCACGTCGTACGGCACCATGTCCCACGGCATGCGGTTGCCCGTGACCTCGATCTCGCTGTCCAGGAGCCGTCGGCACGCCTCCCGGACGGTGGCGAACGCCTCCGGCAGAAGCTCGTCGAGCACCTCCTGGATCGCCGCGCCGAGCTCGGCCTCCGCGTCGGCGATCTCCTCGCCCAGCTCCTGACGGACGCCCGTATCCTCCGTGTGGCGCCGGCGCTCCCTGAGCGTCGCGATGCGCCCCTCCAGCTCCTCGGTGCGCTCGCGGATGAGGGACCGGAACTTCCCGGTCTGAGACCTCAGCTCTTCCTCCGAGATCCCCGCCAGCCGTTCCTCGTGGCGTTTGATCTCGTCCACGACCGGCCGGAGCTTCTTCATCTCCCGCTGGAAACGGGTTCCGACGACGCGGCCTACGACGGTCTTGAGCATTGCCTCACGGGTAGAAGTTCCTCACGAAGCGCGGCCCGTCCGGGCCGGGCCGGCGGTTGCCGGAGCGCCCGGCACCGCCGCGTAATAGGCACCGCGCCCGCTTTCGTTCCGCCGTCGCTCACGCGGGCCGGGCGAGCGTGGCCCGCCGCGCGGGCCGGCCGCACCCCCCCCCCGGACGGCGGAAGAGCCTCACGGAGAGCTCGGTCCCGCGGAGAGCTCCGCCCACGCCCGCTCCACCCGCGGTCGAATCCGGTCCGGGATCAGGAAGCGCACGGAGCGCCCCTGACGCAGCCGTTCGCGGATCTGCGTGCTCGACACGTCCACCCGGGTGACGCACACCCGGGTGTGCGGAACCCGCGCGCGACCCTCGTCCGGTTCTCCGCCCGGGCGTGAGGTGGAAGGCTCGTCGTCCCGGCCCGCCGCTCCCCGGGTCACGACGACCAGGCGGGCCAGCTCCGTGAGCCGAGCCGGCTCGTGCCAGGTGTGAAGGAGGCGGTACTGGTCGTCTCCGACGATGCAGTAGAGTCGCTCGGGGCGGTGCTCGGTCCGGATGCGGGCCAGGGTGTCCACGGTGTAGGAAGGCCCGCGCCGGCGCAGCTCCAGATCGCTCACCTCGATGCCCGGACTCTCCTCGAACAGGGTCCGCACCAGCTCGTAGCGGAGCTGCGCGGGAAAGCGCGCCGTCCGGTGCGGGGGGTGACCGGCCGGAACGACGAGAAGCCGGTCGAGCGGCAGCCTCTCCAGCAGCTCGTGGGCGACGATGGCGTGTCCCACGTGAGGGGGGTCGAACGTCCCGCCCAGCATCCCGATGCGCTCCTTCATGGACCGCCGGGCGCTCAGGCCCCGGAAGGAGCCCCGCGGTCCCTGAGGACCCGGGCCGCCTCCGTGTCCGGGAAGTCCTGGAGGAGCCGCCGCCGGATCTGCTCGGCCTCCGCGTCGAAGCCGACCCTTCGGTAGCTCAGGTAGAGACTCCGGAGCACCTCGGGGACGATCGGGCCGTCCGGCGCTTCGGCGAGGGCTCGCTCGAAATAGATGTTCGCCGACTCGTACAGCTTTCGTTTGAAGTAGTAGCGGCCGACCCGATACGCCTTCTCCGCCAGCTTGTTCTGCGCCTCGCGCGTCATCTCTGTCGCTCGCGGCACCCACGGGCTTCCCCCGAAGAACTGGACGAGCCGACGGCATTCCTGCACCGTGAGTCGGGTGTGCTCCTGCTCGAGCTGAACCTTCGGCGAGAGCTGCCACTGGGCCCGGCACAGACCGAACTGCGCGTCGTCCGCCAGCTCGCTCCCCGGACGGGTCTGGACCATCCGCTCGAACTCGGTGATCGCCAGCAGCTCCTGACCGTCCCGCAGATAGGACTCGCCGACCATGAACTGGGCGCTGTCCGCCAGGGGGCTCAGCGGATCGCGAACCAGGAAGTCGCGGAAACCGGTGACGGACGCCCCGTACTTCCGGCGATCGAAGTGATCCTGCGACCACTGGAAGATCTGCTCGGGCGAGATCCCGCGGGGCGGCCGCGGGGGGGCGCAGGCGGCCAGGAGAAACGCCGCGCTCGCGAGCCCCACGGGCCCCGGACGCCGGGCGCGAGCCCGCCGCGGACCGAAACGCCGCCGCACCGGCCCGAGGGAGGGGTGCTTCACCGCTCCTCAGAGATCCTCGCCGCCGTGGCGGATCTCCCGGATTCGCTCCTCGGCCCGCCGCGAGAGGAAGCCGGTGCGCGACGGGTTCAGGCGCAGGATGGCGTTGTACGCGTCCAGCGCCTCGTCCGGGTTGCCGAGTCCCAGCAGCAGCTCACCCCGTAGATACTGCGCCCGCTCGAGCAGGGTGAGGGGAACGCCGAGCTCCACCATGCGGTCCAGCTTCGCGAGGGCGGAGCGGGGGCGGCCGACGGAGCGATCGCCCTCGGCCGCCAGGAACAGACAGTTCCCCAGATGCCAGCGGGCGCTGGGGGCATCCTCCGAGCGTCCTCCCACCCGGGAGAGAAAGCGCTCGAAGTAGGGGATCGCGTCGACGCATCCGCCCAGCTCCTCGTACGCACGACCGATCTCGTACGGGACGGTCGGCGGAGGGTTCTCCAGGTCCCGGGGGATCGACAGGAAGAGGGCGAGGGCGAGGGCGTACTCTCCCTCGGCGGCGTTCAGCCGCGCCAGGGCCAGCCTCAGATCCACGTCGATGAGACCCACATCCCACCCCGCCAGCGGCCGGAGCGCCCGCCGCATGCTCTCGCGGGCCCCTCTCTCCAGAGCCTGCCGCGCCAGCCCGTTCAGCGTGGCAGCCACCTGATAGCGGTACGCCGAGTCCCGCTCCAGCAGCGCTCCGAACAGCCTCACCGTCTCATCGACCTCCCCGCTCCGAGCGTACGCGTCCCCCAGTCTCAGGAGGAGGCGGGGGTCGTCCCCCCCCTGCCGGAGCGAGAGCCGATACTCCGCGATCGCCGGCTCCAGGCGGCCCTCGGCCAGCAGTCGATCGCCGCGCTCGACGGCCATTCTGGCCGGATCCGCGCAGGCGGTCGCGAGGCCCGCCGCCGCGAGGCCCGCCGCCAGGCTCACAGCCAGGCTCGCCACCGGGAGGAGGCGCCCGCGGAGCCCGGGCCGAGCGGCCCGACCGGGCCTCGATCGCCGCATCAGCTCCCCGTCCGGCGGGGCCGGTGGCGTCGAGTCCAGCGCCGCAGCAGCCCGTACCTGCCGATGCACACGACGGCCCACAGCCCGTCCCGCCACGTGATCTTCTTTCCCTCGGCATACGTGCGACCCGCGTACGAGATGCCGACCTCGTACACCCGCCAGCGGCCCTGGGCGATCTTGGCGGTCAGCTCGGGCTCCACCCCGAACGCCCGCTCCTCCACCGCCACCTCCTCGAGAACCTCCCGGCGGAAGCACTTGTAGCAGGTCTCCATGTCCGTCAGGTTCAGGTTCGTCACCATGTTGGACAGGAGCGTGAGGAAGCGGTTCCCCACGTAGTGCCAGAAGTAGAGCACCCGGTGCGGCCCGGAGCCCATGAACCGGGACCCGTACACGACATCCGCCCGGTCCTCCAGAATCGGCTCCAGGAGGAGAGGATAGTCCTCCGGGTCGTACTCCAGGTCGGCGTCCTGGATGATGACCACCTCTCCGCTCACCGCCCGGAACCCCGTCGAGAGCGCGGCCCCTTTGCCCCGATTCCTCTCGTGGAGCAGCAGATGTTGGATCAGGCCCGCCTCCGCCAGCCGCTCGAGGATCGCCCGCGACCCGTCGGTGGACCCGTCGTCCACCACGACGAGCTCCACATCCAGTGGAGTCTCCGCCACGCGGCGGATGATCTCTTCCAGCGTTTCCCGCTCGTTGTACACCGGCATCACGACGGAGATGCGGGCCTCCCTCTCCGCGCCTTCCGTCCCGGCCGCCCGTTCCGCCCGTTCCGCCCGTTCCACCCGTTCCTCCTGCATGGCGTCAGCCCCCGCTCTCCGTGTGCACCGGAGGAGCGCTCAACCTCCCCATCTGCCACAGCTCTCGAAAGTGGGCGATCGTCCTCTCCAGCCCCTCCTCGAGCGAGACCGCGGGCTCCCAGCCGAGAATCTCTCGTGCCCGCGAGATGTCCGGCCGACGGACCTGTGGGTCGTCCACCGGGAGCGGAACGTGCCGCACTCCCGAGGTGGCGCCGGCCGCCGCCAGCACCTTTTCCGCCAGCTCGAGGATGGTGAACTCCCGCGGATTCCCGAGGTTGACCGGCCCGTGCTCCTCGCTGTGAAACAGGCGATAGACGCCGTCCACGAGGTCCGAGACGAAGCAGAAGCTGCGGGACTGGCGACCCTCTCCGTACACCGTGAGGGGATCGCCGCGCAGAGCCTGGACGATGAAGTTCGACACGACCCGCCCGTCGTTCGGGCGCATGCGCGGCCCGTACGTGTTGAAGATGCGCGCAATCCGCGTGTCCAACCCGTGGTACGTGTGGTACGCCATCGTCATCGCTTCGGCGAACCTCTTCGCCTCGTCGTACACGCCGCGAGGCCCGATCGGATTCACGTGTCCCCAGTAGCTCTCCGGCTGGGGATGAACCTGCGGATCGCCGTACACCTCCGAGGTCGAGGCGAGCAGGAAGCGGGCCCCTTTCGCCTTGGCCAGCCCGAGCGCCTTGTGGGTCCCCAGGCTCCCGACCTTCAGGGTCTGGATCGGGAGCTCGAGGTAGTCGACCGGACTGGCGGGAGAGGCGAAGTGCAGCACTCCATCGAGCTCCCCCGGCAGATCGATGTACTCGGTGACGTCCTGTCGCAGGAAGCGGAATCCCGGGTGGCCGTCCAGATGCGCGAGGTTCTCGGGAGCCCCGGTGATCAGGTTGTCCGCCCCGACGACCGAGTCTCCGGCCTCCAAGAACCGGTCGCACAGGTGGGAGCCGAGGAACCCCGCCGCTCCCGTGATGAGAAGCCTCACTCGACCCGCCCGCGGCCGATCGAGTAATAGGTGAATCCGATCCCCCGCATCCGCTCGGGATCGAACAGGTTCCGGCCGTCGAACACGACGGGGCTCCGAAGGGCGGTCTTCACGGTCTCCCAGTCCGGACGGCGGTACTGAAGCCACTCGGTCACCAGGACCATGGCGTCCGCTCCCGCGCACGCGGCGTACTCGTCCTCGGCGTACGTCACCTCTTCGCCGAGGTAAAGGGCCCGAGCCGCCTCCATCGCCACGGGATCGTGGACCGCCACCGCGGCACCCGCCGCCAACAGCCCTTCCACGAGGGTGAGCGAGGGAGCCGACCGCATGTCGTCGGTCTCCGGCTTGAACGCCAGCCCCCATACGGCGAAGCGGCGCCCTGTCAGCTCCTCTCCGAAGTGCCCGGCGATCTTGCGGAGAAGCACTCTCTTCTGCCGTTCGTTCACCTCGTGCACCGCCTCCAGGAGGGGAAGCCCCACGCCCAGCTCCCGGCCGGTTCGTATCAAGGCCTGCACGTCCTTCGGGAAGCAGCTCCCCCCGTAGCCGGCGCCCGCGAAGAGGAAGGCGGGCCCGATCCGACGATCCGTGCCCACCCCCCGTCGGACGAGGGAGACGTCCGCCCCGGTGTGCTCGCAGAGCTCGGCGATCTGGTTCATGAAGCTGATCCGTGCGGCCAGCATGGAGTTCGCGGCGTACTTCGTCATCTCGGCGGAGGCGATGTCCATGAAGATCAATGGATTCCCCGTACGCACGAACGGCTCGTACAGATCCTCCAAGAGCTTCACGGGCCGCTCATCCTCCACTCCACAGATGACCCGGTCCGGATACATGAAGTCATCCACCGCCGCGCCCTCCTTGAGGAACTCGGGGTTCTGGCAGAGATGAAACGGCGCCTCCGTCCAGCGCTCGATCTCCGTCCGCACCCTCTCGCTCGTCCCGACCGGTACGGTGCTCTTGATGATGACGACGGTGCCCGGGCGCAGATTCTGACCCACCGTCTTGGCGGCGGACAGGACGTGCTCCAGGTTCGCTCCCCCGTCGGCGTCGGGAGGGGTGCCGACGGCCACGATCACGACCTCGCTCCGGGCGACCTCCGGGGCGGCCCGGGTCGTGAAGTGGAGCCGCCCGGCCGCCAGGTTGTTCAGAATGAGGCGGTCCAGGCCGGGCTCGTAGATCGGCACCTCCCCCCGGTTCAGGCGCTCGATCTTCTCTGCATCGATGTCGGCGCAGGCGACGTGGTTGCCCGCCTCGGAGAGACAGGCTCCCACGACGAGGCCGACGTAGCCCGTCCCGATCACCGTGATCTGCATTCCCCTCCCCCCCTCCTTCCCGGCCTGCTCCCGCCAGCGGCGAACGCCGACGGCCTCAGAGCTCCACCCCGTCGGCCGCCTGGCGGGCCGTCCAGCGGTACGTCTCCCTCACCGTCTCCTCCACGGCGCGCTCCGCCTTCCATCCCGTCTCCCGTTCCACGCGGAGCGGGGAACCTACGATGCGAAGCGGCTCGTCGCCCCGAGTGCGCCGCGGGTCGGAGGCGACCTCCACCTCCACTCCGGCCTCATCCAGGATCCACCCCAGAACCGTGCCCACCGAGACCGGCCGCCCGGAGCACACGTTGTAGACCGCCGCCGGGTCGGACAGCTCGAGGATCGATGCCAGGGCGCGAACCGCGTCCCGTACGTCCGTGAAGTCCCGCTCCACCTCCAGGTTGCCGACCTCGACGCCCTGCGAGCGACCCGCCGCCACCGCGGCCACCTGCCGGCAGAAGTCGGGCACGACGAAGCTCGTGCGCTGACCCGGACCGATCAAGTTGAACGCCCTCGCCACCACGGCACCCACCCCGTATCCCCGCCGATACGCGTGGGCCGCCATCTCCTGGCATGCCTTCGAGAGGCCGTACGCGTTCGACGGCCGAAGGGGCGCTTCCTCCGTCAGCGGCGCATCCTCGACCGGGCTTCCGTACGCGTCGGCCGAGCCCATCACCAACATGCGGGGGTCGAGGCCGGGAAAGTCTCTCCGGGCGGCCACCACCGCCTCGCACAGGTTCACGGTGCCCACCACGTTCACCCGCACCGCTTCCCCGGGACGTTGCCGGGCCTCCGCTCCGGAAGCGAACCCCGCCAGGTGGTAGATCTGGTCCGGTCGGACGGCCGCGATCAGCCGGTACGCGGCATCCGGGTCGAGCACGTCGGCCACCTTCCACTCCACCGCCCGCACCTGCTCGGCGCTGAGCAGGGTCCGAATCGGCGGCAGGGAGAGCGAGGAGGCCGTCACCTGGTGGCCCGCCCTCAGGAGGTGGGCCACGAGGTGCTCGCCCACGAACCCGTCGCCTCCGGTGATCAGAGCGTGCACGATCGACCCTCAGCCGAGGCGGCGGGCCACGTCCCTCGCCGCGTACGTGACGATGATCCCGGCGCCGGCCCGCCGAATGGAGAGGAGAGACTCCAGGATCACCTCGTCCGCATCGATCCATCCCCGCTCTCCGGCCGCCCGGATCATGGCGTACTCGCCGCTCACCTGATAGGCGGCCGTGGGCACGCCGAAGCGGCGCCTCACCCGCGAGAGGACGTCGAGGCAGGGGAGGGCCGGCTTGACCATCACGATGTCCGCTCCCTCGGCCAGATCGAGGGCCACCTCGCGCAACGCCTCGTCGGCGTTGCCGGGGTCCATCTGGTAGCTCCGGCGGTCGCCGAAGGAGGGCGCCGACTCCGCCGCGTCCCGAAACGGGCCGTAGAAGGCGCTCGCGTACTTGGCCGCGTAGGAGAGGATCCCCGTTCCGGTGTGGCCGGCATCGTCGAGGGCTGCTCGGATCGCCGCCACCCTTCCGTCCATCATGTCCGACGGGGCGACGAGATCCGCCCCGGCCGCCGCGTGGCTCACCGCCTGGGCCGCGAGGCGCCCCAGCGTGGCGTCGTTCGCGACGTCGCCCTCCTGGACGATTCCGCAGTGCCCGTGGTCCGTGTACGCGCACAGACACACGTCGGTCATCACGACGAGCGAGGGCTCGGCGGACTTGAGCTCCGCCACGGCCCGCTGGACCGGTCCGGACGGAGAAGCGGCTTCCGATCCGTCCGCATCTTTCGTCTCGGGGAGGCCGAACAGGAGAACCGCCAGCACCCCTTCCGATCGAGCCGCCTTCGCCTCCTTCACGACCTCATCGGGCGACAGGCGAAAGACGCCCGGCATGCTGGGGACCGGCGCGCGCACCCCCTTCCCGCTCCGGACGAAGAGAGGGTAGACGAGATCGGAGGGGGAGAGCCGCGTCTCGCGCACGAGCTCGCGAAGCGAGGAGGTGCGTCGCAGGCGGCGGAGCCGCCGGGTGGGAAACCGGCCGATCGAATCTGTCATTGGACCCCTCCCGCGTTCCCGACGACGACGGCCGCGATGGCCCGCACCAGGCCCGGAATCGTGTATTCCGCGGCGATCACCTCCACCTGGATTCCCAGATCGCGGGCCGTTCGAGCCGTAATCGGGCCGATCACCGCCACCCGCGCCGTCCCCGTCTGCCTGCCCGCCAGGGCCACGAACGCCCGAACCGTGGAGGAGGAGGTGAAGGTGATCCAATCTACCTCGCCCGCTTCGAGAGCCGCGCGAAGCTCCTCTTCCGCGTCCGCGTTCGTCTCCGTGACGTAGGCCGGCACGACGTCGACCCGGCCGCCGAGGGCACGGAGGCCGTCAGGCAGAACCTCCCTGGCCTCCTCGGCCCGGGGCAGCAGGACCCGAACGCCGCTCAGAGGCTCCGGCCCGTCCGGGTGGCGGGCCGCCTCCGCGCGGATCGCCCGGACGAGCGCCTCGGCCCGATAGCTGGGCGGAACCACGTCCGCCTCGACCCCTGCCGCGGCGAGCGCACGGGCCGTGGCCGGACCGATCGCCGCCACCCTGACCTCCCGCAGGCGACGGAACGGGACGGCCACCTCCGCCATCGCCTGGCGAAGCTTCTCGACGCCGTTCACGCTGGTGAAGACGACCCACTCGTACTCCTGGATGCGCCGTGCCGCTCGTCGGAGAGGGGTCGGGTCGGGAGGATCCGAGATGCGGATCGTGGGGATCTCCCGGACTCGCGCCCCGAGCCGTTCGAGACGCCGGGACAGGGCGTCTGCCTGGCCAACGGGACGGGTGACGAGGAACGTCTGGCCGGCCAGGGCGCCCTCGCTCTGAACCCGCTTCGTGCTCGGCATACCGGCGGACCCTCGGGAGCCTGTCCGCGGCGAGCGGCCGTGCCCCGAAGCTCCCTCTTCAGGCGCCCCGGGGCCGGAGGCTCACGGGGCCTTGCGTACCTTTCCGGCCTTCAGGCACCGGGTGCACACCCGCACCTGGCGGCGGTGGCCACCCTCATAGATGCGGACCCGTTGCAGGTTGGGAAGGAACCGACGCTTCGTGCGGTTGTTCGCGTTGCTGACGCGATGGCCCGTGGCCGGGCCCTTGCCGCACACGTAGCAGAAGAACGCCATCGCTCGCCGTCGCCTACCGGATCCTCATGGAGTCGACGAGCACGAAGCTCGTCGAGCCCGGAATCAGGCCGGCGTTCGCCTCATCCACCGCTCCGGCCCGGATCCACTCTCCCCGGATCGAATCGTTGAGGGCATACACGTTGCCCCACACCGAGATGATGTCCCCCCCGTAGACCTCCGCCCGTCGCTTGATCAGGTCCGGGGACAGGAGCGCGGGGTAGGCGAGCGCGTCGTCCAGCTGGAGCGTGAAGGAGGCCCGGCCCAGCCGCGTGGCCACCGGGACGGTCTCCAGGCCCACCCGCCGGCCCACCGCGGCGCTCGGATCCAGCCGGAACTCTTCCAGGCCCAGATCGGGCTCGCCGGTCCTCGCGTCCTCCAGTACCGGCGTCACGCGCTGCTCCAGGCTGGAGGAGCGCTGATACAGCCACACGAGAAAGCCCAGCGTCACCAAGACGGCGGCCAGCGCGAGGCCCGTCGAAATCCCAGCTGCCCCTTTGGCGTTCATGTGCCAGGCGTCCTTTCTCTGATGCTCCACGGCTCAGCCACCGTCGCCCCGGCGCTCCGTGAGCTCGATCAGGGCCAGCTCGGCCCCGTCCCCCTTGCGGGCGCCGAGCTTCAGGATGCGAGTGTACCCTCCGTTTCGCTCCCGGAATCGCGGCCCGATCTGATCGAACAGCTTCTGGAGAGCGTCCCGGTCCGCAATGTGGCGGCCCGCCAGCCGCCGGCTGTGCAGATCGCCGCGCTTCGCCAGGGAGATCAGGCGCTCCGCGAACGGTCGTAGCTCCTTCGCCTTCGCCTCGGTCGTCTGGATCCGCTCGTGGAGAAACAGGCTCGTGGCGAGATTCCGGAGAAGCGCCAACCGGTGGCTCCGCGTGCGGCTTAGCTGCCGGCCCTTCTTCCTATGTCGCATCGCCGCCTGATCCGGGCGTGCCGTCCTCGCTCGGCTCCTCCGCCGCCTCTCCGGGCGTCTCCTCGCCCCGCGGGAACATCCCGAAGTGGAGCCCGTGGGCCGCCAGCACCTCCGCCACCTCCTCCAGCGACTTCTCGCCGAAGTGCGGGACGCTCAGCATCTCATCTCGCGTGCGGCTGGCCACGTCCGCCAGCGTTGTGATGTCCTGCTTCTCCAACGTGTTCCGCGAGCGAGAGGAGATCTCCTCGAACGACTCCAGCGGCTGCTCCAGCAGGAGACGCATCTCCTCCTCGGGCGTGGCCGGGCCGCCGTCTCCGTCGGCCGCGACCGCCTCCGGCAGCTCCCCGAATCGCGTGAGGTAGGCCAGGTGCGCCCGGGCGATCTCCGCCGCCTGGCGGACGGCCTCCTCGGGATCCAGCGCGCCGTTCGTCTCGACGTCCAGGATCAGCCGATCGAAGTCGGTCCGCTCCCCGACCCGGGTCTCCTGGACCGTGAAGTTCGCCTTCACCACCGGGTTGTAGATGGAGTCGATGAGGATCTGGCCGACGGGAGCTTCCTTCCGCTCATCCTCGGAGAGCTGGTGTTGATCGGCCATCCGGAATCCGCGACCCCGGTTTACCCACAGGTCCACGCGCAGCGGGCGGCTCTCCGGCAGATCCTCCTGGAGCGTGAAGAGCACCCGCTTCGGGCTCACGATCGTCACGCCTGCCTGCTTCGAGATCTGGGAGGCACGCACGGGACCCGACTTGTGCGCGCTGAGCTCCAGATTCGCCGTCTCGTACTCCGGGTCCAGCTTCAGCACGAGCCGCTTCAGATTCTGGACCACCTGATGAACGTCCTCCGCCACGTCGCCGATCGTCTGATGCTCGTGCTGCACGCCGTCGGCCCGAAACGCCCACACGGCGGCGCCCGGCAGCGACGAGAGAAGGATCCTTCGGATCGAGTTCCCGATCGTGTGGCCGAAGCCGCGCTCCAGCGGCTGGAGAACGAACTGCGCTCTCCGGCCGTCCTCGGAGCGACTGAGCTCCTCCACCTTCTCCGGGAGTACCAAACCGGTCAGGTCTACCGCTACGGACATATCTTCTAGCCTCTCCCTACTTGCTGTAGAGCTCGACGATCAACTGCTCCTGGACGGCCAACGGTATGTCGGCCCGCGTCGGACGCTCGAGCATCCGGCCCACCCCGATCTCGTAGTCCACCCCCAACCACGTCAGCTGGTCCCTCCCCTTGCGATCCGCGATCGCCTCGAGCACGACGGGCATCTCCCGGGCCTTCGGCCCCAGCGAGATCTCCTGACCCGGGCTCACCCGGAAGCTCGGCACGTCCACGGATTCACCGCCGACCCTGACGTGGCCGTGCCGGATCAGCTGTCGCGCGGACTTCCGCGAGGGGGCGAAGCCGAGCCGATACAGGATGTTGTCCAGCCGGCTCTCCAGGTTCACCAGAAGGTTCTCGCCGGTGATGCCGGGCAGGCGGGCGGCGACCTTGAACAGGTTGCGGAACTGTCTCTCCCCCACGCCGTAGATTCGCTTCACCTTCTGCTTCTCACGGAGCTGTAGCGCGTATTCGGAGGGCCGGCGACGGCGCCGACCCACCCCGTGCTCCCCGGGCGGGAACCCTTTGCGCTCGATGGCGCACTTCTCCGTGTGGCAGCGCTTGCCCTTGAGGAAAAGCTTCTCGCCTTCGCGTCGGCACAGCCGGCAGACCGGGCCTGAGTATCGTCCCATCTAACCTGTCGAGGTTCGCGGTTGTCGTTGCGCCGGAACCGCGTCGCGGCTCGGCATCGCCGCTTTCAAACGCGCCGCTTCTTGGGCGGGCGGCAGCCGTTGTGCGGGATCGGAGTGACGTCTCGAATCGAGCGGATCGCGAGGCCGGCGGACTGCAACGCCTGGATCGCCGACTCCCGCCCGGAGCCGGGCCCCTGCACTTCGACGTGTACCCGCTTCATGCCGAGAGCGACCGCCTCTCGCGCCGCGTTCTCGGCCGTGATCGTGGCCGCGAACGGGGTCGACTTCTTCGACCCTTTGAACCCCGACCTGCCGGCGCTGGACCAGCAGATCGTGTCTCCGTTCGTGTCCGTGATCGTCACGATCGTATTGTTGAAGGTGGCCTGAATGTGGGCCACACCTTCCGCCTCCACCTGCCGCTTCCTTCTGCTCGATCCCCTCGGCTTCGCCATCTCTCGGGACGCCCCCTGTTTCGTTGCGTGCCGTCCGCCCCCCCCCGCGGAGGGCGAACGCGGCACCCGTCACTTCTTCGGCGGCCTCTTCTTACCGGCCACCGTCCGCCTGGGACCCTTGCGCGTTCGGGCGTTCGTGTGCGTCCTCTGTCCTCGAACGGGGAGTCCGCGCTTGTGACGGATCCCCCGGTAGCACCCGATGTCCATCAGTCGCTTGATGTTCATCAGGGTCTCGGTACGCAGCGCCCCTTCCACCTTGTAGCGGTTCTCGATCACGCGCCGAAGCTTGTTCACGTCCTCGTCGGACAGCTCGTGCACCCGGATGTCCGGATTCACCGCCGTCTCGGCCAGGATGTCCTGCGCCGTGGATCGCCCGATTCCGTAGATGTACGTGAGGGCGATCTCGATCCGCTTGTCTCGGGGCAGGTCGACCCCGGCGATCCTTGCCATGTGCCTCCGTCTCTCTCCTCAGCCCGCGGCCGACGACGGGCGCGGTCCCCCCGCCGGGCCGCTCATCCCTGCCGTTGCTTGTGCTTCGGATTCCGGCTGCAGATCACCCGCACCACCCCCCGGCGACGGATGATCTTGCAGTGCTCGCACATGCGCTTGACGCTGGACCGAACCTTCATTGCCACCTTCGTCGTGTCGTTTGAATGACAGCCTTTCAGTATATCACTGGACTCCGATTGTTTCAATACGACTGGGTCCCCGGGCTCCCCCGCTTCGCGCGTCGCCTACTTGTACCGGTAGGTGATGCGCCCTCGGCTCAGGTCGTACGGAGACATCTCCACCGCGACCCGGTCGCCGGGCAGGATCCGGATGTAGTTCATCCGGATCTTGCCCGACACGTGGCAAGTGATCTCGTGCCCGTTCTCCAGCTTCACCCGGAACATCGCGTTGGGCAGGGCCTCCACGACTTCGCCCGTCATCTGGATCGCTTCTTCTTTCGCCAAGCTACTTCTCTCCCGCAGGAGTTCCGTTCGTCCCCGGCGTGAGGATCCGCGGGCCGTTCGCCGTCACCGCCACCGTGTGCTCGAAGTGGGCCGACAGGGAGCCGTCCCCCGTCACGACCGTCCATCCATCCGGCAGCGTGCGGATCTCGCGTCCGCCCATGTTGACCATCGGCTCGATCGCGATCACGAGACCTTCCTCCAGGCGCAGGCCACGTCCGCTCTCGCCGTGATTCGGCACCTCCGGCTCCTCGTGTGCCGCCTGGCCCACGCCGTGCCCGACGAGCTCCCGGATCACGCTGAAGCCGGCGGACTCGACGACCGACTGAATGGACGCCCCGACGTCGCCGATCCGGTTGCCCGAGCGTGCCTGCCGGATTCCCTCCGCGAGTGCCCATCGCGTCACGTCCAGCAGCCTCTCCACGGCGGGCGCGACCTCGCCCACGGGTACGGTGACCGCCGCATCCGCGTAGTAGCCGTCCAGCCTCACCCCCACGTCCACGCTCAGGATGTCTCCCGACTTCAGGACGCGCCTCTCCGTCGGGATCCCGTGCACGACCTCCTGGTTGAGGCTCGTGCACAGCGTGGCGGGAAAGCCGTACAGTCCCTTGAACGCGGGCTCGGCTCCCGGCTGCTGCCGGATGTACTCCTCGGCCAGGCGGTCGAGCAGGGCCGTGCTCACGCCCGGCCGCGCCGACTCGGCCACCAGCGCCAGCACCCGGCCCACGATCGCCCCCGCCCGAGCGATCGTCTCGACCTCCGCCGGAGACTTCAGCTGGATCATGCCGCCAGCTTCGCGCGGATCGCCCGGTGGACGCTCTCCACGCTGCCCGTTCCGTCGACCGTGAGCACCGGAACCTCGGCGGCCCGGTACCAGGAGAGCACCGGCTCCGTCTCGTCGCGATACACCTGGAGGCGGCGCCGCACCGTCTCGGGGCGGTCGTCGCTCCGCTGGGTGAGCGAGCCACCGCACGCCGGGCAGGAAGCGCCGTTCTCCGCCTCCGACACGCGGGTGATCTGGCCGCACGCGCCACACACGCGACGCCGGGTGAGGCGCTCCACGAGAACCGCCTCCGGAACGTCGAGCTGAATCACGGCGTCCAGGGACTGACCCCGGCGCCGGAGGAGCGCCGAGAGCCCCCGGGCCTGGGCCGCGGTTCTCGGAAAACCGTCGAAGATGAAACCGTCCCAAGCGTCGTCCCGGTCCAGCGCCTCCGCGACGATTCCCAGGATCACCTCATCCGGCACGAGCTCCCCCGCATCCATGTAGCTCCTGGCCCGCTCGCCCAGCTCGGTGCCGGCCGACCGGGCGGAGCGCAGCATGTCGCCGGTGGAGTAGCGAGGGGCGTGGAGCCACTCGACGAGGAGCTCGCCCTGCGTGCCCTTGCCGGCCCCCGGCGGCCCCGTGAGCACCAGCCTCATCCCGTGCCGTCGCCCCGACGACCCCGGGGCAGGAGCCTCGGGCGCCGCGGAGGGAGAGAAGCCGCGGGGTCCGTCACATATACCTCTGTCGGCCCCGGAACTTCACCCGCCCCTTCTTCATGAAGCCTTCGTAGTGCCGGAGCAGGAGGTGCTGCTGCATCTGCTGCACGGTGTCCAGGGCGACGCCGACGACGATGAGCAGCGACGTGCCGCCGAAGAAGAAGGTCTGGATGTCGAAGAGCCGGAAGAGCCCGAACGGCAGAACCGCCACCCCGGCCAGATAGACGGCTCCCGGAAGGGTGATTCGGGTGAGGACGTGGTCGATGTACTCGGCGGTCGCCGTCCCCGGCTTCACACCCGGGATGAACCCCCCCTGTCGCTTGAGGTTCTCCGCCAGGTCGATCGGGTTGAAGATGATGGAGGTGTAGAAGTACGTGAAGTAGATGATGAGGATCGAGTAGCTGAAGAAGTACCAGAACGTCCCGACCTGGAAGATCTGACTGAGGTCGTACAGGAAGCCGGATACCCCGGAGGCTCCCGGCCCCGGGTTCCCGGTGAACGCGGCCAGGGTGCCCGGGACGATGATGATGGACTGGGCGAAGATGATCGGCATCACGCCGGCGGAGTTCAGTCGCAGCGGGATGAAGGAGCGCTGCCCTTCCCGGATCCTGCCCCGGCCGACGACCTTCCGCGGGATCTGCACCGGAATGCGCCGGGCGGCCATGGTGAGCGCCACGACGGCGGCGACGATGGCGATCAGCGTGGCGAGCAGGGCGATCAGCTTGAAGAGGCTGATCCCGCCCGCCCGGAACAGCTCCCACGTGTTCAGCGTGGCGCCGGGAAACCGCTCCAGGATCGAGAAGAAGATGAGCAGCGACATCCCGTTCCCCACCCCTCGCTCGGTGATCTGCTCGCCCAGCCACATGACGAACACGCCCCCGGTGGTGAGCATCAGCACCGTGGTGAGTCGGAAGCCCCAGCCGGGATCGATGACCGCACCCGGCTGCGACTCCAGGAAGATCCCGTACCCGTACGCCTGCATCACGCACAGGCCCACCGTCGTGTAGCGGGTCCACTGGGTGATCTTGCGCCGGCCCTCTTCCCCCTCCTTCTGGAGCTTCTCGATCGTCGGAAAGACCGCCGCCAGGAGCTGGAAAAGGATGCTGGCCGAGATGTAGGGCATGATCCCCAGGGCGAAGATCGTCGCCCGCTGGAGTCCGCCGCCCACGAACATGTCGTAGATCCCGAACAGCGTCCCCTGGAACTGCCCGGCCAGCTGCTCCAGGGCGAAGACGTTCACCCCCGGTGCCGTGATGTGCGCGCCCAGCCGGTAGAGGGCCAGGCACAGGAGGGTGAAGAGGATCTTCTCCTTGAGCTCCGGGACCTTGAAGAGGTTCGGAATCGCCCGAGCGGCGCCGCCCTGCGGATTCGCCATCGTCAGACCGACGCGGGCGAGGCTTCGAGGGGCGGCCGGCGGGCCGGGCTCACGGCTCGACCACCTCCACGCGGCCGCCCGCCTCCTCGATCTTGCGGCGCGCCGAGGCGCTGAACGCGTGGGCCCGCACCGTGAGAGCCCGCTCGACCTCGCCGTGGCCCAGCACCTTCACGGGCAGATCCCCGGAAGCGATGAGCCCGTTCGAGCGAAGGAGCTCCGGCGTGATCTCGGCGACCTCCAGCCCGGCGAGGTCCCGGAGGTTCACGATTCGGTACTCCGTCCGGTTCCGAGAGTGGAAGCCCCGCTTCGGCGTCCGGCGGTGCAGGGGCATCTGGCCCCCCTCGAACCACGGGGGCACGCTCTCTCCCGAGCGGGCACCCTGCCCCTTGTGGCCGCGACCCGCCGTCTTCCCGAGGCCGGATCCGGGTCCCCGGCCGACGCGCTTCGCCGGGGGCGTCGATCCGTCCGGTGGCCTCAGATTGTGGAGGCCCGTCTTGCCCGACCTAGCCATCGTCCTTCACCTCTTCCACGACCACCAGGTGCGCCACCTTGCGGGCCATCCCCCGAATCGCCGGATGGTCCTCCTGAACCACCACGTCCTGGTGATGGCGCAGTCCGAGCGCCCGGAGGGTGCGCCGCTGATCGACCGGCGAGCCGATGCCGCTCCGAACCTGACGGATCCGCAGCCGCTTACCCACGCATCGCCTCCCGAAGCACCTCCACCTCCACCCCCCGCTCCAGCGCCGCCTGCTCCGGCGTGACCAGCTCGTTCAGTCCGTTCACGGTCGCCCGAACCATGTTGATCGGGTTGTTCGACCCGAGGCTCTTCGTGAGGATGTCCTGCACGCCGGCGCACTCCAGGACGGCCCGAACCGGCCCCCCCGCGATCACCCCGGTTCCCGGGCCCGCCGGCTTGAGGAGCACCCGGCCCGCCCCGTGCCGGCCGATCACCTCGTGCGGAATCGTTCCGTTCACCACCGGCACCTCGAACATCGCCTGTCGGGCCTGCTCGAACCCCTTGCGGATCGCCTCGGCGACCTCCTTCGCCTTCCCCAGCGCCGTGCCGACGTGGCCCTGCCCGTCCCCCACCGCCACGAGAGCGGTGAAGGAGAAGCGCCGCCCGCCCTTCACCACCTTCGACACCCGGTTGATGAAGATGACGTTCTCCTTGAGGTTGTCGCCGTCGTCTCGCCGTCTGCTTCTCGCCATGCTGATCCTTCGCTCGAATCCGGTGTCGGGGCGATCCCGCTCAGAACCGGAGGCCGCCCTCACGGGCGCCCTCGGCGAACGCTTTCACGCGACCGTGGTACCTGTACCCGGCCCGGTCGAAGACGGCGCTCTCCACGCCGACTTCTCGGGCCCGCTCGGCCAGCAGCCTGCCGGCCGCGAAGCTGGCCGCCACCTTGCCCTCCCGCCCTTCGGGGAGCTGTCCCCCGATCGCCGGGGACCGGGTCGAGACGCCGATCAGGGTCGCCGCCCGATCGTCGTCCACCAGCTGCCCTTCCACGTGCTTCAGGCTCCGATGGACGACGAGGCGCGGCTTCTCCGACGTCCCCCGGATCTTCTTCCGGATCCCCCGGTGCCGTCGGGCCCGCCTCCGCCGGCGCATCTCCGCCTTGCTCTTCGCCATGATCGCCTTACCCGAGCCCGCCCACGGTGGCCTTCCCGGCCTTGCGGCGGACGTGCTCACCCTCGTACCGGATCCCCTTGCCCTTGTACGGCTCCGGGGGCCGGACCTGGCGGATCTCGGCCGCCGTCTGGCCCACGAGCTGCTTGTCGATCCCTCGCACCCGAATGAGGGTGGGTCGCTCCAACTCCAGCTCGATCCCCTCGGCCGGCTGGATCTCCACCGTGTGGCTGAAGCCCACGCTGAGAACGAGCCCGTTCCCGCGCTTCTGGGCACGGTAGCCGACGCCGTGGATCTCCAGCACCTTCTCGAACCCCTCGGTCACCCCGATCACCATGTTCGCCAGCAGGCTGCGCGTGAGCCCGTGAATCGCCCGGTGCCGGGGCTGGTCGCTGGGTCTGCTCACGCGGACCGTTCCGTCGGCGACCTCGATCTTCATCTCGGGATCGAAGCTCCTCGCCAGCTCCCCTTTGGGCCCCCGCACCGAGACCCGGCTCCCGTCCAGCCGGATCTCGACCCCCTCGGGGATCGGAATCGGCTTTCTTCCTACTCTCGACATCGTGGCCCGTCCTCAGTACACGGTGGCCAGGAGCTCACCGCCGACCCGCTCCCGCCGAGCTTCCCGGTCCGTCATCACGCCCCGAGAGGTGGAGAGGATCGCGATCCCCAGCCCGGAGCGGACCCGCGGGATGGAGCCCGAGCCCACGTACCTGCGGAGCCCCGGCCGGGAGACGCGCCGCACGGAGCGGATCACCGGTCGGTCGTCCTCGGTGTACTTCAGATACACCCTGAGGATGCCGTGCTCGCGATCGTCGAAGACCTTGTACCCGTGAATGAAGTGGTTCTCCGCCAGGATGCGCGCGATCTCGATCTTCAGCTTCGAGATCGGCATGTCCACCCTCCGGTGGCCTGCCCGGCCCGCGTTCCGGATGCGGGTCAGCATGTCCGCGATCGGATCCGTCAACGTCATAGCTTCACCAGCTCGCCTTCCTGAGGCCCGGGATCTCGCCGTTCAGGGCCATCTCCCGCACACACAGCCGGCAGAGCCCGAACTTCCGAAGGAAGCCTCGCGCCCGGCCACACCTGCGGCAGCGATTCACCTTGCGGCTGCGGAACCGCGGCTTCCGCTTCGCCTTTTCGATCAGCGCTTTCTTAGGCATCGTCTTCCGCTCTCTGCGCCCGCTGGAGGAGAAGCCTCACACCACGACGGGGGTCTCGCCCCGGAACGGCATTCCCATCTCCCGGAGCAGCACGAGCGCCTCGTCGTCCTTCCCGGTCGAGGTGACCAACGTCACGTTCATCCCGTGGATCCGGATCACGTCGTCGTAGTCTACCTCCGGGAAGACCATCTGCTCCCGTACCCCGACGGTGTAGTTGCCCCGGCCGTCGAACCCCCGCGTGCTGAAGCCCCGGAAGTCCCGGATGCGAGGGACCGCCGTGCTCACGAATCGGTCCAGAAACTCGTACATGCGGGTCTTCCGCAGCGTCACCATGACGCCGATCGGCATCCCCTCGCGCAGGTTGAAGTTCGAGATGGAGCGCCTCGCTCGGGTGACGACCGGGCGTTGACCCGACACCTTCGTCACCGCGCTCATCACGGAGTCCAACAGCTTCGGGTCGTCCTTCGCCGCCCCCATCCCGACGTTGATGACGATCTTCTCGAGCCTCGGGACCTCCATCGGGTTCCGGAAGCCGAACACCTCCTCCAGCTTCGGCCGAACCTTCTCCTCGTAGTGGACCCTCAACCTGGGCTTTTCCATCTATCCGCCACCTGTCTTCTTCATGCGCCGCCTCAACCGGCGGTGGGAATCGGGTTCTCGCACCGCTTGCAAAGCCGCTCGACCGTCCCGTCCGGGTCCCGCCGCGTGCGGACCCGAACGGCCTCGTCGCACTGCGGACAGATCAGCATCACGTTGGACGCCGCGATCGGGGCCTCAAACGTGATGATCCCCCCCTCCGGGTTCTGGGACGACGGCGGTTGATGACGCTTTCGGACGTTCACGCCGTCCACGACGACCCTCCCGGTCCCCGGGCTCGCCTCCCGCACCTGCCCGGTGGCGCCCTTGTAGTTGCCGGCGATCACCATCACGCGATCGCCCCGCCGCACGTGCAGCCTCTTTCGCGTCATCTCGTCCTTCCCCGTGCTGGCCGGTCGCGCCCTCAGATCACCTCTGGCGCGAGCGAGATGATCTTCATGAACCGTTTTTCCCGCAGCTCCCGGGCGACGGGGCCGAAGATGCGGGTGGCGCGCGGCTCGCCCGCGTCCGTGATGAGGACGGCCGCGTTCTCATCGAAGCGAATGTAGCTCCCGTCCCGCCGCCGGCTCTCCTTCGCCGTGCGCACGACCACCGCCCTCACCACATCTCCCTTTTTCACCAGACCGCCGGGGACGGCGTCCTTCACCGTGACGACGATGATGTCGCCCAGGCCGGCATAGCGCCGGCGGGAGCCACCCAGCACCCGGATGCACCTCGCCCGGCGAGCACCCGAGTTGTCCGCGATGCGGACGTCCGTCTCCTGCTGGATCATGCCCGCACCCTACTCCGGCCGCTCGACGAGCTCGATGATCCGCCACCGCTTCCGCTTGGAGAGAGGTCGGGTCTCCTCGATCCGCACGATGTCCCCGACTCGGTACTCGTTGTCCTCGTCGTGCGCGTGGAACCTGGAGCGCCGCGTCATCCGCTTTCCGTACAGCGGATGAGCCACGACGCGGTCGACGGCCACCACGACCGTCTTGTCCATCGCGTCGCTCACCACCCTCCCCTGCCGCACCTTGCGGACGGTTCTCCGTCCGCCGCCGCTCGTGTCAGCCATTCCCCTCATCTCCCGCCGCGAGCCGGCGCTCGTGCCGGATCGTCTTCATCCTGGCCAGCTCGCGTCGCTGCGTCCGCAGCAGCGAGGCGTTCTCCAGCTCTTCGTAGGCGGCGCGGAAGCGAAGGCGGAAGAGCTCCTCCTCGCTTCGCTGGATGTGCTCCGCGAGCTCCTCGTCCGTCAGCTCTCTGATCTGCGCCGAGTCCATCTCGCCCTCAGTCCTGTCGTACGACGAATCGAGTGCCGACGGGCAGCTTGGCCGAGGCCAACTCCATCGCCCGAGCCGCCACCTCCTGTGGCACTCCTTCCAGCTCGAAGAGGATGCGACCCGGCCGGACGGGCGCCACCCACGCCTCGGGGTTGCCCTTTCCCTTCCCCATCCGGGTCTCCGCCGGCTTCTGGGTCAACGGCTTGTCGGGGAAGATCCGGATCCACACCTTCCCGCCCCGTTTGATGTGACGCGTCATCGCCACCCGGGCCGCCTCGATCTGCCGGTTCGTGATCCACGCGGGCTCCACGGCCTGGAGGCCGTAGTCACCGAACGCGACGGTGTTGCCACGCGTCGCCTTGCCCCGCATGCGCCCCTTCTGCTGCTTCCGGTACTTGATCCGTTTCGGCTGAAGCATCGTGTCTCGCTCGTGCCTCTACCGCCGACCGCCCGCCGTGTACGTCTGGCCTCGGCGATCCTCGACGATCTCTCCCTTGAAGATCCAAACCTTCACGCCGATCGTGCCGTAGGTCGTTTTCGCCGTCTTGCGGGCGAAGTCGATGTCGGCCCGCATCGTGTGCAGCGGGACGCGGCCCTCGTGGTATCCCTCCCTCCGGGCGATCTCCGCCCCTCCCAGACGGCCGCTGCATTGGATCTTGATTCCTTCGGCCCCCGCCCGCATCGCGGCCTGCACGGCACGCTTCATCGCCCGCCGGAAGCTGATCCGCTGCACGAGCTGGTGGGCCACGCTGTTAGCCACCAGGCCCGCGTCCGTCTCCGGGCGCTTCACCTCCTCGACGTTGATCGACACCTCGGCGTCCGTCAGCAGGGCGAGCTCGTCCCGCAGCTTGTCGACCTCGGCCCCCCGCTTGCCGATCACCACCCCCGGTCGCCCCGTGTGCACGGTGACGACGATCTTGGACGGCTTGCGCTCGATCTCCACCGTGGAGATCGCCGCATGCTCCAGCCGCGCGTGCAGGTACTTCCGGAGCTTCTCGTCCTCGGCGATCAGATCCGGGAAGTCGAGCCCCTGGGCGAACCAGCGGGACTTCCAGGGCTTGATCTGCCCGAGCCGGAACCCGTACGGATGCGTTTTCTGACCCACGCCTACTCCTTGGCGTCCACGACGACCGTCAGGTGGCTGCTGCGCTTCCGAATCGGCGTCGCGCGGCCGAAGGCCCGCGCCCGCCACCGGCGCAGGGTCGGTCCCTCGTCCACGAACGCCTCCCGAACGAAGAGCTCGTCCACGTCCAGCGTCTCCCCGCTCTCATCGGCCCGGTACACGGCGTTCGCCACGGCCGAGCGCAGCACCTTGTCCACCGGCTCCGAGGCCGCCTTCTTGGAGAACTGCAGGATCGCGTACGCCTCGTTCACATCCCGGCCGCGGATCTGATCGACGACCAGCCGCACCTTGCGGGCCGACATGCGGACGAAGCGGGCCGTCGCCCTGCCCCTCATCACCCGGCGGCCTCGACCGGCGGTCGCCGCCGTTTCTTCCACACGCGGCTCGCAGTTCTAGAGCGAGACACGGCGATCCTTCGCCATCCGGCCCCCGTGGCCCCGGAAGAGGCGCGTGGGAGAGAACTCCCCCAGCTTGTGACCCACCATGTTCTCCGTGATGTACACCGGGATGAACTTGTTTCCGTTGTGCACCGCCAGCGTGTGACCCACGAACTCCGGGGTGATCGTCGACGCCCGGGCCCAGGTCTTGATCACCCTCTTCGAGCCCGACTGGTTCATCTGCTGCACCCTGTGCAGCAGCCGCTCGTCCACGTACGGCCCCTTCTTGACGCTTCTCGCCATCTCGATTCCCCTACCGCGTGGCTTTGCCGCGCCGGCGGCCCCGCACGATGTACCTGTCGCTGGACTTCTTGCGCTTCCGCGTCTTCTTGCCTTCCGGCTCGCCCCATGGAGAGACGGGCGGCCGGCCACCCGATGAGCGTCCCTCGCCCCCTCCCAACGGGTGGTCGACCGGGTTCATCGCCACACCGCGGACCTTCGGTCGTCGGCCCAGCCACCGCGATCGACCCGCCTTGCCCGACCTCACCAGCTCGTGGTCCACGTTGCCCACCTGGCCGACGGTGGCGCGGCATTCCCGCCGAACCATCCGAACCTCCGTGCTCGGGAGCTTCAGGGTGACCATGTCGCCCTCCCGGGCGACGACCTGCACGGCCGCGCCTGCCGAGCGCGCCAGCTGGGCTCCTCGACCGGCAACCAGCTCTACCGCGTGCACCGTGGTCCCCAGGGGTACCTCGGCCAACGGGAGGCAGTTGCCGACCTTTACGTCGCTCCCGGGCCCGGAGATGACGCGGTCTCCCACCTTCAGACCTCGCGGGTGGAGGATGTAGCGCTTCTCCCCGTCCGCGTAGTGGATCAGCGCGATGCGCGCCGACCGGTTCGGGTCGTACTCGACGTGGGCGACCCGGCCCGGTACGCCGTCTTTGTCCCGCTTGAAGTCGAGGTGGCGGTAGCGGCGCTTGTGTCCACCTCCCCGGCGGCGGGAGGTCACCCGCCCACGGTTGTTGCGGCCCGACTTCTTGCTCAACCCCTCGGTGAGCGACCGCTCCGGCTCCCGGCGCGTGATCTCGTCGAAGGCGGAGACGGACCGGAATCGTGAGGCCGGCGTCACGGGCCGGAACTTGCGGATCGGCATGCTACGCTCCCTCGAACAGGTCGATTCGCTGCCCGGCCGCCACTTCCACGACGGCCTTCTTCCAGTGGGGTCGACGGCCGATCCGGTGCCGACCCACGCGCTTCTTCTTGCCCGGAACGTTCATCGTACGGACGCTCTTCACCTCCACCTCGAAGAGCCGTTTCACCGCCTCGCGGATCTCCACCTTCGTGGCATCCGGCGCCACGCGGAACGTGTACTTCGTCCGCGCTTCGGCCGGTTCGCGGCCGGTGGCGTCCGTCCCCTCGTACTGGAGGGCGTTCGTCTTCTCGGTGACCACCGGCTGCAGGATGACCTCGTGAGGCGCGCGGCTCATCGCTCCTCCTCCGGCTCCGGCTCGCTCCCGGTGGCCGCCGTCTCCGCACCGCGCGGCGGAGCGAGGGTCGCCGGGGTCCCGGCGTCCCCCCCCTCACTCTCCTCCGCCCCCCGGAGGGCCGAGGATTCCACCAGCACCAGGTCCGCGCGCAGGATGTCGTAGGCCGACGCCTCGCCCCACGGCCTCACCTCCACGTTCGGGAGGTTGCGGGCCGAGAGGAGCAGCTCGCGATGGATCCCATCGGTGAGGAGCAGGACCCGGTGGTCGTCCGCCCCCACGCCCGCGAGGA
Source organism: Gemmatimonadota bacterium (assembly GCA_046757485.1). Lineage (GTDB taxonomy): Bacteria > Gemmatimonadota > Gemmatimonadetes > Palauibacterales > Palauibacteraceae > JBHHYJ01. The sequence goes on from JBHHYJ010000036.1 coordinate 27,397, forward strand.
GCCGGGCGACCGTCCTCGTGCGGGGAGCCTCCAGGCGGGGAGCCTCGAAGACGGCGAGGTCGCCCTCCAACGCCCGAGCGTTCAGCGCCGACCGAGTCGCCAGGCGCCTCATCTTGCGAGGGACGCGCACGTCGTAGGCTCTGGGATGCGGACCGAACGCCACGGCGCCCCCCCGCCACAGCGGCGAGCGGATGGAGCCCGCCCGCGCCCGGCCGGTTCCTTTCTGACGCCAGGGCTTTCGCTTCCCCCCCCGCACCGTCCGTCGATTCTTGGTCGAGGCCGTCCCCTGGCGCCGATGGGCGCGGATCGCCGTGACGACCTGGTGCAGCGCGGCGTCGTTCACCACGCCGTCGAAGACCGACCCGGGGAGCTCCACCCCTTCTCCCAGCGCTTCGCCCTCCGAGCTGTACGCCCTGGCTTCCATCTCAAGCCGTCCGGATGTAGACGATGTTGTTGCGAGACCCCGGCACGGACCCCCGGACGAGGAGGAGATTCCGCTCCGGAATCACTCGCTCCACCTTCAGGTTCAGGGCCGTGAAGCGATCGTCCCCGTACTGCCCGGCCATCTTGCGCCCCTTGATCACGCGGGACGGGCTCGTTCCCGGACCGATGGACCCGGGCGCTCGCAGAATCGAGCTCTTTCCGTGCGAGGCACGTCCGCCGCCGAAGCCGTGGCGCTTCATCACGCCGGCGAACCCGCGCCCCTTGCGCCGCCCGCTGACCTTCACCCGGCTCCCCTCCTCGAAGATCTCGACGGTGAGCTCCTCGCCCGGCTCGTAGTCGCGGTCCTCCTCCCGGGGGAACTCCGCCAGCACGGCCGGCACGTAGTCCAGCCCGCCCCGGGCGGCGTGCCCCGCCTGCGGGCGCCGGACGCGCTTCTCCTTCCGGCGGCCGAAGCCGAGCTGCACGGCCGCGTACCCGTCCCGCTCCGGCGTCTTGACCTGGACGACGGGGCACGGACCCGCCGCGAGGACCGTCACCCCCACGGCGCGCCCCTCCTCGGTGAAGATCTGCGTCATCCCGAGCTTCCTGCCGATCAATCCCGGCATCAGGCCGACCCTTCCTTCCACGTCGCGCGGCCGAGGTGCGAATCGCGACGGCCGAAGCGATTCACGACTGCACCTTGATCTCAACGTCCACCCCCGCCGCCAGGTCGAGCTTGGTGAGCGCATCGATCGTCTGGGGACGCGAGTCGTGGATGTCGATCAACCGCTTGTGGGTCTTCAGCTCGAACTGCTCCCGTGACTTCTTGTCCTTGTGCGGGCTGCGGAGCACCGTGAAGAGCTGGCGCCGAGTCGGAAGCGGGATCGGACCGCTCACCGACGCCCCGGTCTTCTGAGCCGTACGTACGATGTCCGCCGCCGTCTGATCGATGACCGCCGGGTCGAACGCCTTGAGCCGGATGCGGATCTTCTCAGCCATCGGCCCGCTCGGAGTGCGTTCGCCGGTTCTTCGTCGTCGTGTAGTTGCGCTCGTGGC
>JBHHYJ010000037.1:0-28736 GCA_046757485.1 Gemmatimonadota bacterium
AAGCGGAGGGGGTGGGATTCGAACCCACAAGCCCTTGCGGGCGGCGGATTTCAAGTCCGCTGCATTGCCGTTCTGCCACCCCTCCGAGAGGGCAGCGCCCCCGCGGCCCTCGAGCTCCCCTTCGCCCCTCCGACACCTCGGACCGAGGCCGGGGCCCCGTGTCCCCGAAACATGCTCCTGCCTCCCGCCGTACGATCCGTTGCGGGAACGCCCCCCCCTGACCGGAGAAGAGGCCGTGCGAAAAGTCCTGGTCGTCGTCGCACTCGAGATCCTGCGCCGCATCCTCAAGCGGCTGTAGCTGCCCCGCCACTCCCCGGCCGCGCGCCCGCCGCGGGGGTCACGGCGGGAACGGTCCCCATCTTCCGAGGCGCGCCGCCGTGAGGAAGCGGAACGGCTTGAGCGCCTCCTTGTCGTACGAATAGTAGACGAAGAACGGCTTCCCCTTCAGCTTCCGCCGCTCCGCGAACCCCCAGAACCGCGAGTCCAGGCTGTGCTCCCGGTTGTCGCCCAGCATGAAGAAGCGCTCGGGCGGCACCACGATCGGCCCCCAGTTGTCCCGGGTCGGGCTGTAGCCGTCGTCTCCCTCCCGTCCCTCCCCTTCGACGAGATACCGCCGTTGCCAGTCCATCGCCCGGTCGTACGCATCCGGGACGGTCGGGTCGTGCCGCACGTACGGCTCCGTCTGCGGCCGGCCGTTCACGAACAGCACGCCTTCCACCATGGAGAGGGTGTCGCCGGGCTTCCCCACCAGGCGCTTCACGATGTCCAGACCCGGGGCGTGATCGGCCCGAAAGACGACGATCTCGCCTCGATCGGGCTCGGAGTAGCCCGGTACGCGCCACGGCGTGCCGGGAACGGACGAGCCGAAGACCGTCTTGTTCACCAGCAGGAAGTCTCCGACGAGGAGCGTCTTCTCCATGGAGCCGGAGGTGATGACGAAGGACTCCACCACGAAGCTCCTGAGGACGATGAAGATGAGGAAGGCGAACACCAGCGTCTTGGCCCATTCCACGAGCCACGGAACGCTCCAGGCGGCCGGTCGCCGCTTCTTCTCCGGCTCCTCCTTCTCCCGGGCGCCCGAGGGCTTCTCGCCACCCGCGGGCGCCCCGCGGCTTCCTTCTGTCCCCGGGCGCTGCTTCCCGCTCCCCCGCCTCTTCTTCCTTGCCTCCCGCGCCTTCGCCATGGCCTCTCTTCTATCCGGATCCCCGCGGGGGAATCGTCCGTGCGCTCTCTCGCCGACCTTTTCACCTACCGGCGCGATGGAAGTTCCTTGGCCGGGGCCGCCGCGTCTAGCAGGAGCCGCCGCACCCGCGCCGTGACTCGCTGTCCCTCCTCCATTCCCCCGATGGACCATAGCTCCGACCCGACCCTCACCAGGCCCCGGTGATCCATGCTCGGCACGGGAACCGGCGGTCCCCGGAGCCAGGCGCCGGTGGCCGCCTCGTAGGCGAACGTACGCGCGGCCGGGGCGGACGGCCGACCATCATATCCGATGCCGTCGTAGTTGTAGGGGTTGCTCGTGCCTCCCGCGAAGACGAGGAGCCCGCGCCCGGGCAGCGGGCCCGCGGCCGCTCGATAGACGGGCGCCCCCGGGTGGGCCGGGATCTCCGCCCAGTGGACGACCGCGGCGTTCTCGGGCTCGATCTCGCCCCGGAAGCATCGATTCGTGATTCCGAACGCCGGGCGGCGGGAGCGATCCACCGTCACCCCATCGCAGTAGACCACGACGTCGCCGATGATGCCTCCCGCATGGCCGAAGACGGGGGGACCCGGGATCCGCGTCGCCTGGCGCCAGCGGTCGGACGCCGGATCGTACACCTGGACGTTCGCCACGTTGTCGCGCTGGGACCAGCCGCTCACCAGGAAGATCAGGGAGTCTCGCCACACCCCGGAGACGGCGTCATCCACCGGAACCGGGATCGGTGCCCTCTCCGACCACCGGTTCGTGGCCGGGTCGAAGACCTGCACGTTCGGCAGCGAGCGCTCCTCCCCCTCCGCGTCCACCGTATAGCCGCCGAAGAGGTAGACCCGACCGCCGAGTCCCTGCGCGGTGGCCGCCAGCCGCCCGTCGGGGCCCGGCACGGGAGGAAGGGACCGCCACCTCCCCTCCTCCGGAGCCAGGCCGTAGGCGTCCCGTACGATTCCGGTGTACCGCTTGCTGGCGGCGAGCCCCAGGAAGCTGAACAGGTGCCCGGTGCCGTCGAGCTCCGTCACCGCGGCGACCGCGTTGTTCGTCAGGGGACGGGGGAGCCGCGGCCCGTCGACCCAGCGTCCTGTAAGGGAATCGGCGGCGAGTGGTGCCAACGCGCGTCCGGCGTGTCGGGTGGACGGGCGCACGGCGAACGGGAGGCGTGCGTCTCCGGCGAGCTCGCCGCGGGAGCTCGAGAACCGTGCGGCCGGCGGTCCGCCGGGTCCACCCGCGCGACTCCACGCAGCGACGGCGGCGAGCCCCGCCAGCAGCACGAGCGGGCCAAGCACATTCCGGCCCGCGGGTCTCAGTCTCAAGGCCCGACGCTCCGCTCGAGGGCGGCGAGGCGCTCCGTCGGGACGCGCCTCGGTCCGCGGGGATCGCCGCGCGGAGGAGAGTGGAGAAGCGCCATGCCCCTCAACTAACCCCGGGCGGCCTCGGGCCGACAGGGCCCGCCCCGAGAGCCGCGTCCCCGGGCCACGGTTGGCGGGGCGCTTCCCCCGGGGCCACGGTTGGCGGGGCGTGTGCCCCGGGCCACGGTCGGCGGGGCGCGTCCCCCGGGGCCTCCGGTGGCGGAGCGGGGACAGCCCCCGGTTGGACCGTCTTTTCTCGGCGACCCGATGCGCCTTATCCTCTCCCGGGGTCGCGGCGGAGGGACGTGCTCCGTTGGCCGCCCACCGCTCGACCACACCCGCTTTGACCCTCATCGGCCACAGGAGAGAAGGATGGACCGCACGACCTCTCACACGCTTTCCGCCGTCGGCACGCTCTCGACTCTCCTTGTCATGAGCGCGGCGTCCTCTCTCACGACCCCGCTCGCCGCCCAGACCGCGGCCCCGCCGGCCACTCGGTCCGCGATGCCGGCCCCCGGCCGGCTCACCCTGGACCGTTACATGGACCTGGAGGGAGTGGGAGACCCCCGCATCTCCCCCGACGGGAGCCGGATCGTGTACGGCCGGGAGTGGATCGACCCGATGACCGACTCCCGCAAGTCCTCCCTGTGGATCATGAACGCCGACGGTTCCAGGAGCCGCTACCTGACCGACGGCACCTCTCCCCGCTGGTCTCCCTCCGGAGACCGGATCGCGTTCCTCGCCTGCGGCACGGCGGGGGGCGACCGCTCGGCGCTCCTCGAGTGCGACGACGGAAGCCGCCGGCAGATCTACGTTCGGTACATGGACGCCGAGGGAGCCGTGACGCAGGTGACCCGTCTCACCCAATCGGCCTCCAACATCGCCTGGAGCCCCGACGGCGAGCGGATCGCCTTCAACATGCTCGTCCCCCGGGAGCACCGCTGGGAGGTGAAGCTCCCCCGGAAGCCCAGGGGAGCGAAGTGGACGGCGGAGCCCCGCATCATCGAGCGGCTCGACTACCGCCAGGACCGGCGCGGTTTCGAGCCCCAGGGCCATCGCCACATCTTCACCGTTCCGGCCACCGGCGGCACGCCGCGCCAGATCACCGACGGCGAGTTCGATCACGGCGCTCCCGCCTGGGCCCCCGATGGCCGCACCCTCTACTTCTCCGGCCTCCGGCGCGAGGACGCGGATTGGATCTGGCGGGAGTCGGAGGTCTACGCGGTCGACGTCGCCACCCGGGAGATCAAGCAGCTCACGCACCGGCGGGGCCCGGACTCGGGCCCCCTCGCCTCTCCCGACGGCCGCCTCGTCGCCTACACCGGCGTGGACTCGGTCCGAAACACGTACATCACGAACAAGCTGTACGTGATGAACGCGGACGGCTCGAACCCGCACGCCCTGACCGCGGATCTGGACCGAACTCCGCGCGGGGCGCGCTGGTCGCCGCGGGGGGACGGGCTCTTCTTCGTCACCCAGGACCGGGGGACCATGAACCTGTGGTTCGTATCCCTCGACGGACGCCTCCGCCAGGTCACCCGAGGGAACCACCAGTTCCGGCTCAGCAGCCTGAGCCGGGGGGGCGTGGGAGTGGGGACTCTCAGCTCGCCCACCGTGCCGGAGGACGTGTACGCGGTCGACCTCAGAAGCGGAGGGCTCCGGCGGCTCACCGAGGTGAACGCCGACCTCCTGGCCGACATCTCCCTCGGGGAGGTGGAGGAGATCGAGTACGGCTCGGTGGACGACTTCCGGATCCAGGGGTGGATCGTGAAGCCGCCCGACTTCGACCCGAGCCGGAAGTACCCCCTCATCCTCCACATCCACGGCGGGCCGCACGCCATGTACGGGGTGAACTTCAGCTACTCCTTCCAGAACTTCGCGGCCGAGGACCACGTCGTCCTGTACCTGAACCCCAGGGGCTCGAGCGGCTACGGGACGGAGTTCGGCAACGCGATCATGAACGCCTACCCGGGGAAGGATTACGACGATCTCATGGCCGGCGTGGACGAGCTCCTCTCGCGCGGCTACGTGGACGAGGAGAACATGCTCGTCACCGGGTGCAGCGGGGGCGGGGTGCTCTCCTCCTGGGTCGTGGGCCACACGGAGCGCTTCGCGGCGGCTGTCGTCCGGTGTCCCGTCACCGACTGGTTCTCCTTCGTGGGCACGACGGACAGCCCGAACTGGTACCGGAACTTCGCCAAGCTCCCGTGGGAGGACCCGAGCGAGCACCTGCGGCGCTCCTCGCTCATGTACGTCGGTAACGTGAGCACCCCCACCCTCCTGATGACCGGCGTCAAGGACCTCCGCACCCCGATGCCCCAAACGGAGGAGTTCTACCAGGCGCTGAAGTTTCGGAAGGTCCCGAGTGCCATGATCCGTATGCAGGAGGAGTGGCACGGGACGAGCTCCAAGCCGTCCAACTTCCTCCGCACCCAGGCGTACATCATGCACTGGTTCGAAAAGTACATGACGGACGACATGCGGGCCCGGAGGAAGGAGTGGCGGGAGGAGCGGGGGTCCCCCCCGTCGACCGTGGCCGACGAGGCGGACGAGGGCGGGAGATGAAGAGGGGCCGCCGGCACGCACGCGTGGCGGCTCGACAACGGAGCGCCGCCCGGGCCGGGGGGCGCTAGGTCGCTGGAGAGCTCGAGCGGGTCGCGTCCTGTCGGGGACCTGACCGAGGAACGGTGCGATCCCGCGGCGGCGCGCGTCGCCGCCGCAGCCGGGCTCCCAGGTACCCCCCGCCCAGGGCCAGGCTCACGGGTCCGGCCAGGAAGGTGAGCGCCAGCGCGTAGTTCGCCGAGGGGGGATGCGTGGCCGAGAGCCACAGCCCCACGGCTCCGAGGAGCATCAGCCCCCACGCCGCGAGCCCGGCCGCGATCCACCCCCGTCCCTCCGGGTTCAGGAGCCCGAGCAGAAGCCCGGAGCCGAAGAAGAGGAGCACGCCGCTCAGGAGGCGGCCGGTGGCCGTCTCCGTGAGCGGGGTGTCGGCGAAGACGATCCCCGGACCCAGGAGGCCGATCCCCAGGCCGAGCCCCACCGTCAGCAGGATCTTCAGAATCCTGGGCATGTGACGCCTCCGGTCGCGTTCCTGCCGAGATCGGATCGAGTCGACGTGGGGGACGCCGACCCCGCGGGACAGATGATATAGGCGCCGGCGCCCTCGCGAGGCAACGTTCCAAGGTGCCCCTCCGCGAGGTACGTCGGGCGGCACGCTGCGATCCGCCTCCTCGTCTCCTATCTTGCCGCTCCGCTCGCCCGTCCTTCAACGCATGGAAGAGGATAGGACTCGATGAACACCGTCCGATCACACCCGTCCCCGCCGTCCGGCGGCCCCCGCGCAGCCGCACCGGCGATCTCCCTCCTCCTGGCCCTCGGGCTTTGCGGCCCGCTCCTCCCGCAGGAAGTGACCCTGCCGGACTCAAGTCACGTCGTGGCCGTCCGGGCGGGCGCGCTCTTCGACGGCACCGACGGTCAGCTCCGTCGCGACGTGACGATCCTCGTGCGGGGGCGTCGGATCGCGGCCGTGGGGCCTACCTCGGAGGTTCGCCTCCCGCCGGGCGCGACGGTCATCGACCTCGGCGGCCGGACCGTGCTGCCGGGCTTCCTCGACATGCACACGCACATCACCGGGGACCCGAGCGGCGGAAACCAGGACCACACGCTCCACGAGTGGCCGGGCTACTCGGCGATCGTCGGAGCGAAGAACGCCCGTAAGACGCTGATGGCCGGCTTCACGACGATCCGCAACGTGGGCGCGGACGGCTTCGAGGACGTGGCGCTCCGGGACGCGATCGACGCGGGCCTCGTCCCGGGCCCGCGGATCTTCACGGCGGCCCACGCCCTGGGGATCACGGGGGGCCACTGCGACACGAACAGCTACCGGCCGGACGTTTTCGACGAACCGGGGATCGAGAGGGGGATCGCCAACACCGCAGAGGGCTTCCGGGACGCCGTCCACTATCAGATCAAGTACGGGGCGGACGTGATCAAGTTCTGCGCTACCGGGGGGGTCCTCTCCCAGGGGGATGCGGTGGGCATCCAGCAGCTCACGCTGGAGCAGATGAAGGCGCTGGTGGAGACGGCCCACCTGGCGGGCCGGACCGTGGCCGCCCACGCACACGGAAACGAGGGGATCAAGATGGCCGTGCGGGCGGGGGTGAACTCCATCGAGCACGGGTCGGTCCTGGACGACGAGGCGATCCGCCTCATGAAGGAGCACGGCACGTATCACGTCCCCACCATGATGGCGTTCGAGGCGGTGGTGGAAGGGGCGAAGACCGGCTTCCTCACGCCCCACTCCGCGCAGAAGGCGCTGGAGATCGCCCCCTACTTCGAGGAGTCGATCCGACGCTCCATTCGGGAGGGCGTCAAGATCGCCTTCGGAACGGACTCCGGCGTGTATCCGCACGGAGAGAACGCGGGAGAGTTCCGGCTGCTGGTGGAGGCGGGCATGAGGCCCGCCGACGCGATCCTGGCCGCCACCCGCGAGGCGGCGACCCTGCTGGGAAGGCTGGAGGAGCTGGGTACGGTGGAATCCGGCAAGCTCGCCGACCTCGTCGCCGTGCGGGGCGACCCCCTGTCCGACATCACGGTCCTGGAATCCGTGGACTTCGTGATGAAGGACGGGCTGGTCTACAAGCGCGACGGACGGCCGCTAGCGGAGTTCGAGGCGGCCGGCGGGAGTGATTAGTCGCGAAGGGGGCCCCCGCGCGACTTAGCGCGTGCCTTCCTCCTCGATCCTCAGCTCCCACTCCAGGTCCAGGTCTTCGCGCAGCGTGTGGTAGACGGAGCAGTACGTCTCGAGCGACAGCTCGACCGCCCGCTCCGCCTTCTTCCGCTCTACCGGCCCCTGCACCCGGAACTCCAGGCGAAGGCGGGTGAACCGCCGCGGCGGCTCCGGCCGGCGTTCTCCGATCGCCCGCACCTGAAGCCCCCTGAGCTCCTGCCGGCCCTTGCGGAGGATCTCCACCACGTCCGCGGCGGAGCAGGCGGCTAGCGCCTCCAGGAGGAGAAGCACGGGGGATGGTCCGGTCTCGCCCTCCCCGTCGATCGCCGTCACCGCGGCGCCCGCCCTGGCCTGGAAGCGCAGGTCACGTGTCCACTGCAACACTATTGTTGCCGGATGATTACCCATCACGACCTCATCTTGTTTATGGGATAAGATTCGGTCGGCGCGCGGGGGACGAGCCGGGGCACGCCGCAAGCTATCCTCCACCCCCGTCGAAGGCCACGCGAGGGCGTGCACGCATGCCGACGACGACGCGAGGGCCGCACCCCTGCCGCCGGCCACACGGGAGCCGGCGACCCCCGGCCGAACGGATCCTCGCGGGCCCTCGCGGCCGTTGCCTGACCCGCCCCTGGTGGGGAACTTTCCCGGTCATGTCCGGCGAGCGAACCTCCGGCTGGGCCCGGGCCCTCGACCGCGTCCGCTGGCTCGGTCCCGGACTCGTGGTCGCGGCAACCGCGATCGGTGCCAGCCACCTGGTGCTGGCCCCCACGGCCGGGGCGCTGTTCGGCTACGGGCTTCTGTGGGTCATCCTCTTCAGCCACCTCTTCAAGTACCCGGCGTTCGAGTTCGGGCCCCGATACGCGGTGGCCACCGGCACTTCTCTTCTGGCCGGTTACCGGCGGATGCCCGGCCCGGCGGGTTGGGCGCTGTGGGTCTTCCTGGCCGGAACCGTGATCCAGGGGGTCACGGTGCTGGCGGGCGTGCTGGGCGTCGCGGCGGCGGTCGCCGCGGTCATCGTGCCGATCCCGGGGGTCTCGATCCCGCTGTGGAGTCTGCTCCTGGGCCTGGTCGTCGCGGGGCTCCTTCGTACCGGTGGTTTCGACGGTCTCTCGGCCCTCAGCAAGTGGATGCTCCTCATCCTCTCCGCCATGACCGCGGTGGCGTTCGTGGCACGGCCTCCAGGATCCGGCTTCTGGACCGGTCTCCTCGTCCCCGACGTTCCCACCGCCTCGGTCCTCTTGGTGGGTGCTCTGTTGGGCTGGATGCCGACGGGGATCGACGTCGCCGTGTGGCACTCCATGTGGGCGCTGGAGCGCCGCACGGAGTGGGAGGCACGAGCGGGGTGCACGGCGGGCGCGCCGGAGGCCCCCGGAAGCCGCTCGCCCTCGGCCCCCGACGGCACGAAGCCCCGGGCACTAGCCGCTCGGAGGCCCGGCGAGCTCCACCCGTCCCGGGTGCTGGCGGTGGGCCTCCTGGACATGCGCCTGGGCTACGGTCTCTCGTTCCTCCTCGGTACCCTGTTCGTCGCTCTGGGCGCCGAAGTGCTGGGCCCGGCCGGCGTCACGCCCCAGGGAGCGCAAGTGGCGGTCACGATCGCCCGTCTGTACACGGACGTCCTGGGCCCCTGGATCTTTCCGCTCTTTCTCGCCGCGGCTTTCTTCGGGATGTTCTCGACCGCGTACGGCGTGCTGGACGGCTTCCCGCGGGCGTTCGCCGCCACGGTGGGACTCCTGCGCCCGTCCACCGCCTCGCGGCGGACGGCTCTGTACTGGGGATTCCTCCTCGGGAGCCTGGCGCTCGCCGCGGCGGAGACGGCCCTCCTCCCGGATCCCGTGCTCCTGGTCACCGTGGCGGCGGTCATCTCCTTTCTCCTCTCCTCCCTGCTCTACGCCCTGAACCACTACTGCGTCACCCACTTGATCCCCGACCCGGAGCTGCGGCCCGGCAGGGGGCTCAGGCTGTGGTCGCTGGCGGGGATCGGCTGCATGGCGGGCGCCACACTTTTCTTCCTGTGGGCCCGGCTGGCCGGTTAGCGGAAGGGCCCGTCCGGCCGTCTGGAGGCATCGGACCCGCCGCCGGCGGTGGGAAGGTCGCGCCGTCTCTCAGAAGGCTAGCCTCTGGTCCGCTCCGGCGCCTCCCACCCGATGATCCACCGCCGGCCTTCCCGACGCAGGGAGGCGCCGAGGAAGCGGCCCGTGAAGCCGGGCGACTCCACGATCAGGGTGTCGCCGCGCGTCTCCTCGCCGGGCTCCTCGGCCATCCCCGTCAGGAGGACGCGCGCCACACCTTCGAAGAGGGGATGAGAGCCCGCGGCTTCCGTGAGCGCCTCGGCGTCCAGAATCTCCAGCGAGCCGTCCGCACCTCCGAGGCGAAGCAGCCGGGTGTGGAGGACCCCGCCTTCACCCAGGATCTCCACGTTCAACGGATCGAACTCCTGGGGAAAGAGCGGGCGGCCGGCGGCCGCTATCACCGCGACGCTCCAGCCGGGGCGGCGCTCGAACGCCTCTCGCCGCCGGACTCGCCCTCTCCGCAGCGCCCCCACGTCCGCCGCGGCGACGGCCCGAGCCCGGCCTGCCTCATCGGGGGTGAGGCGACACCGGGGCCCCTCGACCGGCCGGAGCGCGGAGCGCAGAAGGTCGGCCAGCCCGGGACCGGGGCCCGGTCGTGGCTCGGGTCCGGGAGTGCGGCCCGGAGTCGGCTCCTTGTCCGGCTCGGCTACCCCGCCCGTCTCCTGGCTCGCCTCCAGCTCCTCCCTCCAGTGCGCCCCGATGCGATCCAGGAGGTAGGCGAACGCGTGGCCCGTGGCGTACGCCCGTTCGCGCACGGCCTCGGGGGAAAAGCCCTCGGCGGGGAGACTCGGCGGCCCGGTTTGCCCGGCGGCCCGGCGCTCCACGTAGCGCGCCAGCCCCTCACGCAACTCCGTTCCGCGCTCGTACGCGGCCGCCTCGTCCGGCAGGCGTTCCAGGCGCCGCTCCCGCCACCGGACGACCGCCCGGCCCCAGCAGAGCTCTCTCGTCGAGTCGGCGGGGTGCACGGCCCGGCGGAGGGCGGCGGTCTCCAGACGGCGGAGACGAAGCAGTTCGACGTCCGCCACCGGGTAAGTGAACAGGTCGACCTCGTTGGCCGTCCAGTCGGGATGACGCTCGGCCTGATAGACGTGAAACGCCTCGTGGATCAGGAGCCGGGCGATCTCCTCCGGCGCTCGGAGACCGTTCGCCCCCCCAGAATCGCCTGTCCGGGCCAGCACTCCGGCCGTCGGCACGCCACCCACGTCGATCGCCGTGTTGGCCCGCAAGGCGGGGTAACGGCCGTCCGTCGCCCAGACCGGGCCACCTCTCGAGACCGGGCGGAACTCCTCGGGCGGCTCGGGATGTCGAAACAAGTACGTCTTCTCGCCATCGTACACGGTCAGGGGAATCTCCCGCGGGCGGAACCCGGGCCACCCGACGTGGTCCGCCATCCGATCGTACTCGGCGAGGAGTCGGTCCGGGGCCACCCGAGCGGAGCGACCGCAGCCTCCCGCCAACAGCGCGGCGAGAAGGACCAGCGGGAGACGGATTCCGGCCCGACCTGTTCTCACGACCGCCGCTCGAGTTGCCACGCTGTCATCTCCCCTCCTGCTTGGCCCGCGACTCCTCAGGTACCTATGTTGCGGCGTGCTCGTCAACGCCCGGGAGCCCGACGTCCGGTTTGAGCCCCCTGAAACTCGCCCGTTCCGTTCGGCGTACGGGAGCACGGAGGTGACAACCATGTTCGAGTTTCTGGCCAACTTTCTGTGGATCCTGTTGACCGGCGTGGCCACCATCGGCGGCTACGTTTTCGTTAAGCGGTTCGTGAACCGGCGCCTGCGCTACGTGGACGCCCTGCACCGATCCTACGTCCCGCTCATGGCGGGCGCGGGCGCGGCACTGGTGGCGATGCCGGTGGTCGCCGTTCTCCCGATCCTCAGCGGCGGCACGGCCGCGCTCTTCGGAGTCGGAGTGGGCCTCGGCGTGGCCTCCGGGCGTCGCGAGCTGAAGCAGCTGCCCGGGGCCTAGGGAAGCCTGTTGAAGAACCACGGCGGGGCGCCTCCCCCTGAAGCAGTCCGCCCGGGCCGCAGGAGCCCGGCGGGCGCCTGCACCTGAAACGGCAGCCCGGTGCGCTGGAGCCGGCGGCGGCCCGGTGCGCTGGAGCCCGCGGCGGCCCGTGCCACGGGATGGTATACTTGTGCCGAAGCGCCGGGCTGCCCCTGACGGTCAGCCGGTCATACACGGACGGATCGCCAGGGCAGCCCCGGAGTCACCCGAATCGGGGGGCGGACCGTCATGCCCAACCTCCCCAGAAGCCTCGAGCGACGGACCGTCCTCCGGGGTGGCTGGATCCTCATCCTCCCCCCGCTTCTTCTGCTGTTCTTCGCCACGACCCGGCCGCTCGCGGCCCAGCCGGCCGGGGCGAGCCTCCAGGGCCGGGTGGTCTCCGCCGCGACCGGTGAGCCGCTCCCGGGGGTCCGCCTCTCCCTGGCCGGCACGGACGCCTCCGCCCTCACGGATTCGGCGGGGAGCTTCCTTCTCCAGGCCCTCCCCGGCGGGGTCCAGTTCCTGGAGGTGGCGTTCCTCGGCCCGCTCTCGGAGCGCTTCCGGATCCGCTTGCTCCCGAGACGGCGCACGGAGGTGCGGGTCCTCCTGGACTGGCAGGCCTTTCCCCTCCCCACCCTGCGGGTGTCGGTCGAGGGGGAGCGGCGCGGAAAGCTGGCCGGTTTCTACGACCGCCTGGAGACGGAGCACGGGGTCTTCTTCACCCGCGAACAGATCGCAGAGCTCCGGCCGACCGAGACCACCGACCTCCTGCGGCGCGTCCCCGGCCTCCAGGTGAGCCGCCTTCCGCCCAGCCGGCAGGAGGTGAGCCGGGTCCGGGGGCGCACCTGCAACATCCGCTTCTTCCTGGACGGGATGCACGTCCCCGGCTTCGACGTGGACGCCGTGCCGCCCGAGGATATCGACGGGATCGAGATCTACCGTGGCTCCTCGGAGGTCCCCCCCATCTTCCGCCGCTTCACGACCTGCGCGGCGATCGCCATCTGGACCCGGGAGCCCGGCACGTAGCTGCCGGGGCGGCCGCCGCGGAGGGACACCGGCTCGCCGAGCGGAGCGCGCGACCGGCGGGGACCCGACCTTTGAGGCCGGGGTCGAGAACTTGTCGAGAGGAGCCTACGTTATACCATGGCGGGTGACCGCCCGGACTCTGGTAGGAGCGGTAAGATGCTCGCGGAGGGTCTTGGCCCAAGAGAGGAAAGAGGGAGGGAAGGAATGCGAGCCTGGAGCCTCATCGGACTCATGCCTGTCGCCGTGCTTTCGCTGGCGGCTTGCGGCGAGGGCATCGGCCCCGTCGAGACAGCCACCCTGGAAGCGGTACTTCTGGACGATCCCAGCACGGCTACCGCATCCGGGGCGCCATTCGGCTCGGCGCGCTTTGCACATCACAAGTCGTTTGGCAGCAACTACTATCACGGCCAACTGGCCGGGCGAGTACAGGTGCTGGCCTCGGAGGATGGCTTCTCGTTCGTCGCCCTCGGTAGCCCACTCTCCGTGAGCGTCGCGCTTCAGGACACGGACGTCCGGAGCATGCTTCAGCCGGGCGTCGAGGTGCCGGTGGGAACGTACAGGATCCTCCGGCTCGTGATCGACGGTGGCCAGGCTCGAATCGACGCAGGCGGGCAGATCGGGGGAACGGAGCTGCCGAGCGATGTGGTGCTTCAGGTCGGCGAAGGAGCCCCCGTCGTCGTCGACGTGGAGCTGGCGAGTCCGCTGGAACTCTCCCCCGGCCAGCGAGTGCGCTTCGTACTCGATCTGAACTCTGAAAGCTGGGTCGTCGAGGACAACGTGCTGGACGGTCGGGTGCGGGCCGCCGACGTGGCCCGGGCGCTGCGGGTTGCCGTGCGAGACGCCGGAGTCCTCTTCTTCACCTCCGTCTGAGTCCTCCACGTCGACGGACCCCTGGGCGAGGCCCGGCTCATCCCTCGTCCTACGGCGCTATGCCGGAGCGTTTTCTCCTCTGGCGGGGGGCCACCGTGCCCCGACCCTACGGATCCAGCCGTAGGACCCACAGCCCGGAGTGCAGGTCGGAGACGAACACGAGCCCGTTGTGGAGCTGTGGGGCCCAGGTGCACGTTCCGAGCCCCGTCTGACACTGGCCCGTTCCGTCGTACTCGAACGAGGCGATCGTACGCCCCTGACGGTCCAGCTCTCCCAGCAGCTCGCCGCTCACGTCCACCGCCTGGAGCCCCGACGTGTACCAGGCCATGTAGAGGACCTCGTTCGTCTCGTCCAGCCAGAAGTTGTGGGGCGGGCTGCCGGTCGCGGGGACCCTGAACGTCGCCACCTGGCGGGGGTTCCGAAGGTCGGTGGCATCGATCACGTACATGATTCCAGGTGTAGAGAAGTCCTCCTCCCCCACGAAGACATACCCCTTGTCCGGCCAGTACCAGGCGTTGTGGGTCTGGCGCCCCTCACCGGGCACTTCCGTCCCCGGCACGACGCGGCCCAGCTCCACGGGGCTCTGTGGGCTGCCGCCGGCGATCCCGTTCCCCACGTCCAGGATGATGAGCCCGACGTTCCAGTGGGAGAGGAAGGCGAGCCCGTCCCGTACGTAGACGTCATGCAGAAAGGTCGGCGGCACGACCTGATCGCCCGCGAAAAAGCTGGAGACGATCGCCGGGTTCGCCGGATCCGAGATGTCGATGATCTGGAGCCCGCTTCCCGCCGCCGGGTTCGTGCCGTCCACGACGGCGTAGACGAAGTCCCCCTCCACCCACACGTTGTGCACTCCCGGGGTGAGGCTCTGGGTGAAGCGGGTGATCACCGCCGGGTTCAAAGGGACCGTGAGGTCGAGGAGGGTGATCCCGTTCTGGCCGTCAGCGGAAAGCTCGTGCGTGATCACCGCCAGGGCTCCATCCGCCCGCACTTTCACGTCGTTCACCACCGTCGCGTCCACCGTGACGGATGAAGACTGGACCGGTTGACCCGGATTACCGACGTCCCAGGCGAACAGGGTATTCCCACACCGCTGCCGGCAGCTCCAGGTTCCCGTGTACGCCGCGTTCCCGAACACCCACAGATCCGAGGTGAACCGGTCCGCCACATCCCCTTTCCCGACGACCGAGAGGCTTCCGGAGAGGCCCCGAGCCTGGACGGTGACCTCCACGGTATCGGCCACCCCGGAGGCCGAGGCGATGACCCGGACGACCCCGGGCGTGTAGCCGACGAAGCGTCCCTGCGCCTCGATCAGCCCTCCCGAGGCCGGGGCCAGGGACCACGTCACGGCCTGCCCCGTGGGGGTCCCGGTCGCGTCCCGCACCTCGGCCTGGTACACGACCACGTCGCCCTGCCGAACCGCCGCCGGCCCTCCCGTGATCGCCACCGTCTGGTTGGGGGGAGGAGGAGGCGGCGGCGGGGGCGGAGGCGGCGGGGGTCCCACCGAGTCGCCGCCGCACGCCGTCAGCCAGAGGACGGCGAGCCCCGACACCCATCTCTCTGTCACCGCTCCCTCGGACGCCCGCCGTACTGTCGCGTTCCTCGACATGCACCCTCTCTTCGGCTGGCGGATGCTCCGCCTGACCACCGGCACCCTCCGGCGGTGGGCCCCGCCGAGGATACGGAGAAACGGGGAGATGGGGAAAGGGCAGCCTCCCCCCGACTCGCACCTACCCTAGTACGTCTGGGGAGAGAGCGGGGGTTCCCGCCCGCGGATCCGCGAGTCGCGGATCTGTCCTACGGTTTGTCGGTGAAGGATGACGCCCGAAGCCGCCGGTGGCGCAGAGCCGCCCCGAGCTACTGACCGCCCGCGGCCGCGACCGGAGGCGCCAGGCGGCTCCAAGCCAGCCCGGCCGGGACGGGACCGACGGAAAAGGCGTCCGACACCTGGCGGCGCCGAACGTCCACGACGACGACTCGGCCGTCCGCCGGTGTGCCGACGAACAGCTCGCGTCCGTCCGGGGCGAACACGAGGGCCCAGGGCTCGGCCTCCAGAGCCACCCGCCCGATGAGCTCGCGGCTCCGGACGTCGAAGACCGCCAACCCTCGACTCCCCCGGCTGGCGACCCACACCTCTCGACCGTCGGGGCTGAAGCGGAGTCGCACGGGATCCGTCCCACCGCTCGGCAGGCGGGCCACCGCGCGTTGTTTGCGGGCGTCGATCACGGTGAGGCTGTGGTCTCCCCGGCTGGCGACCCATACCTCGCGGCCATCCGGGGAGATATCGATCCCTTCCGGGAACGGCCCGGTGGGGATCCGATGCGCCACCACCGTCGCCCGGTCGAGCACCGTGACGTTGCTCGACCCGCGGTTCGCGACGAACAGCTTCCTGCCCTCGGGAGAGGCCACCAGGGTATGGCTATCGGCGCCCCCGGTCTTCCACAGCATGAGGAGCGCGCCCGTCCGGGCGTCCAGCTCCAGCACGCCGCTGTCCGCCTCGGCCGTGAGCCACAGGCGGCGTCCGTTGGGGCTCACCCGGATCCCGTGCAGGCGGCGATACGGTCCCGGGTAGAGCGTGGTCAGCACCGTCGCGCTGACCAGATCCAGCACCGTGATGCTGCCCGTGCCGCCCGGCCCGGCGTGCCGAGATATGCCACGGGCAAGACCGGCGGCCGGACCCGGACGCTCTCCGTCGAACTCGGTGCCCACGGAGCCGTAGTTCGCCACGTAGGCGTACCGGCTGTCGGGCGAAAGGGCCACCTCGTGCGACCCGGCGCCCGTGCGGAGGCGCGTCAGGACGGCGCGACTCGCCGGACTCACCAACGCCGCCTCCCCCCGCGTGGGGTGAAGAACGATGAGCTGCTCCGCCGGCAGCCTCCGCGCCTCGGCGCTCTGGGCGGCGATCGCCGCCGGCCATCCGACGAGCGCGCACAGGGCCGTACCGAGTACCCCGACACACCCGGTGCCGAGGACGGCGAGGGAGGAGTCGGGACGACCGATCATCGTGGAATCCTGGCCTTTTGCAAGGAACGCTGGCCCTTTGCAACGGAACCGGCGGAGGATTCGTCACCGCCCGCGGGGCTCGGATGGGAGAACCGGCCTGTGAGAGGCCGGAGTTGGACGACAGAAGTCAATACATCTCCAGCAGTTGCTCGGGCCGAAGCCTGACCGTTCGGAGTCTCCCACCGCCCGGGTGGCGAATGAGACCCCCCGCCCAGAGTGTGCAACTCCGGGGCCCGAGCTCCTCGCTCGCCCTGAAGGGAGGCCCGTCATCCGCCGATCGGACTCCCCGGGGGGAGTGCCGCGGGGCGCCCTCGAGCGGCGGGGTCCTCCTCTCGCGCCTGCCACCGCCGGATCTCATCCAGCGCCAACGCCTGCTGCGGGTCCAGCTCCGGGCGCTCCTCCAGCCAGGCGACCAGCGACTCCGCCTCGGCGTTCAGGACCGCGCGGACGGCGGCCGGGTTCCTCGGGCTGGCCGCCTCGTCCAGGAGCCGGTCGAGCACCACGCGCTCCACCTCGCGCCTCACCGGGCGGCGGTAACGCCGCCGTGGCGTCCGCGCCCTCCAGGTGGCGTCCAGCAGCCGCTCGACGACCTCCTCCAGGCCCGGCAGACCCGCCTCGCGCGCGTGGTACTCCACCAGGCGGGCCATCCGCTCGGGCTCAAGAATCAGGCTCACCGTGTACTCCGCCGCCGAGGCCGCCGCCCCCAGCGGATCGAACGTCGGCCCCGTCCGGTGCTTGAACCGCTCCTCCCGCCGCATCCCGAATGCCGCGGGCGGGATGAGCTCCAGAAGCCGCTCCGGCACAACCAGCGCCTCGGGCCGCAGGGTCTCGAGCACCGCCTCGAGCGCCTCGCGCTGGCGGCGTCCGGGGACGACCCGAACCGGCGTCTGCCCGTCCCCCCGGACCGCGTAGCTGTAGTCGGCTCCCCCGACGCTCCTGACGGCCGCCTCCACCTGGTAGCGGTGGTGGAGGTAGAGCGGCACGAGCACGGCCTCCAGCGAGGCGAGCTCCTCGCCCGGCCGGAGCGCCCGCTCATCCAGCTTCTCGAGGCCGATGGACCGGACGGCCAGCTCGTGCTCCAGGGCCGCCACCGGGTCGGGCCCGTTGTCCCACAGGTGGGCGAGAGGGTGGGCCGCGCCGGCGGGGCGGGCGTCGGCGTCGCTGATGAAGCGGATCCCGGAGGCGAGACCGTCATGGACGATCGCCTCGAGAGCGGCCTCCTCGTCCACCTCCGGCGGGAAGTCGCCGTACAGCCAGCGGACGGCGAGCTCGTCGTACGCTCCGATCCCGACCGCGTAGGCATCGGACAGGTCCAGCTCGCCCTCCGGCGTGATCCGGACGAGGGGCGCCGGGTAGTCCATCACGCTCGCCCGTCCGTACGTGCTGGCGATGAAGTTGTGGGCGAAGCCGAGCGTGTGCCCGACTTCGTGGGCCGCGAGCTGCCGGATCCGGGCCAGCGCCATCTCCGCCGGATTCGCATCCCGCGTCACCTCCGCCAGATAGTCGAAGGTCGGCCCGGCGCTCAGGTCACAGGCCCATGAGGCCCCGTACGCCTCGGCCGTTCGGTACGCCGCGGTGGAACCGCGGGTCCGAGGCTGCTGGGACCCCGGCGCGAAGCGCCCCTCTCCCGCCAGCCCCCGGAGCTCCGATGCCAGACCGCGCCCGAGCAGATGATCCTGTCGCAGGCGGAGGCTTCCCAGATTCACGTTTCCCTTCAGGATCTCCCCGGTGCGCGGATCCACGACGCTGGAGCCGTACGACCAGCCCCGCGTGGAGCGGTGCGTCCAGTGGATCACGTTGTACCGGAGATCCATCGGGTCCGCGTCCTCCGGGAGGACCTCCACCCGGAAGGCGTCCACGTATCCCGCCGCCTCGAACGCCTGATTCCACCACGAGGCTCCCTCGATCACCGCGCTCCGGATCGGCTCCGGGATGCCCGGGTCCACATGGTAGACGATCGGCTGCACGGGCTCGGAGCGCTCCGCGGCAGGATCTTTCTTCCGGATCCGGTGGCGACTCGCCCAGTGCACCTCGAGCGGCTCGTCGATCGGGGTGGCGTAGTCCCGGAAGCGGATTCCGAACGCGCCCACCCGGGGGTCCGCCCGCCGCGGCTGGTAGGCGTCGTCCGGTAGCTCCACGAGCGAGTGGTGGACCCGCAGAGTCACCGCCTCCCCGCTGGCTGCCGTCTCCCTCACGAGCGGGCCCGGCTCGGAGGATGTGAAGGTGAGGGAGACCTCGACCTCGGTGTTCTTCGGGAACGCCCTCGTGTGGGGCAGATGGAAGGCGCTGCGGCTGTCGTCCAGCTTGAAGCTCCCCTGCCCCGTTCGCTTCAGCCTCTGGACGACGCCGTGCGCGTCCCGGAGAAAGAACTTCGAGGCGTCCACCAGGACCCGGTCCCCCGCCTCCGCCGCGACCTCGAAGCCCCACAGGGTGGACGGGGCGAACGCCTCCTGCACGGCCCGGACCTCGTGCGGGTCGTCGCTTCGGGCGCGATAGGCGTAGTTCCGCTGGACGAGGAGGACCCTGGGGCCCACCCGCCGGGCGACGAGGACGTAGGTCCCGCCGAGCTGTCCCCGGTCCAGGCCCACGGGGTTGCTCCCGAGGCCCGTGGCGAGGGAGACCTGGTACAGGAACTCCGTCTCCCAGCGACCGATCTCCCAGTAGAGCTTCCCCGCGCGGGCGTCCCAGTAGAGGTCGAAGAACCCCTCGAGCCGCTCCGTGCCACGGGTCTTCTCCTGGATGGTGGGGATCTCCTTCGGGGCCGCGGCCGTCTTCTCGACCTCCTGAGCCGAGGCGAGGGCGGGGCCCACCACGACCCGCGCCACCGCGAGCATCGCGAGGGCGGCGGGCCGCGGCCGCAAGCGAAGCCGGGTTCTCCGCCCGCGACCCTGTGGATCACGCTTCGGGCCGCCGGGGCGCGGCCGCATGCGCCGCGGAGGGCATCGAAAAGCGGACGGCGAGCTTCGAGGACGGCGTGGGGAGAGCATCTTCACCTCCGGTTCGGACGGTCCAGGCCGACAAACGGAGGGGAAGATACGGGGGATGGGAAGATCCAGCCCAGATCGACCTTTGTTCGACCGGCGGCTCAGGCGCTCTCTTCCACCTCCTCGAGGAATCCTTCGAGAATCCGCTGGAACCCGCCCGGATCGTCCATCTGGAGCCAGTGGCTCGTCCCCTCCACCGTCACGGTCCGGAGGCCCGGGATCAGCCGGTGGAGGCTGGCCGGCGAATCGTTCAGCGGGGTGATGAGCGAGAGGGTCGGGCCCTGGTAGCCGGCCAGAGCGGCCACCGGATCGAAGTACAGAAGACCTTCGAGGGTGTGGATCACGGCCTCCGGGGCGGTCCGCCCGAGATCCCCCATCACCTGCCGCCGGGTGGTCTCCGTTCCCCCCGCCAGAATCGAGCGCCAGTACTCCTGGATCGTGGGCCGGTAGCTCCGGTCCAGCTCGAAGAGGAACTGGATGAGCTCCTCCTGGGCCACTCGCTGATCCCCCACCGGGTCCACGAGCAGGAGGCCGGCCACGCGCTCGGGATGCCGGCCGGCGTACTCCGCGGCGACCGCCCCTCCGAGGCTGTGGCCCACGAGCAGGAAGCGGCCGAGGCCCAGGGCGTCGACCACCGCCCCCACGTCCCGGGCCAGACCCGGCACCGTGTAGTCCCCGTCGGAGGGGAGCTCCGACTCCCCGTGCCCCCGGAGGTCCAGCGCGACGGCCCGCCGGCGGCCGGCCAGGGCTCGAAGCTGCGGGGTCCACTGCGACTGGCTTCCGGCGAGGGAGTGGACGAAGACGACGGGAAGCGGGCCGGCGGCTACCCCCCGCGCACCCCGTTCCCCGGTGCCCTCCGGGCCCAGCCCGGCCTCGGCGACGTGGAGCCGTCCCGCCGGTCCGTCCACCCGGCGGAATCGGAGATCCTCTACCCGCGGCTCCGCGCACCCCACCGTCCAGAGGACAAGAAAGCCGAGCGCCGCTCGCTTCACTCTCGCACGGAGAGGGACGCTTCGAGGGCCCGGTCGATCCGCGCCTTCGACTCCTCGAGGTGGGCCCGGGTCATCACGTCCGCGCCCCCGGCCCGCAGCACCTGTCCGATCCGCCGGGAGAGCTTCCCGAGCTCCAGGCGGGACAGGGACCGCCCGTCCTCCGGCGTCGAGGCGGTCGGAAACCCCGTCGCCCGGTCCAGCAGCAGCTCGATGAGCCGGGCCGAATGGACCCTCTGCAGGTTCCGGCGGAAGGAGTCCACCGGGCGCGCCCGGCCCGTCACACGTCCCGCAGCGTCGAATCCGAGCTCGCTCCACACGGCGCCCGTCAGCGTCGCGAAGAGCTCGGCGGCCCGATAGCCGTCCTCGCCCGGCGTGCGACGCGCCTCGCCGTCGATCAGGCGCCACAGCCGGGGCGGCGAGAGGAGCTCGTACAGGATCGCCCGCTGCACCAGGAGCACGTAGCTGTGGACCGGATAGTCGACCGGCAGCTCGACGAACGGCATTCCCCAGTGAGAGTAGCGGTTCGGGGCGAGCCGCTTCAGCAGCTCCGGATCGAACGTGAAGGCGCCCTCTTTCAGCGCCTGATCCACGAGGAAGCCCACCGCTTCCCGTTGCCTCTCCGCCGCCACGGGCGTGAACGGGAGCCTCCCGTTCGGGTCGCCCTTGTGGTCCCGGGCGAAGTACAGGCCGCCGACCATCTTGGTGACGGGAAGCAGCGAGAGGAACCGTTCGAAGAGGAGGCTCGTCATCGCCCCGCGGAGCCGCTGGTAGCCCTCCCCCCGACCGATGAGCCGCTCCTCGAGCTTCGGCTGGACCGCCGCCACCACCCGGGCCCGATCGGCCGCGTAGCGGAGGGGATCCGAGCTCAGATCCCAGGTGCTCGTCAGCGGGTCGACGGCGAAGGAGCCCAGCGCCGCGTCCTCGTCCGTGTTGTAGGCGTGGAACGGATCCGCCGCCTCCGAGGCGATCTCCTGGAGCCACCGGCGCTCGGACTCCGGATCGAACAGCTCCCGGGCGACCCCGGACCCTGCCGACGGTGGGGCCACCTCGCCGCCGGAGCCCGCTCCCCCCCGGTCGGCGGGCGCCGCGGCGCGCCCGGCTCCGGGAAACGGCGTGTAGCCGTAGCGGATCGCCCACACGTCGTAGCTCCCCACCTCCGCGTTCCAGTAGTCCCCCTGGCGATCCCGGTCCGGCGACACGTTCACCGGGCCGTAGTCCATAACCGAGAGGGTGAGGCCGTGCTCCCGGGTGAAGGCGCGGTCGTTCAGCCTCTCGTACGGGATCCCGGAGGAGGCCTTGAAGTTGTGCCGCAGTCCCAGCGTGTGCCCCACCTCGTGCATCACGAGATCCCGGATCGCGTCCCCCAGGTACTTCTCCGGCATCTCGCCCACCGCGGCCTCTCCGAGGCCCACGAGCAGGGCGTAGCCCAGGGCGGCCTCGCGCGCCTTGCCGACGGCAGCCGTGCACAGACGCTCGGCCAGGTGGGGCGGCAGGGCCGCGGCCAGCCAGCGGCTCTCCTCGTACCGGCGCATCAGGGCGGGCAGGCCCCCGCGCTCCGTCGCGCCGGGGACCGCCGGCACGCCGACCTCGTTCCGGCCCACCATCTCCCGGTACTCGAGCTGCCAGGCCCGCGGCCACGTGGCGGCCACCAGGATGTCGGCGTTCAGGACCTCCCCGGTGCGCGGGTCCACCTGCGAGGGCCCGATCGCGTACCCCATGTTGTAGGAGGGCGTCCAGCGAACGGTGGAGTAGCGGAGGTCCTCGGCGCTCCAGGTCGTGTCGTCGGGCGGGTCCCTGGCGACGATCGCCTGCTGGAAGCCCGCCGCCTCGAACGCCTTGTTCCACGCCTCGATCCCCTCCTTCACGTACCGGCGGTACGGCCCGGGAACGCTCCGGTCCACGTAATAGACGATCGGCTTCACCGGCTCGGAGAGCTCCGCGTCCGGATCCTTCTTCTCCAGACGCCAGCGGTTGATGGAGCGAACGAACGGAACCTCCTCGCGGTCGCGGGAGAAGTCCCAGTGAGCGGTGAGGAAGTATCCGACCCGGTCGTCGCCCGGCCGGGCGTGCATCGGCTGCTCGGGAAGCGCGAAGAGCGAGTAGCGGACCCCCACGGGCACGGAGCGGAAGTCGGAGACCCCGAACCCTCCGAAGCGCGGCGGGGAGCCCGCCTTGTAAGTGAGCTCCGCATCGATCTCCACGTTGCGCGGAAAGCCGAGGACGCGACCCACGTAGCTCCGGTCCGCGTCCAAAGTCACCGGCTTGCCCCCGTAGTAGGGCGCGAGCCGGTCGGAGACCCGCGGGTAGTCGGAGAGGAGCCACGGGGTGACGTCTACCAGGAGGTGCTTCGTGGAGTCGTGCTCGCTGGCGATCTTCCAGGCGGCGACGACGGAGTTGCCCGTGTTCCTCGCCGCGGCACGGGCGATTCGGGAGCCGGGCTCCGCCGTGAAGCGGGAGTTCAGGTGCAGGAGCTGCACCCGGTCTCCCACCCTTCGAAACCGCATGAGACGTGTCTCGCTAAGCGGCAATCCCTGCTGTACGTTGAAGTCCCCCACCCCGCGGCTGTAGTGCAGGACCATCCCGAACTCCTCCTCGAGTCGATTCGGATCGATCTCCAGGAGGAGCGTGCCGTCCCGCTTTCGATGGAAGGTGAAGACTCCCTCGATCGCCCGGGTGTCCTTGAGCACCTTCTCCCAGGGCTCGAACGGCTCCTTCTTCTCCCCCTCTTCCTTCTCCCCCTCCTTCTCCTCCCCGCCGGCCGCCGCCTGGACGGTCGGCTTCGTCTCCGGCGGACGCGGGGGGACGCAGGCGCCCGCCAGCACCAGGCCGACGAGAAGGGAGAGGGCGGCCCTCATGCCGCGCCCGTCACGGTTGATCGGCCACCGACCGAGCCTGCGTCGATCCTCCATGCTCGTCTCCGATCTCTACCTTCCTCCGTCGCTCCGAACGCGCGGCGGGAAGCCCGAGCCCGGCCGGGATTCGTGCCGGGGCCGGCACTCGGGAGGGGACGATCCCGCCGTCGCAGCCCGCACGGCGGACGACCGTGCCGCCCCCTTACCGCGTGACCAGGACCTCCCGGCGGGCGAGGCCGAAGTTCGCCCGCGCGGGGTCCGCCGCGATCACCTCCACCACCGCCGGGCCCGGTCCGGGATCCGGGAGCTCCCCCACGTGCACGCTTCGCTCGCCCCCGTAGGCCAGCGGCACCTCCGCGACCACCCCCCCATCCAGAATCAATCGCGCCACGATCTCCATCTGTTCCGAGTCCCACAGACCCCCGGGCTCCGTCGGGCAGCCGCAGAGCATCGTGACTTTGGCCCGCACGCGAATCGGTCCCCCTGCCACCCGGACCGCCCCGGCCCCCTTCGCCCGACCGCCGGCCGTCTCCTGCGACGACTCTTCGGCCGCACCCGCCGCCGCCCGGTCACCGCCGGTCTCAGGGTCCACCGCCGCCGGAGCGGGCTCCAGCAGCTCCACCGTGAAGCCGTTCAGCACGAGGATCACGCCCTCCCCGACGATGTCACGGCCCGGGAGGAGAAGCAGCGTCTTCGTGGCCCGCTGCATGGCGCCAGGCATGCCCAGCGGGCCCTCCGCCGAGATCTCCACCCGGGTCGGTTCCACGAGATCCAGCGTCGCGAGGAAGCCCGCCGCCTCGGGATCCGCCCCGTACGCCGTCAGGCCCCGGGCGCGCGGGGTGCGCATGATCCCCTCGGTGCTCCCGGTGCTCCCCTCCTGCACCCCTTCGGCCAGCACCGCCCCCGTGCCGGACTCGCGAATCGTGATGCGGGCCCCCCCGACCCCGGAGCCGATCACCTTCGCATCGTTCGCCACGGCCCGGACCATCACCCGGGTGGGCGTGGCCTCGGTCCGGCTCCACCCCGGCGTGCGGCCCTGGCCGGCCGCCTCCGACGCCACGAGCGCCAGGCACAGCCCGCCGCCCACGGCGAGTAGCCACCCTCTCCGGATCATCTACCCCACCTCCGTCTGCTGGACCCTCCACGCTCCGCCGGCTCGGGGCGAGCGGCGGTCGCCGGCACCTCGGGAACGGATCGGGTGTCCGCCGGCGCCCCGTCCGGGTAGGATGCTTCGATGAAGACGGACACCGACGATACGGGTTCCTCCGCCGGGCGTTCCGGCATCCGAGACCGGGCCGGCGGCCGCCTTTCCCCCGCCAAGCTACCGGGGCCTCCCCTGTACCGCGATCCGAACCTCCTGGTGATCTTCGCCGTCACGCTGTCGGCCGTGCTCTCCGTCTCCAGCCTCACGCCGGCGTTCCCGAAGATCGCCCGCGCCCTGGAGATCTCCCCCCAGTCGATCGGCCTGCTGATCAGCGCCTTCACCGTTCCCGGCGTCCTGCTCACGCCCGTCCTCGGAGTCCTGGCGGATCGGTGGGGGCGGAAGCGGATCCTCGTCCCCTCCCTCCTCCTGTACGGGATCGCGGGAGGGGCCTGCGGACTGGCTCGTGACTTCGAGATCCTCCTCGGCCTTCGCTTCCTCCAGGGCGTGGGAGCCGCCTCCCTCGGGACGTTGAACGTGACCCTGATCGGCGACCTGTACTCCGGCACGGCCCGCACGGCGGCGATGGGCTACAACTCCAGCGTCCTGAGCGCCGGCACCGCGAGCTGGCCCGCGATCGGCGGGGCCCTCGCCACCCTGGCCTGGTACGCGCCGTTCTTCCTCCCCCTCCTCGCCCTTCCGGTGGCCTTCCTCGTACTCCTGCGGCTGGAGAACCCGGAGCCGGACGGCGGTCAGGAGCTCCGCGCGTACCTGGCCGCCGTCGGAAGGAGCCTCCGGAGCGTGCGGACGATCGGCCTGTTCGCGGCCTCCACGGTCACGTTCATCCTCATCTTCGGACCGTACCTGGCGTACCTCCCCGTGCTGATCGACCGGAGCTTCGCCGCCTCTAGCTTCACGATCGGCATCATCATGTCGAGCGCCTCGCTCGCCTCGGGGCTCTCCGCCTCCCAGCTCGGCCGGGTCTCCCGGCACATCTCGGAGAAGACGCTGGTCGTTCTCGGATACGCCGCCTACGTGGCCGTTTTCCTCTGCATCCCGCTGGCCGGCCACCTGTGGCTCCTGCTCCTGCCCGCCGTCGTCTTCGGTTTCGCCAACGGGCTCGCGATCCCCAGCATCTTCACCCTGCTGGTGGGGCTCGCCCCCGGACGCCAGCGGGCCGCCTTCATGTCCGTGAACGGGATGGTGCTCCGGCTGGGCCAGACGCTGGGTCCGCTGCTGGCCGGCCTCCTCGTGGCGATGGCGGGAACCGAGGCGGCGTTCTTCGGGGGCGCGGTCCTCGCGGCCGGGATGGGAGTCGTGGCCGCGGCGACGATCCGCCGATAGGATGGCGGCAGCCGCGCGGAGCCGCCGAGGGAGAGGATGCCGATCGTCGACGAGCTCATCCAGCTTCTGACCCGCACGCCCGCCGTCCTGCGGGCCCTCCTCTCCGGCCTTCCCGAGCCCCTGATCCACGCGACGGAGGGCGGGGAGAGCTGGAGCCCGTTCGACATCGTCGGGCACCTCATCCACGGGGAGGAGGAGGACTGGATCCCCCGCCTGCGGATCATCCTGGAGCACGGGGAGGAGAGGCCGTTCGAGCCGTTCGACCGCTTCGCGATGATCGAGAGGAGCCGGGGGAAGACGATCGCGGAGCTGCTGGACGACTTCGAGACGGCGCGGCGGGGAAACGTTGCGGAGCTGCGGCGTCTGGTGGCCGACGGCCTGGATCTCGAGCAGACCGGCCGCCACCCGGAGCTGGGGCGCGTCACCCTGGGGGAGCTGCTGGCCACCTGGGCGGCGCACGACCTCTCCCACCTGAGGCAGGTGGCCAGGGTGCTGGCGAAGCGGTACGCGCACGAGGTAGGCCCGTGGCGGGCGTACCTGCCGGTCATGGAGGAGGTGCGGCACGACCCGCCGACCTCTAGCGGCTCTTCAGCTCCTCCTCGAACTCGGCGCGCGCCTTCGCCACCTTCGGCGCGATCATGACGAGGCAGTACGGCGCGCTGGGGTTCCGCTCGTAGTACCTCTGATGGTACGGCTCGGCCGGATAGAACGTCTCGAGCGGGACGACCTCCGTGACGATCGGATCCGGCCAGCGGCCCGACGACGCCAGCCCGGCGATCGCGCGCTCCGCCGCCTCCTTCTGAGCCTCCGAGTGGAAGAGGATGATGGACCGGTACTGGGAGCCCACGTCGGGCCCCTGGCGATCGGGTGTGGTGGGATCGTGCATCTCGAAAAAGAGCTCCAGGAGCCGCTCATACGTGATCACCGCCGGATCGAAGAGAACCTGCACGACCTCCGCGTGCCCCGTATCTCCCCCGCACACCTCCCGATAAGTGGGGTCCGGCAGGCTGCCCCCCGCGTACCCGCAGGTCACCTCCTCCACGCCGCGCAGCAGCTCGAACACGGGCTCCAGGCACCAGAAGCACCCGCCGCCCAGGGTCGCCCGCTCCAGCTCGCGCTCGCTCACCGTCACCTCAGCTCGGGCGGCGCGCGGAGTGGCTCTCCGACGCCACAGGATCCGACTCTTCCCGAGCGCCCGCGGCGACACCCTCCCGGGGGCGGCCGTGGCCCTCCGCCTGACCGAGGCCGGGATACTCCTCCCGAAGCATGCCGTAGAAGACCACGTCGAGCCGCTCGCCCCACTTCTCATGGTGCCGCCGCAGACACCCCTCCCTCCGCATGCCCAGCTTCTGGAGGATGCGGCCCGACGGCGGGTTGCGGGCGAAGTGGCGGGCGTAGACCCGATCCAGAGCCAGCTCCTCGAATCCGTAGGCGAGGACCGCCCGTGCGGCCTCCGTCGCGTATCCACGCCCCCAGTACGGCTTGCCGATCCAGTAGCCCAGCTCCGCGCTCTCCGGCGCCGTCTCCAGGCGGAGGCCGACCGCCCCGACGAGCTCTCGTGACTCACCCAGCTCGATGGCGAACGTCACCTCTTCGCCGTCCTCACGGCGCTTTTCCTGACCCGCAATCCACTCACGGGCCGCTTCCAGCTCGTAGGGGTGCGGAATCCGGCAGGTGTTGAGCGCGATCTCGCGCTCGCCCGCCAGCTCCCGGACGCGCTCCGCGTCCGAGGGCGTGAACCGACGCAGCCGGAGTCGATCCGTGGCGAGCGTCGGCTGCTTCAACGCTCCCGGTCGCCTTGCGCGGCGGGGGCGGAACGCTCCACCGCGGCGCTGATGAACGTCGCCAGCTCGTGGCTCGTCGCGTTGCCGGCCAGCCGCCGGTCCCCTGCCTCCA
Source organism: Gemmatimonadota bacterium (assembly GCA_046757485.1). GTDB lineage: Bacteria > Gemmatimonadota > Gemmatimonadetes > Palauibacterales > Palauibacteraceae > JBHHYJ01. Next base: position 27,434 of record JBHHYJ010000037.1, read on the forward strand.
CGACCGGCACGGCTCGCAGACCCTTCTCCTTGCGGAGCTGCGGCTTGAGGGTGACGTCCACCTCCCGGAGCTCGAACCCCATGCGGCTCCGGAGCGCCCGGAGGCGCTCCTCCACGATCGGACAGAAGGGGCACCCGAGCGACGTGTAGACCGTCACGACGACCTCCGCCCGCTCCCCCGGCGCCGCCGCCACGTCACGCACCGAGCCGTACCCGAGGAGAGGGGAGAGGCGAGGAAAGAGCCTCACGTACGCCCACACCCCGGCCGGAAGGGCGACGAGCCACACGGCGACGGCCGGGTACTCGCCCCGGACGGCGAAGAAGACGAGGCCCCCCGCGTACAGCAGCCACGAGAGCTGGAGGGCGGCGACCGGGCACCGCTGGGGCAAGAGCTGCTTCATAACGTAACCGATGCTCCCGAGCAGGTTTGTCCACGTCTCGCGTTCCTGTAACTTACACGCCGGGCTGGCCGCTGCCGAGACGGAGCCCGACGGGCCCGCTCCCGAGCCGACAGCGAGGGGGCCCGGGCGCCGCTCACACCTCCTTCTCCTTCCACGTCCCGCGCCGGAAGAGCGCCACCCCCACCACGGCCGACAGGGAGTAGGCGGCGGCGATCGCCCAGAACACTCCCTCCGGACCTGCCCCCAACGGGCGGGCCAGAATCCAGGCCAGGGGGATCTGAAAGAGCCAGAAGCAGAAGAAGTTGACCCACGTCGGGGTGATGGTGTCTCCGGCGCCGTTGAACGCCTGCAGCATCACCATCCGCCACGCGTAGAAGACGTAGCCGTAGCTGATGACCCGGAGCGCTCGGGTACCGACCTCCAGCGTCGCCGGATCGTCGGTGAACACGCCTACGATCGGTCCGGCGAACAGGACGAAGACCGCGGTGACCAGGGCCATGAAGAGCATGTTCCAACCGCCCGTCACCCACACCGCCTTCTCCGCCCGGTCCGGCCTCCGCGCTCCCAGGTTCTGGCCCACGAGCGTCGCCGCCGCGTTGGCCAGGCCCCAGGAGGGAAGAATGATGAAGATGACGACCCGGATCGCGATCACGTATCCCGCCAGCACGAGGCTCCCGAAGGTGGCCAGGATGCGGATGACGGCCACGTAGCTCGCCGTCGCGATCAGGAACTGCCCCACCCCGCCCGCCGAGAGGCGCAGGAGCCGTCGGATGATCCCGAGATCGATGCTCACGTCGTGGCGCGTCACCCGCAGCCGCTTCCCGCGAGAGAGGCCCCAGAACTGGTATGCGACGCCGATGCCGCGGCCGATCGTCGTGGCCACCGCGGCTCCGGTGAGCCCCA
>JBHHYJ010000038.1:0-28103 GCA_046757485.1 Gemmatimonadota bacterium
CCGAGCTCCGCTCCGGCTCGAGCCCCTCGATCTCCTCCAGCTTCTCCGTCTCGCCCGCCTCCGTCTCGCCCGTCTCCGCTTCGCCCGCCTCGATCTCGGGCCCCTCCTCCCCGTCGGCCACCACCTCGACAGACTCGGGCGCCGCTCCGGGGGCCTTCTCCTCCGAGGAGTCCTCAAGCACCGTCAGCTCGTCGATCAGCGACACGAGATGATCGGCCTCCTCCGGCCCGATCCCGGGGATCTGCACGAAATCCTCGCGGTCCATGTCCAGCACGTCCAGGAAGTTGTTGATCCCCGCCGCCTCGAGCGCCGCGAGAGTGGCCGGCGCGATTCCCGACAGCTCGGAGAGCGGGAAGTCGGCGATCTGGTACTCCTCGATGCCGCCGAAGAGGATCGAGTCGCCTCCCCGATCCATCCAGTCGCGGCTGGAGTACAGGTCGATCTGCCACCCGATGAGCTGCGAGGCCAATCTCACATTCTGCCCGTTGCGCCCGATCGCCAGCGAGAGCTGATCTTCGTCCACGATCGCCGTAATCACGTGTCGATCCGAGTCGGAGAGCACCTTCGCGACGCGGGCGGGAGCCAGCGAACGCCGGGCGAAGATCTCCGGGTCCGGGTGCCAGGGAACGATGTCGATGCGCTCCCCGGACAGCTCCGACACCACCGCCTGCACTCTGGAGCCCTTGAGGCCCACGCACGCGCCCACCGGGTCCACGGAGTCGTCCCTCGAGGAGACGGCGATCTTCGTCCGCCCGCCCGCCTCCCGAACGATCTCCTTGATCTCGACGATCCCCTGATAGATCTCCGGGACCTCCAGGGCGAACAGGGCGGCCACGAACTGCGGATCGCCGCGCGAGAGCACGAGTCTCGGCCCGCGCGGCGTCTCTTCGAGAGCCTTGAGAACCGCACGGATCGGGTCCCCCTGCCGAAACCGTTCCCGAGGATTCTGCTCCCGCCACGGGATCACCGCCTCCGCCTCCCGCGCCCGGTTCATCAGCACGACGATCCGGCCGCGCTCGATCGCCTGAACCTCCCCCGAGACGAGCTCCCCGATCTTGTCGTGGAACTCGTCACGAATCTTGTCTCGCTCGCCCTCCCGGACCCGCTGGATGATCCGCTGCTTCGCCGCCATGACGGCGTTGCGGCCGAAGTCCCGGAACGAGATCGGGATCTCCATCAAGTCTCCGACCTGGAAATCCGGGTCGTCCCAGCGCGCCTCCTCCAGCCCGATCTGCAGCGCCGGCTCCTCGACCACCTCCACCACCTCTTTCAGCACCGTGATGCTGATGTCCCCATCCTCGTGGACCTCGATCTCCGCCTCCACCGGGCCCCCGAAGCGCCGGGCGAGGGCCGCATGGATCCCCTCGACGATGAGCTCGTGCAGCTCATCCTCCGACAGCGATTTGTTCGCGGTCATCACGCGGAACGCCTCCACTACGGGGATCTCATCGCTCATCTTTTCTCGGTCCGTCCCTCCGCCCTGTATACCAGGTTCGCCTTCGCGATCGCCGCGAGCGGCACCTCCACGCGCTCATCTCCGACCCGAACAGCGATGCTATCCGTCTCCTCCTCCAGCCCCAACAGGACTCCGGAGAGCCTTCGGCTGCGTCCCAGAAGCGGAGCGTACCCCCGCAGAGTCACCTCGCGGCCCGCGAAGCGCCGATAGTCCCGTGGCCTGACCAGGGGTCTCTCCACGCCGGGCGAGGAAACCTCCAGGATGTACTCTCCCGGCGCTTCCGGAGCCTCCTCCAGAAGCCCGCTCACCGCCCGACTCACCCGGGCGCAGTCCTCCACCGTAATCCCGGAGTCGCCCGACCCGGGGCGGTCGATCCGCACGCGGAGGAGGGGCCGTCGAGAGCTTCCCCCCCGTTCCACCGCCACCAGCTCGAACCCGAGCCGCTCCACGAGCTGCTCCAGCGCCGACTCCAGGCCGCCTCCTCGCATCCGCGCCGTCCCTGAAACAAAAAAGTGGGGCCTCGAGAGCTTCCCCACTTCCTCGCACGACTCTCGTGCATCCGGGCGGCCGGGCCCGAACGCATGTGTCACCCCCGGAGTATACTCCGGGAACGGGGCACGATCAACCGACGGCGGGCCACCCTCAAGGCACCGGGGGAATCGACCCCTCCCCCGCAGCCCCGGCTTCCTACCCGGCCGTCTCGCTCCGCCAGCCGATATACGCGGCCATGCGACCCGCTTGTCCCTGACTACCCCGATGGGAGTGGAAGCGATCCCCTCCGCAGCGCGTGCACCACTCCGAGACGGTGACCCGCTCGGATCGGAGGCCGGCGGCCGCCGCCTTTCCGACGAGAATCCGTCGTAGATCCACGTGCCGCGGGGGCCGGTCGCTCACTCCCAGCGCCTCGGTGACCTCGGGTCCCACGGGGTAGCACTCCCCGCAGATCGCCGGCCCCAGGTGGAGCCACAGGTCGGGTCGCGCGCCCGACCACCCTCGGTCGACCCGATCGAGCGCGCTCTCCAGCACGCCGGCCGCCACGCCTCTCCAGCCGGCGTGGAGGAGGCCGACGAGCCGGCGCCGGGGTTCCACGAGGTAGACCGGGACGCAATCCGCCGCCGTCACCGCCAGCAACGTGCCGGAGTCGTCGGCCACCAGACCGTCCGCGGAGCCGGCCAGGTAGAGACGAGGGCCTGCTCCCCCCCCGACGGCGAGGCCGGCCGTCAGCTCCAGAACGCGAGCTTCGTGCACCTGGCGGACCATCGCCGTGGCGCGGAACCCCAGCTGCCTGGCGAGCGTCGAGTGGTTCTCGAAGAACGCCGCGGCCGGCGAGACGGTGGAGAGGCCGAAATCCGAACCTCGCCCCGCGGCGGTGATGCCGGCGGCGAGCCCGGGCCACCGCTCCTGCCAGACGAGGTTCTCGAACAGGCCGAACGGCCCGCCACCGCGGAATCGCTCTCCCACTCGACGGGGCTCCGCGGACACGCTTCCTACCTCTCTACGCCGACTCTTCCGCGCCTTCCGGCACCGTCCCGCCGGAGTCGGACTCGCTCTCCACCTTCGTCACCTCCGCCCCCAGCTCCCGGAGCCGCGCGTCGATCCGTTCGTACCCTCGCTCGATCTGCCGGATGTTGTGGATCTCGCTCGTTCCGTCGGCGGCCAGCGCGGCGATGAGCAACGCCATCCCGGCCCGGATGTCCGGGCTCTCCAGACGAGCTCCCCGAAGGCGTGACGGGCCGACGACGACCGCCCGGTGCGGATCGCACAGCACCAGGCTCCCTCCCATGGAGATCACCTTGTCGACGAAGAACATGCGTGACTCGAACATCTTCTCGTGCATCAGGACCGTCCCCCGGCACTGCGTGGCGACCACCAGAGCGATGCTGATGAGGTCGGCCGGGAACGCGGGCCACGGCCCGTCATCGATCTTGGTGATCTGATTCCCGAAGTCGGGCTGGATCTCGAGCGACTGCTCGGCCGGCACCCGAAGCGTGCCGGCCTCCAGCTCGCAGACGATCCCCAGGCGCGAGAAGCCGACGCGCAGGGGATCGAAATGCTCCGCCGGTACATCTCGGATGGTCAGGGCGGATCCCGTCGCCGCGGCCAGCCCGATGATGCTGCCGACCTCGATGTGATCCGACCCGATCCGGTACTCCCCTCCCGATAGGGCGTCGACCCCGTCAACCGTGAGGATCGGGGTTCCTATCCCCTGGATGTCGGCGCCCAGGGCCGCCAGGAAACGACACAGCTCCTGGACGTGAGGCTCGGCGGCGGCGTTGTGGAGCACCGTGGTCCCGGAGGCCGTCACCGCCGCCAGAATCGCGTTCTCCGTCGCCGTCACCGACGGCTCATCCAGGAAGATCCGCCGTCCCTCGAGCCGGCGACCCCTGAGGAAGTACGCCTCTCCCACCTCCACCTCCGCACCCAGGGCGCTCAGGGCGAGGAAGTGGGTATCCAGCCGCCGATGGCCTATGACGTCTCCGCCGGGAGGCGGGAGATGCACCTCGCCGAGGCGCGCCAGGAGGGGCCCGGCAAGGAGCACGGAGGCGCGAATCTGACCGGCGAGAACCGGATCGACCCTGCCCGTCGGCACGTCGGTCGCCCGGACGACGACCTGGTTGGGCCCGGGCTTCTCCACCTCGGCCCCCAGGGAGCGGAGGATGTCGAGCTGGGCCTGCACGTCCCGGATCTCGGGCACGTTCGTGAGGCGCACCGGTTGATCCGTGAGCAGGCAGCCGGCCAGGATCGGCAGCGCGGCGTTCTTGTTGCCGGCCGGCGTGAACGTGCCCGACAGACGGGCGGGCCCCTGGATTCGGAAGTAGCTCATGATGTCGGGCGCAAGTTAGGCGGGCCGTGAGCCGGCGAGCAACGCGGCGGATCGCCGCGAGCTTCCGGCCCCGCCGCGCGACCCCCGTGTTGAGAGGCTCCCGCTCCTGGCGTATACTGCGCGAGCGGTGGCCGGAGCGGCCGGAACTCGACCGCCGCCCCTTTGGAAGTCCGTGGAGGAACCACGGTGGACCGCGCGCAGGGGTCTCGGGAGGTCCGGTGAGCACGTACGAGAGCGTCATCGTCGCCGGAATGGTCCTGTGGATCCTCGTAGCCTCGGGGATCCTCGTAGCCGTGCTCCGCCTCGTCTCGCTCCTGCGGGCCGTTCGCCGGCCTCTCGTTCAGGCCGGCGAGTCGCTCCGGGACCTGGAGAAGCGCCTCTCGCCGCTCCTCCGCCACGCGGAACGGGCCGCCGAGGATGTGAACTACATCGTCACCTCCTTCCGCACCGACGTGGATCATGTGGGCCATACCGTCCGGAACATGGCCGACTCCTCCGATCGCATGGTCCGCATGGTGGAGGAGCGGGTGGCCGAGATCACCGGTCTCCTCGAGGTGGTTCAGGAGGAGGCGGAAGAGACGTTCCTCACCACCGCCTCCCTGCTTCGCGGACTGCGGGGCGGACGGGAAGCGGCCGACGCGAAGCGGGGACGTCGGGTGCTGCGCCGGAGGGCTCGCTCTTAGCAGGTCGGTAGAAGCCTGTTGAAGAGCCACGGCGGGTCGCGTTACGAGCGCCTCGGCGCGCCCCGCGGGACGCCCTACCCCCTCGTCACCCCTCGCGACCCTCTTCGCGCGCCTCTCGAGCGCCACCCGCCAGTCGACGGGCCAGGAGCTCCCGGATCCGGTCGGGATCCGCCCGGCCGCCGGCGGCTCGCATCACCTGCCCCATGAAGAAGGCGAGGAGCTTCGCCTCGCCGGCCGCGTATCGGGCCACCTCCTCAGGATGGGCCGCGAGAACCTCCTCCACCCAGCCGTCCAGTCGCCCGACGTCCCGCACCTGGGCGAGGTTTCGGGCGCGCACGAGCGCATCCACCTCCGCGGCTCGCTGCACGCCGCCGGAGATCAGGTGCCGGAGCGCGTGGCTCGCCGTGTCCGAGCTTAGCACGCCTTCGAGCCGCAGCTCCGCCACCCGACGGAGCGGTTCCGGGGGGAGAAGCTCCGCCTCCGAGCCCGCCTCGGACCTCCGGTTCAGCTCCGCGGCCAGGTCGCCCATGATGAAGTTGGCCACCGTCCGCGCGAGATCCGGATCGGAACCGGAGACGGCCGCCTCGAAATACGCCGCGCGGGCCGGTGTCGCGGCCAGCTGCACGGCCGTGGAGGGGGAAACTCGGTACCGCTCTGCCAGCCGTTTCTCGAGCTCGTGGGGCAGCTCCCCCAGGCGACGTCGCTCCCGCTCGACCGCATCCCCCGCCACCTCCACGTACGGAAGGTCGGGATCCGGGAAGTATCGGTAGTCGAACTCCTCCTCCTTCCCGCGTAGCGGCCGGGTCTCTCCGCGGACCGCGTCGAAGGCGCGCGTCTCCCGCCGCACGGGTAGTCCCGCCTCCAGCAGGGCGAGCTGGCGAACCCTTTCGTGCTCCAGCGCCCTCTCCACGAACGCGAAAGAGTTGAGGTTCTTCACCTCCGTCTGGGTCCCCGAGCGATCCTCTCCCGTTTTCCGCAGCGACAGATTCGCGTCCACTCGCAGGCTTCCCTCCTCCATGCTGCAGTCGCTCACGTCGGCGTAGTGCTTTAGGAGCTGCTTCAGTCGCACGAGGAAGGCGCGGGCCTCGGCGGGGAAGCGAAGCTCGGGCTCCGTCACGATCTCGATCAGCGGCACGCCGGCCCGGTTCAGGTCCACGGCCGTGCTCTCCGGGAACCGATCGTGCAGCGACTTGCCCGCATCCTCCTCCAGGTGAAGGCGCCGCACCCCGACGCGCCTCTCCCGCCCCTCGGATCGGAGGACGACCTGTCCGCCGGTGGCCAGCGGGTGGGCGAACTGGGTGATCTGATAGCCCTTGGGGAGGTCCGGATAGAAGTAGTTCTTGCGAACGAACTCCGACCTGGTATGGATCCGGCAGCCGAGCGCCACGGCGGCCCTGGCGGCCAGCTCGACGGCAGCGCCGTTGGCAACCGGAAGGGCTCCCGGGAGACCTAGGCACACGGGGCACACGCGGGCGTTCGGAGGGGCCCCGAACTCCACGGGACAGCCGCAGAACATCTTCGTCGCGGTCCGGAGCTGAACGTGGATCTCCAGGCCGATGACGACCTCGTACCCGGAGGCTTCCCGGTCTCGCCCCCCCTCTCCGGCCGCCGGGGGGTGCCGGGACACGGCCCCGGCGCTCAAGGACGCGGCGGCCCGCCCGCCCTCACGGAGGCCCCCCTTCCGCCAGCGGGTGCGCGAAGCCCACCGCTTGCTCCAGCCGGGCGGCGATTCCCAGCATGCGCTCTTCCTCCCACGCCCGGCACATGAGCTGCCCCCCGACGGGCAGATGGCCGGCGAGCCCGATCGGGAAGGACACGGCCGGAACTCCCGCCAGGTTGGCCGACACGGTGAAGAGATCGGCCCGATACATGTCCCACGGGTCCTTCGTCCGCTCCCCCAGCTTGAAGGCGGGCGTGGGGGTCGTCGGAGCCAGGATCGCGTCCACGCCCTCGTCGAGCGCCCGGTACATCTCGCGCGCGATCTCCGCCCGCATCCTCTGGGCGCGCAGGTAGTACGCGTCGTAATAGCCCGCGGAGAGCGCGTACGTCCCCATCAGGATTCGGCGCTTCACCTCGGTCCCGAACCCCTGTCCGCGACTCTCCTCGTACAGGCTCCGCACGTCGGCCACCCCCGGGACCCGCAGCCCGTAACGGACCCCGTCGAAGCGGGCGAGGTTGCTGGATGCCTCCGCGGGCGCGATCACGTAGTAGCACGGGATCGCGGCGCGCGTCGAGGGAAGGGAGATCTCCCGCACCTCCGCGCCGGCGTGCGCCGCGGTCTGCAGGAGGGCCTCGAAGAGGCCGATCACCCCCGAGTCCGGGCACTCGTCCACATACTCCCGCGGGACGCCGATCACCTGGTCGGCCAGAAGCACCTCATCCAGCACGGCGGCCCGGGGTGGCGGCCGGTCCTGGCTCGTCGCATCGAACGGATCGACGCCGCAGATCGCCTCCAGCACGACGGCCGCGTCCCGAACGGTTCCCGCGACGACCCCGATCTGGTCCAGGCTCGAGGCGAACGCCACGAGTCCGTAGCGGCTCACCCGGCCGTACGTCGGCTTCACGCCGACGACCCCACACAGCGCCGCGGGCTGCCGGACGGAGCCGCCCGTGGAGGAACCGAGCGCGGCGGGAACCACGCCGGCCGCCACGGCAGCGGCCGAGCCGCCGGAGCTCCCGCCCGGCACGCGAGCACGGTCGACGGGGTTCCGGGTGGGTCCGAAAGCGCTGTTCTCCGTGGACGAGCCCATGGCGAACTCGTCCAGGTTCGTCTTGCCGAAGATCCGGGCTCCCGCGGCCGTGAGGCGTCGTACCGCGGTCGCCGCGTAGGGCGAGCGATACCGTTCCAGGATGCGGGAGCCGCACGTCGTCGGCAGAGCCTCCGTGCAGATGTTGTCCTTCACCGCCACCGGGATGCCGGCGAGTGGAGAGCCGCCCTCCGCGGGCCTTACGCCACGCGCTTCGGTCCGCACGGTTCCGGCTTCTTCCCCGTCCAGGAGAGTGCTGAGAAACGCCCGCACGGGCCGAGGCCCCTCATCCAGCGCCCGGTTCCGCTCCGCCGCCCGGTGAAGAAGCTCCGCGGGGCTGACCCGACGGCTGGCGAGAGCCGTCGCGTACTCCGTCAGGCTTCGGAGCCGCATCCGTCGCTCTCCTCCCCCGCGCGCTGCGTTGAGGGCGGCTGCGGCGCGGGACCGACCTCCTCCGGTCCCTCCCTCTCCGGCTCGTCGCTCCGCGCCGCGAGCATCCCCGGCAGCCGTGGCACCACGAAGTGGCGTTCCCGCCAGTCCGGCGCCATCTCCTCGATGGGGCGACACAGGGAATCGGACCCCGGCTCGTCTGCCCGGCTCCTGGGAGGCAGCCCGCGCTCCGGCAGCTCGCTCCGCCCCTCCCGGACCTCCGTCCCTTCGGCCAGCGCGTCGAAGTGCGCCAGGATCGCCGCCATCTCTCCCGCGAGCCGGCCCACCTCGCGCTCGGTGAGCCGCACCCCCGAGAGGCGTGCCATGCGACGCACCTCCTCGGGCGGGATCCTCCTCTCCCCGCCTCCCCGGGCGCCGGGGTGGGCCGGCCGCCTCTCGTTCAACGGCCTTTCCAAGAGCGTAGGCTTCTAGGCAGGTCGCAGACCCGCATGCGCCACGACCACCTTCTTCCTTCCGACGTCCTCGAAATCGATCTCCGCCTTCGTGCGACGGCCCTCTCCGCTCACCGCCACGATCCGACCCGCGCCGAACCGCGGGTGGATGATGCGCGCGCCCGGGGTGAGGACGAGCGGAAGCTGGCTGTCCGCGTAGTCGTACCGGAGCTCTCCCTCCGCCGCCGGCCGTTCGGCCGCGCTCCCGGGAGAGGACCCGGCCGCCATCTCGTGCCGCCAGGCGTAGCCCGCGCCCGGGGCGGCGCCGGCCCCCCATTCCGCCGGTGCCCGAGTCACCGGGTCCGAGCGAAGACCCGCCCGCACCCGCTCGATCCCGGCCGCGGGCCCTCTGCTCCCGCCTCCCACGTATCGCCAGCGGACCGGACCCTCCGGCAGCTCTCCCAGAAAGCTGGAAGGCGCGCTGCGGCTCGCCATCCCGGCCCGCCAGCGCCGGTCCGTATGGGTGAGGTACAGGCGCTCCCGCGCCCGCGTGACGCCCACGTAGAAGAGCCGACGCTCCTCTTCCAGCTCCTCCTCGGACTCCCCGGCCCGGGCCAGAGGAAAGAGCCCCTCCTCCAGTCCCCCGATGAAGACCACCGGGAACTCGAGTCCCTTGGCGTTGTGCAGAGTCATCAGCACGACGGCCTCCGCGTCGAGATCCACCTCATCGATCTCCGACCGGAGGGAGATGGACTGGAGAAAGAGCTGGAGATCGCTGGCCTCCCCGTCCCCTTCGTCTCCCTCCCCCGCCTCCCACCGATCGAACGCCGCGGCGGCCGCCACCAGCTCCGTGACGTTGGCCAGCCGGTCCTGCCCCTTCTCCTCCGCTTCCAGGGCGGCGCTCAGCTCGAAGCGGGCGATGCATTCTTCCGTCACGGCGCGGGCCGAGAGCTCCCTGTGGCCGGCGCGCAGCTCCCGGATGCCCTCCGCGAAGCTCTCCAGACCGCGGCCTCCCGAGGGAGGAACGCCCTCCACATCGCTCGCCCGGGCGGCGACCTCCATCAGCGTCCGGCCCGTGGCCACGGCCGCCTCCCGCACCTTCTCCAGCGTGACCGCCCCCACGCCCCGACGGGGCCAGGCCACCGCCCGACCGAACGCCACGTCGTCGGAGGGGTTCACGATGAGCTGCAGGTAGGAGAGCACGTCCTTGATCTCCCTCCGGTCGTAGAAGCGGACCCCCCCCACGATGCGGTACGGAAGCCCGGCCCGCCGCAGGGCCTCTTCGTACGCCCGGGACTGTGCGTTCGTGCGGTAGAGGACGGCGAACTGGCCCAGACGCCACGAGGATTCGAGCTGGCGAATCTCGCGCACCGTCCAGGCCGCTTCGGTCCGCTCGTCAGGCGTTCTGAGTACCTGGATCGCGCTGCCGGCACCCCGCCGTGTCCGGAGTCGCTTCGGCTTGCGCTTCCGGTTGCACGCGATCACCGCGTTGGCCACCTCCAGTATGGAGGCGGTGGAGCGGTAGTTCTCCTCGAGCCGCACGATCTCGGCCCCCGGGAAGTCCCGTTCGAACTCGAGAATGTTCCGCAGGTCCGCTCCCCTCCACCCGTAGATCGATTGATCGTCGTCCCCCACCACGCACAGGTTGCCGTGCTTCCGAGCCAGGGCCCGCACGAGGCGGTACTGGGCCGGATTCGTGTCCTGGTACTCGTCCACCAAGACGTGGAGGAAACGGTCGCCCCACCGTTGCCTCACCTCCTCGTTCCGCTCCAGCAGACGCACGGCCTCGAGGATCAGGTCATCGAAGTCGTAGGCGTTTCGCGCCACGAGGAGCCGCTGGTACACCGGGTACACCTCGGCCACCGCCCGGGAGAGGAGATCGAGCTCCGCGGGGAGATCCCCCGAGCCCTCCACGGCGGCGTTCTTGGCCGCCGAGATCCGCGACCGGAGCGCGCCCGGGGACCAGCGCCGGGGATCCAGCCCCGCTTCCTCCATCGCCCCCTTCAGCGTCCGCAGGGAGTCCTCCTCGTCGTAGATGGAGAAGCTCCGGTCCCGCGACGTCTGATCGGCTTCGTGCCGCAGGAGACGGGCTCCGATCGCGTGGAACGTCCCGATCCACAGGTGTCGGACCTCCCGCTCCAGCAGCCGCTCGATGCGCGACCGCATCTCCTGCGCCGCCTTGTTCGTAAACGTGACGGCCAGAAGGCGGTGCGGCGCCACGTTCCGCCGGGCGATGAGCTCGGCCACCCGGGCGGTCAGAACCCGCGTCTTCCCGGAGCCGGCCCCGGCCAACACGAGCAGCGGTCCGTCCCCGTGCGCCACCGCACGTCGTTGTTCCTCGTTCAGGGAGAGCGTCATGCGTCCTCTCCCCCCGGTACGGCTCGGGAGATCACGCGGTCTCCGCGACCGGCAGCTCGATCCGAAAGCTCGCCCCTTCCACCGTGCTCTCGAGCTGAATCGCTCCCCCGTGCACCTCCTCGACGATCCGATGGGTGAGGGAGAGCCCGACTCCCCAGCCTCCCTCTTTCGTCGTCACCCCGATGTCGAACAGGCTCTTGCGGACCTTGAGCGGCACCCCGGGTCCCGTATCGTACGCCCGGAAGACCGCACGGCCCCCGTGAACCCCCTCGTACGTCACGCCGATCGTCCCTTCTCGTCCCGCCAGGGCGTCGAGCGCGTTCTTGATCAGGTTCTCGAACGCCCATTCGAGGAGCGTCTCGTTTCCCAGCACGTCGGGGGTGCCGTCGGGAATCCGAACGTCGAAGCGGACGGAGTTCCCCAGGCTCGGCAGGCGGGCCGAGAAGTATCTCCTCAACCGCTCCACGATCGCGCTCACCGAGACGGGCCGGAGGCGGGGCGCTCGCCCGATGAGCTCGAAGCGCCGTGACACCTTCTGGAGCCGCTCCACATCCGCCTGCATCTCGCCCACCAGGTCCGTGCCGACCGCCTTCCTGAGTCCCGCCGGATCCAGGCGCTCGAGCCATCCGACCAGCGAGCTCAGCGGCGTGCCCATCTGGTGGGCGGATTCTCGCGCCATCGCCGACCAGATCCTCTCCCTCTCGGCCCGGAACGAGGTCCGGATGAGCCACGCCCCGCCCCCCACCACCGCGAGGAGAAGCGCCGCCTGGAGCCACGGAACCCACTTCAGCCGGCGGAGAAACAGAGGCTCTCCGAAGTGAACGACGAGGTTCAGGCCCTGAAGCCGGAGCGGGGGAACCCGACGGTCCAGCTCCCTCACGTAGGCCCGGACGCGCCGCAGGTCCGCCGGGTCGTCCTCGTCCGCCTGGAACGGCAGCCGGGCGAAGTCCATCGGCTGGCCCAGCGTGTCGGTGAGCACGGCGGGGATCTGGAGCCGCTCCATCTCCTCCAGCACGGAGAACAGCGCCTCGTCCGTCAGCCGCTCCTCCTGCCCCCGGTCGCGCGCTCCCGACGCCTGGAACGTGAGGGCGTACAGCCGTACGAAGACCGCTCCGTCACGGCGGACGACGCCGGCCATCTGCCGCGTGTAGAGGAGGAAGGAGATGAGCACGGCCGCGAAGACCAGCACCACCCCGACCGCCACCGCTCTCCGGCCGGTCACGTGGGTTCGTCGATGCGGTCGAAGCCCAGGTAGGGATGAAGCGCCTCGGGGAGGCGGATCCCCCGCCCCGGCTCGTATCCGTTCTCCACCAGCGCCACGATCGTCCGGGCGAGGGCGACGCCCGAGCCGTTCAACGTGTGCACGAACTCGGGGGACGCGCCCGGCGCCGGGCGGAAGCGAATCCCGGCCCGGCGGGCCTGGTAGTCGGTGTAGGAGGAACAGCTCGAGACCTCGAGCCACTCGCCCACGCCCGGCGCCCATACCTCCAGGTCGTACGTGATCGCGTTGGCGAAGCCCAGGTCGCCGGCGGGCAGCAGAACTCGGCGATACGGGAGCTCCAGCAGCTCGAGCACGCGCTCGGCGTGCCCCGTGAGGAGCTCCAGCTCCTCGGCCGACCTCTCCGGGTGAGCGAAGCGGACGAGCTCCACCTTGTCGAACTGGTGGACGCGGAGGAGGCCGCGCGTGTCACGTCCGGCCGCCCCCGCCTCCCGGCGAAAGCAAGGCGTGTAGGCCACGTACGCCAGCGGCAGACGGCTCCCGTCCACAAGCTCGTCCCGGTGCAGGTTGGTGAGGGGCACCTCCGCCGTCGGAACGAGAAAGAGATCGTCCGGCTCCGTCCGGTACGCGTCGCCCTCGAACTTCGGGAGGTGGCCCGTGCACCGCATCGAATCGCGGTTCACCAGGAGCGGAGGCGAGACCTCGAGATAGCCGTGCTCCTCCACGTGCAGGTTCAGCATGAAGTCGATCAGGGCCCGCGCCAGGCGGGCTCCCTTCCCCACCAGGAGAGGAAACCCGGATCCGGCGACCTTCGCTCCCCGTGCCAGGTCGAGAACCGCGCCGTCGAGGCTCCCGCTTTCGCCCCCGGTCAGCTCCCAGTGGGGCCTGACCTGCCGGGCCCGGCGAGCCGCCTCTCCCGCCTCCTTCACCACCTCTCCCTCGCCCTCCTCCCCCGGCGGCACTCTCTCGTCGGGGAAGTTCGGGATCCGCAGAAGCACCTCGCGCAGCCGTTCCTCCACCCCCGAGAGCCGGGCGTCCAGCTCCCGGATCTCCTCGGCGACACCCCGCATGGCCGCGATGAGATCCGGCGCGTCCTCCCCCGTCCGCTTCCGTTCCCCGATCTCCCGGGAAGCGCGATTCCGTTCCGCCTTGAGCCGCTCCACCGCTTCCAGGAGCTGGCGGCGTCGGCGATCCAGATCCAGCGCCTGGTCCAACAGCCCCGGGACATCGGGATCGTTCCGGCGGGAGAGCGAGCGCCGCGCCTCCTCGGGAGCCGCTCGCAGCCGCCGAATGTCGAGCATCAGGAAAAGGCCCGGCGGAGGCGCGGATCCGACCCGAGCGAGACCCGGTGCCTCACCCCCGGACCCCTGTTTCGCCGGGCACGAGCCCCCGCCCCTCGCAGTTCGGGTTGATGAGATGGCGGAGCCGGAGGATGCCCCCGGCCTCGTCGATCTCCAGGATCTCGAGCTTGCCGAACCGGCGGCAGCGCAGGCCCTGGAGCGCGGGATCACGGCGGCTCACCACCGCCAGGACGTCACCTTCCGCGATGACCGTGGGGCTCGAGGTGACGTACCCCTCCTCCGGCGCTTCCAGCAGCATCTCGAACGACTCGCTCACCTTCTGGAGGCCCGCATCGCTGAGCTCGCCGGTCACCACGGCGACGGGCCGGAGCTGCGGCTCGCCCTCGGGGGTGACGAGAAAGAGGAAGTCCCACGAGTCCGTCTGATCGACCCGAACGGGCCGGGCGAGGAACATGTCGAACGCCGACGGCCGCTGGAGGGGGCCGCGAAGGTGGTCCGCCAGCTCCACCTCGGTCGGCTCGTCGGGAACCGGGGCGAAGAAGTTCTGGAAGCTGGCCCCACAGCCGGCCGCCAGGAACGGTAGAAGCCACGCCCACCCCCGAGATCTCACCAACGCGTTCCTTCCCCTGGCCTGCAAGCCTGTGGACGAACCACGGCGGGTCGCGTTACGAGCGCCGTGGGGCCAGTTCCAAGGCGGCCTTCTATAGGACGTCCTCGCGCGTCGCCGAACCGTTTCGGCGTCCCGCCAGGAGGAAGAATGTCGCATTCCGGCCGGAGCCGTCAAGCAAGCTAAGTGACACATACGCTTGTAATTCTGCGCCCCGCGGCCGCTTGACGGAGCGCCCTGCCTCAAGATAGCTTGCCACTCGCCCGCGTGCGACGTGGACTTCCCCGTACGTCCCGGCCCGATCGCACACGCTCCGTGAACGCCGCCACGAAGGGAGGGCGATCTCGCATGCCCATGGCGAAGCTGAAGATCCGTACCCCGGACCGTTGGCCCCCGTGCCGACTCTCCGCCCCATGAGCGCCCCGGCTCCGACGTGGGCGGTCGTGCTGGCCGGGGGGGGCGGCACTCGCTTCTGGCCCGCCTCCACCCGGGAACGGCCCAAGCAGCTCCTCCCGCTGGCCGGCGAGCGCCCCCTCGTCGTGGAGACGGTGGAGCGGGCGGTCGCCGTGGCGGGCGAGGAACGGGTGCTCATCGTGACCGGGCCGGCTCTGGCCGCTGCCTGCCGGGAGATTCTGCCCGAGCTCGGGGAGGAGCATTACCTGGTGGAACCCCGGCCGCGCGGAACGGGTCCGGCCCTCGCTTGGGCCGCCCACCACCTCTCCCGTGCGGCGCCGGGGGCCGTGATGATCTCCATGCACGCGGACCACCTCATCGAGCCTCTGGACGAGTTTCGGCGCACCGTGCGGCGGGCCGCCGGCGTGGCCCGGGACGGGGAACGGCTCTACTGCATCGGCGTGCGGCCCGACCGGCCCGAGACCGCGTATGGATACGTCCGTCTGGGTCGCCGGTCGTCGCCGCACGTGTACGAGGCGCGGGAGTTCGTCGAGAAGCCGGACGCCGACACGGCGGCCCGGTACGCCGGATCCGAGGAGTACCTGTGGAACAGCGGCATATTCGCCTGGAAGGTCAGCACGTTCCTGGAGGCGCTGCGGGGCTGCGCGCCGGAGATCGCCTCGGCGCTCGCCCGCCTCGATGAGGACGACGTGCCCGGGTTCTTCGAGGACGTCGAGTCCGTGGCCGTCGACGTGGCGGTGATGGAGCGGGCGCCGGCGGTCGGGGTGGTGGAGGCCACCTTCCGCTGGGACGACGTGGGAGTGTGGACGGCTCTCGCCCGCACGCACGGGACCGACCCGGCGGGCAACACCGTGGTGGGTCCGGTTTCCGTCGCGGAGGCCCGGGAGAACATCGTGTGGGCGGAGGGTGGCCGGGTGACGCTCCTCGGGGTGGATGGCCTCGTGGTCGTCCGCAGCGGCGAGGAGACGCTGGTGATGCCCAGGAAGCGGGCGAACGAGCTGCGAGAGCTCCTGCGGCGTCTGTACGGACGGGAGGTGCGGTGAGGCTGTACCTCTTCGACGACCGGGTCGCCGACGGCTGGGCTCCGTTCGCCCTCACCCGACCCTGCTCGGAGCTGCTCTTCGGGGACCGTCTTCTCCGTCGGCGACTGGAGCGCTACGCCGGCACTCCCGCCGCGGGGCTCATGACGCGGCCGTGGCTCGGCGCGTACCGCGAGGAGGAGACCCCTCCCGTCGTGGACCGGTCGATCCGCGAGCAGGAGGAGCGTCTGTTTCTGTGCTCCCGGTTCGTCCCCGCCGCCGGGGCCCGCTTCGAGCCGCCGGAGCGCGCTTCGACTCTGTGGATCGAGGGCGAGGCGGTGGGCGCCTGGCTGCCGGCCGAGGTCCCGGGGCCCGAGCCCGCCTGGTTCCGGCAGCCGGAGGCCTTGCCCGGCACGGGGGAGGTAGAGCTCGCCGGCGATCTTCTGAGCGCCGCCTGGGAGCTGATCTCCCGGAACCCGGACCGCCTGGAGGCGGATCTCGCCGCCCGAGCCGGTGGCCCGGACGCGCCTCCCCCGGTCCAGGCCCCGCCGCGCGGCGCGGAGATCGTGGGCGGAGGGCGCGTGGAGCTCGGCGGAGATGTCCGCGTGGAGCCGGGCGTGTTGATCGACACTCGCGAGGGGCCCGTGTGCCTCGACGAGGGCGTCGAGGTCCTCGCCGGCACCCGCCTGAGCGGGCCGCTGTACGCGGGCCGCTCCTCGCGACTCCTCGGGGGCGCCCTGGCCACCGTCTCCGCCGGCCCGCGTTCCTATCTCCGGGGTGAGGTCGAGTCGACCGTGGTGTGGGGGTACTCCAACAAGGCCCACGACGGGTATCTGGGGCATTCCTACGTGGGCCGGTGGGTGAATCTGGGCGCGCTGACCACGAACAGCGACCTCAAGAACAACTACCGCCCCGTCCGCATCCCCGGCCCGGAGGGCGAGGAGGTGCAGACGGGCCTCCTGAAGCTGGGCTGTCTGGTGGGAGATCATGTCAAGACGGGGATCGGCATGCTGTTGAACACGGGCACTCTGATCGGGGCCGGATCCAACCTGTTCGGCGAGATGCCTCCCAGGCGCGTTCCGCCGTTCTCCTGGGGAGGCGGGGAGACCCTCGGGACACACCGCAAAGAACAGTTCCTCCGAACGGCCGAGGTCGTGGCCGGCCGGCGGGGCGTCCCGTTCGACGAGACGACCCGAAGATGGCTCGGCGCCGTCTGGGAGGCGGGCCGGGCGCCGAGCGGGTAGCGGCCCGCGTCGTGCGCGTCGCCACGCTGGGAAGCGGGAGCCGCGGCAACTCCGTCCTGCTGGAGTCGGAGGAGACGCGGATCTTGGTGGATGCGGGGTTCAGCGGAGCCGAGCTCGCCCGCCGCCTTCGGGGCCTGGGGGTGGAGCCGGAGCAGATCGACGCGCTCGTCGTGACCCACGACCATCGGGACCACACGTGCGGCGTCGGCATCGCCGCTCGGCGCTGGGGGTGGCCGGTCTACGTGAGCCGTCCGACCGCGGAGGCCTGCCGCCCGCTGCTGAATGGAAGCGAGGATCTCCGCCCTCTGCGACGGAACGAGCCCCTTCTCCTCGGCGGGGTGGCGGTTCATCCCTTCCTCACCTGCCACGACGCCCCGGATCCGCTCGCCGTGACCGTGACGGAAAGCTCCACGCGGCTCAAAGTGGGCATCGCCACCGACCTGGGCCGGGCCACGGTCCCCGTGCGACATGCCCTGGCCGGGTGCCACTTTCTGATTCTGGAGGCGAACCACGACGAGGGTCTCCTGCGGACCGGCCCCTACCCCTGGCCCCTCAAGAGGCGGATCGGGGGCAGCCGGGGCCACCTGTCGAACCGCCTGGCGGGCGAGCTGGCCGCGGAGCTGGAGCATCCGCGACTCGGCGCGGTCCTCCTGGCCCACCTGAGCCACGACTGCAACGATCCGGCGAGGGCGAGAGCGACGGTGAGGCGGATCCTCGGGCGGGCGGGTTTCACCGGCATCCTCGAGGTGGCCGGCCAGGAGACGCCGAGCCCGTTCTTCGACGTGGGCGCCCTCGTCGCCCGTCGGGGCTCCTCCTCGCAGCTCGATCTGTTCGGGGACGGCCAGATCCCCGCCGCGGCGGCTACCTCCGCGGGGGACGGCCGTGCCTCAGATTCCCAGGAGGCGGAGAATGTCGTTGCCGATCGCCCACACCATGATCCCCGCCACGACCACCAGCCCCACCTGGCTCAACCTTAGCCGCTGCTCCACGCTGAGGGCCCTGCCCCGAACCCCCTCGACGAGGAGAAAGATCAGGTGCCCACCGTCCAGGATCGGGATCGGTAGGAGGTTGAGGATCGCCAGGTTCACGCTGATGATCGCCATGAAGCCGAGCAGCGACCACAGGCCGGCCCGGGCGGCCGCTCCCGAGATCTGCCCGATCATGATCGGTCCCCCGAGATCCCGCGCCGAGCTCCTCCCCGTCACGAGCTGCCCGAGGAAATCCACCACCATGTAGGACCAGTTCGCCGTCTTCCGGGCTCCTGCCCCCACCGCCTCGAGGAGCCCCACGGACCGGTGTCGGCCCACGCCGATCCCCAGGATCCCAACCTGGACCGAGTCGTTCTCCGCCTCGCGGTACCGGGTGACGGGGGCCGGCGTGGCCTTCAGGGTCAGCCGGATCTCGCCTCGTTCCACGACGACCGGGATCTCCTCGCCCGCCCGCTCCTGGATGAGGAGCGGAACCTGGAACGTGTCCCGCACCCGCTTCCCGCCGATGGAGTGGAGACGATCTCCGACCTGGAGTCCGGCGGTCTCCGCGGGCGTGCCCTCCCGCACCTCCGACACCACCGGCTCGGTAACCCCCTCGACGGCCGCCAGAAGGGTGAACGCGGCGAAGGCGAAGAGGAGGTTCATGGCGACCCCCGCGCAGATGACGACCACGCGGGCCCACAGCGGTTTCGCCTCGAAGTCACGGGGGGACGGCTCCCGCTCCGTCTCGACGCCTCCCTCCAGTCGTCCCATCGCCTCTTCGTCCGCCATGCCGGCCATCTTCACGTACCCCCCGAGGGGGAACCACGAGATGACGTACTCCGTCTCGCCACGCCGGATGCCGAGGAGCTTCGGTCCGAGCCCGATCGAGAATCGGGGCACCTCGATGTCCACCGCCTTGGCGGCCCAGAAGTGACCCAGCTCGTGCACCAGGATGAGCACCCCGAGCACGAGGATCGTCGCCAGAATCGTAAGGAGCAATCTCCCTCCCTCCGGCAGGTCCGCCCACGTCATCGCGTCGTCGGGTCACCTCGGATCTGGCCCCGAGGTGCTCGTAACGCGACGCGCTGTGGTTCTTCGACAGGGTCCTAGCACCCGGGCGGGAGCCCGTTGTTCCGGGACCGCCCTCAGCCCACGGTCTGAAAGAAGAAGTAGGCGGCCGGCAGGGCCCACAGGATGGAATCGAGCCGGTCCAGCAACCCTCCATGGCCGGGGAGCAGGCGAGAGGAGTCCTTCACGGCCCGCTCCCGTTTGAGTGCCGACTCCACCAGATCGCCCACGATCGCGAGCAGCGCGACGATGAGGCCGAAGGCCGCCGCCCGGGCCGGCGTCAGCCGCCAGCCCCCCGGGAGCAGAACGGCACCGTACGCCAGGGCCACCAGCGGTCCCGCGCTGAGCGCCGCCACGGCGCCCGCCACCGTCTTATTGGGGCTCACTCGCGGCGCGAGCTTACGGCGGCCCAGGGTTCGCCCCCCGAAGTACGCCGCCGTGTCCGCCAGCCAGGTGACGACGACCGGGAAGAAGAAGAGCAACGTGGCGCCCACCCGATCCCCGTAGATGCCGGGAAAGCCCGCCAGCGGTCCCTCGCGCAGCGGCACGCCGAAGCTGAGCAGTCCGCCCACGTACAGCGCTCCGAAGACGGTCAGGCCCGCGGCGGCCACGGGACCGTCCGAGATCGGGACACGAGCGGTCCCGTACGCCCCGGCCACCATCAGGAAGACCGCCGTCAAGATCCACGCGCCCGAGGAGCCGGCGTACAGCACGACGACCGGCAGGATCCCCGCCGCCACGGTCCCGAGAGCGACGAGCGGCCGAGGCGACCCGCGGTACATCGCCGCGTACTCCCAGTAGCCCACCGCGGCGAGCAGGCCCAGACCGACGGCGAAGAGAGCTCCCCCCGCCCATACGACGGCGGCCGAGAGCGGGACGCCCACCGCGGCCACCCCCAGCCGGGTCCGCAGGTCGCCGCGCGAACCACGGGCAGGGGAAGCTCTCAGCTCGGCTACCGCCATCAGGCCGGCCGGAGGAGGCGGGTGGCCCGGGGGTCCGCCCGCCCCGACGTCAGGCTCGGACACGACCGAACCGGCGATCCCGGTGCTGGTAGTCGAGAAGGGCCTCGAAGAGATGCCGGCGGGAGAAGTCCGGCCACAGGATCGGCGTCACGTACATCTCCGCGTACGCGATCTGCCAGAGCAGAAAGTTCGACACCCGGTGCTCACCGGAGGTCCGAATCAGGAGGTCCGGGTCCGGCCACCTCGCCGTGTACAGAGCCGCGGAGAAGTGGGCCGTGTCCACCTCCTCCGGTACCAGCGTCCCCGCCACGCACTGGCGAGCCAGATGGCGCGCCGCGCGCACGATCTCCGAGCGCGACCCGTAGCTGATCGCCAGGTGAAGCTGCAGAACGTCGCCCGCCTCTGTAGCGTGCTCCAGCTGGTCGATCGCCTCTCGGACCGAGGGGGGAAGGCGATCGAGCTCGCCGAAGACCTGCACCCGAACCCCGGCCTCGCACAGCTCCTCCTTCTCCCTCTCCACGTACTCGTGCAGGAGCTCCATGAGGGCCTCGACCTCGACCTGAGGGCGCTCCCAGTTCTCCCGGGAGAAGGCGTACAGCGTGAGGTGCTGAATCCCCGCCTGCACGGAGCCCTCGATCACCTCCCGCACGGCCTGCATGCCGGCGCGGTGGCCCTCCCAGCGCGGAAGGCCGCGGTCGCTCGCCCACCGTCCGTTGCCATCCATGATGACGGCGACGTGCCGCGGGACTTCCCCGCTCCCCCGCAGTCGCTCCAGGAGGAGCGCGTCCTCCGTCTTGAGGGACCCCTTCGTGCGGGTCTCATTGGGCATACGACTCATCTTGCCCGTCGCCTCGAGAGGTGTCAAAGCCTCACCCGTTTCCCGTTCTGCCGCCGGCCGGCGCCCCCGCCGTCCCGGGTACGCCCGCAGTCGCCGCGTAGCGTCGCAGCGCCCGAACGCCGCCGCGAAAGCTGTACGCTTCGAAGCCCTGCGCCTGCATGCGCTCCGCCAGGTGCGCCGTCTTCATCCCCTCCGTGCAGCACAGCACGTAGGTCGTCTCGCGATCCAGGCGCTGGAAGTCTCGTGCCAGCTCCTCCAGGTCATGGCGAACCGCCGTCGGCCAGTGCCACGTCCGGAAGGCAGCCTCATCTCGAGTGTCCAGCACCCGGGCGCCTTCCGGGATTCGTGCCACGAAGAGACCGGGAGCCACGATGTCGGCGGGTCGAAGCTCCCGCAGATCCACCTCCTCCCCGGCGGCCAGGGCTTCCTCCAGCACCCGCGGGTCGACTCGCTCCTCCTGCCGTGCCGCGGCCGCTGGCGCCGCGGCGGTCACGGGACGTTCCGGCGCCACGGAGCAGTACTCCCGGACCCGGGCCGACAGATCGTACGTGCCGATTCGCCTCGCCCGCGTCACGATCTCCTCTTTGTCGAAGCCCACCAGCGGCCGCAGGACGGGGACGCTCGCCGCCCCCTCGATCGCCCGCAGGTTGCGGAGGGTCTGGGAGGAGACCTGGCCGATCGACTCCCCCGTCACGAGAGCCTGGGCGCCCGTTCGCGTCGCCACCCTGGACGCCGCCCGGTACATGAGCCTCTTCAGCACGACCTGGAGGTAGGCCGGCTTCGCGCTGCGGCGCATCTCCTCCACAACCGGGCCGAACTCGAGGATTCTCAGGCGAGGGCGCGTGCCGTAGCTCCACCGGTCCGCCAGCACCTTCGTCACCTCGATCACCATGCGCCGGTACGCGGCCCCGCCCAGGTTGCAGAACAGATAGTCCAGCCGAACCCCGCGACGCAACGTCATCCAGGCGGCGACGGCCGAATCGAAGCCCCCGGAGATCAGGCAGACCGCCCGGCCCTGGACGCCCACCGGCAGGCCTCCGGCGCAGGGAATCCGGTCGCTGAAGAACCGGGCCCTGTCCTCTCGGACCTCGACGCGGACGACGACGTCGGGCCGGTCGAGATCCACCGTGGCGCCCGGGTTCAGGGCCGCGCCCAGCTCCCGCATGAGGTCGGTCGAACGGAACGCGTGAGAGCCGGAACGGCGGGCCCGGACGGCGTATCTCCGCCCCCGCACGCGGTCGGCGAACGTCCGGCATCCCACCTCGACGATCTCGTCCAGCTCCGCGCCGCACTCGGCCTCCACCACGGAAAGGGAGCTGATCCCGAACACGCGGCGCAGGGGCTCCACCGCCGCCCGCCCCGCTCCCGTCACGTAGATGCGACTCCATCGGTCCTCGGGCCTGCCCGCGAGACCCTCGCTGTGCAGCGCATCCTGGAGGTTGCGGAGCAGCCGCTTCTGAAACCGGGCCCGGGTCCGCCGCGCCTTCGTGCTCACCTCTCCCGAGAGACGCAGCATCACGGCCCTCTCCCCGGGGCCTGGCCCGGGTGACGCCGTCTTCTCGCTCGGTCGCTCGTGAGTCATCGCCCTCTCAGGCTCACCGGACAGTCCGGCACGGCGGGTGGACAGGTGGGGGGACGCCGGGCGGCGCGTCTCGCTTATGGCAGGGGCGGGATTTGAACCCGCGGCCAAGGGCTTATGAGTCCCCTGCTCTACCAGGCTGAGCTACCCTGCCCCGGGGGCTGCTACTTACCGGCCTTCCTCGTCCCGGTCAACCCCGTCCCTGGCTCCATGTTCCTCGCCCTCGGGAACGAAGCGGTACAGCGTCTCACCGTCCCGAATGAACCCGTACCGCTCCCGGGCCAGCCGCTCGATCGCCAGCGGGTCGGCCACCAGACTGTCCGCCCAGGCGGTCAGGGAGTCCAGCACGGACTGCAGCGAATCCACCCTTGCCTCGGCCGCCGCCCGGCCGCGCTCCAGCTCGCGGACGTCGAAGATGCTGTACCCCCCGCCCAGGATCGCGTAGTAGAGAACGACGAGCCCCGCCAAGAGCCACGCGCTCCGTCGGCCCCACCGCCCCATACGCTCACGGGCCCCGTTCGCTCCGCCGCCTGCCACGCCGGGCTTCTCCTCCCCCTATCCTTGCCGATACGGGGCCGAGCCCGCGTACATGGCATCGGCCCCCAGCTCCTCCTCTATCCGTAGCAACCGGTTGTACTTGGCGACGCGCTCCGATCGGCACGCCGAGCCCGCCTTGATCTGGCCCGCCGCACTGCCGACCGCCAGGTCCGCGATGAAGGTGTCCTCCGTTTCCCCGGAGCGATGGGAGATGACGACTCCGTAGCCGGAATCTTGGGCCAGCCGGATCGCCTCCAGCGTCTCCCAGACGGTCCCGATCTGGTTCAGCTTCACGAGTACGGCGTTCGCGATGCCGGCCTCGATCCCTCGCTCGATTCGCTCCGTGCTCGTCACGAAGATGTCGTCACCCACGAGCTGGATGCGCTCCCCCAGACGCTCCGTCAGGCGACGCCAGCCGTTCCAGTCGTCCTCCGCCAGGCCGTCTTCGATGGAGAGGATCGGGTAGGACTCGAGCCAGCTCGCGTACATCCCCACCATCTCCGCGGCCGTCCGATCCCCCGCTTCCTCCCGGCTCTCCAGCCGGTAGCCCCCGAGGCCCGCGTGGAAGAACTCCGTGGCCGCCGGATCCAGGGCGAGCCCCACCTCCGTCCCGGCGGCGTAGCCCGCGTCCCGGATCGCCCCGTGCACCAGCTCGAGGGCCTGCACGTTGGAGCTCAGCTCCGGAGCGACCCCTCCCTCGTCACCCACGTTCGTGCTCATCCCCGCATCGGCGAGCCCGGTCCGCAGGGCGTGGTAGATCTCGGCACCCGCTCGCAACGCTTCCGAAAAGGACGGCAGGCCGAGGGGGACGACCATGAACTCCTGTACGTCCACCTGGTTGGCGGCGTGGACGCCCCCGTTCAGGATGTTGAGCAGCGGCACGGGGAGGAGACGCCCGTCGCCGACGCCTCGCCCGGATGCCAGGTATCGGTACAGGGGGAGCTCGGCGCCCATGGCGGCGGCCCGGACCACCGCCATCGAGACGGCGAGGATCGCGTTCGCCCCCAGCCGCCCCTTGTTGGGCGTCCCGTCCAGCTCGATCAGGCGACGATCCACCGCCTCCTGATCCGTCGCGTCCAGGCCGAGGAGAGCCGCGCGGATCTCGCCCTCCACGTGCCCGACGGCGCGCCGCACGCCCTTCCCTCCGAAGCGGCTCGGGTCGCCGTCTCGAAGCTCCACCGCTTCGTGCTCGCCCGTGGACGCACCGCTCGGCACGGCGGCCCGGCCCCGCGCGCCGCCCCGCAGCCGGACGTCCGCCTCCACGGTGGGGTTACCGCGAGAGTCGAGGATCTCCCGTCCCCGCACATCCACGATCGCCGACATTCCGTGCCGCCTCCCCTCCTCGGGCGCCTCCCGCACCGTCCTCGGTGGGATCGCTCCCGCCTTCGTCCTCCAAAGTGGACGGATTCCGGGACCCCGACAACCCACCCCCGGTCCGTAGCTCCGCCAACATCCGCTCGATCGAAGCTCGGCTCTCCTTCAGCACTTCGTCCCGGTCCTCCGCCGTGCGCCCCGCGAGCGGGATCGGCGCTCCGCAGCGGACGAGGAGCTGCCCGGATCGGAGCCGTCGGTCGCCGCGGCCGAGGATGCGGGCGCCGCCGTCCACGGCGACGGGGACGAGGGTGGCCTGGGTCTCGATCGCCAGCACGAACGTGCCACGTTTGAACGCCCGCAGGCGACCGTCGGGCGACCGGGTTCCCTCGGGAAAGAAGACGAGGGAGAGTCCCTCCTCGCGCATCCGGGCTCCGGCCGCGCGGATCGCCTCGATCGATCCCGCGCGGTCCTGGCGCTCGATGAAGACGTGCCCCGCCGACCGACACGCCCGGGCAAAGACAGGAATCCGGCTCAGCTCCTGTTTCGCCACGAAGCGCAGGGAGACGGGCAGCGCGGCCATGAGGACCCAGATGTCGAACATCGACTGGTGGTTGCACACGAGGATCTGGGCCACCTCCCGGCGCAGGTTCTCCAGGCCGCTGACCCGGACCTGCACGCCCGCGACCCGCAGCAACCCCCTCGCCCAGTGCCGGTGCACCCAATCGTACAGGCCCTTGGGAGCCCCGAGCAGCCCGCCCGCGACGGCCACCGCGGAAAAGAAAAGGGTCGAGACGGCCGCCCACGCGAAGAAGAGAGAGCTCCTCAGCACGCCGGGGACCCCGTCTCCCCTTCCGCCGCGGAGAAGTGATCGTACCCGTGGGGCTTCATCGGCAGCCGCTTCCCTCTCCCGTCCACCCAGTCCACCCCCTTCCCTCGCTCCACCGTCCCGACCCGGGTCAGCGGGATCCGGAACCGCTCCTCGAACCTCTCCCTCGCCCCCTCCACGCTCCCCGGGGCCGCGGCGAGTAGAATCTCGTAGTCCTCGCCCCCGCTGACGCCCAGCCGAAGCGCCACGTCCTGATTCGAGAACTCCCGCACCGCCGGCGCCAGAGGCACGGCATCCGCCCGCAGGACGAGCCGAACGCCCGATGCGCTCGCCATGTGGCCCGCATCGCCGGACAGGCCGTCCGAAAGGTCGATCATCGCGGTGAGCCGGCCCTCCTCCGCCAGCCACCGGGCTTCCCGGAGCCGCGGCACCGGTCGCTCCAAGCGGCGGCGACACCGCGGGTCGGGCTCCATGGACCGCGAGAGATCCCAGACGGCCGCCGCGGCACCGCCGAGTACCCCCGTCACCCACAGCTCGTCACCCGGGCGGGCCCCGGTACGAGGGACCGGACGTCTACAGCTCCCTACCGAAACGACCTCCACGGCCACCGGCCCCGGCGAGCGAGACACGTCGCCGCCGATGAGGGGCGTGCGCTGCTCGCGCAGACACTCCCCGACGCCCGAACCGATCGCGGTCACCACCTCCCGCTCGAGCTCCGGAGGCAGGAGCAGGGTCACCAGAGCTCCGAGCGGCGAGGCAGCCATGGCCGCCAGATCGCTGAGCGAGGCGGCCGCGGCCCGGTAGCCCACCGTCTCCCAGGTCATCCACTCGCGTCGGAAGTGTACGCCCTCGACGGCCGCGTCGGTGGAGAGCAGAAGCACCTCCCCGGCCGGCGCCCGGAGGCCGGCGGCGTCGTCGCCGACAGAGACCGGCAGAGTGACGGAGGCGCCGGCCGCGGCGACGAACGCTCGGATCACCTCGAACTCGGCTCCGGGGCCCAGCGGGACCGGGGGAGAAGCGGACACCTCGGGCGGCCGGGCGGCCTTACCCCTCGGGAGCCGACGGGGAGGCGAACAGGACTCCTCCCCAGGTCGAGAAGAACGGCCGCTCCACCTGGCGGCGAACGTGCGGCACGCGCTCCGGGAGATCCGCGGCGCTGTGGCCGACCGCCGCGGGGGCGGCCGCGGCCGCCAGCCCGGAGACGAGGAGGGCCGCGGAGGCCGCGTCGACCGGGGGGGCGCCGGCCGCCAGATACGCGCCCGCCAATCCGGTTAGCACGTCGCCCGTCCCGCCCGTGGCCAGGGCCGGCGTGGCGATCGAGCTGACGCGCAGCGGCATTCCCGGCGTGGCCACGACGGAAGGTGCCCCCTTCAGCAGCACGGTGGACCCCAGCAGGCTCGCCGCTCCGCGCGCGTGGCCGTCAGGGTTCCGCACCACCTCCTCCACGGAGGTTCCCAGGAGCCGGGCCAGCTCGCCGGGATGAGGCGTGACCAGGGCTTCGCTCCCCAGAAGACGGGTCAGATCCTCCGCCTGTCCGCTCCACGGGTACAGGCCGTCGGCGTCCACCAACACGGGTTTTCCCTCCCTGCGGTGGAGCACCTCCTCCACCAGGGACCGCCGGGTCGGTCCGCGGCCCAGGCCGGGGCCGATTGCCAGCGCGTGACACCAGTCCACGGACTCCGCCACCGCGGCCGGGTCGTTCCACGGCACGAAGAGCGCTTCCGGGACCGAGGATTGGAGGATCTCGCGATTCGCGGGATCGCTCACCACTCGCACGATCCCCGCCCCGCCTCGCACGGCGGATCGAGCCGCCAGCACCGCCGCTCCCGCCATCCCGTTCTGGCCCGCCACGAGAGTCAGGTAGCCGGACTCTCCCTTGTGGGCGTCGGGCGACCTCGCCGCGAGCATCGCATCGCGCACCCAGGCGGCGGTGATCAACCGGGCACCCGGCGGGCGGGCGGGGGCGGGGAAGCCGATCTCGACCGCCAGGAGGTCCCCGCACATCTCCCGAGCCGGGAAGCGCAGCAGGCCCAGCTTCGGCCAGCCGAGCGCCACGGTGAGAGCCGCTCGCACGCACTCCCCCGCGACCTCCCCGGTCGTGAAATCGGCACCGCTCGGTCCGTCCACCGCCACGATCGGCAGACCGGAGCCGTTCGCCCGTCGGATGATCGCCGCCAGCGGGTCCCGCGGGGGGCCACTGGCCCCCGTCCCCAGCATGCCGTCGAGCACTACCCCGGCTTGCGCCAGCGCCTCCTCCACCGCCTCGGGGCCCTCCAAAGGGATCTCCCAGTCCCGGAGCACCTCCGGCCGCGGGGCGCGGCTCCCGACTCGCATGGCCCGTGCGGGCCGGCCCCAGGCGCTCAGGCAGCGGAGGGCGACCAGGGCATCGGCCCCGTTGTGTCCGCTGCCGGCCAGCGCCACGACGGGGCCCTCCGGCCACCGCGCCTGGACGAGATGAGCCACCTCGCGTCCCGCGTTCTCGATGAGCGCTCGCTCCGGGATCGTCCCCGTGGCGGCGGCCTGCCCGTCCAACTCCGCCATCTCCTCGGAGGTGGGAAGCCACACGGTCCTCGCCGCGTGTCGCCACCACTCCGCGACCGGGGGAAAGCTCATGCTGCCGGCGTTCCTCCGGAGCTCATCAGAGGCGTGTGAGAGAGGGTGGGCGGCCGCTCCGGGCGCCCGCGGGCGGGATGGGCGGCGACCCCCGTCCGGGCCCGGCCCGTGACGGGCCGGGTGCCGGGCCGGGGCCGTCTACTTGTAAGAGGGCTGGACGGTGCGACCGAAGCTGATCTCACCGTTGTCAATGCGGATATTGAACCCGCACTCCGGATTCGAGCACACCCACGCTTTATAGCGAATCGACGCGCCCTCGCGACCGTAGTCCGACAGCGGAATCAAGACCCCCACCTTGCAACTCAGGCACTCCGGAAAGCCGACCTCGTGCTCCACTCGATCACCCCTCCCATCAGATGGCACCCTTCTCGACGGTCCGCCGGGCCGATGTGCCTGCTCGCGCGACCGGTTACTCGCGCGGAACCGCCGCCGCTACGCCCTCAGGTCGAGGAGCGCCCGCTCTCCAGCACGTCCCACGGATACCCCTCTGCGAACGCCTCGTCGAACGTGTACAGCCCCTCGAAGTCCTCCCGGCTGTCCGAAGGCTCTTTCACGAGGACGCCACACTCCACCAGCGCGAAAACGATCTCTCCCATGTCCGAGGTGGAGTGAATCCCCCAGTGCTCCAGCACGGTTCGGGCCAACGGCCCGAACCGCTCCAACGCCAGCTCCCGCACCGACCCGGCCAGCTCGGGTCCGGAG
>JBHHYJ010000039.1:0-26960 GCA_046757485.1 Gemmatimonadota bacterium
GCGGAAAGAGGCGGTTGAGATTCATGGCACCACCGGCTTGGACCGTTCGACCGACAGCCACGCGGCGGAAGGCCGACGAGCGCCTAGTTGTCGAGTACCATACCGTGAACTCTGTTAGACTCCGCTCAAAAGGGGCTGTGATGCAAGGCCGGTGCCAGTCTAAGGAGGAGGATAGGCAAGCCATTCACACCGTCTGGCTTCCTGGAGAGCTCCGAGAAAAGGCCGACTCGACGTTCTGGAGCCGCGCATGATGGGCCTGGAAGTCAGCCGTTTTCGGCGGTCCCGCGAGATGCGGCCCGAGGAGGTCGAGCGGTTTCTGACGGGCCACTGGTGGGGCGTGTTGGCCACCTCCGTGGACGACGAGCCGTACGCCGTGCCCGTCGTGTACGGGCGGGCGGGCGACGACTTCTATGTCGTGGCGCGTGAGGGCCGCAAGGTCCGCAACATCCGCCGGAACGCGGCCGTGTGCCTCACGGTGACCCGGGTGGAGGAGGAGGGGCGGGGGTGGAGCTCGGTGGTGATCTCCGGAGAGGCGCGTCTCGTTCGCGGCCCCCGCCACTGGGCCGCGGCGCTCCGGGCCCTACGCGGGCAGTGCGGGATGAACCGGCCGGTGACCCCGGAGGACGCGCTCCGGCTCGCCCGGGCCCGCGTCGTCAGGATCCAGCCCGACCGGGTGACAGGGCGGACGGTCGCCCCGCGCCGCGGTTCTTCAACAGGCGTCTAAAACGCCCGGGCCTCCGCGGAGCTGGCCGGCCTACCGGCCGAGAACCTGTTGTACAGCCACGCGATCAGCAGGCCGCACACGGCCCCATCCACCAGGGCGTACAGGGTCACCACGACGACGGAACCGAACCCGGCCGGACCGTGATAGCCGGGATAGAACGACGCCGCCCAGTCCAGGAACGCCACCGCGTAGCCGGGGAAGATCAGGTTCGCCAGGCCGCACAGGAACATGAGGCCTCCCCACAGAACGCACAGCGCGAGCGTGAGTCCCTTCGTGTCGAGCTTCATACGCGCCTCCTGCGGCGGTTGTCAGTCGCTCACTCCACCCCGGTCGTCGCTTCCATGCCGAGCTGCCTCTGGGCGATGAGTGCCCTCTTCTCCCAGATGCCCAGGGCGAGGTCGCGGAGGGTCGTCTCCTCCAGGAAGCGACGGATCGCCTCGCGGAGCGGCTTGAACGTCTCGTGCAGCGGGCAGGGGGTGTCGTCCGAGCAGGGGTTCAGGCCCACGGCGCAGCGGTCGAGATCGTCCCCCCCGTCGATGGCCGTCCGGACCTCCAGCAGCGAGATCTCACCCGGCGGATAGGCGAGCTGGTAGCCCCCGCCGGGCCCCCGGGCCGAACGCAGAAAGCCGATCCGTACCAGATCCTGGAGGATCTTGCCGAGGAAAGGCTGCGGGATCCCCTGCGCCTCGGCGATCTCCGAGAGCTGGCAAAACTCCCCGGGAGTCTCCTGGGCCAGGTGGGTGAGGGCTCGGATCGCGTATTCGCACGTGTTGGAGTAGAGCACGCCACGCTCCTGTGGGGTCGGTCGGTCCATCTTCGCTTCCCACCAATATGCGCCGGGCGGCCGGGGGCATCCAGCGTGATCGCGGCCGTGCCAGCTCGTGCCCGAGAATCACGAGTAACAGCCCTGTAACTCGTGTATTGCCGCGTATTCTTGAGTTTCACCTGGCTGTCGCGCAAGATCGCGGAGGCATCCGAGGTCGCCCGTGACCCATCCAGCGACTGGGGGCTTGACAAGCCGACCGGGAACACAAAAATTGAACCAGTGTTATAGAATCAGGAGAAGGAGCACCGAGATGAGCCGGGCCGCCACCCACTCCAGACCGTCCCCTCACGTGAGGAGAAAACGCCTGCGCCGCCGGGACGAGATCCTCCACTCCGCCCTCCAGACGTTCCGGGAGAACGGGTATCACGGGACGACGCTGGGAGAGATCGCCCGCCGGCTCGGGCTCCAGAAGACGGCCATCTACCACTACTTCCCGGACAAGGAGGCACTTCTCTACGAGTGCCATCACCGGTCCCTGGAGGAGCTGGAGCGCGTTCTCGCCGAGGCGACGAGCTCGGACGGGCGGCCATCGGAGCGGCTCGCCCGGGTGGTCCGGGAGCACGTCCGCGTGATGACGGAGACGCTGGAAGGGTCCCCGCTCGCGTTCGAGGTCCAGGCGCTGTCGCCCGAGCACCAGGCGGAGGTCGTCGGCCGGCGGGACGCGTACGAGAAGGCGCTCCGGGAGCTCATCGTCGCGGGAGTGGAGGCCGGAGAGTTTCGCCCGGTGGACCCGAAGGTCGTCGCCTTCGCCATTCTGGGCGCCATCAACTGGATCGCGCGCTGGTACCGGCCGGGCGGAGGCCTCCAGACCCCCGAGCTGGGTGCCCAATTCGCCGAGTATCTGGTGGGAGGCCTGGCCTGCCACCCCGCCCGGGGCTGGGCGGGTTGAGCGGGAGGGAGGAGGCTCGATGACCGCCGCGACCCTGGGAGGACCTCCGTGATCGCCACGCGCGCGGAGCCCGAGACCCGGGCCTTTCCCACCCGACCCGCGGAGGAGCTCGCCCTCGAGCAGGTGCTGTACGAGAAGGCACAGGGGGTGGCGCGGATCACCCTGAACCGGCCGGACCGCTACAACGCCTACTCCACCGGGGCGCTGGAGGAGCTGGCGACCGCGTTCCGGGACGCCGCCTTCGACGACGAGGTCGGGGTGCTCGTCTTCACCGGGGCGGGAGACCGGGCGTTCTGCACGGGAGGGGACGTCAAGGAGTACGCCGACCTCTACGTGCGCTCTCCGCGCGATTACTGGAAGTACATGGCGCTTTTCCGGGCGTACATCGAGAGCATCCTGAACGCCGGGAAACCGGTGATCGCGCGCCTCAACGGGATGGCCGTGGGGGGCGGCAACGAGAGCCAGCTCGCGTGCGATCTCACGGTCATGGCCCAGCACGCGTACATCAAGCAGGTGGGCACCCACGTGGGATCGGTGGCGTGCGGCGGCTCCACCCAGTGGCTGCCCCTCGTGGTCGGCGACAAGCGAGCCCGCCAGATCCTCTTCCTGAACGAACCGATCCCCGCCCGGCAGGCGCTGGACTGGGGCCTGGTGAACTGGGTCGTCCCGTCCGTCCGGCGTGGGGAGGAGTGGCTGGAGGAAGCCGGGAGCGAGGAGATCGCCAGGGCCCGGGCCGGCGAGGACGGATATGCGATCGACCTCTCACGCCTCGACGCCTTCGTGGAGGATCTCGCCGGGCGGCTCCTGGCCTCCTTCCCGGAATGCACCCGATACACGAAGCAACAGGTGAACTTCCTCAAGGACCTGGCTTGGCACTCCACCGTGCGCCACGCTCAGGACTGGCTGTCGCTGCACTACGCCTGCTGGGAGCCGCTGGAGGGGATGCAGGCGTTCGTCGAGAAGCGTGCCCCCCGGTACGATCTTCTCCGCCGCCGGGCCGCGGCCGGGGGGTCCAGCGAGCTTCCCTGGGGACCGCACACGACCGACTGCCCGCAGTGTGGCGCCCAGGGGATGCCGGCGGAGTTCGACTTCTGTGGGGTGTGCGGGCAAGCTCTGGGCAGCCCGGGGTCGGAGGAGGCATGAGCGCCGGAGCCTCCACGGTGCACCTCGAGCGCGGGGATCGGACGGCCCGGCTCGTGCTCGACCGTCCTCCGCTGAACGTGCTGGACGTCCCGATGCTTCGGGAGCTCGGGGGAAAGCTCGCCGAGGTGGCGGCCGACCCCGAGGTCGGAGTGCTCGTGCTCACCGGGGCCGGGCGGGCGTTCTGCGCCGGAGTGGACGTGGCGGACCACCTGCCGGACCGCGTGGGCACGACGCTGGAGTTGTTTCACGAGGCCGTGCGCCGCCTTCGGGAGCTGGAGATGCCCGTGGTGGCCGCGGTGAACGGCGCCGCTCTGGGCGGTGGCTGCGAGCTCCTGCTGGCGTGTGACGTGGGGCTCGCCCGGGAGGGCGCGAAGCTCGGCCAGCCGGAGGTGCGGCTCGGAGCCCTGCCGCCGGCCGCCGCGGCGCTTCTGCCGCGCAGGGTCGGCTACCAGCGGGCGCTCGAGCTGATCCTCACCGGCCGCACGCTGGACGCCGCCGAGGCGGAGCGGTTCGGCCTCGTGACTCGCGTCCTGCCCGCTGACCGGTTCGAGGGCGAGGTGGATCGGTACGTCGCGGGGCTGGCCTCCCTGAGCCGGCCCGTGCTGCGGCTGGCGAAACGCGCGGTGCTCGAGGGGCTGGAGCTCCCGTGGCGCGAGGCGCTGGAGCGTGCCCAGGGCGTGTACCTGGAGGAGCTCGCCGGGCTGGCGGACGCCCGGGAGGGTCTGGCCGCGTTCCTGGAGAAGCGCGAGCCGGTGTGGAGCGACACCTGATGAGCACCTCGCGTCCCGATCCTCTCATCTCGCCGGTCTCCGCGCCGCCGCCGATCCGCCTTCTCGACCTCCCTCTGAACGTCGGGCTGGGGGAGGCGCTGGAGCGCTGCCGCGTTCTCGTGGAGAAGGGGGAGTTCCCCACCGTCGGGCGGTGGCGAGAGGCGGGCGGTAAGGTGCTGGGCCACTTCCAGGTGTACTTTCCCGAGGAGCTGGCCCACGCGGCCGGCATGCTTCCGGTGAAGCTCCGGGGAGCCCCTGTGGAGCGCCGGGAGGCGGACTCCCACTTCGGCTCCTATCTGTGCTCCATCCTCCGCAGTTCGCTCGAGCTCGTCCTCACGGGCCGTCTCGAGGTGGACCTGTTCGTGACCCATCCGATCTGTGATGCGGCCCGCAACCTGGCCGGCGTGTGGGCGCGGACCGTCGGCGGGCCGGCCCAGATCCTCTATCTGCCCCAGAACCCGAACTCGAGCTTCGCCCTCCGCTATCTGGAGGAGGAGTACGGCCGCCTGCTGTCGGAGATCGAGGAGGTGGCGGGTCGCCGTGTCTCCCGCGTGGATCTCAGCCGATCTCTCGCCGTGTTCAACGAGAACCGGCGCCTCCTGCGGGAGCTGTACGCCATCAAACGGGAGACCCCGTGGCTCCTCTCGGTAGAGGAGGCGTACGTGCTCGTCGCGGTCGGAGGCCTCGTCACCCGGGAGGAGCACAACGAGCTTCTGCGGGGCCTCCTGCCACAGATCTGCGACCGGTCGGTGCGGCAGGGGGACAAGCTGCGCGTCGTCTTCGAAGGGGGGTTCTGCGAGCAGCCGCCCCTGGATCTCCTGCGGGCGATCTCCGAGTTCTGCTACGTGGTGGACGACGATCTGCTCATCGGCCTGCGGTGGATCCTGGACGATGTCCCGATCACGGGGAACCCTCTCCGCAGCCTGGCCGACGCCTACCTGGACCACAGCTCCTACAGTCCCGTGCAGCACGACCTGCGGAAGCCGAAGGAGGAGATGCTGCTGGCCCGCATCCGTCAGGCGCGCGCCGACGCGGCGATCGTGGCGGCCGCGAAGATGTGCGAGCCGGGGCTGGACGAGCAGGTCGCCTACTCCCAGGCGCTGGACGAGGCGGGGATCCCGTACTTCGTCAGCGAGTTCGAGGAGCGCATGCGGAGCTTCGGGCAGCTTCAGATCCAGCTCGAGACGTTCGTCGAGAACGTCCTCTTCGCGGGGCCCGAGGGCGGGCAGGCCGAGGAGGGGCTATCCGTGATCGAAGTGGCGCGATGAGTGGCGAGACGGTCCGGGCCCCGGGCGCTCCCGAGGAGGTGTTGGGGAGGGGAGCTCGCGAGGGCAAACGCCTCTTTCAGGCGTGGTTCGCCGAGCTGGGCCGGGCGGCGGAGCGAGAGGAGCCGACGGCCTACGTCTTCGTCATGGGGAGTCTCGTCGAGCTGCTGCGGTCCTTCGACCTCCACATCGTCTTCCCGGAGATCAACTCGCTTCAGACCGCGGTCCGGAAGGTCTCGGCGGAGTACCTGAGCCTGGCCGAGGATCACGGCTTCTCGCCGGACGTGTGCGGCTACGTGAAGGCGGACTACGCCCTGCAGCTCCGCGGCGGGGAGCATCCGATGGGCCGGATCCCCCCGCCCAGCCTCGCCGTCCTCACGAACGCCTGCAACACGTACATCAAGTGGGCGGAGATCTGGGAGCGTCTGTACCGAGTGCCGATCTTCACCCTGGATGTGCCGATGACGCGCGCGCCGATCCAGCTCGTCCGCAGCGGACAGAGGGGGGACGGCCCGCCCCCGCCGGCGCCCCCGACCCGGGCCGACCGGCGCTACGTGGAGGGGCAGCTTCGGGAGCTCATCGGCGTGTGCGAGGAGGTGACGGGACGGCGCTTCGACATCGACCGCCTCCGCGAGATCCTGCAAGCGACGAACGAGATGGGCCGCCAGTGGCGGAGCCTTCAGGAGGCGAACCGCAACGTTCCGGCTCCGTTCGACGCGATGCTCGAAGGGACGATCTACCTCGGGGTCGCGAACGGGCTGCGCGGGACGCCGGAGGGCGTCAGCTACTTCCAGGAGCTGCGCGAGGAGATGTCGCTCCGCATCCGCGACGGACTGGGCCCGCTCGGCAAGCCGGCGACGGAGCGGCACCGGCTCCTCTTCGTGGGGGTGCCCTGCTATCCGATCTTCCGGCGCTTCTACGAGCTGTTCACCGAGTGGGGCGGCACGTTCGCCACCTCCACCTACACGTGGTTCGCCTCCGGCGGTCTGGACGAGCCGGTGGAGTACGACCTGCGCCGTCCGATCGAGAGCCTCGCCGAGGGCCTGCTGAGCGGCGTCCGGCGGGCGACGGACAGCATGCTGTTCCAGGATGCCGCCATGCTGGAGGCGATCGACGGCTACCGGCTGGACGGCGTCGTCTATCACCCGGTGAAGAGCTGCCGAACCGTCTCGACGGGACTCGCCTCCAGTCGCCGCCGGGTGCTGGAGCGGCGCGACGTGCAGTGCCTGTACCTCGAGTCGGACATGATGGACCAGCGGGTCGTATCGGAGGCGCAGATGAAGAACCGCATCGACGCGTTCTTCGAGGGTCTGGAGTCTCGCAAGCGACGCTTGGCCGCGGCCCCGGGTAGCGCCGCGGCCGGCTGAGGACGGAGGAGAAGGGGAGATGCCGTACGCCGCCGGTGTGGACGTGGGCTCCACCCAGACGAAGGCGGTCCTGGTCGACGAGGAGCACACGATCGTGGGCCGGAGCCTCATCGATACGGGAGCCAACGTGGTGACGGCCGCCGAGGAAGCATTTCAGCTCGCGCTACGCGAGGCTCGCGTGTCGGAGGACGAGGTGGGGTTCGTGATCGGCACGGGCTACGGACGCTACAAGGTGGAGTTCGGCGATGCGCAGGTCACCGAGATCGCCTGCCACGCGCGAGGCGCCGCCCGCATGTTCCCCGAGACGCACACCGTGCTGGACATGGGGGGACAGGACACGAAGGCGATCCGGGTCGAACCGGGGTCGGGCGAGGTGCTGGATTTCTGCATGAACGACAAGTGCGCCGCGGGAACGGGGCGCTTCCTTCAGTCCGCGGCCGCGGCGCTGGAGCTGGGCTTGGGCGAGCTGGGGCCGACCGCCCTGCGAGGCAGGACGCCGGTCGAGATCAGTACCACCTGCACGGTCTTCGCGGAGTCGGAGGTGCTCTCGTGGCTCGCCCGCGGCAAGTCCATCGAGGACATCCTCCTCGGCGTCCACCGCTCCATCGGCTCTCGCTCCTTCGGCCTGCTGCGCCGGGTGGGCATCGAGAACGAGATCACCTTCACCGGGGGGGTGTCGCGGAACGAGGCGATGGTCTCCGTGATGAGCGAGCTGTTGGGCCTGCGGATGAACGTGAGCGAGGAGTCGCACTACATGGGGGCCCTGGGAGCGGCCCTGTTCGCCCTCGAGCGGGCCTCGGGGGAGACGGAGCCCGGCCCGGGAGAGGAGGGGAAGTGATGCTGACCGCCGGGATCGACATCGGCTCCACGTACACGAAGGCCGCCCTCCTCCGCGAGGGAGAGCTGGCGGGTCGCGCCATGGTGCCCACGGGGTATCGGCTGGAAGCGGCGGCGCGCACCGCACTCCGGCAGGCCCTCGCGGCGGCGGGAGCGAAGGAGAGCCAGGTCGCCTATCTGACCACGACGGGGTACGGGCGCCACCGGGTCTCCTTTCGGGACCTCCAGGTCACGGATCTCACGGCCCAGGCCTGGGGTGCCCGCGCCTTCTTTCCCCGCACCCGGACGGTGCTCGACGTCGGCGGGCAGACGATGAAGGCGCTCCGCGTGGACGCCCGCGGACGCGTGCGATCCTTTCGGCTGAACGACAAGTGCGCGGCGGGGACCGGAGCCTTCCTCGAGAAGACGGCCCGCTACCTGGGGTATCGGATCGAGGAGATCGGACCCCTGGTGGAACGGTGCGGCGAATCCGTGCCGATCTCGGGCGTGTGCGCCGTCTTCGCGGAGTCCGAGGTGATCAACCACGTGAGCCAGGGCCGGGCCCCGGGGGAGATCATGCTGGGGGCGATGATGTCGCTGATCGAGAAGTCCGTGCGTCTCATGAAGCGGGTGCAGATGGAGCCGGAGTTCACCCTGGTGGGTGGGATCATGCGCTTCCCGGCGATGGTGGAGCTCATGCGGGAGCACCTGGGCGCGGAGGTGAACGTCCCGGACGGCGGTCTCGTGCAGTTCACCGGCGCGCTAGGCGCCGCCGTCCTGTCCCGGCGTCGGCTGGAGGCGCAGCGCGCCGCGTAGGAAGGAGCTCGTGTTCGCCGGACGCCGCCAGTTGCGTTTTCCCGTCGAGGGAGAGGCGGGCCTCGACTCGCCGTCGGAGCCGGAGGCCTGCTGCCGGGCCGAAGGCGGAGCGTCGGCACGGCGGCGGGCGGGATGGACCCGCCGCTTCCTCGGCGCGCCTCCCCGTCTTCAGGAGGCCGTGGAGCTGTACGAGTCGCTGGGGCTCGAGGTGCGGCTGGAACGCCCCGAGCCGGAAGACCTGGCGGCCGAGTGCGAGGAGTGCCCGGCCGCTCGGTCCCTGTTCCGGGTCATCTACACGCGACCCCGCGGGCGGGCTCGGTGAGGGCGGCCGTCTTCCACGGGCCCGGCCGGCCCCTGGAGCTGACCGAGGTGGAGACGCCGGTGCCCGCCCCGGAGGAGGTGCTCGTCCGGGTGGCCGGCTGCGGGCTGTGCCACACCGACCTCCACTACATCGACCACGGCGTGAAGACGTTCAAGCCGCCCCCGCTCATCCTGGGCCACGAGGCGGCCGGGACGGTGGCGGCGTCGGGCGAGGCGGTGGAAGGTCGAGCGGAAGGGGATCGCGTCCTCATCCCCGCCGTGCTCTCCTGCGGGCGGTGCGCGTACTGCCGGGCGGGTCGGGAGAATCTGTGCGAGAGGCTGGCGATGCTGGGAAACGATCGCGACGGCGCCTACGCCGAGTTCGTGGCCGTCCCGGCCGCGGAGCTCGTTTCCGTCCCGGACGAGCTGCCGCTCGAGAAGGCGTGCGTGGTCGCCGATGCCCTCTCGACCCCGTACCATGCCGTGAAAAACCGGGCGCGGGTGCGCCCGGGCGAGGCGGTAGCCGTGGTGGGCTGCGGCGGCGTGGGGCTGAACGCGGTGCAGTGCGCCGTGCTGGCCGGGGGACGCGTGGTCGCGGTGGACCTGAACGCGGCGCGGCTCGAGGTGGCCCGGGAGCTGGGCGCGGCGGAGACGGTGAATCCGGGGGAGGTGGACCGGGCCGACAAGGAGATCCGCCGCCTGACCGGGGGGGGTGTGGACGTGGCGCTGGAGGCGATCGGCACCCCCGAGACGATCGGGCTCGCCCTCTCCCTTCTCCGTAAGGGGGGGCGCGCCTGCGTGATCGGCTACTCGGCCGAACCCGTGGCCCTCTCCGCCGCGCGGCTCATGTACTTCGA
Organism: Gemmatimonadota bacterium; assembly: GCA_046757485.1. Lineage (GTDB taxonomy): Bacteria > Gemmatimonadota > Gemmatimonadetes > Palauibacterales > Palauibacteraceae > JBHHYJ01. The sequence goes on from JBHHYJ010000039.1 coordinate 9,774, forward strand.
GCTGGAGCTCATCGGGAGCCTCGGGTGCGGCGCGGGCGAGTACCCGGAGATCCTGGAGCTCGTGCGGGCCGGCCGCCTGCGGTTGGATCCCGTGGTCAGCGGCTCCGTCCCGCTCGCCGAGATCGGCGAGGGGTTGGATCGGCTGCGCCGTGGGGAAGGAGTACGTTGGGTCGTGACGCCCTGAGTCGGAGGACCAGCTGGAAGCCTGCTGAAGCGCGCGTTATCGCCGGATCGAGCCCCGGAGGCCGCGAGTGAAGGAACCCAGACGGACGGTCGAGGTCGTCGCCGTGATGGCGCTTTTCGTGGGGATCGCCCTCCTCACGCTGGTCGGCTTCTCGCGAGACTGGATGCCGGAGGTGGCCTCCCGGCACGGCTCGGGGGTGGATGGGGTCGTCCGCTACCTCCTCCTCACCACGGGCACGGTCGTGCTCGTCGGCTCCACGGCGCTCGTCGTCTTCCTGTGGCGCTACGCCCGCGACCGGCCGACGGACCGCCCGCGGCTGCGGCCCCGCACGGAGTACTGGTGGTCGCTCGTCCCCGTCCTCGGAATGGCCCTCATCGCCGAGCTGGGGGTGTTGCTGAAAGGGCTGCCCGTGTGGGAGCAGGTGTACGGCGAGGTCCCGGCCGACGCCCTGACGGTGGAGGTGATGGCCAAGCAGTTCGAGTGGCTGGTCCGATACCCCGGCCCCGACGGCGCGTTCGGCCGAACGGATCCCGCCCTCGTGGAGGGGAGGACGAATCCGCTGGGTCTGGATCCGGCGGACCCGGCGGGTGCGGATGACGTCGTCGTGCGGAACGCCCTCCACGTCCCCGAGGCGCGCACCGTCCACGTGCGGCTTCGGGCCCGGGACGTCCTGCACAGCTTCTCGGTCCCCGCCTTTCGAGTGAAGCAGGACATCGTTCCCGGGATCACGGGTCGAGCCGTCTTTGTTCCGACGCGTCCCGGGCGCTACGAGATCGCGTGCGCGGAGCTGTGCGGGATGGGGCACTACCGGATGCGGGGCGCCGTGGTCGTCCACCCGGCGACGGAGTTCGACCGCTGGTTGACCGAGCAGACGGAGGCGGCCCGATGAGCCAAGCACACGCTCCCGAGAGCTTCTGGCGGCGGTACGTCTTCAGCACCGATCACAAGACGATCGGCAAGCAGTACCTCTTCACCGCCCTCTTCATGGGCATCTTCGGGCTCGCCTGGTCGATCCTGATTCGCCTGCAGCTCGCGTGGCCGGACGCCACCTGGCCGCTGCTGGGCCGCCTCTTCCCGGGGCTGTACGAGGGTGGGGTGCTCCTCCCCGAGCGCTACCTGAGCCTCGTCACGATGCACGGGACGCTGATGATCTTCTTCGTCATCTCGCTCGGCCTGGTCAGCGGCTTCGGCAACTTCATCATCCCGCTCCAGATCGGCGCCCGGGACATGGCGTATCCGTGGCTGAACATGCTCTCCTACTGGACGGTCGTCCCCGCCTGCCTCCTCATGCTGGCGTCGTTCTTCGTCCCGGACGGCGCGGCGGCCGCCGGGTGGACGGCGTATCCGCCGCTCTCGGCGCTCTCGGAGGCGGTGCCGGGCTCCGGTCCGGGTCAGACGCTGTGGTTGCTGGCCATGGCGCTGTTCATCGTCTCCTTCACGATGGGCAGCCTGAACTTCATCACCACGATCCTGAACCTCCGCACCCGCGGGTTGTCGATGTTCCGCCTCCCGATGACCGTGTGGACCCTGCTCATCGCCTCGATCCTCGGGATCATCGCCTTCCCGTCGCTCACCGCGGCGGCGATCATGCTTCTCCTGGACCGGCACGGCGGGACGAGCTTCTTCCTCCCGGCGGGCCTCGTGCTCGGGGACAGGGTGCTGACGCACGAGGGCGGCACGCCGCTTCTCTTCCAGCACCTCTTCTGGTTCCTCGGACATCCCGAGGTGTACGTGCTCGTCCTGCCGGCAGTGGGGATCGCGTTCGACGTGGTAGCCACGTTCGGCCGGCGGCGGCTGTTCGGGTATCGCACCTCCCTGTGGGCCCTGATGGTGATCGCGTTCCTGAGCATGATCGTGTGGGGCCACCACATGTTCACCAGCGGGATGAACCCGTACCTGGGGGAGTACTTCTCCGTCGCCACGGTGGCGATCACCGTCCCGTTCGCGGTGCTCGGGATGAACCTCATCGCCAGCCTGTGGCGGGCCCGGATCCGGCTCACGGTGCCGATGCTGTGGGCCCTGGCGATCATCGCGGCGATCGGGATCGGGGGGCTGGGGGGCCTGTGGCTCGGCACGGCGAGCTCCGACATGTACCTGCACGACTCCTACTTCGTCGTGGGCCACTTCCACTTCATGATCGGGATGGTGACGGGGTTCGCCGTCTTCGCGGGCACCTGCTACTGGTTCCCGAAGATGTTCGGGCGCGCGATGAGCGAGAGGTGGGGGAAGCTCCACTTCTGGCTGACCGTGCCGAGCGTCTTCGTGGCGTTCCTCGCCATGCACTGGCTGGGCCTCGGCGGGCACCTGCGACGCCTGTACGACCCCACGTCGTACGACTACGCCCAGCCGATCCAGTGGCTGAACGTGGTGATCAGCGTCGCCTCCTTCGTCGCCGTGGCGGGTCAGCCCTTATTCCTGTGGAACCTCCTCCGGAGCCTGCGGCGGGGCCGACGGGCGGCCGACAACCCGTGGGAGGGGGCCACCCTGGAGTGGACCGCCCCCTCGCCGGCCCCCCACCTGAACTGGGCCGAGCTCCCTGTGGCGTACGGGGGCCCGTACGAGTACCGGGTGGATGGGGCGCCGGACGGCTACCTGCCGCAGTGGGAGCCGCGGCCGCCGCGAGCGGAGGTGGCCTCGTGATCCCTCCGCTGCCGGTTCCCCGACCGGGAGAGGCGATCCCCACCGCCCACCTCGGGCCCCGGGACGAGAGCTCCGGCGACGGCGTGCGTCTGGTGCGGACGGAAGGGCGGGACCTGCCCGGAGCCGCCCCGCATCCTATGGGGCTCGTCGTCCTTCTCTGCGCCGTGGGGTTGCTGTTCGCCGCCTTCGCGGCCGCCCTCCTCGTGAGGCGACAGGGCGTGGACTGGACTCCGCTGCCGCTCCCGTGGATCGTGTGGCTGAACGCGGGGGTCCTCCTGGGCTCCAGCCTGTTCGTCGAGGGGGCGCGTCGGACGGGGTGGCCGGGGGACGGCGGACCCACGGTGCGCCGGTTGCGCGGAGCGGCGTTCCTCGGGCTCCTCTTTCTGGCCGGCCAGGCCGCCGCGTGGATCCTGCTCGCCCGCCGCGGCCTGTTTCTGCCGGCGAATCCGCACGCCGCCTTCTTCTACACCCTGTCGGCCCTGCACGCGGCTCACCTGGGCGGCGGGCTCGGCGCGCTGGGGCGGACGGTGCGGCGCCGGACGGCGAGCGGGGGCTCCCGGGCGGGACTCGACCACGTGGCCCTGTATTGGCACTTCGTGGTGGGCGTGTGGCTGGCGCTGCTTCCAGCCCTGGCGATGCTGTAGGCTCAGCTCGGAGGAATCGCATGGCGATGACGGAGTCGGTGACGGCGGAGCTGGCGGGGGAGGCGGTCGTGCGGGGAGACGCCGGCCGGACGGGGGCCTGGGAGGGGGGCGTCTCGCCGTTCGGCGTCTCGTGGCAGAAGCTGATGATGTGGCTCTTCCTGGTCGGTGACGCCCTCCTGTTCGCCTCCTTCCTGGCGTCGTACGGCTTCGTGCGCCTCGCGAGCCCGGCGTGGCCGGAGCAGGCCGAGGTCTTCCCGATGGCGATCATCGGGACGATGACGTTCGTCCTCATCACCTCGAGCGCCACGATGGCGACCGCCGTTGGCGCGGCGCAGCGGGGCAAGCTCCGGATGGCGCGGCGCTTCGTCCTCCTCACCGTGCTGGGCGGGCTGATCTTCCTGGGGTTCCAGGCCAACGAATGGGCGACCCTCATCCGCGAAGGGGCCAGCCTCACCGGCAACCCGTGGGGCGTCCCCCCGTTCTCGGCCTTCTTCTTCATGATCACCGGGTTTCATGGGACGCACGTCCTCATCGGGGTGATCATCCTCTCCACTCTCGCCGAACGGCTGCGACGCGGTCGCACCCGGGCGTCGGGAGTCGAGCTGGCCGGCCTCTACGGGCACTTCGTGGACCTGGTGTGGGTCTTCATCTTCACCTGCTTCTATCTGATCTGAGCCGGAGGGAGACGTTGGAACGCACGACGGCGTACCGGACCTACTGGATCGCGTGGGGCCTGCTCCTCATCCTCACCCTCTCCATGATCCTCGTGGAGCTGGCCGGCTTCCCGTTCCTGGCGGCGGTCGGCTTTCTGGTGGCGGCGATGATGGCGAAGGCGACGGTGATCGCGGGCTGGTTCATGCATCTGCGCTTCGAGCGCCGGGCGCTGGTTCTCGCGGTCGTGGCCGGCACCCTCCTGACGGCGGCGTTTCTTTTCGGTCTCATCGCGGTGGACGGCGCCGCGATGCAGCGGTTGGCCGGCTGAGCCGGAATCCCAACGCGGTGGGCGAGCTGCCGGTGACGACGCCCGTTCCGGGCAGGAGCTCGCCTCGCCAACGGTGAGAGAGAAGGCGATGGAACGACGAGCGGAGGGAGAGAACGAGCGGGGAGGCGAGCGGGGGAGCGAGTGGCGGGAGCGTCTCCTGTTCACCGTCTCCGGCCTCCTCCTCTTCGAGACGCTGAGCGGTCTGGCCATGTGGCTGTTGCCGTTCAGCGTCCCGAACCAGATCGGCGTGCTGCTCCACACGCTCGTGGGGCTGGTGTTCCTCGTGCCGTATCTCCTCTACCAGCTCCGACACTGGCGCCGATACCGCCGCATGCCTCTGAGCCACGTGGTGCTCACCGGCTACTTCGCGATGGCGGCCTGCGGGGTCGCCGCGCTCAGCGGGCTGGTGCTCACCTGGCAGGCGCTGTTCCGTGCCCGGATCGGCTACGGATGGGATCTCGCCCACATCGTGGCCACCCTGGCCCTCATCGCGGCGGCGGTGCCTCACGTGGGCGTCCTGCTGCTTCGGACGCGGCGCGCGCGCGAGCGGGAAGCGGTCCGACCGCTTCGGGAGGGCCAGCGGCGATTCGCGTGGCGCACCTCCCTCGTGGCGCTGGGCCTGATCGCGGCGGGGGCGGTCCTGGCGTGGGCGTACCGGCCGGTCGAGCTGCACGATGAGCTGCCCGAAGACTACAGCTTCCTGTACGGTCCCGACCGCCCGTTCGCCCCCAGCCTGGCGACGACCACGACGGGGGGAGCGTTCGACGCCCGGAGTCTGGGAGGCTCGGAGTCCTGCGGAACGGCGGGCTGTCACGAGGAGATCCTCCGGGAATGGCAGGTGAGCTCGCACCGCTGGTCCGCGATGGATCCGGCGTTCCAGGCGGTGCAGAACGTGATGGCCGAGCAGAACGGTCCGGAGTCGACCCGGTACTGCGGGGGCTGCCACGACCCGATCTCCCTCTTCTCGGGGGCCAAGAACGTGTTCGCCGAGGACCTGACGAACCACACGGGCTACCAGGAAGGGGTCTCCTGCGTCGTCTGCCACGCGATCCGCGAGACCGACATCAAGGGGAACGCCAACTACGTGATCGCGCAGCCCGACCGCTACCTGTTCGAGCTCCGGGAGGATCCGCGGTCGCGGCTCGTCCGGGATTTCTTGATCCGCGCCTACCCGCGGCACCACGTGCAGAGCCTCTCCCACCGCCTCTTCAAGAGCCCGGAGTTCTGCGCGGCGTGCCACAAGCAGTTCATCGACGAGGAGATCAACCAGGTCGGGTGGGTGCAGCTCCAGAACCAGTACGACAACTGGCGGAAGAGCCGCTGGAACCATCCGGGAGACCCCACGAAGACGATCGAGTGCCGCGAGTGCCACATGCCGCTCCAGGACTCCGCCGACCCGGGAGGCGGGGACGACCTGGACTACAACCGCTCCGCCGGAGATGGAAAGCACCGGAGCCACCGGTTCCTGGCCGCCAACCAGATGGTGCCGGAGCTTCTGGATCTCCCGGGGGCGGAGGAGCACGTGCGCCTCACCCAGCGGTGGCTCCGGGGCGAGATCGAGATCCCCGAGATCGCCGACAAGTGGCGCGCCGGCCCGGCGATTCCGGTGGAGCTCGTGGTTCCCGAGGAGGTGGAGGTGGGGGAGGAGGTCCGCATCCGGGCGGTGGTGACGAACAACAAGGTGGGCCACGACTTTCCCACCGGCCCGCTCGACATCATCCAGGCGTGGCTGGAGCTGAGGGTCACGGATCAGGCGGGACGGGTCGTCTACGAGACGGGGGCCACCGATCCGGCCCACTTCATCCGGGAAGGTTCCTTCATCTTCAAGGCGGAGCCGGTGGACCAGTACGGCAACCTCATCGACCGGCACAACCTGTGGGAGATGGTCGGCGTGCGGTACAAGCGGGCCGTCTTTCCCGGCTTCTCGGATCAGGCGGAGTTCGCCTTCCTGTGTCCCGCCACCGTGCTGCCCGGGCCCGCCGCCGCCGACGGTCGGGGGGCTGTCGTGCCGGCCGCCGGGGAGCCGGGAGCGGCTCCGCGTACCCGGGCAGCCCCCGGCGCCGCCGAGGTCGGCCCGTCGGAACGCCCCGTCTCGAGAGAGGGACCCGAGGAGCCGCGCGCCGAGGAGCACGCGTTCCGAGCCCCGCCCGGTGCGGCGGGAAGCCTGCACGTGACGGTGAAGCTCCTGTACCGGAAGTTCGACCAGTTCCTGCTGAACTTCCTGTTCGGCGAGGAGGCGGGGATCACCGCCCCCGTCACCGTGCTCTCCGAGGACGAGGCGACGATCCGCGTACGGGCGAGGAGGCAGGACGCCAGGTGAGCCCGCGGAACCAGGTGGCCCGGCGGCGGGGATTCCCCCGGTCCCGGCCAGGGGCACGGCGGGGCGCGCTGCTCGTCGCGGGGACCGTTTCGGTGGTGGGGTTGTGGACCGCCTGCGGGGGGGACGCTTCGCCCGGCGCGTGGGCCGGCGAGGTTCGGGACAGCGCCGGAGTCGAGCTGGTGCTGAACCCGGCCCGGGGCGTGTGGACCGATGCCGATCGTTGGAGGGTCACCGAAGAGCTGCGGATCGGAGAGGCCGGTGGCGACCCCGCCTATCAGTTCGGCCAGATCGCCGGCATCGGAGTCGTCTCGGACGGCCGGATCTTCGTGCTCGACCAGCAGGCCCAGAACGTGAGGGTCTTTTCGGAAGACGGGATCCATCTCTCCACGCTGGGAGGACCGGGCTCCGGGCCCGGCCAGCTCGCCCTGGGAGCCGGCCCCCTGCTCGTAGCCCGCGGCGACACGCTGCTCGTGCCGGACCTCCAGAACCGCCGCGTGACCCGCTTCGCTCCCGATGGCACGTTCGCGGGGAGCTTCGTGATGGATCTCCGGGAAGGGATCCCCGCCCGCTGGGAAGACCGCCCGTCGGGACGCATCGCGGAGCAGGTACGACCCCTGGATCTGCCGAACCTGCCGGCGGCCGACTCCATGGACAGCATCCTGGAGCGCGAGCCGGACGGGTCCATCCGCGACACGCTGTTTCGGATGCGCTCCGGCGGAACCTTCTCCTTCGCGGGGGGCGCACCCGAGTTTCATTTCTTCGTCGCCGAGCCGCTGTGGGCCCTGTACGGCGAGACGGGCCTCCTCTTCGGGGTGAACGACGGCTACCGGGTCGAGGTGCACGGCGTGCCCGGACGCGTGGACCGGATCTTCGTGATGCCGTTCGAGCGAACGGCCCTGACGGAGGAGGACCGGGAGGTGTTCCTCGGCGCCCTCGAGCGGGCCTGGAAGGAGGCGGGCGTGCCCCCTCCGGCCCTGGAGAACCTGGTCGCGGGAGTCGACTTCGCGCCGACCTTCCCGGCCTACTTCCAGTTCCTGGCCGGGCCGGCGGGCACGATCTGGGTCCAGCGCCTGCAGGCACCCGCCCAGCTGACCGAGGAGGAGCGAGACAACTTCAACCCGTTGCTCGGACTGGGGGCCCGGGAATGGGACGTCTTCGACCCGGAGGGACGATACCTGGGAGTCGTCGCCATGCCGACGCGCTTCCAGCCGCTGCGCTTTCGGGAGGATCGCGTGTACGGGATCTGGCGGGATGAGCTCGACGTCCAGTACGTCATGGTGCTGCGGATCGACTCCTCCCCCGGGGCCTGATCCGGCCCCATGGCCGGAGGACGGGGCCTGTCCCGCCGCCGTCGCGGGATCCTCATCAGCCTGGGGACCGGCGCGCTCTTCGCGGTGGCGGTGGCCGCTCTGGTGGTCCGCTCCCGGACTCCCCGCCCGGCCTACCTCCCCGGTGACGAGCTGGAAGGGCTCACGGCGGAGCTGGCGCGGGCTCTCCCGGCCGATTATCCGCGCGTCTCCTTCACCGACGTGACGCGGGCGGCCGGGATCGACTTTCGGCATTTCACCGGCCTCCGCACGAGCCAGCTTCCGGAGGACATGGGCTCGGGGGCCGCGTGGGGCGACTACGACGGGGACGGGTGGGACGACCTGTACGTCCTGAACGAGGCGGGCCCGCTCACCCTCTCCGAGGCCGAGGTGGCCGTCTCTCCCGCCCGGGCGGCGCTGTATCACAACGAGGGGGATGGGACGTTCCGCGAGGTGGCCGAGGAGGCGGGCGTGGCGTACCGCGGCTGGGGCATGGGCGCCGCGTGGGGAGACTACGACAACGACGGACGGGCCGATCTCGTGGTGAGCGCCTACGGCCGCAACGTGCTGTACCACAACGAGGGGGGCGGCCGCTTCACCGACGCGACGCGGGAGGCGGGCCTCGGAGGGCCGGAGGGTTTCTGGACCGGCGTCTCCTGGGCGGACTACGACCGGGACGGGGATCTGGACCTGTACGTGACCGGGTACGTCCGATACGCCCCTCCCTCCGCCGGCGAGGGCGCCACGGCGCTCCAGTACGACGTGGAGGTGCCGTCCACCCTGAACCCCTCCTCCTTCCCTCCCGAGCGGAACCTCCTGTACCGGAACGAGGGGAACGGCACGTTCCGGGAGGTGGCCGGAGAGGCGGGCGTCGCTGGCCGCCGGGGCCGGAGCCTCTCCGCCTCCTGGGCGGATCTCGACGAGGATGGCTGGCCGGACCTGTACGTGGCCAACGACGTCTCCGACAACGTGCTGTATCGGAACCGGGGGGACGGGACGTTCGAGGAGGTGAGCCACACCGCCCTGGTGGCGGACTACCGGGGCGCGATGGGGCTCGCGCTGGGCGACTGGGACGGCGACGGCGACACCGACCTCTTCATCACCCACTGGATCGCCCAGGAGAACGCCCTGTACGTGAACCGCCTGCGAGCCGCCTTCCACTCGCTGGACACGGGCCCCACGAACGCGCTCCAGTTCATGGACCAGGCGGACCGGTACGGCCTGGGTCAGATCGCCCTGGACTTCGTCGGGTGGGGGACCGCCTTCGTGGACTACGACAACGACGGGCGGCTGGACCTGCCGGTGGTGAACGGGAGCACCTTCCAGCGGGACGATGCGGCGGAGCTCCTCGTCCCGATGCGGGACCAGCTCTTCTGGAACCGGGGGAACGAGGACGGCTTCTTCGACGTGTCGCCCGTGGCCGGGCCCTACTTCCGGGAGAGCCACGTGGGGCGGGGAGCCGCGTTCGCCGACTACGATCGGGACGGCGACGTGGATCTCTTCGTCGTGAACCACGGGGAGCCGGGCGTCCTGCTTCGAAACGATGGAGGGAACCGGAACGGGTGGCTCGAGCTCCGGCTTCGGGGGACCCGGAGCAACCGCCAGGCGATCGGCGCCCGGCTGCGCCTGTTGGCCGGAGGCCGAGTGCAGCTCCGCGAGGTGGGGGGGCAGAGCTCCTACCTCTCCCAGAACAGCCTCGTGGTTCACTTCGGCCTCGGACCCGGTGGGCGGGCCGACAGCCTGGAGATCCGATGGCCGAGCGGCGATCGGCAGATGATTCGGGCGCTTCCCCGGAATCGCCTTCTCCGTGTGGTGGAGGGAGAGGAGGTGACCGTTGCCGGGACGCCGGGGAACGAGGTGTCCCTCGAGGCAACGTCGGTGCGGCGGTTCTGGGAGCTCTACCGTGCGGCGACCCGGGAGCGCACACAGGAGCGGCCACGGGAGGCGGCCCGGCTGTACGAAGAAGCGCTGAAGCTGAATCCGGCGCACGAAGACGCGCTCTACTACCTGGGCAACGTCTCCCTGGAGGCGGGAGATCTGCCGGGGGCCGAGAGGGCGTGGCTCCGCCTCGTCGCCCACAATCCCCGCAGCGGCCGGGGCCACGCGCAGCTCGGCGTCCTGTTCGCCTGCTTCGAGGAGAACCCCGACTTCGATCTCGGACGGGCCGAACGGGAGCTCCGCCGGGCCCTGAGCCTGAACCCCACCCAGGTCGGCCTCCACCTGCGGCTCGCGGTGGTGGCTCTGGCCCGGGGCGACGGCGTCCAGGCGCGCTCCGAGCTGGAAGCGGTCACCGGCTCCCACCCCGAAAGCCGCGCGGGACACCTCCTGGCCGGGTACCTGGCCTGGAAGGGTGGGGACCGGCGCGAAGCCGCGCGCCACCTGGCCACCGTACGGGACGCGCCCCCGTCAGGTCCCACGCCCCCTCACTGTGCGCTGGCCGAGGGGTGGGTCGAGGAGCTGTCGGGGGCCGAGGATGCGGACCGCGTCTATCGGAAGATCGATGCGCGCCTGGCCCGTGCCCGGGGGGGAGGTGCTTCCGAAGGGGCGAGCCCGGGACAGGGATGAGGGCCCGGCGGTCCGGCGACGGGGCCGCCCCACCGGACGTCCCGGAGACGCCCTCCGTTCAGCGGGCCGCCCGGCTCTTCAGATAGGCGAGGATGCGGCCGGCCTCCTCCTGATCCGGGGGCTCCACCCCCATCGCGCTCATGTTGGCCAGCATGCGGGTCATCGCCTGCTCCCAGCCGGCGGCGGTGTGGGCCCGGGGCGAGGGCGTCGCGTGACACACGGAGCAGCGGTCCGCGAACAACCTCGCCTCGTCGGTCTCTCCGATCTCTCCCGGCTCGGCCGTCAGGAGGGCATGGCCCTGCAGGTAGGCCACCAGGCTGTCCACCTGCTCGGCCGTCGGGGTCCGGGTGATCGCCATTCCTTCCAGCACCCGCTCGCTGCCCAGGATCCGGGCGGTGAGCGGGCCGCCGAGGCGGCCCTGCACGGTCCGGGCACGGAGGAGCATGCGGCGGACGAGGAGCGGCCACTCGCTCGCCGCGTGCATCCGCGGCGACGGCATCCAGTGGCACTGTACACAGTAGACCTGGAGAAGCGCGGCGCTGTGCGAGCCGGCCTCCGGAAGGCTGTCCCGCGTGTAGCCGGGAGGCGGCAGGCCGACCCATATGGAGCTGATCATGCGCCAGCGCTGGTCGCGGTTCAGCGAGGCGCTCGGAAGCCGCCCGAGCTCCGCCAGGAAGCTGTCGACCACGGCCACGCTCGTCGGCGGCGCCTCCTCCCCCCGTGCGCATCCGGCCGCGGCCAGGGCGGCGAGAGGAAGGAGGACGGGTGCGCCGGCCTTGCAGCGGGCGAGCCGAACCCGCAAGGCTCTCGGCTCAACGAAAGACCGGGCGACCTGTCTCGTGACCACGGCACCTCCTACAGTGACGGCGAGCGACGAGCTTCGCTCTCGCTCCGTTCCGGCTCGTACGGGCAGAACGGATCCGACTCCAGTGCGTCTCCCGTCAGGGCGAAGGCACGGGCCCGGCTACCGCCGCAGATGTGGCGGTAGTCGCAGCGGCCACATTTGCCCTTGAGGGTACTGGGGTCCCGCAGCCGCCGAAAGACGGGGCTATGGCGGTACAGGGCGACCAGATCGTCGGTTCGCACGTTGCCGGCCGCCAGGGGGAGAAACCCGGAGGGGTACACCTCCCCCAGGTGGCTGATGAAGACGAAGCCGTTGGCGTCGCCCGTCGAGCCCTCGGGCGCCGGCCGCCCGGCGGGGACGCCGTTGCCGCTCCCGATCCCGCCGCCGTTCGTCGCCTCTGGAACGCCTCGCCGGGACGTGCGCTCTCGTTTCCCCCGCTCGGCGGCCTCGATCTGCCGACCTACCCGGCGGTAGGCAGGTGCCTCCACGGTGATCAGGCGGAACGGGGCGTCCCGCTGCCGTCGGTAAAGCCAGCGCAGGACCTCTTCCGTTCGCGAGGCGTCCAGCGGCTCGAGAGCGATCCCGCGGCCGATCGGAACGAGGAAGAACACCTCCCACATCACCGCTCCCATCTCCTCCACCCGGTCGGCGATCGCCGGCAGGTCCGCGACGGTGGAGCGCGCCACGGTCGTGTTGATCTGAAGCGGGAGGCGCAGCTCGGTGGCGAGCCGTGCGGCCCGCTCTATGGCGGCGAAGGATCCGGGCTCCCCGCGGAACGCGTCGTGCCGCTCGCGGGTGGCACCGTCCAGGGAGAGAGCCAGCCGGTGCACCTTCGCGTCTCGAAGCTCCCGGAGCGCGGACCCGTTCAGCAGAGCCGTGGGTGCCGGCGTGACGCCCACCCGCAGCCCCCGGCCCGTCGCATAGCGGGCGAGCTCCATCAGGTCGGGTCGCTTCAGGGGATCCCCGCCGGAGAAGACCAGGATCGGAGGCGGATCTCCGAACGCCAACACCCGGTCGATCAGCGCCTTTCCCTCTTCCGTCGTCAGCTCGAGCGGGTGCCTCCCCGGACACGCCTCGGCCCGGCAGTGCAGGCAGTTGAGGTCACACGCCTGGGTCATCTCCCACGTGACGACGCGCGGCGCGCGGCCGTGGGCCCTCCGGGCGGCGGCGGGACCGACGACGGATGTCTCACTCAAGGACGGCTGCATCGGCAAGCCCTTTCTGTCCAGGCCGATCCGCGATCGACCGGTCGCTCCCCACGGAATCGGCGAGCGATCCCGTCACTTGACGGCGAAATGGATCGGCTGCGACACCCAGACCGCGGTCACCTTGTCCCGGTTCTTGGCCGCCGAGAAACGCATGCGGATCGCCACCCGTCCGGCGGCCTCGTCCAGCGCCACGTAACCGCTGGATTCCTTCACCACGGTCCGCTTCACCGCTCCGGTCTCATCCACGAAAAGCCACAGGTTCACGGTTCCGCCGACGCCCGCCTGGCGGAGGGCGGAAGGGTAGTAGCCGCGCAGGAGCTTCTCGATCTTGGCTCCGTTCAGGAGTCGGGGCGGGGTGTCGTACGGGATGAAGCGCGGCCGCGCCGACGGGTCCGCCTCGGTGGCCGTGGGGGGCGGAGCCAGAGTCTGGACGGGGTTCGCCTCGAACGTCGTCGGCGCGATCGTGATCTCTTCGCTCACGTCCACCTCGGCCACGGTGGGCGTCGCGGGCCGCGCGATCTGCTCGGGGGGCGGCGGGATCTCCACCTCGGGAGGGAGCTCCAGGCTCGTGAGCTGCGGGGCACCCCCCTGCATCGCCGGGGCCGTAAAGCCCGGAAAGTACTGGAAGAGCAGGAAGTGGACGGCGACGGAGAGAAGGATGCCGGCGGACAGGACCGTGCCGTACCGGTTCCGGTACCCAGCAGCCGCGCCTCCGCCTGCCGTCTCGGAGTGATGCGCGGCGGGCCTCCGCGCTCCGCGCGCGGACCCGTGCATCCACCACGCCGTTCCGGCCGTCGAAATATGGCTCGTGGCGTGCATGTTTCCCCCTCTCTCACCCCTCCATTCAGCATCCTTCGTGCCGCCCGCTCTGCTAGCCTAATTCATGGCTGTGAAGTGGCTTATGGCGAGATGAACGGCGCTCGGGCGACCGCGATGGGACGAAACGTCCCGACCGGAGGCGACAGGGATGACCGGCAGGCCCGCCCCGCACGCTACCCCCGGAAGCTGACCCGTCCCGCCCAGTACGCCCCCCCGGTCCAGCCCGCCAGCGAGAGCACGGCAAGGCCGATGACCCCGACGTGCCCGAAGCGCTCGGCGAGCGCGGCCCCCACGGGACCCAGAAGGGTGGCATCGGCGTCGAGGAGGGTGATCGCGGCCAGGCGGTAGGCCTCCACCGGATTCACGAAAGACCACCCCTCCAGGGCCCAGGCCGGCAGGCCCCAGCGAACGAGCCACGCCAGGACACCGAGGCTGCCCAGGACGGTGAGGCCGATCCAGGCCGTCAGCCCGAGGCTGATGGCCCGAGTGCGGCTCGGAGCCACGGCGGAGATCCACAGCCCCAGGGAGGCGAAAGCGGTCGCGAGCAGACAGGTAAGGCCCAGAAGGGAGGCGATCAGGCCAGGAGGAACACCCCGCAGGGCGGCGACGAGCCCGGTGACGGAGAAGGCGAGCCCCAGGGAGAGGAGGAGGGCCGCGTTGACGCCGCTCCATTTGCCGTGAAACACGGCCCCTCGATCGAGCGGCTGGGCGAGCAGGTAGTCCAGGCTTCCGAGCTCGCGCTCGCCAGCGATCGCCGCGGTGGCCGGAAACAGGGCCATCACGGGCACCAAGAAGAGGGCGAGCTGGGCGAGGCCGGCCAGGGCGCGCGCGAAGCCGCGATACCCCAGGACGGTGACATCCGTCCCGCCGAACAGCGTCAGCAGGACCCCACCCGCGAGAAACAGCCCGGCGTTGGCGAGGAACCAGTAGCTCCGGAGGGAGTCCTTCAGCCCCCAGCGGAGGAGGATGGTTCGGCTCACCGGGGAACTCCCGACCGGGCCACCAGCGCCTGCATGACCTCCTCGAGCGCCGGCGGACGAGCCCGGTCCAGCCACACGCGAACGTCGATGCCGGCCCGCTCCAGCAGCTCCGCCGCCGTTCCGTCGAACACGAACCCGCCCTCGTGCAGCACGAGGAGGCGGGTCGCGAGAGACTCCACGTCGTCCAGCCGGTGGGAGGCGAACAGCAGAGTGGTGGACTCCTCCGCCTGTCCGAGGGCGCGGAGGAACTCTCGCCGGGAGGTCGCGTCGAGGTTGGCCGTCGGCTCATCCAGGAGAAGCACCGGAGACCCGGAGCCGAGGGCGATCGCCAGCAACGCCTTCTGGAGCATGCCGCCCGAGAGCTCCCGGAGCGACTTGCCTCCGTGTTCCGACAGCGGAAGTCCGAGCTCCCTCAGCCACTCCCGCGGCCCGGCCGCTGCCATCCCCCGGAGCGCCGCGAAGATCTCCAGGAACTCCTCGAGACGCAGGTCGAAGCGAGGCGGCTGCTGGGGGAGGTACCCGATGCGGCGCCGTGCCTCCCGGCCGGCCGGCCCCGCGGGGTGGCCGTCCACCGTGAGCTCGCCCTCGAACGGAGTCAGGCCGAGGCAGCAGCGGAAGAGCGTCGTCTTACCCGCCCCGTTCAGTCCGAGCACGGCCACCCTCTCGCCGCGGGAGACCGAGAGGTGCACGTCCCTCAGGATCCTCGCGTTGCCGTAGCGTTTCGTAAGACCCGTGGCCCGCACGACCGCCCCGCGGGGGGTCGGCTCCGAAGCTTCCTGCCGGCGTGGCCCGTGAGCGTCCGGCCGCGTGTCTCCCCTCACCGGACCCACCTCCACCGGCCGCCGGCCAGGAGCCCGGAGACGAACAGGGCGAGCCCGCCCCACAGGAGAGCGGCACCGGCCCGGGTGCCTGGCGGACGCCGCCCGCCGACCCGCGGGTCTTCCCCCGCCCATCGGGCCGGCAAACCGCTCTCCCGAAGCGGCGCGCTGTCCACGACCACCGGCTCCGGCCGCAGGAGCGGGAAGAAGCGGCTCAAGAGGTCGACCACACGCAGGGCGGGGCTGTAGGTGAAGAGGCGGAGCTCCGGGTGTCGGCCGAGAAGATCGTCGCTCAGGCGGGCGTGAACGAACGGGGTGTCGCCGAGGCCGTCGCCGTCCGCGTCGAAGCCGGCATACTCGCTCCAGTGGTTGCCGCTCCAGCGGTTCTGCTCCGCCGTACCGGGCGCTGTTCCCCCCGCCACCGCCACCGGGGTCCCGTTCCCCTCGAGGGCGTTGGCGACGAAGCTGTTGTCGCGCACGGACGGCAGCAGGTGGACGCCGGTTCCGTTGCCCAGCAGCAGGTTCTCCCGGAAGAGGTTGCGGCTCTCCCGGCTCGTCGGCGAGTTGTCCAGGTAGATGCCGATGCCGTTGTCGACGAAGAGGTTGCCCTCCACGCGGATCCCGTCGGCATCCTTCAATCCCAGCCCCATCCCGGTGGCTCCGGCCGCCCGGGCGAAGACGTTGCCGCGCAGCTCGATCTCTCGCGAGTACATGATGAAGGAGCCGACCTGGTTGCCAAGGAACCGGTTGCGGAGAAACCGGTTGTGGTGGCTGTACATGTAGTGAAGAGCGTAGCGGCCGGAGCGGATCAGGTTGTCCGCCACCAGCAGGCTGTCGGAAAAGTAGACGACCACGTCCCGCGTGCCCTCCACCACGTTGCCGAGGATGCGGGATCGGCTGCTGTGCCAGAGGCGGATCCCGTCTCCCCGGCGGGGCAGCGGAAGGGGCTTGCCCCGCACCTGATTCTCCCTGATCACGGAGCCCGCGGCATCCTTCAGGTAGATGCCGAAGAAGACGTCCTCGAGGCGGTTCCGCTCGATGCGCACCGGGCCGGCCCGCACCATCACGCCGGCGTCCTCCCGATCCACCGCCGTCCCCGATCCGCGGATCACGAAGCCCCGCAAGGTCAGGGGAGCGAACGACTCCACCACGTGCCCGGCGCCGCCGCCGTCCAGCACGGGCCACTCCTCGCCGAGGAGGGTGAGCCGATGCCGGATCACGAGCCGCTCCCGGTACGTGGCCGCGGCTACCCGGAGAGTATCGCCGGAGCTCGAGGCGGCGATCGCCTCTCCGATGCTCCGGAACTCGGCGGCCGGTCCGACCCGAAGCGTTCGGGCCGGCCGTGGAGCGGCCTCCTGCACCTGCCCGGCCGGCCGGAGCCCGCTGTCTGACCCATGGCCGAAGCCGGGCACCCCGGCCACGAACGCCGCGATGAGCGGCGTTCCGACCCGACCCACCGCCCCTCGGAGCTTCCTCGGCTGGCCGGCCGGGACCCCCGGAGCCCGCGCCGCGCGTCCCATCAACCGGCCCGGGCCTCCCGTCGCCGCCACCACTCGATGGCCAGGATCACGGGACCCAGCAGGCCCGCCAGCATCATCAGGAGCGCCCCGGCGCTGGGCAGGCTGGTCACCGTGAAGTTCCCGACCTGGGTGGTGCCCAGCAGCCGGGGGGTGAACGGGTCCAGGTGGACCGGGGCATCGGGCGAGAGGTTCTGTCCGTACTGGGCCAGCCAGTTGTGGAAGTCGAACAGCATGACGGCTCCGAAGACGAGGAAGTCGATGAAGCCGATCGCCGCCACCGGGAGGCGGGCGACGAGTGCCGCCAGGACGGCGAAGGCGAAGAAGCGCAGGATGAAGAACGGGATGAACATGAACTC
>JBHHYJ010000040.1:0-26323 GCA_046757485.1 Gemmatimonadota bacterium
CTCGCGGCCGTAACCGACTCGGACTCGTAGCAACTGGCGGAGCGGTGCCCCACAACCGGAGCCATCAACAGGCGTAGCTCGAAGTCTCCGAACATGATGACGTTCGGTTGAGATCCGGGCGTACCTTGGGATGGTCGCGGGTCGGCTCCCTGAGGCGAGGACCCACCGCAGGATGAACGAAGGGTGCCCTATGTATCGGCTCCAGTGCTTCGGCTCCGCCGTCGTGTTGGACGACCAGGGATCCGAGGTGCACTTCCGCTCTCGAAAGCACCTCGGCCTTCTGGTGTATCTGTGCGCCCATCCGAACCGAGCATTCAGCCGTCGGAGATTGGCGGAGCTCTTCTGGGATACGGGTGAAGGGCTGGCCCGGCATTCCCTGAGCCAAGCCCTGTACGACATCCGGCGCAAGCTTCGCGCGTTCGAAGTTCAGACACGGTCAGGCTCTCTCCGCCTCGAACGAAACCAGATCCGCTACGAAGCGCTCGAGCTGGAGGAGTGTCTGAAGAGCGGCGATCTGTCTCGGTCGGCCGAGCTCGTCCGGGGGGAGTTCGCGCCCAACCTGGTCTCCCTCGGCAGCCGAGCCTTTCAACGCTGGCTGGAGGGCGAGGCGAGCCGACTGAAGACCTTGGGACAGGTGGCGCTTCGCCGGTTCATCGAGGAATGCGACCGTCAGGGTCGGTGGGGGGAGCTGTGTCTGGCCGCTCTCCGCTTGATCAAGATGAATCCGCTGGATGAATCGGCCCATCGGTCACTCATGAAAGCCCTGTGGCTCCAGGGCGATCAACCTTCGGCTCTCCAGCATTACGCCGAATTCGAAGAGTTCCTGCTGAAGGAGCTTCCCGGCGGCCCCTCGACCGATACGCTGCGTTTGGTTGACAGGATCCGTAGCTCCAGGGCACCCGCCCTTTCCTTGCCTGCGCCCGGCGAGGCCGAACTGCCGCTGGTCGGGCGTGAGACCGAGTTTGAGGTCCTGCGAACCGCTCTGGGACGGATTCGGGAGCAGCCAGGCAAGGTGCTCGTCGTGATGGGCGAGGCCGGCATCGGGAAGACACGTCTCCTTCAGGAAGTCACTCGGAACGCCGCCATGGACGGGATCCGCTGCCTCGAGAGCCGCTGCTATCCAGCCGAATCGGACGTCGCCTACGGACCCGTGCTGGATGGAATCGAACCCGTGGCACGGAAGATTGCGGAATCTCTCCGGGGCGGTCAGCATCGGTATTATCAGCTCGGCCATCTGTTTCCGGACCTCTTTACACACAGCTCGGAAGATGAGGCGGAGGCCATAGATCCGGCCGTTCGACGCCGTCGCCTGTTCGAGGAGGTCACGGACCTGATTCGTCAGACCGTGAGGGGGGCACCGGTCGTGTGGGTCGTGGAGGACATTCATTGGATCGACGCGGCCTCTGCCTCTCTACTCCACTACATCTCCCGGCGGCTCAGGGATCGGCCGTTCCTTCTCGTTCTGAGTGCCCGAAGCGGAACCGAGATCCGGGAAACGGCGCGGCGGTTGATGGAAGAGTCCTCCGATTCTCTGGCCACAGAAAGCGTGGAGCTCCAACCTCTCTCTCGCGACAACATTCGCCAGTTGCTCTCCAGCGTCGGCGAAGGACCATCGGAGAGCAGCGTCATCTCCCTCGCCGAGCGTTTCTCCGGCGGCAATCCGTTCTACGCCTTGGAAATCCTTCGGGCCGCGTCCAGCCTCAGCGAGCAGGGCGAGCTCCCGCCGATCGGCTCCTTCATCAGCGATCGCCTTCGGAGCTTGCTGCGCTTTCGACTGCGAGGACTCTCCTCTCACGCCCTGAGGATCCTGGAGGCGGTGGCCGTTTTGGAGCGACACGCCACGCCCAGGCACGTCGGAGTCGTGGCGGGGCTCTCCGCGGAGGAGGTAGTGCGCACCGCCGAGGGTCTGAGAACGAGGCACCTGCTCAAGGACGACGGACGAAGGTTGGAGTTCGGGCATGACATCAGCCGCGAGTTCGTCTGCAGCAGCCTCGGCCTTCTCCAGCGGGCGGCCCTGCATCTGACCGTCGGGGAGGTCTTGGCCACGGATCCGGAAGTGAATCCGGCCACGCTGGCTCACCACTTCGAGCAGGGCGGAGATCGGACGCGTGCCTACGAATACGCCATGCGAGCCGCGGAGCGGTCCGTTGCATCATCCGCTCACAAAGAAGCTTCGTCCATGGCAGCACTCGCAGCGTCGGTGGCCAAGACGGAGCACGAGAAACTGCGGGCACTGTGGGTCCAGGCGGAGACGGAGATGGCCGCTGGCCACTTCGTCGTGGCCGAGAGCCTTTTCACGAGAATCCTTGATGCCTTCCCGACGCTTTCTGGAGTGCAGGCCGCGTCCGCTCAGCTCGCCGTAGCCAGAGCGCGGGTCGAGTCTTCGAACTGGCCGGGAGCTCGGGCCTGTCTGAACCGCGTAACGGAGAGCATCGCCAACTTGCCAGATGAGCGGCAGCGGCACGAGAAAGAACTGGAGAGGCTGGCCCTCGTTCTCAAGATCGGGATTCTCACCCACGACGAGGGAGAAGCACGGCAGGCCTACGAAGCCATTCGCACGCTGTACGAATCCGGGACTCGCTCGGATGCACTGACCCCGACGGCCAAGGCCGAAGCCCTGTGCAGCCAGGTGGTCTACGCCACGTTCATGGAATCCACCGAGGAAGCGCGAGATCTGCTGGGTAAGAAATCGTGGTCCGATACTGACCTGCCCACGCCGATGCGTCTAAGAGTGCTCCTATCCGAGGTCGTGGTGTGGATACGTTTGGCTGAATGGGACAGGGCCGAAGCCGCAATCGGGAAAGGCTTAGCTCTCGCGCGAGAGAAGAACGATGCGGTCCACTGTGCACATTTGCACAACAATCTCAGTTGCCTTGCCTTAGAGAAGGGAGATTGGGCTAACGCTGAACACTATGCGAAAGAGAGCTGCCGACTCTACTTGGCGCTTGGCATTGATCGCTACTCAGCGCTGCCTGCTCTTCTAAACCTGGCCAACGCGAAGTTCTACAGTGGGCATCCGAAATCAGCCGCGCAGCTATACCGAGAGGCCCTGGTCGTGTCCCGTGCGAATGGCGCCTCGTATCATCTTGCTGAATTGCATGCCTCGCTGGGTTTAGTTGGGCTTCAAGTCGGGGATGTGGCATCCGTGATTAAGCATGTAGCAGGCCTAGAACAGAATAAAGAAGCGTTGGCAGCTGGATACGATCGCTTCAAGGCTGAGTGGTTCTGTGCCTACCTGCTTCGGCTTTGCTCCGTGAGCGAGGACGTCATCAACTCCCGCTTGTGCCAGTGTGCCGCCGAGGAGAGGAAACGTGATCGCGTAGGCCACTTGAAACTTCTGTGGTTAGCGTCTCTCCTTGGCGGGAATAGAGATGGTGACGACGGCAGCTCTTCGCTGGTAAGTGACCTCCGACAACACGGGCTGGATTGGTTCCCGGCTTTCACAAGGCGTTGGCTGCGGATCGCCAATGCCAATGCAAGTAGGATACCACGGGCATCGCGCAGGGAACTATCGCGCAGCCTTGTCAGGAGCCTCGATCTTGACGCCGCTGGGATTCGACTCCAACCTCAGTAATCGAGGCTCCATGCGTCTCTCACTGTCAAGCAGTCGAATCCTTAGCGCCAGCGCAATCAGCTCTGGATCAAACTGGGAGCCGCTGTTGCGCTCCAACTCTTGACCGACTTCATCTACGGATAGCGCCGCCCTATACGGACGATCTGTAAGCATGGCGTCGATCGAATCTGCAATCATTATGATCCGCGCGCCCAGTGGGATCTCATGGCCCGCTATTCCCGACGGATAGCCGCTTCCGTCGAACCATTCATGGTGATGTCGAACACATCGGAGGATATCTGGATCCAAGCTTCTCACGGCGCTGAGGATCTCGACTCCCTTGTCAGGATGCGCCCGAATGAGTTCCCGCTGCTTTGGTGACAAAGGCCCAGCCTGCCGGAGAATCTCTCCATAGGCTAAATCGATTTTCCCGATATCGTGAAGTAGAGCGGCGGTTTCAATGATTCTGACGTCGCGTGGCCCAAGCCGGAGAGCCCGCGCAATGCTCTTGGATCTCTCCGCTACCCGGACCGAATGTCCGGACGTATACCTATCCCTGGCTTCGAGCGTCTTAATGAGGATTCGAAGGAGGTCTTGATTGAGCTGGTGGAGCTCAATGTTTACTCCATAGCTGTAGCGAAGGCCGATGATCGGTACAATTGCGGCGAGCAGCGCAAGAGGATGCCACTGAACGTAAAGATAGGCAACAAGAAACGCCAGTGGACTCATCGCAAGATCGAACACAATGATATGACCAGCAGCCTCCCTCCACACTTCGAGGAAGCTCTTACCTTCCGCAAGGGAAATAATATAGGAGACGGAGACGGTGTTGACAGTGAAATACCCAACTACGGCCACAATGAATGGTGGGAACACTTTAACGACAAAGTCAGTGAAACCAGTGTTGTGAAGCGTAGTGCTGCCAAGAATCACTTCACCATTGAAGAGTATGTACAGAAAGCTGGCGACCGAAGCTGCTAGAACGATTTGGGCCGTATTGAACAGAGCTTTCTGAATGGACTTGCGTTGCAGTATAAACTCGGTGAAAACCTGCTCAAGGGTCGTTAGCGCGACAGTGCCAAAAGGGCCAAGAAGGAGCACAGCACCGAGTTGGGGGACGAAGTCCATGGCCGTTGTGCTGCCGCCTTCAGTAATCTTGAGGGCGAGAAGCGCGCTGACCACGGCAAGGGCGAGGAGAGTGCCAAAGGCCAGTAACCACTGCGGCGTGATAAGCGTGTCGAAGACAAAGGAGGATGTAAGGAGTGCCGCAAGGCTAGCGCCTACGATGAGAAAAACAAAAGCTCGAAGAGTGATATGTCGGGTCATAGCGAGCGAAACCCCCAATCCCTGCTCATTACCATCTAAGCGTCCCGGCTAAAGCCGCCAAGAAAAGAGCCCACATGTGCGTCACCTCCTTTCGTGGGGAGTCGCATCCGATCCGCTAGGGGATGCGCATAGCTCCGCTCGGAGGTCCCGCTCAGCTCGGCTCATGGCCTTCGCCGCAGAGATTGGGGGTTCGTATCTCCTTTGTTCGTCTCGTCGGTTAGTCTAGCCGATCACATACCTCGCCTGGTCGAGTGGTACCCTGGGCAATCGTCGTGCCATAAAAGAAAGTAGCCGGAGCACCGGAGCGCAAGCCGTGGCTCCGCTACCGTCCTACAGGCTAGCCACCCAGCGGTTCGTGGCGTTGAGGCACGCGAGCACCACGGCTTCCTCCTGCGAATCGTGGATTCTGCTGATTCCGGGCAGGGTCACGGCGTTACGGCCGGCCAGGCCGTGGATCAGGGCGACGACGATCCGCCGGCCGAAAAGCTCGACCTCCGCGACCCCTTCCACGGCGAATGCCGCTCCCTCCAATACCTGCTCGAGCGCACTGAGAACCGCGCGAGCGGTTACCTCGAGACGCGATCGGGCGTAATCGGGTCCCTCCGCCTCTCCCTCGAAAACCTTGTCGCCGTCGCGGAGGCGGACGGCGCACGCGACTCGCTTCCCCGCCTTGCGCTCCAGCTGGAAGCTGTCGAGTAGAAAACGGCGCTCGGCCGCGACCGCGGCTGCCGGCTCCGGCGGGGGTTCGGCGGCAGCAGCAGGAAGCTCTCGCTCCCGAACCTGGGCCACGGAGATCTTGCGGTGGTCCACCTGAAGCCCGAACTGGGCAAGGAGGGCGGATTCGATGTTGCGGACGATCTGCTTTGCCCCGAGGCCGGCGCCGCTCAGGACGTGAATCTCATCGATCCCACCCCGACCGTCGGGGACGATTTTGAGAGAGTCAACTCCCTCGACCGTTTGGAGGAGCTGCTCGACGCGCCGCAGGCCCCAAGGGTCGAGTCCCCTCACATCCGCTGCCACATCCTTCCCCTCGGCGCTCATCGCGAGAGCTCCTCTTTCACGACGGGGTGGACCCGATTGCCGCCGTGCGCCTTCGCAATGTACAGAGAGGCGTCGGCTTCCGCGAACAGGTCATCGGCGGACAGGAGGGAGCGTTCCTCGCCGGCGTGAAAGGCTATTCCGATGCTGCACGTCGTCCTCGCCTCACCTCCCGGAGCCGTCACGCGGATCTGTGACACCCGCTGACGGATCTGCTCGGCTACCCTCACGGCCCCCATCGGGTCGGAGTACACGAGCAGCACGACAAACTCGTCGCCTCCGAACCGTCCGGCAATATCGGTGCTGCGGATCGTGTCCGAAAGGACTTGTGCCACCTCGCGCAAGAACTCGTTGCCGATCGGATGACCGTGCTCATCGTTGATCTCCTTGAACGTGTCGAGGTCGACGAAGAGCAACGCGAGAGAGGAGCCCGCGCGGTTCGCCTGGCCCAGCTCCTCCTCGACTCGTTCCACGAGAGCCCGGTAGGAGTACAGATCCGTGAGGGCATCGTGCGTGGCGTCTCGGATCGCCTTCGAGTAGCTGCGGCTCATATGGAAAAGTCCGAGGGCCGTCTCGGGCCGGGTCTGAAGCGTCGTCTCGGCCAGCGCGACATAACCGGCGAAACGGCCCGGATCCTGGCGCCAGTAGCTTCCGTTGACCGCGTCGCCCACCTCGGTCAGCGTTCGGGCCACCTCCTCGAACTCCTTCTCCGGCAGGTTGCTGGGGCGCCGCTCGTATCGCACCGACAGATCCAGCTCGGGGGGTGGGGCGATGACGGGCGACTCCGCCCGCGGGGGCTCGACGAGCTCCATGATCTCACGGCGCCAGAAAAGCTCCTCGCGCGGGCCGAGCGCCGGATGGGCCAGCGCACTCTCGAACGGGAGGATGTCGATGAAACCGAGCCGACTGGTCTCATCCCGAAGCTGGCGCGAGACGCCCGCCAGCGCATACAGCCCCCTCAGTTTCCGAAAGTGGCGAGAGGATGCGCGTTCCTGGTCCAGCATAGGAAGCGGCAGACCTCCAGGGGTCGACAGATAGCGGCGCCGTTCAGGTGGAACCGTCTGGAGAAGGAACGGCTGGTCTCCCGGGGGCGTCCCCCGCTCCGCCAGGAGTCGGTCCAACTGGGAGAGGGAGAGGATCTCCGCGAACTCGTCGTGTCCCGTGGGACCGGGAGCGTCCAGCCCGGCGTACACGAGCTCCACCTCCTGCGTGGCATGTACGTGCCTCAGATAACGGGCGCAGGCCATCGCCGGGGTGATCACGGGGGTGAGGTACGGAAGCAGATCCGGGTGGAGGGCGCGACAGTACTCCACGACGAGCGGGTGGGTGGAGCGAATCCACGTGCGCTTCTCCGTGTTCTCGCGCCACAACCGCATGTACTCGAGCGCGACGAGCTCGTCACCGATGAGTTCGAAGTGCAACTCTCGGAAGCCGGCCGCATGACAAGCGTTGATCACCTGCTCCGGTCCGGCGGGATAAAAGAACACGAACGCCTCGCCCGGCATCACGAGGATCGCCCGCCCGAGATCCAGAAGCGCGTGCACGCTCTCGAGGGACCGTTCCTGAGCGTACGGCTTCCGGGAGTCGGAATCCGCAGATGAGGAGCTCTCTGCGGAGGGATAGGGATCCACGGGTGAACCCGGCACCGGAGCCTCGGCCGGGAGCTCGGTGGCGGAGGTCTCGGGCTCGTCAGCTTGGGCCGGGAGCTCCGTCACCTCGGTGCCGGGCTCCGCGACCTCGGGGGGCGACTGGGTGGCCTTGGTCCCGGGCTCCGTGTCCTCCATCCCGGGCTCGGCGGACCCGGGCTCGGAAGCCCGAACGCCAGAGGCCGTAGTAAGGCCCGATTCGCCGCGGGAAGGCACAACGGCGCCCGCGGGGGGAACCGGCGCGGGATGAACCCGTGCGATCTCCGTGTCGGTCGCGGAGTGTGGATCGTCTGGATTGTGCGAGCTCACGTCCCTCTGCTCCGGCCCCTACCTATCATCCCTGCCGCCGCGGCGGCTCGCCTTTCGTGAGCGTCCCCGGTCATCGGGGGAACAGCCGCCGAGGGTACAAAAAGTACGCCCCCGGGGCCGGGGGATCACGACGCCAATGCACTACCACCCATATGCGGGCGTAACATACACTTGTATAAGAGGTTGGCCGTTTCGTTCGCCCTTGGCGGTGCGAGGGCGGGTGGGGCCGGCATGTGGCCCGGTGTCGCGGCCAGGCAACGTCACGCCCCGTGGCTCTTCGAGGTTGTCAGGGGCGGTCCGGCTGCCCTACTTTGACCCGGCCAGGCGCGGTTTCCCACAATTCCGCCGGGCCCGAGGCGAGCCCGTCGCCCGGCACTCCTGGAGCTGGCAGAGGAAATGTCACTCAAGCTGTTGAAAAAGCTGATCTTCCGTCTTGACGGAGCCGCCGATAGCGCCAAGACGCGCTTCCGGGGGGAGAGTGGTGCGACCTGGGAGGCGGAGTTCTCCCTTCACTCCGGGACGACCGTCCAGTCGCCACGGCTCCTGATCATCTTCCGGAATCTGTCGGAGCCGAAGGCGCCGCAGCGCTACACCCTGGCTCCCCCGCGTGCCTCCAAGGTGCCGGCGGAGTGCGTCGGACAGATGGACGAGGCCAGCCTGCGCGAGCTGTTGTCGCGCTCCGTCAAGGTGTAGGTCGTGACCCGGACCTTCCTCGACGAGGATCTGGTGGAGTGGGAGGCGTACGTTTCCGGCGGGCAGCCGGACACTCCTCACGCCTCGCGCATCTTCTTCGTCTGCCGCGAGGATCCGTTCCGGAGGCCGCGGTGGGTGCCGCACGCGAGCCGGGACGTGGCAGCTACCGAGCGGGAGCTTCAGGGGATGGATGAGAGAACGCTCCTGAAGCTTCTCGCCGACGCGCAAGCCCTCGCCTGAGCTGGAACGGCTCGGGCACGACGATGCGTGGAGAGGGGCGCGATGGCTGGGTCGAAGTCATCACTGGCGTGATGTTCAGCGGCAAGTCGGAGGAGCTCCTCCGGCGCGTACGCCGCGCGATCATCGCCCGCAAGAAGGTGCAGGTCTTCAAGTCCCATCTGGACGATCGGTACAGCGGGATTCAGAACATCAGCTCTCACGACGGTCAGTCGGTACCGGCTCTCCCGGTCTCCGAATCACGCGAGATCGCCGAGCGAATAGAGACGGATACGGAGGTCGTGGCGATTGACGAGGTTCAGTTCCTGGACGCCGGCATCTTGAATGTAGCGAACTCCCTGGCGGATCGGGGCCTACGGGTCATCCTGGCCGGAACGGACATGGATTTCCGGGGCCAGCCGTTCGGGCCCGTGGGGGATCTCCTGGCCACGGCGGAGGAGATCGACAAGCTGCACGCCATCTGCGTGGTGTGCGGGGAGCTGGCGTCCCGGAATCAGCGCCTGATCGGGGGAAGGCCCGCCCCGGCGGAAGGTCCGACGATTCAGGTGGGAGGAGGGGAGAGCTACGAGGCCCGCTGTCGCCGCTGCCACGAGGTGCCATCCGCGGCGGATGAGCAGGTACCCCTCATCTCGCTCCCCGACTGATCCGCACCCCCCACATCCGGAACCCGACCCGAGCCAGCAGGGGAATCGCCACGACGGAGATCGCCGTCGGCAGGAGGATCTCGCCCAAGAAGGGCCCCGTCCCTCCCAGGAGCCGCCCTGACGCCCACCACAGGAGCAGGAAGAGGACGAACGTCTCGATCAGGCCGAGCGTCTGTCGCACGCCGCTGCCGCCCGAGATCTGGACGTTCATCCCGCCCAGATAGAGGGAGGCCAGCAGCCAGAAGAGTCCGATAGGGATGAGCCACGCCACCATGCTCTTCTCCTTGGTGGGATTAGGAAGCGCCTGGGGTCCGGTGCAGCCCCAGCATGGCGGTGACGAGCGAGAGTGGCAACCCCGTCAGCCGTGCCGGATCCACCGGATGAGCTCCGGCACGTTCGGGCGCTTGCCCTTGAGGAGGATCCCCACCCGATAGATCCGCCCCGCGATCCAGGCTACGCCCAGGATGGAGGCCACCAGAAGGATAACGGCGGATGCGATCTCCCAGGGAGCGACGTGCGTCACCATGAGCCGGGAAGGCATCAGGAGGGGGCTGAAGAACGGTACGATCGACAGGAGGATGCTGGTGCTCGTGTCGGGCTGCTCGATCACGCCCTGGGCCATGAGAAACGGGATGATGATGAGGAAGGTGACCGGCAGGGTGACCTGCTGGGCGTCCTGCTCCGTACTGATCGTCGCGCCGGCCCCGGCGAACAGGCCGGCGTACAGGAGATAACCGAGGATGAGAAAGGTGAGGGCCCCGATCACGGTGCCCAGAGGAATGCTCACGGACCGCAGGTCGACTCCCGCCTCGGCCAGGGCCACCGCTCCTCCGGTGAGCCCGTACACGGTGAGGCCCAGCATCACGACAGCCCATATGGCCATCTGGGTCACTCCGACGGCTCCTACCCCGATGATCTTCCCCAGCATGAGCTCCCAGGGGCGGACGGAGGAGACGATGATCTCCACGATGTCGGAAGCCTTCTCCTCGATGACGGAGCGAACGATCATCTGTCCGTACACCAGGAGAACCATGTAGAAGATGATGGCGATGACGAAGCTGATCGCCTGGAACGTCTCTTGGGAACGCGCCCCCTCCTCGAAGACCGCCACGACTTCCACCGAAGGCTGGTCGAGGAGGGCCCGGGTGTCCACGTTCTCGAGCCCGGCCTTTCGTAGCCGGCCCCGGACCACGGCCCGCTGTACAGCTCGCTCCATGCCACGCCGGGCCTGCGAGCCCACGTTCTCGCGCCCGAGGATCCGCACGGCTCCCTCCCCTTCCATCAGCTTCTCGGGCAGGAGGAGGTAGATGTCGAAAGCCGAGGCCAGGAGCCGGCTCGGCAGAGAGTCGTCGGGCAGGGCGGCCAGCTCGGGGGCCAGGGTCGTGGGCACGGAGTCTCGTTCCAGCTCCTCGGCGACCAGATCCGCCAGCGCTCCGTCGCGATCCACGATCGCAGTCCGGTAGCCCTCGAAGTCGCCGGCCTGCCGCTGGACGAACCACACGCTCAGGAAGCTGAGGGCCACGAGCAGGAGGGGCAGGCCGAGCGTGGAGAGCAAAAACCACCGCGAGCGCACCCGCTGGAGGTACTCCCGCCGGACGATCGCCAGCACGCGCGGAGTGATCGGGTTCACGGGGACGCGTCCAAACCCCGCCGGCCGGCCTTTTCCAGGAAGATCTCGCGGAGAGAGGGCTCGATGAGCTCGAACCGTTCGATCCGCACCCCGTGTTCGACGGCTCGCCGGAGGAGGAGCTGCGGATCGGCCTGCTCCGCCAGCCGCACCTCCACGTAGCGGCCGTGGTCGCTCACTCCCCGCACCAGACCGGGCGCCTCGAGGAAGGCCGGATTCCCGTCGAAGCTGATCGCGACGTCACGGCGTCCGGCCGCCGCCTTCACCTGCGCCACCGTGCCGTCCAACACCTTCCGGGCGCCGGCGATCATGCACACTCGTTCGCAGAGGCGTTCCGCGTCCTCGATCATGTGAGTGGAGAACAGGACCGCGGCTCCCTCACGCTTGCGCTCCAGCACGATCTCCTTGAGAAGGTCCACGTTGATCGGGTCCAGGCCGCTGAACGGCTCATCCAGGATCAGGAGATGGGGGTGATGAATGATCGTTCCCAGGAACTGGACCTTCTGTTGCATCCCCTTGGAGAGAGTCTCGACCGGATCGTCCGCCCGGTCCGCCAGCCCTAAGCGCTCCAGCCCCTCCCGGGCCTCCCGGTGAGCCGCCGCTCGGTCGAGTCCTTTGAGCTCCGCAAAGAACTCCAGGTGGGCGGCGACCTTCATCTTCACGTACAAGCCGCGCTCCTCGGGCAGGTAACCCACCCGACGACGCACCTCGACGCTCACCCGCTCTCCCAGCACCTCTACTTCGCCCGCATCGGGCCCCAGGATGTCGAGAATGATCCGCAGTGTGGTGGTCTTTCCCGCTCCGTTGGGGCCCAGCAGGCCATAGATGGAACCGCGGGGCACGCTGAGGTCCAGCTCCTCGATCGCCGGGATGCTGCCGAACCGCTTCGTGATGCCTTTGAGGCGGACGGCGGGAGAGTCCATGGCGGCGGTGCTCCTTTCTCCCTTCTCCCTCTTTCCCGTGCACGAATCGGCGTCGCATGCCGCGCCGGAGCGTGGGCCGCGCGTATGATCGTGGCCCGACCCGTCGCAAGGCAAGCGCGGCCTGTCCGTTCTGCGGCGGGCCGGGTACGTTCTTTCCCCTCATGAGCGCGCCGACCCCGATCGTCGAGCTTCTGCTGATCGCCGTGGCAGTGGCGGTGGCCACGAAATACGTGCGGCTCCCCTACACGGTGGCCCTCGTCCTGGTTGGTCTGGCCCTCGGGGCCGCGGGCCACTTGACGCCTATCGAGCTCTCCCGGGAGCTGATCTTCTTCATCTTCCTGCCCCCGCTGCTTTTCGAGGGATGCCTGAACATGGACCTCCAGCTCCTCCTCCGGAACTGGCGGCGAGTTTTTCTGTTAGCGGTCCCGGGCACGTTGGCCTCGGCGTTCCTGTTGGGAGTCGGGGTCTACTATCTGTTCGGGTGGCTCGGTTCTCCCCTCGCCCTGGAGGTCGCGGTTCTCCTTGGGGTCATCCTCAGCCCGACGGACCCGATCTCCGTGCTGGCGATCTTCAAGGAGCACGGTGTGGCCAAGGAGCTGGCGATCGTCGTCGAGGGGGAGTCCGTGTTCAACGATGGGATCGGCGTGGTCCTGTTCCTCATCGCGGTGGACGTAGCGAGCGGCCACCCCGTCACCCCCGACGAGGCCGCGGTGGAGTTCCTCCGGGAGGTGGCCGGTGGGGCGCTCATCGGCTTCTCGCTCGGCTACCTCACGCACCGGCTTCTCGGGGCGATCGACGACCACCTCATCGAAGTGGCGATCTCCCTCGTCCTAGCGTACGGCGTGTACCTGGTGGCGGAGAGGCTGGGAACTTCCGGGGTGATCGCGGTCGTCGTGGCGGGCCTCATCATCGGGAACTACGGTCGAGTGCTCTCCATGGCACCCACCACGCGGATCTCGTTGGCCCATTTCTGGGACGTCGCGGCGTTCATCATCAATTCCCTCCTCTTTCTCATGATCGGCTTGGAGCTCGAGCTCGCCAAGGTGCGGGCGTTCTGGCTGGCGATCGTGGCGAGCTTCCTTCTCATGCTGGCCGTGCGCGCCGCCATCGTCTCCGGAGCCCTGCGGGCCGATCGCCTGCTGGGGGGGCGACGACTGGCTCGCGGGTGGGCGAGCGTGGTGAGCTGGGGAGGGGTGCGCGGATCCATTCCGATCGCCCTGACTCTGGGGCTTCCCACGGTGGGGTTGATGAGCCCGGCCCTGCGCGCCGAGCTCCTCGCCGTCGTATTCGGCACCGTCTTCTGCTCGCTCGTGGTCCAGGGCTTGACGATGAAGCCGTTGCTCGGCCGCCTGGGACTGATCGGCCTGGACCGGGAGCTCCGGGCGTACGAGGAGGCGCTGGGTCGACTCGTGGGGGCCCGGGCGGCTCTGCGCTCCCTGGCATCCGCGCACCGGGAGGGGGAGCTGCCGGACTCGGTATACGACGAGCTCCGCAGCCAGGTGGAAGAGGATCGAAAGATCGCCGCGGCGGCCGCGGGCCGAGCCGCCCAGGCCCACGAGGGAGTTCGTCGCAGACAGCTCGGTCGGGCCGGCTACCAGGTGTTGCGGGCGCAGCGTGCGGCGCTGGACGAAGCGTTCCGGCGCGGGCTGCTGAGCCAGGTGGTGGCGGACGCGCTGAAACGAGAGGTGAATGCGCGGCTCGAGGAGGGAAGCGAACGAGGGTTCGAGACGGTCTGGGGCGGACGGCCACCGGAAGAGCCCGACGAGGAGCAGCCTGCAACCGACGAGTTTTAGTATAATTGGAGATCGCGCTCTCTGGGAACGGCGTCCGGATGTCTCGAGGCGTCGGCGGCGGCCGCTGGCCTCCGGCCCCGTGGCAGGTCGAGAGACTCTGGGAGAAGAATGATCGTGGAGGAGGTGTCATGGGCATCTTTCGGGTCATGTACTACGCGACGATCACCGTGGGCAGCGGCGGCCGGATCACGATCCCCCAGGAGATGCGCGACGACCTGAGCATGGAAGATGGCGCTACGCTCACGGCGCGGCTGGAAGAGAGCGAGACGGGGCAGCGCCAGATCACGTTGTGGAAATCCGACGCCAAGAGTTAGTGCGGACGAGGCTCGGCGGGCGGAACCTCTCCGAAGTTCACGGCCATGGCGCCCCACAGGAGCTCCAGATAGCCACAGCGGACGAACCCCAGCCGACACATCGACTCCGTCACTCCCTCCTGGCCGGCGAACTGCCGCAGAGACTCTGGAATGTAGAGGTACGCCTCGGGGTTCCGGTGGAGAAGCCAGCCCACGATTCGGGTCGATAGCTCCAGGTAGCCCAAGTACGCCCGGCGGAGCGTTCGGTAGGGCGGCCGGCCAAAGTCGAGCGTCACCAGGCGCCCGCCGGGCCGGAGGCAACGACGGATCTCCGCGAGGCACGCTGCCAGGTTCGAGAAGTTTCGCAGGCCGTAGCCGATCAGGACCCGATCCACCGACGCGTCCCGAAACGGGAGAGCGGCCGCGTCGCAGGCCAGCCACTCCACCGCGGCGGCCCCGCGCCGGCGGCGTCCCACTCGCATCATCTCCGCCGTCAGGTCGCCCGCCACGACGAGCCCTCGGCCGCGGGGAGGATCCCTGTCCGCCTCCGGCCGGAGACCTTTACGTCGGGCCGCTGCCGCCCCGAGAGCCAGGTCGCCGGTGCCGGCGGCCAGATCCAGTAACACGTGGTCGGCCCTCAGGCCGGCCAGCTGCAGGATCTTCCTCTTCCAGCGCCGGTGAAGCCCCAGGGACATGACATCGTTCGTCAGATCGTAGCGCGGCGCGATGCCCGAAAACAGCTCCTGCACGTAGCCGCGTTTGGTGTGGGGATCGCGAATCTGGGTGCGAATGCGTTCCTTGAGCCTCACGGCAGCCCTGGGCGCGGTCGGTCGCTAGCCGGTGCGTGGCGCGGCGGCTCGCTCGCTGGGCTCACGAAGGCGATCGCGGGCTCGCGTGCCTCGCGAGGACCGCCCGGCCGCATGGATCGGGCGGCCGAGGTCGAAGGTCAGCGCTCCCTGGAGAGCGGGCCCGAGCGATCATCTCCGGGCGCCGCGAACGCCCGTTCCCGGTCGGAGAGATAACCGTAGCGCAGAAGGAGGGGGAAGGTCAGAGCGGTGACCAGATGCCGCTTGCCCGGCTCCATCTCGCGGCGCCACTCCAGGTCCTCGCGAAGCGGGACGTTCCCGGTCTGCTCCCGCACCGGGTTCCCGGCCAGCACGTGTGGAATGCCGAGCTGGACGACCTCGCCGCTCACGTGCGGGAGGTGCGTGGAGATGGGCCGCTCACCCGTCATCTCCAGCACCCTCCGAATCGTGTCGGCCGGAGATCTCACGAAGTCCGTGTACCGGATCCTGACGTAGCCGGCCGCGCCCGTGCTCAGCGCTTCGGCGAACAGGTTCGCCATCGACCATAGAAAGCAGCTGGCGGCGGGCTTGCGATGGTCCAGGTGCTCTTCGTGCGCCGGCAACCCGGGCCGGCGGGTCTTCTTCCCCAGCGAGAAGGTCACCCCCCGGCTGTCCCGCACCAGGTGGGCAACGTACAGCTCGATCCCCGGCGTCTCCTGCAGAATGCGCCCGTAGCCGACGTTCTTCGAAGAGTCGACCAGGACGGAACACCCCGTCGCTCGCTGGAGGGCCCCGTACACGACCCACAGCAGTCGCTGGTACGTCTTGATCATCGCCCGGGTGGAGCGGGGCTTCCAGCGCAGGAGCATGAAGGCCGCGAGCTGCTTGCTCTCCGTCAACCGGTGGCGGAAGCGTTCGATCTCCATCGGATCGAAGTCCGGAGCCGCGGCCTCCACCTCCTGGATCACCTGCCCCCACAGGGAGCAATCCCGGAAGCGACTGCCGCAGGCGCAGAGCTCGTTGTTGGCCCATCCGCGGCCGAAGAAGTGCATGATCTCGCCCGCGGCGAAAAAGCCAGGGGCGCCGCCCAAGGTCCGGCTCAGGAGGGTGCTGCCACTCCGTCCGATCCCCGCGATGTACACGACCCGGATCGAGGACCGATCGGGTTCCTGCGGGCGAACCTCCAAACTGTCAGCGCGTTGGGCCGAGGTCTCGATCGTCTCTTCTCCCCGAAACAGGGACCTCCGCGTCTTCCCCGCCCTTCCCGGTACTCCGGCCGCCCGGGCGTCACGGCCGAAGTCGCTGCTGTGCCGGGGTGGACTTCGTCCCCGACGACTGTACGTCCTCGCTCTGTGGATCTCCTGT
The DNA here is from genome assembly GCA_046757485.1 of Gemmatimonadota bacterium. Classification (GTDB taxonomy): domain Bacteria; phylum Gemmatimonadota; class Gemmatimonadetes; order Palauibacterales; family Palauibacteraceae; genus JBHHYJ01. The sequence goes on from JBHHYJ010000040.1 coordinate 16,233, forward strand.
GCGGTGCGGAAGACGCCCGACGGCTCGCCGCCGCCGCAAGCGCTTACGGAATGAAAACCGCCGCCGGCAGAAAAGTGGCCTGTCGTGTGCCGCTTGCCAAGACCCCAGCTCCCTGCACACCGTGAGGTTACCGAACCTGCGCCAGGGCTCGTAGGAGCACGCGCGCCTTGTTCCGCGTCTCCTCCCACTCGTGGCCCGCGATCGAGTCGTGGACGATGCCGGCTCCTGCCTGCGCGTAGGCCCGCTTCCCCCACCCTACGATCGTCCGGATGATGATCGCCATGTCGAGGTTGCGCCCCCCGTACGCGACGTAGCCCGCCGCCCCTCCGTACGGACCGCGCCGGACCGTCTCCAGCTCGTCGATGATCTCCATCGCCCTGACTTTGGGGGCCCCTGTGAGTGTACCGGCGGGAAAGCACGCGCGCAGAGCATCGGTCGCGCTCCGATTCGAGGCGAGGGCCCCGACGACCTCGCTGACCAGGTGCATGACGTGGCTGTACCGTTCGATCTGCATGAACTTCGGAACCCGCACGCTGCCGGCTTCGGCCACCCGACTCACGTCGTTGCGGCCCAGATCCACCAGCATCAGGTGCTCGGCACGCTCCTTCTCGTCGGAGCGGAGCTCGCGGGCGAGCGCCTCATCCTCCGCGGGCCCACTCCCCCGGGCTCGCGTGCCCGCGATCGGCCGTACGGTCACCTGGTCCTCCTCCACTCGCACGAGCGACTCGGGCGAGGAGCCGATGAGGCGGAGCCCCTCGAGCTCGAGGTAGAAGAGATACGGGGAGGGGTTCAGCATGCGGAGCGCTCGATAGACGGCCAGTGTATCCCCCGGAAGCCCGGCCTCGAGGCGCTGGGAGATGACGACCTGATACGTGTCCCCCCTCGCGATGTGCTCCCGAACGCACTCCACGGCTCGCTCGAACTCCTCGCGCGTGCGGTTGCTCTCGACGTCGAGCTCCTTCTCCGCCCCGGGCTCCTCCGCCAGGACCAGGGGGTTGAGCCCCGAGGGCCGTTCGAGCCGCCGCGTCCATTCCTGGAGAGAGACCACGGCGTCCCGGTACAGGGCCTCGAGATCCCCATCGTCGGGAATCGGGACCGCCCGCACGGCCATGGCTCGAGAGAGGAGATTGTCCAGGATCAGCATGCGGTCCGTGGCCACGAACCACGCGTCGGGGAGCGCCGGATCCGGGGCGGGGGGATCCGGAAGATGTTCGAGCCAGCGAACCATGTCATATCCGAAATAGCCCACCGCTCCGCCCCAGAAGCGCGGCAGACCTTCCACCCGAACGGGCTCGTGCCTCCCCACCCACTTCTGAAAGTCGGCGAACGGATCTTTCGTCCGACCCTCCTCGGACCACCCGTCCGCCGGAGTCCAGCGCGAGACTCGGTCCTCCTCGACCTTCCAGGCCTCCCGGGGCTCCGAGCCTAGGAACGTGAAGCGAGCCCAGCGCTCCCCACCCTCCACCGACTCGAGCAGGAATCCGAACGGAGCCCGCCGAAGCTTCGCGAACGCGCTGACCGCGGTGTCGATGTCGAACGGGAAGGAGAGAAACACCGGCACGAGGTGGCCGGGCCGGGCCAGCTCCTTGAATCGCTCGAGATCGGGGGTCGGACGCGCGGCGATCATGGCCGCTGATGATAGGGCGGGGTGGGGGAGGCTGGAAATGGCCGGAGCCATCTTGCCCGGACGTCCGGCGGAGGCGTACGGTGAGACGATGAGCCTCCGAGCCCGGTCCGCTTGGGTCGGGCGCAGGGGCAGGTCGGCAAGGAGAGGAGAGATGTCGGAGATGGCCACCACGACGATGACGGAGTCAGGGACGGAGACGGAGCGGCACATTCGCACCGCGGAGCGTTTCAGCGCCCACAACTACGCCCCCCTGCCTGTGGTGCTGGAGCGGGGCGACGGGTGCTGGGTGTGGGACGTGGAGGGCGGAAAGTACCTGGACATGCTCGCTGCCTACTCGGCGCTCAATCAGGGCCACCGGCACCCGGAGATCGTGGGCGCGCTCCGGGAGCAGGCGGCCCGGCTCACCCTCACCTCCCGGGCGTTCCACAACGATCAGATGGGTCCGTTCCTCCGGGAGCTGTGCAAGGCGACCGGTTTCGACCGGGCGCTCCCGATGAACACGGGGGCGGAGGCGGTGGAGACGGCGATCAAGGCGGCCCGGAAGTGGGGCTACCTGAAGAGGGGCGTCCCGGAGGGCGAGGCGGAGCTCGTCGTGTGCGAGAACAACTTTCACGGCCGCACGACCACGATCGTCGGTTTCTCCAGTGAGCCGCGGTACCGGTACGGATTCGGCCCGTTTACCCCCGGCTTCCGGCGCATCCCGTACGGGGAGGCGGATGCGCTCACCGCCGCGATCACGGAGCACACCGTCGGCTTCCTGGTCGAGCCGCTCCAGGGGGAGGGCGGGGTCGTCGTCCCGCCGGAAGGATGGCTCCGTCGCTGCGCGGAGATCTGTCGGGAGCGGAACGTCCTCCTGCTGAACGACGAGATCCAGACGGGGCTCGGACGCACGGGCCGCCTCTTCTGTGGGGACTGGGACGGGGAGCGGGGCGACATCCTGATCGTGGGAAAGGCGCTGGGCGGTGGCGTGTACCCGGTGTCGGCGATCCTGGCCTCCGAGGAGGTGATGGAGGTCTTCACGCCGGGCGACCACGGCTCGACGTTCGGCGGCAACCCGCTCGGGGCGGCGGTCGGACGGGCGGCCCTCCGGGTGATTCTGGAAGAGGACCTCCCGGCCCGCGCGGACGAGCTCGGCCGGTGGTTCGTGAAGGAGCTCCGGGCGATCGACTCCCCGCACGTGGCCGCGGTCCGCGGTCGGGGGCTGATGATCGGGGTCGTGATCCGCGACGAATCGGGAACCGCCCGCCCCTTCTGCGAGGCGCTCATGGAGCGGGGGATTCTGGCCAAGGAGACCCATCACCAGGTCGTCCGCTTCGCTCCCCCCCTCATCGTCACACGGGAGGAGCTGGAGGGGACGCTCCCTGCGATCGCCGAGGTGCTCCGGGGGGAGGGGGTGACCCGGGACGTCTGAGGCCGCGCCACCACTGCCACGAGCATCGGGAGACGAGCTGGAGGTCATCCGCCGCGTGCGCTTTCGGATCGAATCGGGCATGCAACCCCAGGTTGGACCGGGGCGTCGAAAAGCTGAGGTCCCGACCACACGGCGACCCTTCGGAACAGGAGAGAGCGATGGAGCCGTTTCGCTCGGGCGGGTCTCCCGCTCGCCTACGTCACGTGCAGCTGGCCGAGGTCCTGGCCGCCGGCGCCTTTCTCGCCGCGTGCGGAGGAGGGGACGACAGCGGGGGCGAAACGCTGCGGGTCGTGCGGGATACGGTCGGCGACACGGCAATCGTCCGGACCCTGGCGGGCAGTGCCTGGGGTGAGGACGCCCTGCTCGTCGAGGAGTTCCGGATCGGCCAGCTCGAGGGCCCGGACGAGTACACCTTCGGGAGCATTCAGGGGTTCACGGTGGGGCCGGACGGCTCCCTCTACGTCGTCGACGGGCAACCGCCGGCGCTCCGGAAGTACGCGCCGGACGGCACCTACCTGGTGACCTTCGGATGACCTGGCGGAGGCGGCTCCGGGAAGCGTGGGAAGGAGGGCCATCTTCGCGGCCACGCTCGCCCGCGGGGTCGAGATCTGGCCCCGGCTCCTGGCGTTCGCCCGCCGGGACGATCTGCCGACGGAGACGCGGCGGGGAGCCGTTTTCTGGCTGGGCCAGGCGGCGGGCGAGAAGGCCACGGAGGGGCTCGTCTCGGTGATCGAGGATGAGGGGGACCTCGAGGTGCGGGAACACGCGGTCTTCGCCCTCTCCCGCCGGGAGGAGGAGGAGGCGGTGAGCGCTCTCCTGCAGATCGCGCGCACGAACCCGGAGCCGCGCCTCCGGAAGCTAGCCCTCTTCTGGCTCGGCCAACGGGCGGGCGATGACCCCCGGGTCCTCGACCTCTTCGAGTCGATCCTGGTCGGCGGCCGCTGAGAGACGGGCCGGTACGCGGTCCGCCGAAATGCGCCCCCTCGACGCGGTCGCTCAGGCGATCGGGGGCCTGCGGCGGTGGAAGTCCGTCTCGCGCTGGAACGCGTGGGCCAGGGCGAGCGCCGCGTCCTCCCGGTAGAGGTTCCCCACGAAGGTGATGCTCGCCGGCGACCGTCTCGGTGAGGACGGCGGCTGGCCTTCCACCGGGTGGAAGGCGTTCGGCACGACGACGGAGGGGTGCCCCGTGAGGTTCGTGATGCGGAGCGTGCCGCCCCGAAAGCTGGGAGAGACGAAGGCATCCAGCTCCTTCATCGTCTCCGCCATGGCGGAAATGAGCCTCGTACGGGCCCGGTTCGCGTTGATGTACTCCACCGCGGGGACGAAGCGGGCCCGCCGAAAGGTGTTCGGCCACGCGAACGCCCCCTGGCGCACCATCTCGTCCACCCCGCCGCTCCGGGTAAGCTCATCGAACGCGGCGGCCGCCTCCGCCGAGAGGGTGATAAGCAGCGGGCCGGCAGGCGGATCCTCGGGGAGGGAGATCGGGAGGAGCTCGACGCCCAGCTTCTCGAGGACCTCCAGGGTTGCCAGGTCGGCCTCCCGGTTGCGGTAGTTCTCCGCCTCCTCGAACGCCGCCTCGACGTACCCCACCCGGAGCCGGGTCACGTCGAGGTCGGGATCCCAGGTGAAGGGTGCGTCGATCGCCGAAGGATCCCGGAGATCCCGCCCGTGGATGGCCGCGAAGACCAGGGCACAGTCCTCCGCCGAGCGGCACATCGGCCCCAGCTTGTCCATCGTCCAGGAGAGCGCCATGGCGCCGTGGCGGCTCACCCGGCCGAAGGTGGGCCGGAGGCCCGTCACCCCGTTGCGCGTGGAAGGCGAAACGATGGACCCGAGCGTCTCCGTCCCGATGGCGAAGCCCACCAGGCCGGCAGCGACCGTGGCGCCGGGCCCCGCGGAGGAGCCGCTCGAGCCCTGCTCGATGTTCCACGGGTTCTTCGTCCGCCCGCCGAACCACACGTCGCCCTGGGCGAGGGCCCCCAGGGTCAGCTTGGCCACGAGCACGGCGCCGGCCGCATCCAATCGCTCGACGACCGCCGCGTCGCGATCGATGACCTGATCCTTGTAAGGCGCGGCCCCCCAGGTGGTCGGATAGCCGGCGACCGCCAGGAGGTCCTTGGCGCCCCACGGGACGCCGTGCAGCGGGCCCCTCCACTCGCCCGCGTCCAGCTCCTCGTCCGCTCGACCGGCCCGGTCGAGCGCGCGCTCCTCGGTCAGGGTGACGACTGCCTCCAGGACGGGGCCGTACCGCTTGAGCCGGTCGAGGTAGAGGCGCGTGAGGTGCGTCGAGGAGACCTTCCGGTCGCGAAGCAGAACGGCGAGCTCGGCCGCCGAGAGAAAGCTCAGATCCTCCTCGGAGCGTGGCAGCTCCGTCTCGGGAAGCTTCCACGTATCGGCCGGGGGCGCGGCCGGGCGGCCCCTGACTCCCGCACCCTGACCGTCTGCCGCGCCCTGACCGGCCGGCGATGCCGCCAAACCGGGGGCCCGGGCCGTCGGCCCTCCGTCCTCTCCCGGTCCGGGCCGGGGGTCGAAACGGAACGCCGGCGGAACGGAATTCGGCAGCTCCACGGAGCGCAGCGTCTCGAAGCCGTCGAGCTGGCGCTCGAGGCTCTGGAGCATGAGCTCCCGCTGCTCCTCGGTGAACTCCAGGCTCAGGATCTTCTCCGCCGCCGCGATGGTCTCGGTGCTGAGCCCCCCCTCCTGGACGGCCTGGGCATACAGGACACCCGGAAAAAGTGGCCCGCCCATTCGGGGAAGCAGCGCTCCTCCCACGCCAGCGACGCTCACGGCCTCCAGGAAACGACGGCGGTCGAGGTGCGGCATTCCGGCCTCCGGGTTGGTGTTCGCCTCGCTCCGGCAGGGGCAGGGGCAGGGGCGGGGCGGGCCGGGAATATAGGAGCGGCGGTCCCGGCGAGGGAACAGGGCAAGTGTGCGGCTACGGCGCTTGGCCCCGGTTTCGCCGCGTCTTAGCTTGCCACGCCTGGCACGCCGGCCGTCGGCCGGCCGTCGAAGCAGGGATCCGCTTCCGGCAGGTCGCCGAAAGACCCTCGTGGCGGTCTGCTAGCTGGGCTCGTAGCCGGAAGGAGAACGCCGTGGGGGGAACCGACGAGTGACGGGGACGAGCATCGAGCGACGGCGGGTCGGGCCGGTCCCGATCTGGGGGTGGGCCGCCGCCACGGCGGGCCTCATGTGGGCGCTGTACGTCCTCACCCTGGCTCCCACCACGGGGTTCTGGGACACGTCGGAGTACATCACGACAGCCCACATTCTCGGGATTCCGCACCCTCCCGGGAACCCTCTGTTCGTCATCCTCGGAAGGGTTTGGGACGTGGCGCTCTCCTGGACCGGCCTGCCCGTGGCGGTCCGCATCAACCTGTTGAGCGCCACTGTCTCCGCCGCGGCCTCCTTCTTCTGGTTCCTGGCCATGGCGCGGATCTTGGCGCACTTCACCGCCGATCCGAAGCGCGTGGTGTTGGCGGCGTTCGTCAGCGTGTTGCTCGGCGCGACGGCGTTCACCGTGTGGAGCCAATCGAACCTCAACGAGAAGGTCTACACGGTCTCTCTGCTCTTCGTCGCCCTGGTGACGTACGTGGCGATGCTGTGGGAAGACGAGACGGGGACGACGCGTGGGGACAGGCTCCTGCTCTTGATCGCCTTCCTGCTCGGTCTGGGGGCCTCGAACCACACCATGTCGCTCCTGCCGCTTCCCGCCATGGGGGTTTTCCTTCTCTGGCACGACTGGCGGACGGTGCTCCGCTGGCGGCTGGTCTCGGGGGCTCTCCTCCTGGCGGCGTTGGGCTTTTCCGTCCAGGTCCTCTTCGTTCCCATCCGCTCGGCGCAGAACCCGATCATCGACGAGGCGGACGCGGAGTGCCAGAGCCTGGTGAGCGCGGCGGTCACTCCGCTGGAGGTTCTGCCGGTCGTGCGGGCGTTCGTCCCGGACTCGGCGGTCTGCGAGCCGCTGCGGGCCTCGTTGGCTCGAGAGCAGTATGCGAAAGCCCCCCTGTCGGAGCGGCAGGCGCCGCTCAGCGCCCAGTTCGTGAACTGGTGGCAGTACTTCGACTGGCAGTGGGCGCGCACGCTTCCGCGTGTGCCTCGCGCCATCGTCACGGTGATCTTTCTCTTTCTGGGGCTGGTGGGACTGTGGCGTCACTGGAAGGGGGACCGCGACAGCTTCGTCTACTTCGCCGTCCTCCTGGGGACGGTGACCGTCGCGCTCATCTTCTACCTCAACTTCAAGTACGGCTACTCCATCTATCTGGAGATCCCGAACGACCTCCACGAGGTCCGCGAGCGCGACTACTTCTACATCATCGGCTTCAACCTGTGGGGCCTGTACGCGGGGCTCGGTCTCTTCTCCCTCTGGCGTCTGATCTCGGAGGAGCCCCCCGGCCGGGCGAGCTGGCCGCTTCTCTCTCTTTCCCTCGTGCCTCTCGTCTTCAACTTCTCGCTCGCGGATCGCCGGGGGGACTACGCGGCCCGCGACTGGGCCTACAACGTCCTCCAGTCGGTGGAGCCGTACGGAGTCCTGTTCACCAACGGGGACAATGACACGTTTCCCCTCTGGTACCTCCAGGAGGTGGAGGGCGTCCGGCGGGACGTCACGGTGATCGTGCAGTCCTATCTGGGGACGGACTGGTACCCCCGTCAGCTCCGGGACCTCACGCGCCCCTGTGCCGCGGAGGAAGATCCGGCGGCCCGCCCGACGGTCATCCTCTGCCAGCGGCCGTTCGACGCGGCCGCCGCCCCACCCCTGTACGGCCACCTGGCGGGAAAGCCACCCGGCAAAGCGATCCTCGACCTGACCGACGAGGAGATCCGCGGGATCCCTCCGGCGATCGTCCTGCCGTCGGACACGACATTTCAGGTATCCGAGTGGGTGCAGGCACGGGCCAGGGGGAACGACGCTCTCCTGTTTCCCGACCTGCTCGTCCTGGTCATCACACGGAGCGCGCTTCCGGACCGGCCGGTTTACTTCGCGGCTACGGCTCCGCCGGTGTACAGCCGCTGGGGTTTGGAGCCCCACCTCCTCCGGCAGGGACTGGCGCACAAGCTGGTGGACGGTCCCCTGGAGTCTACGGCCGACACGGTGTGGGTCGGCAGTGCCCTGGACGTGCCGTGGATCGATCGAGCGCGGACGGAGCAGCTCCTGTGGGAGGTCTTCCAGGTGGCGTACCTGGAAGAGTGGGAGTGGTGGCCGGAACCCTCCACCCGGGCCAGCATCCCGGCCCAGTATTACCTGGCGTACGCGGCGCTCGGCCTGGCGGACGAGATCCTGGAGATGCCGGAGGAGTCGGAGCGCGCGTTCCAGCGGGCGGAGAAGCTGCTGGATCTCTCGCAGCGCTCTCCCTGATCGCGCGGAGGTCGCTCGAGGCCTTCCGGCGACCCGCCGTGGTTCTTCAGCGACCTGCTAGGACCGGAGCAGCCTGGCGGTGCTCTTGGCCGTGCCCTGGATGGAGAGCGAGCCGGGGGCGCCCGGAATCGTCATGTTCATCACGAACTCCTGCGTCCCCCGGGCCCCCAGGAAGCGTCCGTTCGTGACGTCGAACCGGACGTTGTCGGCCCGGGTCCCCTCCATCTCGACCTGCATTCCGGGAACGGACGTGTCGCGAGGCGTGAAGCGAAACTCCGTCTCCATGAGAAGCTCCGCCACGGAGTCGTCCCCCGCCCTCGAGAGCTTCTTGAGCGTCGTCCGGTTCACGGAGACGATCTCCCCATCGGCCGGCAGAGCCATCGCGGCCGCGTCCACCCGGGTCGTGTCGACCCAGGAATCGCCCACCTGGACGGGACGCGCCGGGAGAACGGGAAAACCCATCTGACGCATGGATTGGCGCAGCTGCTCGGCTCCGGCGTCCTCCGTGCCCTCCGGCTCCAGATCCAGAACCTGACCCCGCGGGGTCAAGGCCAGCCGGAAACGTTGCCCCTCGAATTGGGAGAAATCCAGGCCGCCGACCGGGTTGGCCTCCATCTCCACGGAGATCTCCTTCACCTCCGCGAGGTAGCGGATCGTGTCGAGCCCGATGCCTTCGACGGACTGGCGGACGACCAGCCGGGAGTGCACCGTCCGGCTGCCTCCGAGCTCCACGGGCATGCCGAGGTCGATGTCCTGTTGGAAGCTGTAGGTCGACGTCTGGCCCCGCGTCGCCTTCAGCCGCAGGATGACGGGAGACTCCTGGTGGCGATGGCGGAGACCGCCGAGCGCGACCGGAGCGCTGGGGGGCAGCGGGACGATGGCCAGCAGGCTGACGGCGGCGGCCTGGGCCACCGGACGGATCCGGGCCGATGACGACATCATCCCCCCAAGCAGATCGGAGTACGCTCTAGCAGGTCGCTGAACGATTCCAGCGGGCCGCGTTACGAGCGCCGTGGGGGCGGATCCAAGGCGGCGCGACGCGACCTGCTAGAGAGCTCGCGACCATTCTAACACCTTCCGCCCCCTCATGTGCCGCCCCCGGGTGCGGAGCAGGCCCGGTCGGTCTCCCGGAGGCTGACGGGTCGGACAGGCTCCTTCGGACAGGCCTCCTAGGGCCGCAGCGTGCCGAGGGCGAGAATCAGAATGAGGACGAGCCCGATCGCGGAGCTCACCCGGGCGTAGCGCCTCCGGTACTTCCCGAACGCCGCGCTCTCCTCCCCTGCCTCCGCGGACGCCTCCGCGGCGCGCGCCAGCCGGTCGCTGAGGGGGATCTGATACAGCACGCCGACGAGGAAGGCGAGGATCCCGAGCACCTGCATCTGGAAGAGCCAGTGGTCCGGGGAGGGGCGGAAGAACGCATAGTCGCGGGCGGCGGTGAGGGCGATCCCCGCGCCCACGGTGAGGAGCATTCCCGTGAGCCCCACCGTTCTCAGAACCCGCGAGGCGGTCCGATACGCGAAGGCTATGATCCGTGGGTCCCCGGCCTTGGCAGCGTGGCCCGTGACGAACGCCAGGCTCAGGGAGACGCCGATCCACAGCACGAAGCCGAGGACGTGGAGAAGCAGGTAGAAGCCTCCGAGATCCATGGATGCAAGCTCGCCGGGTCGTCGGTGAGGAGCAAGGGCCTCGCGGGGACCCGT
>JBHHYJ010000041.1:0-26039 GCA_046757485.1 Gemmatimonadota bacterium
CCCCCAGCCTTCGGATCCGAAGTCCGACGCTCTATCCAGTTGAGCTACGGGCGCGAGGCGAGGGATCCGATGCTACGGAGCGTCCCTCCTCCGCACAAGGCGGGATCGTCGAGCCCTGCGACCGCCGCCTCCGTGCCGCCTGCCCGTCTCCGTTGCGGACGAAGTACCGGTTCCCCCCTTCCGCCTTCGCCCGGTACATGGCCGCATCCGCGAAGCGCAGCAGCACCTCGAGAGTGTCGCCGTCGTCCGGGAAGAGGGCGATCCCGATGCTGGCCGTCAGCCGGTGATGCTGACCGGCCACCTCGAACGGCGCGGCGAACGCGGAGAGGATTCGGGCGCAGACAGGCTCGAGGATCGATCTCGTCGGCAAGTCCGGCAGCAGGACGAGGAACTCATCGCCCCCCAACCGGGCCACCGTGTCGCTCTCTCGCAGGGTCGTCGCGAGGCGATCGGCGACTTCCCGCAGAACCCTGTCCCCCATCAGATGCCCGAGGCCGTCGTTCACCGCCTTGAATCCGTCCAGGTCCAGGAAGAGAAGGGCCACGTGCTGTCCGTTGCGCCGGGCCCGGGCTCCGGCCTGGATGAAGCGGTCGGCCGCGAGCGCCCGGTTGGGCAGTCCGGTCAACGGATCGAAGTTCGCCCGGTGGAAGAGGTCCGCCCGGTACTCGCGTCCCACGGCCAGTTTCACGGTCGCCGGTAAGAGAACGGCCATCAACAGACCCATCACCAGCACGGCCTCGGGGAGAGGAGAATCCCCTCGTCCAAGGAGCTCCGCCGCCGGCCACACGCGTACGCGCCATCTCACGTCCCCCGCGCCGGCCCGACGCTCGGCGAGGAAGACCCGCCCTGCCTCATCCCTCTCGTCGTCTCCGAACTGGATGATCTCCGTGTCGCCGTCCCAGAGATCCACCGTATACCCGCGTCTGGCGGCCATGCGAGCCGCGGGACCGACCATGCGCGGAATGCTCGTCACACCGACGATGTACCCCTCGAGGCGTTCCTCCCGGTACAGGGGGACGGCGGAGTAGAGGCTCGTCTCGCCCGAGGAGGTCGGCCCCACGGCGGCGGCAACTCGACGGCGCGCACGGGCCCGCGCCAGCAGCCCGCCGGGGATGGGCGAGGCCGCGATCCGGTCGTCTTCCTTGGGAGCCACCGACCAGCGCACGGCGAACGTGGGGGCGACCCAGAAGATGCTCAGGTAGTCCTTCGGGTCCCGCGTGTGCCGGGCCGCGTCCGCCTCCCACTCTTCCCGTGGCGTCTCCTGTCTCGCCTCCCAGCGCGCCGCCATCCGCTCCAACGCCTCGAGGCGGGGCTGGAGCAGCTCCGTTACCTGGAGCGCCAGGTTGTCGGCCTGGAACTCGACCGCTTGAGCGAGCCTCGCCCGCTCCTCCGAGATCAACCCCCGCCACAGCACGACGGTGACGACGGCGATCGCCAGACCCAGGGGCAGCGCCACCCAGTGGGAGGTCTCCGGACCCTCCGCCGCCCCTTCGGTCCAGGAGAAGGCGAAGATGCCCATGCCGAGGACCACGAAGCCGGCACCCGTGTGGACCGCCATTCGGGTCATGCTCCCCCAGCCGTATGCTACCTCCACGCCGATCAGGTACCCGATGACGCTCAGCAGGCCCAGCGCCACCGCCAGAGAGCCCATAAGCTCGGAGAGGAGGAGTCGGCCGCGGGGCCAGCGGCGCCAGGTTGCGATCATCACCGCGGCTCCGCTGAGCACGAAGCTCAGGGCCGTGTTCGGCGCCATCCGTCCCGGGTGCGACGTCTGGACCGTGATGTAGGGGTCCAGGAAGAGCTGATCGATCCCCAGGTCGAGCGCAAAGGCGTACTCCGTCAGGGTGGCCAGCCCCAGGAGTCCGCTCACCGCCGCGCACGCCCTGGCGGGCGCGTACCGTCCGAAGCCCAGCAGGACAAGGGCGATTCCCCCGACCAGCATCCCGAGGGCCGTGTTGAACTGCATCGGCACGAAGCTCGGGTCCACCTGCACGAGCGAGACGCTGCGCACGTGCCACCCCCACATCACGCTGACGCCGAGCGCGGCGGAGCCCAAGCCCGCCGTCACCGTGGCATGGTGCACCTGGAGCCGAAGCCCTCCCCGTCGGCGAAGCTCCCCGCTGCTCATTCCTTCCTTTCCGGGTGTCTGTCCATCGCGCGGCGAACGAGAGATTCCGTCCGCGGGCCGGTGGACGTTCCGAGATCCCGCGTCCGAGCGGTCTCCTGGCCGCATCGCCGGCCCGCGATCCCCCGCGCGGGCAAGTTCCGTTCTTGAGATCAACTCTCTGCAGGAAAAGAAGATACGCGGACAACGCGCCGACGCGAACCGGCGGATTGCGCGATCCGTGGCGTTGCGCGGGACCTTCTCGAACGCCCTCGGAAGAAAGGGGCGGACGCCCCCTCAGGCGGCCTTCGGTCGGGGTCGGATCTCGCTCTGCCTTTCGGGACGCCTCCCGGACCGATTCCGATAGAAGGCGCGGAGCCGTTCGAAGTCGGCCTCGAGATCTCCGCTGGGGACGAGAACTGCCCCGATGCCGGCGCGGCGCCGCCCGAAATCCAGATAACCCAGGGCGATCGGCACGGCCGCTCCCAGGGCGATGTAGTAGAATCCGGTGCGCCACCCCTCCGTTCGGCTTCGGGTTCCTTCCGGGGCCAGCACCAGAATCAACTCCTCCCGGCGGGCGAACGCCTCCACGGACTGTTGGACGAAGTCACGCGTCCGCTCCCGGTCCAGGGGCAGGCCGCCCAGGGCGCGCATGACCCAGCCGAACGGCCACCGGAAGAGGGTGTGCTTTCCCACCCAGCGGCCCCGAATCCCGAGCGCCCACATCGTCAGAATCCCGACCGGGAAGTCCCAGTTCGAGGTGTGAGGGTAGCCGATCGCCACGTACTTCGGAGCGGCGGGGAGCTCCCGCTCCACCTGCCAGCCGAAGAGCCTCAGGATTCCTCGGGCGATCCGGGCTTTGAGCGAGGCGGGCTGCTTCACGGGACCTCAGTCGAACGCCGAGATCCCCGTGACGTCCTGGCCGAGGACGAGGGTGTGGATGTCGTGCGTCCCTTCGTACGTGTACACGGACTCCAGGTTCGCCATGTGCCGCATGGACTGGTACTCGACGAGGATCCCGTTGGCGCCCAGCAGTCGCCGCGCCTCCCGGGCCACCTCGCACGCCACGTGGACGTTGTTTCGCTTCGCCAGGGAGACCTGCTGCGGTCGCATCGTTCCCTCATCCTTCAGCCGCCCCAACCTCCAGGCCAAGAGCTGGGCCTTGGTGATCTCCGTGAGCATCCCCGCCAGACGCCGCTGCTGGAGCTGGTATCCGGCGATCGGCCGGTTGAACTGGACACGGTTGCGGGCGTACTCGAGGGCTTCGCAGTAGCAGGCCATCGCCGCCCCGACCGCGCCCCAGGCGATCCCGTACCGCGCCTGCGTCAGACACTTCAGGGGGCTCCTCAGGCCCCCGCTCTCCGGGAGGAGGTGCGCCTCGGGGATCCGTACGTCCTGGAGGGAGAGCTCGCTCGTGTCGGAAGCGAGCAGGGAGAGCTTTCCCTCCTGGTCCTTGGCCGCGAACCCGGGACGGTCCGTCTCCACGATGAACCCCCGGATGGAGCCCACGTCCTCCGGCTCTCCCGTCTTCGCCCATATGACGGCCACGTCCGCCATGGAGCCGTTGGTGATCCACATCTTCGTCCCGTTCAGCACCCACTCCTCGCCCTCGCGCACGGCGCGAGTGCGCATGCCCCCCGGGTTCGAGCCGAAGTCGGGCTCCGTGAGGCCGAAGCAGCCGATCACCTCGCCCGAGGCGAGCTTCGGAAGCCACTCCCGCCGCTGGTCCTCGCTTCCGAAGGCTAGGATCGGATACATGACCAGTGCCCCCTGCACGGAGGCGAAGGAACGGAGACCCGAATCACCGCGCTCGAGCTCCTGCATGATGAGCCCGTACGCCACGTTGCTGAGCCCGGCGCAACCGTATTCCTCCGGCAGGTTGGCGCCCAGAAAGCCGAGCTCTCCCATCCGGGGGATGAGCTCCGTGGGAAAGCTGCGACCGATGTAGTGCCGCTCGATGATCGGGATCACCTCGCGTTCCACCCAGTCGCGCACCATCTCCCGGACGGCTCTCTCCTCCTCGGTCAGGAGCTCGTCCAGCGCGTAGTAGTCCACACCCTCGAAGCTCATGTTGTCTCTCCCCTCAGGGACGCAGGAGGCGACCCGCCAGCCATGCACCGCCGACCGCCAGGCCGACGCCTCCGAGAAAGCCCGCCAGCCCGTAGCGGAACAGGTTGGCGGCCAGCGCCAGGCCGAGCAGCACGGCTGCCGAAGAGGCCACGAGTCCGAGCGCCGCGCCGAGCCCGACGGGGTCTCGCGAACCGCTCACCGGAGCCTGCGCCAGCGCGCGTACCCCCGCAGCGCCTCGCCCCCGATGCGCAGGCCCAGATAATAGGCGGCGCCGAAGGGGAGGAGCCAGGCGTACAACGGAAGGTAGGCACCCCTTTCGAGAAAGAGGATCCACACACCGAACGGCAGGACGACGAGAAGCGCCACGAGGTGTCGCCCCAGCCGTATGCGACGGGCCAGCAGCTCCCGGCACTCCGGGCACCAGCGGTACTCATCCAGAGCGCTCCCGGACCTCGGACGACCGCAGGCCGCGCACCGGTCCCCGGCCAGGCGCAGTGGCTCCGCTGGCAAAGGCCCGCTATGCCGGGCCCGCCGGGGCCGCGACCTCTCTGGACAGGTTCTCGATCAGGGCGGCCGTGAAACCGTCCGTCCCCGCGTTGCCGCCCAGATCAGGGGTGCGGTCCGGTACGTTGGCGAGCGTCGCCGCCAGGGCGCTCCGAATCCGGAGCGCCTTCTCCACCTGTCCGAGATGATCCAGGAGGAGACATGCGGAGAGGATCAGGGAGCACGGGTTCGCGACTCCCTTGCCCGCGATGTCGGGAGCCGACCCGTGCACGGCCTCGAAGATCGCCACCCGCCCTCCGATGTTCGCCCCCGGTGCGAGACCCAGGCCTCCGATGAGCCCGGCCACCTCGTCGGAAAGGATGTCCCCGAACATGTTCTCCGTCACGATCACGTCGAACTGGTACGGATCCACCACGAGCTGCATCGCCGTATTGTCCACGATCCTTTCCTCGAACCCGATCCGGTCCGCGTACTCCTCGGCTATCGCTCTCCCCACTTCCAGGAATAGCCCCTGCGTGTACTTGAGGATGTTCGCCTTGTGAACCAGGGTCACCTTGCGCCGCCCGTGTGCTACGGCGTACTCGAAGGCGAACCGCACGATGCGCCGCGATCCGTAGCGGGTGATGAGCATCACCGACTCGGCGACCGCCCGCGGATCCTCCGCCATCCCTATGAAGTGCTCGATCCCGGCGTACAGCCCCTCCGTGTTCTCGCGGACGATGACCAGATCCACCCCCGGGTAGCGGGCGTCGGGAAGGAGGGTCTTCGCCGGTCGAACGTTGGCGTACAGATCGAAGTGTTTGCGAAGCGCCACGTTGACGGAGCGATACCCGGAACCGAGGGGCGTGGTCAGGGGACCCTTGAGTGCCACGCCCGTTCGCTCGATCGAGTCGAGCGTCGCTCGCGGCAGCGGCTCTCCGGCCTCTTCCACGGCTGCCATACCCGCCAGCTGCCGGTCCCACTCGAGCTCGACGCCCGCCGCCTCCAGCACCCGGAGCGTGGCTTCGGCGATGCCCGGCCCGATGCCGTCACCGGGGATGAGCGTGACCGCGCGGCTCACGAGTTGGCGCCGGGCGTCACGGTCGAACGAAACGCGAGTTGTACTCGTACCTGGCGTAGTCCTCGCCGAAGCGTACGAGCTCTTCCAGGTAGCCGGGGTTTCGGCTTCCGTCCAGCCGCGCCCGGGCGACCCGTCGGTTCGCCTCGTGCCAGGTAACCGACGAGAGCGTGTCTCGAACGAGCAGCGCCTCCGCCACGGGATCGCGCACCCCGGTGGCGAACGTGCGCACGCGAACGCCGGCGACACCGCTCCACCGCCGGAAGATCGTCTGCGTCTGCGGCGAGAAGAGATAGATATAGGGTCCGACCCGAGCCCACAGCTCTCCGCCGCGGCGGATCTGCGAGGCCGGTTGGCGCACCCGGATGTCCACCACGTTCCCGTTCAAGCTCAGCTCGGCGGACGGCCCGTACAGCCCCTGGAGCTCGCCCTCGCCGGGCAGCTCGAGCTCTCCGGCGGCGCAGCCGAGCACCCAGGCGGCCGCCGCCACTCCCGATAGGAATCTCCCACGCATCTCTGGCTCTCGATCTATCTACAGTCCGGCGGTTCTTCTCGTCGCCCATCGGGATCGTCGCTCCCTCCGCGGTCCCTCCTCTCATCTCTGCCGTCAGGACGGCGACAGCTGATGCGCCACCCTTTGGGCCAGCGTGGCGAGCAGGGCCGGGGAGCGTGGCGGCGCGACGTCCCCCGCTATCGTTCCGTGCCACAGAACCGCACTGCGCCGCACATCCACCAGCGCCAACAGGAGAACCCCTCGTCCCTCGGCAGGGGTTGCCGCCTCCCCGCTCGAGCCCCGCGTCGCGGTCTGCCGGGGGGGCTCCGACTCATACCAAATCGCCAGCGGGAGGAGGACCAGACGGGCCCCGAAGAGCGCCGCCAGCTTCCGGAGCTGCCCATGGAGCGGCTCGTAGATCTGATCCCGCTTCTTCGGCTTCCGGAGGAGGCCCTGGTAGGAGAGGTGGCGTGGGTCCACACCCACCATCGGGTTCCGCGCCGTCCTCTCCCTCACCTGCCGCGGCATCGCCCAGCCCGCCGCTCCCCGCTCCTCGGCGAAAGCGAACGCCAGCTCCGCGCTGAACGCCTCCAGCGTGGCGTCCAGCGACTCTGCCCCCCCGGGCCACGCGCCACCCGCGGTGGGCTGAGCGGACTGGAGGGGGAGAACGACGACCGCCACCCCCGCCGGGACGACGGGCAGTTCCTCTCCCTTCTGCTGGGCCACGACCGGCTCCCGCGCGGCAATGCCGGCCGTCAGCACGCAGACGGTCAACCCGTTCCTCAGCGCGCGCATTCCACATCCTCCCGATCGGCCCGTCCGCCCTCTCTCGGCGGCTCCGTACCCCGGACGGCGCGTGCCGTTCATCGGCGCTTCTCGGTCTCCTGAATCCGGTCCACGATCTCCTGCTCGGTCAGCGTGTGGTCGCTCTCCTTGGCCAGCTCGAAGACGGCCCGGCACAGTCTCTCGTCCTCGGCGTCGTACCCGTGGTCCCGCAGCCAGTACCGCACGTTGCTGAGGCCGGAGACCGGGGAGACCTCGATCCGCTGCCGGCATCCGAACTCGGACGCCGGAACTCCACTGTAGACGCGATCCTCCAGCCATGGGTCACCCTTCGATATCGCCTTGATGATCGCCGCGGCGTGCACTCCCGTTCCGGTCCGAAAGGCATCCTCTCCCACGACCGGGTAGTTGTGGGGCAGTTCCACCCCGCACATCCCGGCCGCCAGCCGACAGTACTCCGGCAGCCTCGTGAGCTCCCGATCGTGAGCCCCGAGCAACTTCAGGTTCACGAGCAGCAGATCCATCTCCACGTTGCCTACCCGCTCCCCGATCCCGAGCGCCGTCCCGTGCACCCGGTCCACTCCCTCCTCGATGGCGGCGAGCGCGTTCGCGAGCCCGAAGCCGCGGTCCCGGTGGCCGTGCCAGTCCACCTTCACCGGCTCGCCGCACTCCGCCACCAGCTCTCGGGCGAAGCGAACGAGACCGCGAACGCCGTGCGGCGTCGCGTGCCCGACCGTGTCGGCCAGACAGATCCGGCGGGCCCCGCACTCGATCGCCGCCGTGTACAGCTCCCGCAGCGTCTCGGGCCGCGAGCGGGTCGTGTCCTCCGTGACGTACATGACGTCGAGACCTTCTTCCACCGCGAAGCGCACCGCTTCCTCCGTGGCCCGCCGGATCATTCCCGGCTCCCAGCCCTCCGCGTACCGCCGGATCGGGGAGCTTCCGATGAAGGCGCCGACCTCCAACCGGAGGCCCGTGCGCTGTGTCACATCAGCGATCGGCGCGATGTCCGCCACCACGGTGCGAGCCGCGCAGTTCGCGGAGATCGGGAGCTCCTGCTCGGCGATCTCCCGGGCGAGAGCGAGCACGGCCTCGAACGCGCGAGGGCCCGCTCCGGGAAGGCCGATGTCGGCGGCGTGGATCCCCAGATCCACCATCAGGTGGAGAAGCTCGGTCTTTCGCTCCACAGGAGGGTCCTTGACGGACGGATTCTGGAGCCCGTCGCGCAGCGTCTCATCGTCCAGCTCGACCCGCGAGCGGCGGTAGTCGTAGCTGCCCGGCAGCCGGTTCCAGTCGTAGATGAGATCGGCGGCATCGGGCGAAGCGTCCCGCGCGCGGGAAGCCGCAGGCCGCCCGCCGGACCCCGCGCTTCCATGGCTCATCCTCGCTCCCCCTCCACCTGGCTGTGGTCTCCCACGTTCACCCTGCCGGATACGCCCGATACGGTGGCCTCATCCCCGATCAGCGAGGCGTACAGGTCGGACCCGACGATGCGGGCCCCTTTGCCGACGATGCAGTCGCGCAGCCGGCTGCGGACGACGGAGGCTCGTTCGGCGAGGCTGACGTTCGGCCCGATCTCCACTTCTTCCAGCTCGACCCCCTCCGCCACGCATACGGGCGGCGTGACGCGGGCCTCGTTCCCGCCGACGGGGCCTCGCGCCCACCCTCGTTCCAGCAGCGCCCGGTTCGTCTCCAGCAGCGTCTCCGGCTTCCCGCAGTCCCACCAGCCGGTCACCCGATCGGTGAGGATGCGAGCCCCGTTGTCCACCATGTACTGGAACGCGTCGGTGAGAAAGTACTCTCCGAGGCGGGGCTCTCCGGCCATCACCTCGCGGATTCCTTCGAAGAGAAGCTCGTGCTCTCGAACGTACTGAAGGCCGATGTTCGCCAAACGGGAGATCGGCTCCCGGGGCTTCTCGACGATGCGCCGCATGTACCCCTCCCCGTCCGTCACGATGACCCCGAATCGGCGGTAGTCCTCGACCTCCTGTACCCAGATGATCCCCGCCTCCTCCGGGCGGCGGTGAATGAGACTCAGGTCAGCGTCGAACAGTGTGTCCACGAAGACGATGAGTACGGGACCCTCCACGAACGGCTCGGCGAGCCGCACGGCGTCGGCGGTGCCGTTCTGCTCGAGCTGCGCCACGTAGCGCTTGCCGACGGCCGGGTACTCCCTGTCCAGGAACGCCTCGACCTGGTCGGCCAGATGTCCGGTGATGCAGATGAGCTCTTCCACCCCGGCCTGGACGAGCAGGTCGGTCACGTGAGAGAGGACGGGACGGTTCGCCACTCGGAGGAGCGGCTTCGGTCGGGAGTACGTGTGCGGGCGTACCCTTGTACCCTTGCCCGCCAGGGGTATTATGGCTTGCATGCCGAGCTCTTCACATCCGGAGACCGTGGGGTCGGCGCGGCGAGCCACTTCCTTCGGGATCCCCGGCGGAACCGGCGGCCGGTCCAGCGCCGGAGAACGTACCGGGGCACCAGCGCAGCGGCAAGCGATGTGCACGGCGCGACCGCGTCCGTCATGACCGGCGGTAGGCGGACCGCCACCCTGCGCCGGTGGCTCACCGAGAACGTGGCGGACACACGCGCGCCCAACGGGCCACCGGGTCGCCTGTACGCCTCGCCGTTCGCGCGGGTGTGGGACGAGCTCCTGCAGATGGTTCGCCGCCACGCTCGCTGGGAGATGACCCACCAGGACGAAGAGCTGGGGATGTTGACGGTCTGTTGTCGCACGCCCGTCTTCCGGTTCGTGGATGACCTCGTCGTCTGGGTGGAGCTGGATGAGGATGGACTCACGCGGGTGGAGGTCCGATCCACCTCGAGGGTCGGGCGCGGGGACCTGGGCGTGAACCGTCGACGGATCGCACGACTCCTTCGGACCCTGGACCGCTCGGTGGGTCCGGAGACCCGGCTGCGGGAGAGGCGGCGTGCGCGGCGCGGCAGCCCGGAACCGGGCCGCCGCCCGTTACCCACGGTGGGTCGGGCTCGACCCGGGAGTGAAGCTCCCTGACCGCGCCGAGCCGCGGTGGCGGTGGGAGGCCGCGACGCCCCTGTCGACGGTTTCTCCCACTCCTGTGCGGCACCCTGGCGTTCCTCGGACCCGGCGGCTGCGGTGAGCCCCGCCCCCCACCCGAGACAGGGGCGGACACGGACCCGGCCGGAAGCTCCGCGGAGGCGGTGGCTCCGGCTCGTTACCTGAGCGCCCTCGCGTTCGCGGGTGCCGTGCCGGGGGGTGCCACCCTCTACCTGGAGCTCCTGCACGAAGTGACTCCCGGGGGCCTGGTTCGCGACTACCGCGGCTGGCTCGCTGAGCGGGAGGAGTGGCGTGAGCTGCTCCGGCTACGGGACACGCTTCCGGTACCGCGTGCCGCCTGGCGGATCCTGCCGGGAGACGGCCTCGAGGTGCTCGTGGGCAGCGGTCCGGAGATCGTCGGGCTGCTCGTCGCCGACTCCACGGCGCGGCTCCGCCTGCTTCCGGGGCCCGTGATCGCGGAATGGACGGGACCGACCGGCCAGCGTGAGTTCCTCGCCCACGCCTCCCTGGCGCGCGACAGCCTCGCCGAGCCGGGGTTTCTCTTCTTCCGGCGAGCGGCTCGCCCGGCGGGCGCCCCGCGGGACCGAGGAGGGGACGAGCTCTTTCTGCTCGCCGACGCCCGGGGCGGGGGGCTGCTCGTCGCCCGGACCGATACGGTGCGCGCCG
Organism: Gemmatimonadota bacterium; assembly: GCA_046757485.1. Lineage (GTDB taxonomy): Bacteria > Gemmatimonadota > Gemmatimonadetes > Palauibacterales > Palauibacteraceae > JBHHYJ01. Next base: position 10,715 of record JBHHYJ010000041.1, read on the forward strand.
GTGGACCGGCGGTCATCGTTCGGTCGTGGTTCGACGGGATCTCGTCCACCTGGCCGGATGCGGTCCTGGAGGCGGGGTCGCGCGAGCCCCGGCCGGGGGGCGGGGCCGGTGCCCCCTCCTGGAGCCTCGACAGCCCTACGGGCCTGCTCGCGGCCGAGCTCCACGGTCTCGCCGAGCGTCCGGGATTCATCCTGCTCACCGGAACGCTGCGGCGGGGTGGCGAGCGCTCGTCGCTCCACGGCATCCAGCTTCACACCACGCTGCCCTGAAGACCGCCTAGGCCACGTGCTCCCGACGACCGCAGAGACGCTCCGCGCCGCTCTCACGGTGGCGTTCGGAGCCATGGCCGGCGGAATCACCAACCGAGTCGCGATCTGGATGCTCTTCCATCCGTATCGGCCCGTGAGGCTCTTCGGGCGGCGGGTGGCGTGGTTGCAGGGCGCTCTTCCGAAGAACCAGGCGCGGCTCGCCCGGACGGTGGGAGACGCGGTCGGCACCCGCCTCCTGACGCCGGCCGACATCTCGGCCGAGCTGCAGGACCCCGGGCTTCGTGGCGCGTTCGAGGAGCGGGTCCAGGAGCTGCTCCTGGAGCTCGTTCGCCAGGACGGACCAGCCCTGGCCGACCTGCTGCCCACTCCCGCGCTGGCCGAGCTGGACTCCATCCTCACCGGGCTGTTCGACGAGGTGCACGGGCACTGCCTGCGCGCCCTGGAGGCCCCGGGCTTCGCCGCACAGGCCGAGCAGATCCTGGCGGACCTGGCCGATTCCCTCCCGGAGGAATCGCTGGCCGAGGCGGTGCACGCGGAGCAGGCGGAAGCGCTGCGGGCACGGGCCGACGAGTGGCTGGCCCGCCTCGCCGGTTCCGAGGCGCTGGAGCAGACGGTCCGCCGCCATCTGCGCGGTGCCGCCGCGCACGTCCTGGGGCCGGGGCGCACGCTGGAGGAGCTCATCCCGGTCGGGGTCGTCGCCGCCGTCGAGCACGCCATCAACGATTACCTGCCGTTGGTGATGGAGCGTCTGGGTCGGCTCCTGGAGGATCCGGACGCGCGCGACCGCGTGGAGCGAACGGTGCACGAGCTCCTCGACCGGTTCATGCGCGACTTGAAGTTCCACCAGCGAGTGGTCGCCAAGCTGATCATCACCGAGGAGACGGTGGACAGGGTGTTGCGCACCCTGGAGTCGGAGGGGGCGGACCAGCTCGCGGAGCTGCTCCACGAGCCGGAGATGCAGACGGCGATGGCCCACAACGTGAACGAGGCGATCGTCGAGTTCCTCCGCAGACCGACGACGAGCGTACTGGGAGCCGCCGAGGATCCACAGGTGGAGAGCGCTCTGGAGGCGATCGCCGAGTGGATCGTCGGAGCCGTCCGCGATGCCGGTGCCCGCCGCTTTCTTCTCGGACAGCTCGAGGAGGCCGCCCTGCGGGTCGGGGAGCGCAGTTGGGGAGAGGTGGTGGCCCTCCTGCCGGGCGAGCGAATCGGCGGTTGGCTCGCCGCGGCCCTGCGGTCCCGACCCGGACGGTCCGTGTACGACAGCGTGGCACGGGACCTGGCCGACCGGATTCTCCACCGGCCGGTGGCCGGACTCGCCCGTTTCGTGCGCGAGGAGGCGGTGAAGCGGTTGGCGGATGTGTTGTCCCCTCCCGCCTGGGAATGGATCTCCGGCGAGATCCCGCTGGTAGCGGAGAAGGTGCGGGTGTCGGACCGGGTCGAGGAAAAGATCCGAGGCTATCCGCTCCAGGAGCTGGAGGGGCTCGTTCGGTCCGTGACGGAACGAGAGCTGAACCTCATCGTCCGTCTCGGCTACGTCCTCGGCGCGATCATCGGTGCCGCCCTGGTCGGCATCGGCGCCCTCCTCTCCTGACGCACCGAGGGAAGATCGGCCGCGCATGCGGACGGGGGACGAGACGGTGAGTCGGCGGCCGGCGTGGAGGATCCTTCCCGTGATGATCCTTGCCACGTGGATCACCGCATGCTCCCCTTCCGAGCGCCGGGAGGCGGAAGAGCGCGCGAGGGACACGGGGTATCGAGGGATCCTGCTTTCCGAACCGATTCCCAAGCCCGACTTCACCCTTACGGACACGCGAGGTGAACCGTTCCGCTTTCGGGAAGAAACGAGCGGCTTCGTGACGCTCCTCTTCTTCGGCTACACGAGCTGCCCGGACGTCTGCCCCGTCCATATGGCGAACCTGGCCGCCGCGTTGCGCAAGTTGCCGTACGAGACCCGCCGCCGGATCCGGGTGCTGTTCGTCAGCACGGACCCGGAACGGGACACCCCCAAGCGCCTGCGTGAGTGGCTGGATCAGTTCGACGCCGGGTTCATCGGTCTCCGCGGAGGGCTCGCGGAGGTGAATGCCGTTCAGGCCCGCCTCGGGCTTCCGCCCGCGGTGCGACAGGGCGACCTCGTCGGCCACGCCTCCCAGGTGATCGCGTTCGCCCCCGACGGGCTGGCACGAGTCGCGTATCCGTTCGGCAGTCGGCAGGTCGACTGGTACCACGACCTGCCGAAGCTGGCCCGGATTCCGCCCGTTCCGTAGCGGATCGCGTCGCGGGCACGGAGGCGAGAGGCGATGCAGTGGTGGTGTGCCGCCCAGGGCGTCCCGTGGGAGTGGAGATGGCGGCCGTATCCCGGGGTGTGGGCCTTCCTCCTCGTGGTGGCCGCCACGTACACGCTCGTTGTCCGGCGCCAGGCGTCCCGGACGCCGAGGTCTCCGGAGAACCCGCCGGGCGGAACCGAGCGGCGGCGGATCGTCAGCTTCGCCGTCGGACTCGGCGCGCTGTGGGTCGCCCTCGACTGGCCGATCGGAACCCTGGGAGCCGGCTATCTCGTCAGCGTCCACATGGTCCAGTTCCTCCTCATCTCCCTGGCCGCCCCTCCCCTGCTCCTCCATGGCCTGCCCCGGGAGCTCCTGCAGCGGCTGGAGCGGCCGGCGCCCTGCCAGCGTCTCCTGCGGGCCGTGACGCATCCCGTCGTGGCGCTGCTCACCTTCAACGCCGTCCTGATCGCCACGCACTGGCCGGCGGCCGTGGACGGTCTGATGGCCTCCCAGGCCGGCTCCTTCCTTCTGGACATGGCCTGGCTCGGGGCGGGCGGGCTCTTCTGGTGGCCGATCGTCAGCCCGGTGCCCGCCAGGCCGGGCTTCCCCTACCCGTTGAAGATCGGGTATCTCATCCTGAACACGGTGCTGGTCACCGCGCCGTTCGCCTTTCTCACCTTTTCCGAGTGGCCGTTCTACCGCATCTACGAGCTCGCCCCGCCGATCGCCGGCATCGGAACGCAGCAGGATCAGAGGCTGGCCGGAGTCCTGATGAAGCTGGGCGGGGGAACGATTCTATGGACCGCGGCCGGGGTCCTCTTCTTTCGATGGTATCGGGCCGAGGGCGACCCGGCGAAAGAGCCTGATGCGGGCTCTCCTTAGGAGCCCGCCCGAATCATCGGGCGCGCTGTCACATGAGCGCCGCTCGGCGGGACACGAGCGGCGTGACGGCCGTCACACGGGAGAGTCCAGCTCCCGGGCCTTGCGGTACATCTCCTCCGCGAGCTGTGGCTCCTGCCGGCGGTCGTGCAGGATCCCAAGCGTATAGTAGGCGCGGGCGTTCTCGGGCTGCAGCTCCAACACCTTCTGCATCGCCTCCAACGCCTCCTCCACCCGCCCCAGCCGATTGTACGCCGCGCCCAGGTGAAAAAACGCCGCGGGCTGGCCGTCGTCCAGCTCGATCGCCTTCTGGAGCTCCTGCACGGCCTCCTCGTACAGGCCCTTGCGAAACTGGACCAATCCCAGGTTCAGATGAGCGTCGGCGCTGGAAGCATCCAGCCGCACCGCCCTTCGCAGCTCCCGCTCCGCCTCCGCGTACCGCCCCAGGGAACCGAGGAGGGCGCCCACGTTCGTCAGAAGCTGCGGGTTCTCCGGATCCAGCTCCAACGCCTTGCCGTACTCCTCCAGCGCCTCCTCCCGCCGCCCGAGGCGGTCGTACGCCCAACCGAGGTTGTTGCGCGCCTTCAGGTGCCGGGGCTCGCGCTCCAGGACCTCTCGATAGAGCTCCACCGCCTCCTGCAGCTCGCCTCGCTCGGCGAGCTCCTTGCCCCGCCGGTACAGCTGCTCGGCGGAAGGAGGGCGAGGCGGATCCCGCTCTCGTCCCTCCGCATCCCCGGCCTCTCCTCCAGCCCTCCGCTTCGCCCCCATCAGGATCCGCCGTCCTCTCCCCTCCTGGCCCGGACGGACTCCGCCACCCAGGCAAGGAAGGAGGGAGAGCCCTCGTCCACGGCGAAGGCGAGGAACTCGGGCTCCTCGTACGGGTGCAGCTCGCGGACTCGGGCTCCCAGGGCGGACAGATTCCCGGCGGTCGACTTCAGAAAGACCAGGACCTCTTCCTCCTCCTGGACCTCTCCCCGCCACCGGAAGACGGAGTGGACCCCGGTCCACACGTTCGCGCAGGCGGCCAGCCGCTCCGTCACCACGCGGCGGCCGAGCTCGACCATAGCCGCGCGGTCCGGTCCGCTGACCAGGATCAGGTACGTGGATTCGGGGGGCTCCGCAGGGGCCGGCATCTTCCTCTCTCCTCGCGGGTCGGGCTCGACCGAGGCCGAGGGCTCTTTCTTCACTTCTTGCACGCGGCAGCTCAGCCCGACTCCGAAAGACCTCCCTCCTCCGCCTCCGCCTCCTCGTACAGCCGGTCGATCCGCTGCCGATACTTTTGCTCCACGACCCGGCGCTTCACCTTCAGCGACGGGGTGAGCTCGCCTCCCTCCACGCTGAACCCGTCGGCGACCAGAAGAACCCGCCTCGGCTGCTGGTAGTGGGCGAACTCCTCCGTTCGTGCCCCCACCTCTTGCTGCACGAGTTCTCGCACCCGTGGATCCTCCACGAGCGCCTCCGGTTCCGTCGCCTCCACGCCGCGGTGAGCCGCCGCCGCGCGGAGGCGATCCAGCTCCGGCACGACGACGACGATCGGAAACTTCCGCCGATCGCCCAGCATGACGACCTCCTCCACGAGCGGGGAGCTCCGGATGGCTCGCTCCACGGCCTGAGGCGCGATGTTCTTCCCGTACGCGGTGATGATGAGATTCTTCTTCCGATCGGTGATCCGTAGATAGCCCTCGGCATCCAGCTCGCCGATGTCTCCCGTATGAAACCAGCCCTCGGCGTCGATCGCCTTCCGCGTGGCCGCTTCGTTCCCGTAGTAGCCCGCCATGACCTGGGGACCACGGACGAGAACCTCACCGTCGGCGGCGATGCGAAGCTCGGTGCACGGAATCGGCGTCCCGACCGTGCCGATCCGTATCCGGTCCAGGGGATTGATGGTCAGGACCGGGGAGGTCTCCGTGAGGCCGTACCCCTCGATGATCGGGAGGCCCGCCGCGTGGAAGAAGCGAGCGACCGCGGGAGAGAGAGGGGCGCCCCCGCTCACGAAGTAGCGGATGTGCCCTCCGGTCGCCTCCCTGAGTCGGCGAAACACGAGGAGGTCCGCCAGCCGTCCCTGGATGTCGAGCCACACCCCCACCCTGCGGCCGTTCAGGAGCCGTGCGGAGCGGCGCTCCCCCACGGCCCGGGCCCAGCCGAAGATCCGCTCCTTCCAGCCGCCCGCCTCGTGGGCCGCCTGCTCCACACGCTCGATGATCTTCTCGAACACCCGCGGGTAGCCCAGCATGACGGTGGGCTTCACTTCGACCATGTCCCGCGGAACCGTGTGCGTGCTGTCCGCGTAGGCGATCGACACGCCGGCGTACCACATGACGTAGTGGCCGGCGGTGCGCTCGAAGGAGTGCGCCAGGGGGAGGAAGGAGAGGGTCCGGTCTTCCGGGCTCACCTCGAAGCGACGCAGGCTGTGGATGACGTTGCTGTGGAGGTTGTCGTGGGTGAGCATCACCCCCTTCGGTTTCCCGGTCGTCCCCGAGGTGTAGATGAGGGTCGCCAGCTCCTCCGGACGGGTCTGGCGCGCATGAGGCTCGTACGAGCGAGCCAGCGAGGCGGGCGCCTCGCGACCGATGCGCGAGAGCTCCTCCATCGAGAGGACCGCCGGACCCGAGGACGGGGCGGTGCAGTCCTCGAACGTGAAGACGCGGTCGAGGCGGGGCAGCTCCTCTCGGACCTCGAGGATCTTCTGCAGTTGCTCTCGGTCGGAAAGAAAGACGGCCCGGGCCTCTCCGTCCCGTAGCACGTACGCGACCTGCTCGGCCGGAAGGACAGGATACACGGGGACGCTCACCAGGCCCGCCATGATCAGGGCGTAGTCCGCCAGCGCCCACTCCAGGCGCGTGTGCGAGAGGATCCCGACGTGGGCTCCGCGCTCGTAGCCCAGGGCGCGCAGCCCGATGGCGAGCTCGCGGATCCGTCCGGCGGCCGCGCGGTGGGACAGGCTCTCCCACGACCCGTCCGCCCCGCGGCGCAGGAAGGCGTCCGGTCGGTCGTGACGCTCGAGGCCACTCAGAAAGAGCTCCACCAACGTTCCCGGTGCAGTGCTCATGGAACACCCCGCCACCCCGGGGGATCGGGCCGCGGCCGCTCCTCCGGAGTGCGCCGCCTCGCCCTCACTCATCCCCGGGACCCGGCCCGTCCGATTCCGGCTCTCGCTCGAGGCGTGCCAGCGTCTCCCTCGCGTGGCCGACGTGCTTGTCCGCTTCCGGAGAGTCCGGCGCGGCTTCCAGAAAGGCCCGCAGGTGCTCCGCGGCCTCGTCGGTCGCTCCACGGCGGAGAAGCAGGAACGCCAACCCATAGTGGCCCGCGGGGCTTGGACGGATGCGGAGCGCCGCACGGTACAGCTTCACCGCCTCCTCCGTGACCCCGATGTGCGTGTAGACGACGGCCATCTGCTCCAGCGTCGCCGGGTCGTCAGGGCGCTCCCGCAGCGCGAGCCGGAAGGAGGTGAGAGCCTCGTGGTACGCCTCGGCCCGCAGCAGAGCCAGGCCCTCTTCGTAGTAGTCGGGCGGCTCCTCTTCCCTCCCGCCCTGCTTCCAGAACCGCCACCGCGACATGCGCTCGTCCTCGCGCCCGCTTGCTACTCGACCGGTCGCGGAGCGGCCGCCATGTTGTACGCGAAGGCGAACGCCGCGGCGAGGAGGAAGCCGTACATGTAGGACCACATCGCTCCGATGAACGCGCCGGCCACGCTCACCGAGTACCCGAACAGCAGAGCCCCGAGGAAAGAGGGCGTTTCAAGCGCACCGGGCCGAATCAGCCACAGAAGCGTCACGACGAAGGTGGCTCCGCTGGCCACCGCACCGCCGGCGATGGCGAACGCCCTGGTATTCAATCGCATCGCTTCGGCTCGGGAAACGTGTCGGTAGCTCTCCGGCCCGCCGGACGAAGTTAGATCGGGTCTCGTGGGGCTGCAATCCGGCCCCCGCCCGGACGTGGGATCATCCCGCGCCGGCATCCCCGCTTCGCACCGCGACTATCGCCCGCTCCTCGGCCACCAGGATCTCTACGGGGAGCCCGGCGACCGCCTCTCTCGTATCCACCGAGGGAGACCGCACGACGAGACGAGCGCCGACTTCCAGGGCACGGACCGCCTCCTGTACCTCCTCCGCGGCATCGCCTCCGAGGACGACCCCCCGCAGGCGCCCGGCCGCGACCGGGAGAGCCGTGGCGCTCGCGCCCAGAAGGCGAGTGACCTGTTCCTCCTCCCGCCCCGGCCCCTCCGCCAGGGCCAGCACCTCCACCCCGCAGGTCCGGCCGACCGTGGTGGCGGCCGAGAGGAACGCCGGCCCGAGGAGCACGTATCCCCCGCTCGGCTGACGGCCGAGAAGGGCCGCCAGCTCCAGGGCCTCCGAGCCTTCTCCGATCCTCGGCTCCGCGCGGACTTTCTCTCCCACCGCGCCGCCCGGTCCTTCCTCCCGTCGTTCGGTCGGCCCCGCGCCTCTCGGCTTACCGTAGGGGAGGCTCGCTCCCGCCTCGCGCCCGCCGTTTGGAACGGGGCCGAAGTCGACGGCGCGCTCCCGAATCGGATATCTCGCCTCGCACAGCGGGCAGCCCACATAGCCGGTGACCACGCGTCGTTCCCGCATCTCATCCACGACGGCCACGAGCCCCGGACCCACCCGGCAGCGCGGGCATTCCAGCACCTCCGTCGCCTCCACGAACATGCCGCCTACTCCGGAACCAGTCGGAGATCCGCCTCCGCGCCTTCGCGCCCCAGCGCCAGGCAGGTGATGACCGCTTCCGCCACCCGTTCCGGTCGGAGCATCCGGGATCGGGACGGCAGGTCCGCTCCGAGCCGTTCCGCCACCGCGTCCCAAGCAGGCGTATCCACCGGACCCGGCTCGATGAGGCTCGTTCGGACGCCCGTCCCCTCGAGCTCCAGGCGCAGGACCTCGTGGAATCCGCGAAGTCCGTACTTGGAAGCGGCATACGCCGCGTTCTCCCGAAACGGCCACCGCCCCGCCACGGACCCGATGTGCACCAGGTGTCCCCGGCCGCGCGAGAGCATCTCGGGAAGGAACGCCCGTGCGAGAAGGATCGGAGCTCGCAGGTTCACCGCCAGGTGCCGCTCGAGCTCCTCCGGCTCGAGTCGGGCTGCCAGGACGAGCTGGAAGCGGCCAGCCGCGTTGACGAGGACCGTCGGCGCGCCACCGAGCCGGGTGCGCACACGCTCGATGAGCCGCTCCACCTCGCCGCTTCGCACCAGGTCGGCCGCGATCGCCCGGCCGGCGGTGGCGCGAGCTACCTCCTCGAGATCCGGCCCCCGCCGCGACGTGACGACGAGATCGGCGCCCCGTGAGGCCAGGGCGACCGCGATGGCCCGGCCGATGCCGCGGCTCGCTCCCGTGACGAGGGCCGTGCTCCCTGCGAGCACCCCCGCCTTCCTAGCTGATGAACTGCGGCGAGAGGACGAGGCGGAGGAACTCCTCCCGCGTCCGCTGGTCCCGTCGGAAGTTCCCCCTGACGGCCGAGGTGATCGTCTTGCTGTTCTGCTTCTCCACGCCTCGCATCATCATGCACAGGTGGTACGCCTCCACGACCACCCCGACGCCCTTCGGCGAGATCGCCCGCTCGATCGCTCCGGCGATCTCCTCGGTGAGACGCTCCTGGATCTGGAGCCGGCGGGCGAACACCTCCACGACCCGAGGCACCTTGCTGATCCCAACGATCTTCCCGTCCGGGATGTAGGCGATGTGGGCCTTGCCGAAGAACGGGAGGAGATGGTGCTCGCACAGGGAGTACAGCTCGATGTCCTTCACCATCACCATGCTGTCGTGAGATTCCTCGAACACGGCATCTCCGATCGCCTCCTCGACCGTCATCGCGTAGCCGCGGGTCAGCCAGCGCAGGGAGCCCGCCACTCGCTGCGGCGTTCGCCGGAGTCCCGGCCGCGTGAGGTCCACGCCCAAGCGTGCCAGCTGGGCGCCGACCAGCTCCTCCAGGGTGGACCGAGCCAACGGAGAGGCCGACGCCGCCGAGGAAGCCGGCTCCGGAGGAGAGGTCGGCTCCGGAGGAGAGGCCAGCTCGGGCGGAGAGACGCGCTCCGGCGGAGAGATCGACTCGCCGTCCGCCTCGGTCACGAAAGGCCTTCCACCGTCTCCTACCATCCGTTCATCATTCACCGCAGTACTCCGCGCTGTTCCGGGGGGTCTCCCACACCCGGACCGAGACCAGCCGACCGCGCTCCAGAGAAGCGGCCAGGCGGTGCCAGATCTGCACGGCCAGATTCTCTGTCGTGGGGTTCACGCCCCGCATCCACTCCACATCGCTGTTCAGGTTCGCGTGGTCCACATCACGGACCACCGTCTCCTCCACGACATCCCGGAGTCGGGCCAGATCGACCACGAACCCGGTCCGAGGATCCACCTCGCCCTCCACCGTGACCTCGAGCTCGTAGTTGTGGCCGTGCCCGTTCGGGTTGCTGCACGCTCCGAAGAGGCTCTGATTGTCCGCAGGGCTGAGAGAGGGGTCGTGTAGGCGATGTCCGGCGGAGAAGTGGACGCGTCGAGTCACTCTTACGATCGGCATGTCTCCCCTCGAAAAAGGCGGGGCGGCGTCAACACGCCGCCCCGACCCGAGCGATGCGAGGGTTTTCTTGACGCCCTTCTCTAAGGCTTTGCCTCTCCTCCCCGCTTGCCGCCTTCCCGTGTCGGGCTTGACGTCCGCCGGAAGATCGAAGGCTCGTCAGTCAAGTGTTGGATCAAAAAAATGCTGCCTCACATCAACGAATAGACTAGCCGAACGCCCGTTCGGCGTCAACGGACGCGCGGCCGGAAAAGCTCAGGCGCCTCCCTCGGGGGGCGCCAGGAGCACGACGAGAACCATCACAGCGACCCCGAGGAGAAACGCCAACGTACTCCCCGCTCTTCCGGAAGCCTGCCCCTCCGGCAGGAGATCCGCGGCACCCACGTACAGGAAGGAGCCACCGGCCGCGGCCACGAAGGCGCCGATCACTTGAACCGGGGCGCCACGCAGGAGCGCAAAGCTGACCAGGATCGCGGCGGGCGTGACTCCCGCCACTCCCAGGCTGTACCGGAACGCCCGCCGGCGGTCCGTTCCGCCATGGTACAGAACGCCCATGGAAGCGATGCCCACCGGAAGCTTGTGGGCCACGACGAGGGAGAGGATGACGCCGCCCGTCAGCAGGCTGACCGAGAACCCGGCGCCCGCCGCCACTCCGTCCAGCACCGAGTGCAGCGTCAGGCCGAGGAGAACCGCCCCGGCCGCCCGGCCAAGGGGAGCCTCGGCATCGGAGACCTTCCTCCCGGAACCCTCTGCTCCTCCCGACCCCCGATCCTCCCCCGCGTGTCCGCGCTCTCCATGATCGCTCCGGGAATGAGGGTGGGGGAAGTAATGGTTCTCGGCCACGTACAGCCCGACGAACGCGGCGAGACCCCAGAGCATCGCCGATCCGGTCCCGGCCAGCTCACCCGCTCGTGCCAGCAGATGGAGGAGCGAGCCGGCCACGAGGAGACCGCTGGCGAAGGTGATCAGCTCACCCGTGTGCCGGCGCGCCCACGGCTCGTGCCGCCACATGAGCCACACTCCGACCAGCCCGGCCCCCCAGGCAATCGCCGCGAAGGCGACGACGGCGGGCCACCCGATGCTCACCGGCTCATGCATCCGCCATCTCCTTCAGGTCGGACCCCGGAACCCTCTCCGACAGCTCGCGAAGAGGACCCCTCCGACGGCACAGCGCCTCGCACGCGGCTCCTTCGAAAGACACCGGGGTTATCACTCGGCTGGGAATGAGGAATCGGGATCGAACCGCTCCCATGATTGACCGGGATCGCCACCACAGGCTAGCTTTTCGCACATGATCGGGCAACCGGCTCACAGACGCGCCCTGGCCGCGTGGATCGGCGTTCTCACCGCCACGCTCCCTCTCGCCATCCCGTTCATGGACGCTGGCGAGGAGATGCCGGCGACCCGCGTCGAATCGCACCACGATCCCGGGCGCTGCTTCCGGCACCACGACCACGCGGCGTGCGCTCAGCTCCTGCGAAGCTTCGCCGAGCCGGCTGTCGGGAAGCCGGAGATCCCGGAGCGCCCGCTGCGGGCCACGGTTGTCCCTCGCCCCGCGGCCACGCGGCCGCTTTCCACTCTCTTCTCCCCCCTGGGAGCCCGCGCGCCCCCCGCCTGACCTTCCGACACGCAAGGGAGAGGCGAGGGAGGCCCCTCGGGGCCGGCCTTCGCGCATGTCGCGCGAGTCGGGGACACGCCCGGCGCTCGGGCGGCAGGCGATCTCGAATACCGACGAATCAAGATGGCGAAGAGATGCCTACGTGCGCACGACGCGGAAGACAGGCGGCGATCGTTCTCACCGCGGCCTGGCTGGCCGGAGCAGCAAGCCCCTCCGGCGGGCTGGCCCAGGAAGCGTCCCAGGAAGCGGCTCCGGAAGCACTCCGGGCGCGAGCGGATTCGCTGGAGGTCAGAGTGGCGAGGCTGGAGGCGCTCGTCGACAGCCTCCTCTCGGAGCTCAGGCGGGCACCGGCCGGTGAGGCCGCTCCCACACCCGAGGCGGCGAACGACCTGGCGGCGCTGCGGGCCGCGGCCCAGGCGGCGGCTCGCGCGGCCCCGACCCCACCGGCGACAGGGGCCGTAGGGGAGCAGGTAAGCCGCACACGGAATCAGACGGCGCTGAACCCCGAGATCAGCATGACGGGGGACATCGTCGGCACCTTCGCGTCACCCGACGCCGGGGACAACGCGTTCTCCACCGTGCCGCGGGAGTTCGAGCTGTCCATCCAGTCGGCGATCGACCCCTACACGCGAACGAAGATCTTTCTGAGCAAGGAGGAGGATTTCCGCATCGCCGGTCAGGAGGAGGTGGCGGGCGGCCCCGACGCCGGGGCGACCGACGGCGGCGAGACGCCGGTCGAAGTCGAGGAGGGATACGTGTACTGGGTTGGACTGCCCGCCGGAATCGGCGTCAAGCTCGGCAAGTTCCGGCAGGAGGTCGGTCTCTTCAATCGCTGGCACACGCACGCGCTCCTGGAGATCGACCGGCCGTTGGCCTCGACGACCTTCCTGGGGGAGGATGGCTTGATTCAAACGGGTGTCTCCCTCGCGGCTCCGTCCTTCCAGCTCGGCCCCGGTACCGAGAACATCACGTTCGAGATCACCAAAGCGAGCAACGACGAGCTGTTCGATGGCGGGGGAGGCCGGCTCTCCTATCTGGGTCGGGTGCAGAACTTCTTCGACCTCGGCCAGAGCACGTTCCTACAGATCGGCGCCACCGGCATCTACGGCGAGAACAACGACGAATCGCTTACCACGAGACTCGGCAGCTTGGACGCCTATTTCCGCTGGGCTCCACCCCGGAAAGCCCTGTACAGGGAGTTCACCCTGCGGGGGGTCTATTACTGGGCGGAGAGGAGTTTCGACGACTTCCAGGAGTCCGGCAACGGAGGGTACGCCCAGGCCAGCTACCGGCTGAGCCAGCGGTGGATCACCGGGCTGCGAGCGGATTTCGTGGACCGGTTCGGCGACGAACCCGATCTGTTTCAGCTCGTTCCGACGCTCACGTACTGGCAGAGCGAGTGGATCCGGCTGCGGCTCCAGTACAACTACCTGAAGCCCGACGGCCTGGACGGAAATCACACGTTTCTCTTCCAGACCGTATGGGCGATCGGACCTCACCGGCACGAGAGCTACTGATGTGCCGGACCATGAGCGGACGGGGACACTTTTCACGACGGAGAGCATCGGCATGAATCGAAGGGACGGTAGGGATCGGGGACACCCGAGACACGGTAGGGATCCGGGACATCCGAGAGACGGACGGAATCCGCGATGTCCGGGGCACAGCAGCCATCTGCAGCGTCCGTCGCGGGGCGACCAGGAGGGGAGGCGCGCAGCGGCCTGGCACGGACGGCTCGCCGCCCTCCTGGCAGGGGCGGCCCTGCTCGGGCCCGGATCGCTCCGAGCCCAGAATCCGCTTCGCATCGTGACCTCTCTCCCGACGTACGCCGCCATAGCCAGAGAGATCACCGGTGACCTGGCCGAGGTCAGTTCCATCGCCCGGGGCGACGAAGACCCGCACTTCGTCAACCCGCGTCCCAGCTTCGCTCGATCCATTCAGCGAGCGGACCTGTTCGTCGGGACCGGCTTGGACCTGGAGCTCTGGCTCCCGAGCCTCATGGACCGGGCGAACAACAGGGCGGTGCTCGATGGGGGGGCGGGCCACGTGGTCGCCTCGGCGGGCGTGAAGCTGCTGGACATTCCCGACGCCGTTTCGCGAGCCCGCGGCGATGAGCACGTCTTCGGCAATCCTCATATCCAGACGGACCCGATCAACGGAATCCTCATCGCCCGCAACATCCTGGCGGGCCTGCGGCGCATCGATCCGGACCGCCAGCTGCACTACGAGGCGAACGAGAAGCGCTTCGAGGACCGCCTCCTCAGGAGGCTGTTCGGTGACTCGCTCGTGGAGCTGCTGGGGGACGAGACGCTGTTCACCCTGGCCCGGAGCCACCGCTTCTGGAGCTTCGCCGGCCAGCAGAGCTACCAGGGCAAGCCGCTCACGGCGTTCCTCGGCGGCTGGCTGGCCGAGGCGGCGCCGTTTCGCGGCAAGAGGATGGCCTGCTACCACAAGAACTGGGCGTACTTCAGCGTCCGGTTTCAGGTGGAGTGCGCCGTGTACATCGAGCCGAAACCGGGGATCCCCCCGACTCCCGGACACGTGCAGGAGGTGATCACGTTCATCCGCGAGAACTCCATCCCGGCCCTGCTGGCCGCGAACTACTTCAGCCGTGGCCAGGTGGAGCGGGTGGCGGCACGCAGCGGAGCGACCGCGGTCGTCGTACCGGAGCACGTGGAGGGAGCCGTCGGGGTGGACGACTACTTCACGCTCGTCGAATCGTGGGTTTCCTCGCTGGCGGCAGCATTCGCGGCGCCAGCGGCGACCGGCGGGTAGCCGCTACGAGGCAGGAGACCGGGGTCCACCTACGGAGGAGCCAATGCTCGAACTGATGCTGCCCGCGCTCGTCGCCGCCCTGTTGCTGGCGGCCAGCCACGGCTACCTCGGCATTCACATCATCGCCCGCGGCGTCATCTTCGTGGATCTGGCCCTGGCACAGGTGGCTGCGCTCGGCTACACGGCGGCGACGCTCATCGGCTTCGGTCCTTCCTCCGCCGTCGCGTACGGCATGGGGCTGGGCGCTACGCTGCTCGGCGCGCTCGTATTCAGCCTCTCCCGGATCCGGCACGCTTTCATCACGCAGGAGGCGATCATCGGAATCGTCTACGTGGTGGCTTCCGCGGGGACGATCCTGCTCGCCGCCCAGGCCCCCAGAGGCTCCGAGCACGTGGAGGAGCTGCTCACCGGGACCCTGTTGTGGGTCACCTGGCCCCAGATCTTGAAGACGGCTCTCGCGTATATGTTGATCTTCGGCATCCACTGGCTGTTCCGGAACCGTTTCCTCACGATCTCGCTCCACCCGGAGACGGCCGAAGAGAAGAAGTGGTCGCTGGGCGGGTGGGACTTTCTCTTCTACGCTCTCTTCGGCGTCGTCGTGACCCTCTCCGTGGCCATCGCCGGGGTGCTGCTCGTGTTTTCCTTTCTCGTGATCCCGGCGGTGATCGCCTTCCTGTTCACCCGGCGGCCGGGGACGCTGCTGGCCATCGCGCTCTCCTCCGGGACCGCCGCCACGGTCCTGGGGCTGGTCGTCTCCTTCCAGACCGACCTGCCGACGGGGCCGGCCGTCGTCTGTGCCTTCGGAGTCACCCTGGTGCTCGCGTTCCTGCTGCGTCGCGTGTGGCGGCCTCGGCTCGAGAGAATCCCAGTGCCCGAGAGTGCTTCGGCGCCGGTGGACGGGTAGCCACCGGCGCGGTCTCGCGGTGAGGGCCCGGGCTGGCCTCAGACATGGTGGTCAGGAGCGTCGGGGAAGTGAGAAGGGGGACGCG
>JBHHYJ010000042.1:0-25050 GCA_046757485.1 Gemmatimonadota bacterium
CGGGCCGGCTGCCGTGCGCTCTTCCGGGCCGGCTGCCGTGCGCTCCTTCGGGTCGGCCTCGGCCCGAACCTCGAAGTGGGCCAGATCTCCCACCACGAACACCCGCGGCCGACCCTCCACCTGGAGGGTGGGGGCCACCCGCACGCGCCCCTGTCGCGTCGTGGGAAGTCCCCACTTGCGCGCCACGGGGTCGCCCTGCATCCCCGCGGTCCAAGTGACCGTCTCCGTCCGGAGAGGGGGCGCTCCCTCCAGCTTCACCTGCGCGGGGGTGACCTCGCGAACGCGGGCACCGAGGCACACCCGGACCCCCATCCTCTCCAACCGCCGGGCCGCATAGTGACCGAGCTTGGCGGGCATCTCGGGCAGCAGCCGATCTCGGGCCTCGACCAACACCACGGAGACGTCGGGCCGCAGCTCGGGGTAGTCCTTGGCCAGCGGGCCGAAGAGGAGCTCGGCGAGCGCACCGGCGAACTCCACGCCGGTAGGTCCTCCTCCGACGATGACGAACCGTAAGGTGCCGCGTCGCGCGGGCTCTTTTTCTTGCAAGGCCTTTTCGAAGCGGGCGAGGATATGGTTCCGCAGGGCGAGGCCGTCCTCCAGCGTTCGCAGGGGGAAGGCATGCTCGTCTCCTCCCGGGATGCCGAAGAAGTGGGGTGCGCTTCCGGTGGCCACGACCAGGAAGTCGTAGGGGAACGTCCCTCGGCTGGTGTGCAGGCGCCTTCGCTCCGGGTCCAGCTCCCGGGCCTCGGCCATGAAGAAGCGAACGTTGGGGTGTCTGCGAAGGATGCCCCGAACCGGGTAGGCGATCTCCACGGCCTCCACCTCGGCCGCGGCGATCTGGTACAGGAGGGGAAAGAAGGTGTGAAAGTTACGGCGGTCGATGAGCGTGACGTCCACCGGCTTGCCGCCGAGCCTGCGGGCGGCCCACAGCCCGCCGAAGCCCGCTCCGACGATGAGCACGTGGGGACGCTCGGCCACCTGCGATCTCCTCGCCATGGAGATGGGATCAGCGCTCACCGCCGGCGCACGGCGGCGCGCCGACGGGCCAACGGCGGCTTCCGCCGCCTACCCGTTGACCCCGGCTCCCGTCGACAGCTCGGCGCGTACGAGGCTTGCCGCCTCGACCATGTTCCGGAGGGCGGGCTCCACCTCCTCGTAGCGGCGCGTCTTGAGCCCGCAGTCCGGGTTCACCCACACGCGGGCGGCGGGCAGGACCCGAAGGGAATCGCGGATCCGGGAGGCCATCTCCTCCGTCGACGGCACCCGGGGGGAATGGATGTCGTATACGCCGGGGCCGATCTCCCTCTCGTACTCGAACTGCTGGAAGACCCGGAGAAGCTCCTCGTCGGAGCGGGCGTTCTCGATGAGGAGGACGTCGGCGTCCATGCGCGCGATGTGCTCGATGATGTCGTTGAACTCCGAGTAACACATGTGGGTGTGGATCTGGGTTCGGGCCTCGACGCCGGAGGTCGAGAGGCGGAACGCGGCGACCGCCCACGCGAGGTACGCGTCCCACTCCTCTCGCCGGAGGGGGAGCCCCTCCCGGAGGGCGGGCTCGTCCACCTGAACGACCCGGGCGCCCGCCGCCTCCAGGTCCTGTACCTCGTCACGCACGGCGAGGGCCAGTTGCCGACACGTCTTCGCCCGCGCCTGGTCGTCGCGCACGAAGGACCACTGCAGCATCGTCACGGGGCCGGTCAGCATGCCCTTGACGGGTCGCTCCGTGAGGGACTGGGCTCTCCTCCACCACTCCACCGTGACGGGCTCCGGGCGCCAAACGTCTCCGAAGAGGATCGGAGGCTTCACGTACCGCGACCCGTACGACTGGACCCAGCCGTGACGCGTGAACGCGTACCCCTGGAAGCGCTCGGCGAAGTACTCGACCATGTCGTTGCGCTCGAACTCGCCGTGCACGAGGACGTCCAGTCCGACCTCCTCCTGGAGTCGAATGCAGCGCCGGGTCTCCTCCCGCACGAAGTCGACGTACGCCTGCCGGTCGATCTCGCCCTTGCGGTAGCGGAGGCGCGTCTTGCGGACGTCCGCGTGCTGGGGGAACGATCCGATCGTGGTCGTGGGCAGGGGCGGGAGGCCGAGCGCCCCCTGCTGGAGCTCCCGGCGCTCCTGGAACGGTGCCTCGCGGCCGGATTCCGCTTCGGCCGCGGAGGCGAGTCGGCTCCGCACCGCCGGGTTTCGCGTCCGGGGAGATCCGGACCGGCCCTCCCGCCGGGCGCGGCTCTCGGCCAGGACGTCGGCGACGCTCTCCCTGCCCTCGCCCACTCCCCGGGCGAGAGCCACGACCTCCGCGAGCTTCTGATCCGCGAAGGCGAGCCACGAGCGGAGCTCGGGATCCAGCTCGGTCTCTCGCTCCGCGTCGAGCGGGACGTGGAGCAGGGAGCAGGAGGGGGAGACGATGAGCCGCTCCTCGCTCACGTGGCGTCCCAGGCCCTCGAGGAGGTCCAGGCCACCCTCGAGGTCCGAGGCCCACACGTTGCGGCCGTCGACGACGCCGGCCGACAGGTGCTTGTCCGCCGGGAAGCCGTGGCGCTCGATCAGCTCCAGGTTTCGGCGACCCCGGACCAGGTCGAGCCCCAGAGCGTCCACGGGGAGGGCGGCCAGGGTCTCGTACGCTCCCCCGACGTGGCCGAAGTAGGTCTGGACGAGAAGCCGCACCCCCGCCTCGCGAGCGGGGCCGGCCAGAGCGGCGTACGCGGCTTCGAGGGCCGCCGTTTCCCGGTCGGACCGATCCTCGACGAAGCAGGGCTCGTCCAGCTGGACCCACTCGGCGCCCAGCTCGCCCAGACGCTGGAGGACCTGGCGGTAGACGGCCGTCACCGCCTCCAGGTGCTCGAGCGGCGAGAATCGGTCCTCTTCGCGCGTCTTCCCGAGAAGGAGGAAGCTGACCGGCCCCAGGAGCACGGGCCGAGTGTGGACTCCCGACTCCACCGCTTCGAGGAACTCGTCGAACGGCTTGGAGGAGGCGAGTCGGAACTCCTGGCCGGCCCACAGCTCCGGGACGATGTAGTGGTAGTTCGTGTCGAACCACTTCGTCATCTCCAGGGCGGGGACGTCGAGCCCCGAACGCTGGACCCCCCGGGCCATGGCGAAGTAGGTCTCCAGATCCACCTCCTCCCCCTCCCAGCGGTACCTTTCGGGGACGGCCCCGAGCAGGGCGACCGTGTCGAGTACGTGGTCGTACAGCGAGAAGTCGTTGGAAGGGATGAGTCGGATGCCGGCTTCGGCCTGGCGCCGCCAGCCCGCCGTTCGCAGGGTACGCGCCGCGCCCAGCAGCTCTGCGGCCGGGACCGTGCCTCGCCAGTACGCTTCCGTCGCCTTCTTGAGCTCCCGGCTCGGTCCGATGCGGGGGTATCCGAGGTTCGCCGGTAGGGCCATGCTCGCTCCTCGTCGCTTTCAGGGTTCGAGGGATCGTCAGGGTCGGGCGCCCCTCGCGCAAGCCGAGCTCCGGGCTTCGCGGCGACGGGCGCCGGGATCGGGAGGGGGAGGCTGGCACGGCCGACTCTCTTGCGCAAGCCGCCGCAGCGGCGCTCAGTTGCCGGCACGCACGTCCGTCGGGCGCCGGTCGTCCCGCGGCCCAAGGGCGCTCGTGAGCCCGGCCGGACGAGAGCGGGCACGTCCGAGGGGGAGGCGTGGAGAAGGAGCTGAGGTGAGACACCTGTGCGCGCTCGTCGCTGCCGGAGCCCTGCTGGTCACCGTAGCGGGCTGCGCCTCCACCGGTCCTCCCACGGTAGCCCGAGTGGGTCCGGGGTGGAGCGAAACGGGGATCGCTTCGTGGTACGGCACGCCGTTTCACGGAAGGCGTACGGCTTCGGGCGAGGTCTACGACATGGAGGCGATGACCGCCGCCCATCCCTGGCTTCCGTTCGGCACCCTCGTCAGGGTCCAGAATCGGGAGAACGGCCGCGCCGCGCGCGTGCGGATCAACGACCGGGGGCCGTTCAAGGCGGGCCGCATCATCGACGTGTCGCGAGCGGCGGCCCGGGAGCTCCGGATGCTCGGCCCGGGAACCGCCCGGGTCCGGCTGGTCGTGGTGCGCATGAGCGCCGGCCCGGACTGCCTGGAGCTTCAGGTGGGGGCGTTCCAGGACCCCGCGAACGCCCGGGCGGCCCTCAGGAAGCTGACGCGTGCGGGCTTCGGCAGCCGGCTGGAGGCGACGGGCGACGGCCTGCTCCGCGTGCTCGCGGGACCGTTCGGCGACCTCCGGAGTCTCCGAAAGGCCCGGTCCCGCTTCGGAGGGTTCGCCCGTGCGTGTCCGAGTGAGTGAGGGGCTGGGGTTCCGGCCCCGGAAGGTCCGGCCGTCTTTCCGAGGTCGTGCCCGCACTCCGGCCGACGGAACCAGAGTCCGGTGCGCGAGGCTTTATGAGTAGGCGGATCCGGGCGAGAGACCGCACGGGCTCGTAGGTCCGGGAGGACCCCAGCTCCGGGCTCGGTGCCGGGCGAGGCACGGTGGCGAGGGCGCGGGCCAGCCAGTAGTATGCTCGCCATGCGGCCGAACGCCGCTTCCCCCGAGCGGTATCGCCTCCCGCCCGACGGCGGCCACGGGCAGGCGGCTCTAACGGCTTCGTGGCTGGGCCCGTCCTGGAAAGAGGGGCGCCCCTGTATGACGGGAGGTTCGATGCGCGCTAGACACCTGCTCGCACCGGCACTACTGGCCGTGGGCACGCTGCTCGGGCCCGCGGCGGAGCCGGTTGCCGCCCAGTTCACCGGCTACTTCGGCCGTAACAAGGTTCAGTACCAGCACTTCAACTTCCAGGTCCTCAAGACCGAGCACTTCGACGTCCATTACTACGACGAGGAAAGGGAAGCGGCCGTTCTGGCCGCGCGCATGGCGGAGCGCTGGTACGCGCGCCTCTCGCGGGTGCTGAACCACGAGTTCCGCAAGCGGCAGCCGATCATCCTGTACGCGAACCACCCGAACTTCACGCAGACGAACGCGACGCCCGGACAGATCGGGGAGGGTACCGGCGGCTTCACGGAGATCCTCAAGCGGCGTGTCGTGCTGCCGCTGGCCGGGCCCCTGGGAGAATCGGATCACGTGCTGGGCCACGAGCTCGTCCACGCCTTCCAGTTCGACATCACGGGCCAGGGAACCGGGGGCCCGGGCATCGACGTCCCCGGAGCGATCCGACTCCCCCTGTGGTTCATCGAGGGGATGGCGGAGTACCTGTCGATCGGTCCGCTGGACCCGTTCACCTCGATGTGGCTGCGGGACGCGGTGGCGAGCGACGACCTGCCGACGATCGCCGACCTCCGGAACCCGAAGTACTTCCCGTATCGCTACGGTCACGCCCTGTGGTCCTTCATCGCCGGGCGCTGGGGGGAGCAGCGGCTGGCCAGGATCCTCCGGCTGGCGGGACGCACGGGGAACGGCCCCGGAGCGATCGCGGCCGTCCTGGAGATCCCGGTGGACGAGCTGTCGGCCATGTGGCACGAGGCGCTCAAGGAGTACTACGCGCCCGTCCTGGCGGCCACGGAAGCGCCGGAGACGTTCGGGCGCAAGCTGCTGACGAAGGAGACGACCGGCGGGAACCTGAACCTGGGTCCCGCCCTGAGCCCGGACGGCTCCCAGGTGATGTTCCTCTCCGAGCGCGGCCTCTTCGCGGTGGACATGTACCTGGCCGATGCCCGGACGGGCCGGATCCGCCAGAAGGTGACCTCGTCGGCCCTGGATCCTCACTTCGAGAGCCTCCAGTACATCAACTCCTCCGGCTCGTGGAGCCCCGACGGGCAACAGTTCGTCTTCGCGGGCGTGAGCAAGGGCCGGCCCGTGATCACCCTCATCGCCCTGCCGTCCGGGGACAAGGTGCGGGAGTACAAGCTGCGGGATCTGGGAGAGATCTTCGCCCCCGCCTGGTCGCCCGACGGCGACCGGATCGCCTTCTCGGCCCAGGTCGGGGGCCTCCTCGATCTCTACGTTCTGGAGCTCTCTTCCGGAGAGGTGACCCGCCTGACGAACGACGCGTACGCGGACTTCCAGCCCACCTGGTCCCCGGACGGCCGGAGCCTGGCGTTCGTGACGGACCGGTTCGGAACGGACCTGAACCTGCTGGTCGCGGGGCGCTACGAGCTTGCCCAGCTCGATCTGACGGGCGTCACTCGGGGGCAGATCAGCGAGCTGCCGAACCCGCCGGACGGAGACAGCTGGGATCCCCACTGGGCGCCGGACGGCGAGAGCATCTACTTCGTCTCCGACTACGCCGGCATGCGCAACGTCCACCGGCTGAGCCTGAGCGACGACCGGATCTACCGGGTCACGAACCTGAAGACGGGGGTGAGCGGCATCGCGAACCTGAGCCCTGCCCTGTCGGTGGCGCGAAGCACCGGAACGCTGGCCGTGAGCGTGTATCAGGAAGGGCCGTTCAACTACGACACGTACCTTATCGAGTCGCCGGAGGTACTGGCCGGAACGCCGGAGGTGGACCAGATCGCGGACGTGGACCCCGCCGTCGTTCCTCCGCGCGAGCGGTTTTCCGAGGAGCTCATCACCCTGCAGCGGAATCCGCGCCTGGGACTGGCCGACCCGATCACGTTCGAGGAGACGGACTACTCGGCCGGTCTCTCGCTGGACTTCATCGGCCAGCCGACCCTGGCCCTGGCGGCGAGCGACTTCGGCGTCTTCTTCGCCGGCGGAGCGAGCCTCTTCTTCAGCGACCTGCTGGGCGACATCAACCTCTCCACCCTCCTGCAGATCAACAGCGAGACCGGTGGCCTCGTGAACGGGACGGCGGCGGTCGTCGGGTACGAGAACCGGAAGTCGAGGTGGAACTGGGGGCTGGCCGGAGGGCAGATTCCTTTCCTCAGTCGTTTCTTCCAGAGCTCGGTGGTTCAGCAGGGCGGCCAGGATTTCCTCCTGCTGGACGACTTCCGCTTCTTCCAGATCAACCGCCAGGCGCTGGCGGCGTTCTCCTACCCGCTGAATCGGTCCCAGCGGGTGGAGTTCGGCCTCCAGGCCACCCTGGTGGACTTCAACTTCGAGCGCAAACAGGTACTGTTCGACCGTTTCGGCCAACGAGTGGCCCAGCAGACGGTGGACGCGCCCGGCTGCACCTCCAGCGAGGAGTTCGAGCAGGGAGCGTTCTGCTCCCCCTCCAGCCTCTTCACGGGAGGGGCGAGCGTGGCTCTTGTGTTCGACAACTCGATCTTCGGCGGGACGAGCCCGATCGCGGGGCAGCGCTACCGGCTCGAGCTCACGCCGACGGCCGGCTCGCTGAACTACCTGACAGTCCTGGCCGACTACCGGAAGTACTTCTTGCTGGCCCGCCCCCTGAACCTGGCGGGGCGGGTGCTCCACTTCGGCCGCTATTTCAATGACGGCGAGGATCCCCGGCTGGCGGATCTCTTCGTGGGCTTTCCGCAGCTCGTGCGCGGGTACGATTTCGACACGTTCACGCTCAACGAATGCATCTCGCCCGGCGGGCAGGCCGTGGCCACCTGTCCGGTCTTCGACCAGCTCCTCGGAAGCCGGATCGCGGTGGCGAACGTCGAGCTCAGACTGCCCCTCCTGGGCGGGATCGGGGTCGTCCCCGCGACGGGCTTTCCGCCGATCGAGATCGGGGCGTTCTTCGACGCCGGGGTCGCCTACACGAGCGACCTGGATCCCTGCTTCGATTCGACGGGGCCGGATGACTGTCGGGAGCCGGTGAAGAGCGTGGGATTCCTCTCACGCATCAACGTCTTCGGGCTGCTGATCGCGGAGATCGACGTGGTGAATCCGCTGGACCGCCCGAACAAGGATTGGTTCGTGCAGTTCAGCTTGCAGCCCGGGTTCTGAGCGGCACGCGGCCTCGGGCCTCGGGAGCGGCCTCGGGAAAGGACCTGTCGAGGCTCCGGAGGCGGGTTTCCGAAAGAGGGTTTCCGAAAGTGGGTTTTCGAGCGCGCTTCAGGGAGCGCCGGCATCCTCCGCCCGGGCGGCCGCCAGCCGCGCCAGGGCGCTCTCGTGGGCCCGGAGCGCCTCCTCCCCCCACAGCACGAAGCGGATCCGCCGGACGGCCGTGAGGTCCGGGCAGGCTCCGGCCACGGCCTCCAGGGCCACGCCTGCCGCCGCGCCGAGGGGATAGCCGAACGCGCCGGTGGAGAGCGCCGGGAACCCGATGGAGCGTACGCCGTTCTCGTCGGCCAGCCGCAGCGCGTTCTCGTAACAGGCTGCCAGGAGCTCGGCCGCCGGCTCGTCGACCCCGTACACGGGTCCGAGGCAGTGGATCACGAACCGGTTCGGGAGGCCGTGTGCGCCGGTGATCACCGCCTCGCCCGGGTGGATCGGGGCGAAGGGACGGCACTCCTCGGCCAGTCCGGGTCCGGCCGCCCGGTGAAGGGCCCCGGCCACGCCGCCCCCCGGCCGCAGCTCCGCGTTGGCCGCGTTCACCACCGCCTCGAGCTCCGCCTGGCGGGTGATGTCGCCCCGCACGCACTCGATTCGGACGCCTTCGATTCTCTCTTCCATGACTTCTCTTGTCCGCGCCTCCCGGGGCAGACAGTTTCACCGAGTGCGCTGGGTCGCAAGTGACGCGAGACGTGGCGGTGAGCGGGTGTCGGTCGTTCTGAACTGGCTGATCAACGCGGCGGCCTTGTACCTGACGGCGCGGCTCGTGCCCGGGATCCTCATCCAGGGCGCCGGTGCTCTGCTGGTGGCCGCCCTGGTGATCGGCTTCATCAACGCGGTCGTTCGGCCGATCCTTCTGATTCTCACTCTGCCGATCACCGTTCTCACCCTGGGCCTGTTCTACTTGGTCTTGAACGGCCTGCTTCTCTACCTGGCGGCCGCGCTCACGCCGGGCTTCGCGCTGGCGGGATTCGGCACGGCGGTGATCGGAGCCCTCGTGCTCTCCGTCATCGCCACGCTTCTGCACGTTCTGGTCCCCGGGGACTGAGCGGCGGGAGGGGCGAGTCCGGGACGGCCGGTGACGGGGGAGGGAGAGGGTCCCGTGGATGATTTTCGGTCGGAGGACCTGAAAGAGCTGCTGGAGGCCCGTGAGGGTCCGGCGATCTCCATCTACCTGCCCACGAGCCGAGCCGGGACGGACCGGGACGGCGACCGGCTTCGCTTCCGGGCCGCGGTTCGGCGAGCCGGCGAGCTGATCGGCTCGGATACCCAAGGAGGACGCGGCTCCGTACTGACGGGGCTCGAGCCGCTGCTCGCCGACCAGGAGTTCTGGCTGCGTCAAGCGGACGGCCTGGCGGTCTTCCGTGCGGCCGCGTTCACCCGGGTATACCGGCTCCCGACCGCCTTCCCGGAGCTCGTGGTCGTCGGACCGAGCTTCCATACCCGACCCCTGGTGCAGTTCCTCCAGGCCCCCGACCGTTTCTGGATCCTCTGCCTGAGTCACAAGGAGGTTCGGCTGTGGCAGGGGACGGCGGCGGGTCTCCGTAGAGTGGAGCCCGACGGGGTGCCGTGGCACGCCGCCGAGGCGGTGAGCCAGTACGTGGACTACGGCGAGGAGACGTTTCACAGCTCGCGGGGAGCGGGGCACCTGCCCTCCTATCACGGCCACGGTGCGGGTCGCGACTCGCTCGCCTGGATGACGGAGTCGTTCTTCCGAAAAGTGGATGCGGGACTCCGCGAGCGGCTCGAGCCCCGGGCCGGCCCGGTGATCCTGGCCGGCGTGGAGGAGCATCTCTCTCTATTCCGGTCGGTCAGCCGCCTGCGCGCCCTCTCCGAGGAGACGATCCGGGGAAACGTGCTTCGCTGGACCCCCGATCAGCTGCGGGAAGCCGCGGCTCCGATCGTGGAACGGATCGCCGAGGAAAAGGTGGATGAGGGACTGCGGCTGTGGGAGGCGGCGTTCAGGCCGGGCAAGACGGAGACGGATCTGGCCGCCTCCGCGCGCCTGGCCGTGGCGGGGCGGGTCCGTCTCGTGATGACGCAGCGCGACCGCCGCCTGTGGGGCACCCTGGATCGGCGGACCGGCGCCGTGTGCATCCTCGGCGAATCGGAAGAGGATCCGGGAAACCAGGCGGTGGAGCTTCTGGACGAGCTCGCCGAGGTCGTCCTGCTCCACGGCGGCGAGGCGCTGGCGGTGCCCGGGGCTCGCATGCCGACCCGGACCGGCGTGGCGACGATCCTCAGGTAGCGGGGGCGGTCAGAAGTAGGGTCGAGTCCCGGCGCTGTGGTCGGTCACGTCTTCTACCGCCCGAAGCTCCGGGACCTCTTCGAGAAGGATCTGTTTCACGCCCTGGCTCAGGGTGACCGAGGCCAGGCCGCACCCCTGGCAGCCCCCGCCCATCCGCAGGAACGCCACGTCGTCCTTGATCTCCACCAGACTTACGCGTCCCCCGTGCCTCGCCACCCCGGGGTTGATGCGCTCCTCCAGCACGCGCTGCACGCGCTCCGCGAGAGACCCGCTCAGCTCTCGGGCACTCGACGGCCGGAGGTTGGGGTTCTCGAAGCGGAACCCGCTCCCCTGAAGGGACTCCACCCACTCGACGTGCGTCCCGTCCAGGAGCCGGACGCTCTCCGGATCCACGAACAGCGGGTACCCGGCGACCTCCAGCTCCTCGTCATCGGGCTGCCGCTCCTCCCGCCCCACCAGGATCATCTCGTACTCCGGCGCCACGGGGCTGGGGCGGGTGACGCGCACCCGGACGGCAAGATCCGGGCTCTCCTCCTCGTCCAGGAAGGCGCCGATCTTCTCCCTCGCCGCATCGCTGAAGTGTAGCTCCATGTGCTCTCCTCAGCTTCCGGCCATGGCCCGCAGCACGAACCACAGATTCGCCGGCCGCTCCGCCATGCGCCGCATGAAGTACGGGTACCACTCGGAACCGTACGGAACGTAGATCCGCATCCGGAACCCCTCGGCGAGCAGATGATTCTGGTAGGCCCGCCGGACCCCGTACAGCATCTGAAACTCGTAAGCGTCCTTGGAGATCCCCATCTCGGTCGCGTGCCGACGCGTCGCCTCGATCATCTTCTCGTCGTGCGTGGCGATCGCCGTCGGAGCCCCTCCGTCCAGCAGCATCGCCATGAGGCGCACGAAGCTGCGGTCCACCTCCACCTTTCGTTGGTAGGCGGCCGACGGTGGCTCGTCGTACGCGCCCTTGCAGAGACGCACGGGTGCGCCGAGACGGATGAGCTCCGCGACGTCCTCCTCGCTCCGGTGCAGGTACGCCTGTATCACGATTCCGACGTTGCGGTACTTTTCGAAGACGCGCCGGAAGATGCGGAGCGTCGCCTCCGTGTGCCGGGAGTCCTCCATGTCGATGCGGACGAAGTTGTCGCGTTCCGCCGCGCGGGCCACGATCCGCTCCAGGTTCTCGGTGCAGAACCGTTCGTCCACATCGAGGCCGAGCTGAGTGAGCTTCAGGGACAGAGTGGAGTCGGCCGGGCTCCTGGCGATCCTGTCGAGGCTCTCCCGGTACGCCTCCGCGGCGCGGGCGGCCTCCTCGCGCTCCGTGACGCTCTCGCCCAGGTAGTCCAGCGTGACCTGAAAGCCCCGCTGATTCAGCTCCCGGACCCGTTCCAGCGTCTCCTCCAGCGTGTCGCCGGCGACGAAGCGGCGGGCCACCTGGCGGGCCGCCGATACCCGGAGGAGAGCGGCCTGCACGTCGTTTCTCTCGCTGAGGAAGAGGAGCGTCTTGCGGAGCATCTAGCGGTCCGCCGCGCAGGTCTCCATGGCAGCCGACCGCCACTGCATCTCGGCTCGGGGCGTCGTCGGGGGAGGACGGATTAGGAGCGCTCCGCCGCGGAGCCGGACGTGGCCGGGTCGGCATGCCGACGAAGCTGCTCGGCGGTGTACAGCACGACCACCCGCAAGCCCGCCCGCTCGATGAACCCGCGGCCTCCCTCCTCTCGATCCACCAGGGCCAGGACGCCGAGCACCTCTCCCCGTTCGCGCCGGACCGCCTGACAGGCCTGCAGGGCGGAACGGCCGGTGGTGATCACATCCTCGACGATGACGACGCGGGCGCCCGGCTCGAAGCAGCCCTCGATGATGCGGCTCCGCCCGTGTCTCTTGGGCCGCTTGCGGACGGAGAACGCGTGCATCGGCGCTCCCTGTCGCCAGCTCTCCGCCGCGATGGCGTGCGCCAGCGGATCCGCGCCCATCGTCAGGCCGCCCACGGCGTCGGGTGCCAGGCCGGCGGCCCGCAACGCCTCGAAGCCCACGCGCCCGATGAGCACCTGACCTTCGGCGTGCATCGTCGTGGCTCGGCAGTCCACGTAGAACGCCGTCTGCGTGCCAGAGGAGAGGAGGAAGTCGCCGGTTCGGAAGGAACGCTCGGCCAGGAGGCGGCAGAGCCGCTCGCTCGGGCTCACGATCGGGGGGAGCCGTACAGGGCGCTCGTCTGCTCGGCGCACGCCGGGCACAGCCCGTACAGCTTCGTCTGGCGTGTCAACACCTGGAACCCCTCGGCACCGGCGATCCTCGACTGGAGGCTCTCCATCTCCGGGTGCTGGAACTCGACGACCTTTCCGCACGACGTGCAGATGAGATGGTCGTGGCGCGAGGGGCCGACCCTTGTCTCGTATCGCTTGAACCCCTCGTCGAAGTCGTGCTCCGCGGCGAGATCCACCTCGACCAGGAGGTTCAGCGTACGGTAAATGGTGGCCTTGCCGATGTGCTCCCCGCGATCGCGGAGTCGCTCCGCCACGTCCTCGGCCGAGAGATGCGCTCCCGACTCGAACAGCACGCGGGCCACCGCTTCCCGTTGCTGCGTCACGGGGAGACGGTGCTCCTGGAGGGCGGCGCGGAAGATGCCCAGCATGACCTCCGCGCAGCCGAGGGGGGGTCGCGTGGTGACGACGTTGACCATGGACCTCAGGTATCCGGAATCCGGGCTGTTCTCACTTCGTTGAGACGAAGATAGAGTCCGGCTGCGCCGGGTTCAACGCCGCGCGCCGGGCCCGTCCGCTCGGGCCGGGCTCACGCCCTCCTTCGCCGGGCTCCTCGCTTCGGGCCGGGCCATGACGGTCTAGGCAGGCTCATTCGCCCCTCATCTCACGCGTCCAGGTGGCGTTCGGCATAGCTGCTCCGGACCTGTCTCAACAGACGGTCGACAGGTGAGCGGGGGGCGGGGAACAGGAGCCGGTCCGAGAAACGGTTCAACGCGCGCCGCACCGGCACGAACGCCTCGGCGGCGTAGCCGTACAGGCGGTCGAGCTCCTCCCGGCGCGCGTGGGGATCCTCGGCCGCCATGGAGAAGCCGCTCTGGCCGAGCTCCTCGTAGTAGTCGAGCCCCGGTCCTCCCCGCCGATGCACGCGGGCCACGATGTAGTCGGGAAAAAGGCCGGCCAGCCACAGGGAGTAGTTGCCCAGGTGGGCCCGGAGGAGGAACGCCCGCCGGCCCCTCGCCTCCCGGAGCTCATCCAGGACGTCGACCAGGTAGTGATACTCGTTGTCGTCGTAGTCCCCGATCCGTAGGGACCGGCGCCGGTCGCCGAACCGGAGCACGAGGGCGGTGACGTAATCCGCCAGCGAGCGGCTCTCGATCCCGCTCTCCAGCAGGGCCCTCCGGAGCATGACGTACAGGACGAGGGTCGCGGGAACCGGATGCAGCCTCGGATACGCCAGGATCGCCTCCAGCGTCGCCGGGTCGTCGAGGATCGGATCCAGGCCTCGCTCCGCCACACAGGATTCCCACTCCCGCCGGCGCGCCGGGTCCCCGGCGCCCAGAAGGTGAACCAGCCACTCCGCTTCCGGGCGCCCGAACGAGCTTCGCACGTTTGGCAGAATCATCCGCTCCACCCTCCTTCCTGTTCCCCCTCCGCCGCCCGCCGGCGACGAGCACGGCGCTCAGCCCTTCACCACGCCGATCGGCCTCAGTCGCGCCACGGGACGGCCGATGCCCGCCGCCGCGACCACCTGTATAACGCTCTTGACGTCCTTGTAGGCTTCCGGAACCTCCTCGGCCACCGTGTTTCGCTTGTCCGAGCGGACCACGATCCCCCGCGCCCGGAACTCCTCGAACAGCGCCCGACCGCGCGTCCGCTTGCGGGACTGGGTACGGCTCATGAGGCGTCCCGCCCCGTGGCAGCTCGAGCCGAACGTCTCTCCATATCCCTCGGGCGTGCCCACGGCCACGAAGGAGTAGCGACCCATGTCCCCCGGTACGAGGACGGGCTGACCCGTTTCCCGGTAACGGGCCGGGAGTTCGGGATGCCCCGGGGGAAAGGCGCGCGTGGCGCCCTTGCGGTGCACGCACACCCGGAGCTCCTGCCCCAAAACCGTGTGCGACTCGAACTTCGCGATGTTGTGGCACACGTCGTACACGGTGCGTAACGAGGCGCTGACGCGCTCGCCGAACTCCCCTCGAAAGGTCTCCCGCACTTTGTGGGCCATCAGCTGACGGTTGGCGAACGCGAAGTTCGCCGCCGCGGCCATGGCGCCCAGGTATCGCCGCCCCTCTTTCGATCGGATCGGAGCGCAGCAGAGCTGCCGGTCCGGGAGGGCAATCCCGTACCTTTCCGCCGCGTCCAGCATCGTCTCCAGATAGTCGTCGCACACCTGGTAGCCCAGGCCCCGGGAGCCGGAGTGGATCATTACGGCGACCGTGCCGGTCCGCAGGCCGAAGGCGGCGCTCACCTCCGCGTCGTACACCTTCTCGACGACCTGCACCTCGGCGAAATGATTCCCGGACCCGAGGGTTCCGAGCTGCCTTCGCCCTCGTTCCGTGGCCCGCGGGCTGACCGCCTCCGGGTCCGCGCCGGGGAGCGTCCCCTCGCTCTCGATCGCCTCGAGATCCTCCACGCGCCCGTACCCGTTGCGCACCACCCAGCCCGCGCCCTCCACCAGGACCTCTCGAACTTGCTCGGCACTCAGCGTGACGTCGGTGCGGCGGGCTCCGACGCCGCTCGGAACGGCCCGAAAGAGACGGTCCACCAGGGGCTCGAGCCGTTCGCGGGCCTCCCCCTCCTCCAGCTCGGAGGTCAGGAGGCGCACGCCGCAGTTGATGTCGTACCCCACGCCACCCGGCGAGATGACGCCCTCCTCCGCGTCGAACGCCGCCACGCCGCCGATCGGAAAGCCGTAGCCCCAGTGGATGTCCGGCATCGCGATCGACGGCCCGCGGATCCCCGGCAGGCAGGCGACGTTGACGACCTGCTGGAGGGCTCTCTCCTCCCGCAGATGGCTCATCATGGCGTCGTCGGCGAAGACGAGGCCGTGCGTCCGCATCTCCCCCGTGCGGGGAATGACCCACCGGACCTCGTCCACCCGTTGCAACGGAACGCTCGTCATCGTCTTCCCTCAGATGTCGAGCACGACGCTCGCCTGCCAGGTCCCTCCCTCGCGGCGGACGTGGAGGTCGTGGTACGTGACCCCCTTGATCTCGCGGAGCGGATCCCCGCTCCAGGGGAACCAGGCGACGATGGCCACGAGCCGGGCGGCATCCCGTCGGGCGGGCGGGACGACGGACAGCGAACGCACCCGGGGGACCTGCCGGCGCGCCTCGGAACGCCCGAGCAGCTCGCGCAGCCAGGCCACCAGCAGTCGTTCGAGGTCCGGGCGGACAGCCTCGAACCGCTGGCGCTCGATCTCCCGCCCGTCCGCTTCCGCGCCGATCGTCCGCGCGAGCGCCTCGGCGGCCAGCCCGAAGAGACGCTCCAGCGAGGAGGCGGCCAGCGAGAAGCCGATGTCGGCGGTGTGGGGGAGCTCGGTAATCGCGTCCCGCTCCATCTCTCCGCTCGGTTCTCCCCTCGGCAAGACTCGCGGGCGGGGGCCCGCTCCAGCTCCGCCGCCTCCGTGCTCCCGCTTCTCACACAGTGGACGAGACGGCACCCGAGACTACCCCCCAGCGAGGGTCGGGATCGCCCCGCCGGCCGCGTTCGGGCTCCCGTGCCAGGCCCGCCCGAATGTTCTACGTTGCACGGGCTGAGTACGGACACGCAACGAGCGAGGAGGTGCAGGGTGTACAGAGGCGTACGGGTCGTCCTTCCCTCGGTATGGTCGGTCTGGCTCGGCGGCGCGGTCCTCGTGATGGCCACCGGCTGCGGCAGCGGTGAGGGAGCTTCCGCCAACGCGACACCGGAGGCGGACGCCGCTACGCGGGCGGCCGTGTCGGGGGCGGAGCAGGACACCGCCGGCGGGACCGCGGTCGTCCCGGTCCAGGGCGGAGGCCAGGCCTCCCGGATTCGGGTGGCGGGGATCCCGGTGACGGCGGAGATCGCCGACGATCAGGCGTCGCGGGAGAGAGGGCTCATGTTCCGGGAGTCCCTGCCTCCCGATCACGGGATGCTCTTCGTGTACGAATCGGAGCGCGTTCTCGGCTTCTGGATGAAGAACACCCACATCCCTCTGGACATCGCGTTCATCGACCGCACCGGCCGGATCGTGGACATCCAGCAGATGGAGGCGATGACCGAGACGACGCACTCCTCCCGGGCGCCCGCCATGTACGCGCTGGAGATGGCGCTGGGCTGGTTCGCCGAGCACGGGGTCGGGGTAGGGGATCGGGTGGAGTTCTGATGGCGACTTCCTATCGGCGGGAGACGGATTCCATGGGCGAGGTGAGCATCCCGGCGGAAGCCCTGTACGGCGCCCAGACGGAGCGGGCGCGGGAGAACTTCCCGATCAGCGGGATCCGCTTCGACCGCCGGTTCCTGAGGGCCCTGGGGGCGATCAAGCGGGTGTCGGCCGGGGTGAACCGGGAGCTGGGGCGGCTGGACCCGGAGCTCGCGGAGCCGATCGCGGAGGCGGCCGCCGAGCTGATGGCCGGCGAGCTGGACCGGCATTTCGTGCTCGACATCTTCCAGACGGGCTCCGGCACCTCGACGAACATGAACGCGAACGAGGTGATCGCGAACCGGGCGATCCAGCTCCTGGGTGGGGAGGTGGGGTCCAAGACCCCGGTCCATCCGAACGACCACGTGAACATGGGGCAGTCGAGCAACGACGTGATCCCGTCGGCGATCCACGTGGCCGCCCTGGTGGCGATCGAGGAGGAGCTGATCCCCGGCCTCCGGCAGCTCATGGAGGGTCTGGAGGTGAAGGCGGCGGAGTTCGACGGGATCCCGAAGGCGGGGCGGACCCACCTCCAGGACGCCACCCCCGTCCGGCTGGGGCAGGAGTTCGCCGGCTACGCCGCCCAGGTCGGCCACGGGATCGCCCGGCTGAAGGGGCTCCGGGAGCGGCTCGGGGAGCTGGCGATCGGGGGGACCGCCGTGGGAACGGGGATCAACACCCACCCCGACTTCGGCGGCATGGTGGCGGAACGGCTGAGCGAGCTGCTCGGCGTCCGGTTCCGCGAGGCCCGGAACCACTTCGAGGCGCAGGGGGCGAAGGACGCGGTCGTGGAGGCGAGCGGCGTGCTGAAGACGATCGCCTGCAGCCTGATGAAGATCGCCAACGACCTGCGGTGGCTGGGCTCGGGGCCGAGGACGGGGCTGATGGAGCTCAACCTGCCGGCCGTGCAGCCCGGCTCCTCCATCATGCCGGGGAAGGTGAACCCGGTGATGGCCGAGTCCGTGTGCCAGGTGGCCGCCCAGGTGATCGGCAACGACGCCGCGATCACGATCGGGGGCCAGGGAGGGAACTTCGAGCTCAACGTGATGATGCCGGTGATGGCCCACAACCTCCTGGAGTCCATCGCGATCCTGGCCGCGGTGAGCCGGGAGTTCTCCGAGCGGTGCGTCCGCGGGATCACGGCGAACGCGGAGCGGTGCCGCCGGTACGCGGAGACGACGGCCGCCCTGGCCACCGCCCTCGCCCCGGCGATCGGCTACGACCGGGCGGCGGAGATCGCCAAGCGGTCGCTGGCGGAGGACCGGACCCTGCGGGAGATCGTGCTGGAGGAGGGGCTGCTGGAGGCCGACGAGCTGGAGCGCGTGCTGGATTTCCGCCGCCTCACGGAGCCCGGGGTCCCGACGGAGTAGCGGGCCGACGGGTCGAAGACCCGGGGGTGACGGAGGCGAGCCCCGCCCGGGCTTCGGTGCGCGACCGCGCCTCCGTCAGGCGGAACCGGGCCCGGGCTTCGTCAGCCGCCGGTCAGCTCCTCCCGGGTTGGAAGGAGCCCGCCGATCGTGTAGCTGGAGAGCCGGAACACCTCCCCGTCGGCCCGCCGGACGAGCCACGGCGAGCTCTCCTCCTCGCCACGTACGAGCCGCAGGGAGAGGGCGAGCGCCCGGCCGGTCACGTCCCCCTCCTCCTGCACGAACGCCTCGAGCGCGCCGTCGGGGGCGTCGAAGTCGGCCGCCGCGGCCGCGGAGTCGGTCGGAAACCCCATGGCATCCAGGTGGGCGAGCCGGTCGAGCAGGGAGCGCACCTTGGCCGAGTCGGCGGAGGCACCGTCCAGGGACCAGCCATCCTCCCCTCGGCTCAGGACGAGCTTCTCTCCCTCCCGGCGAACGACGATCTCCCGGACCCTGGCCGTGTCCAGCCGCGCGATCGCGTGATCCCTCCACTCGTCGAGGGTGCGCCGAAGCGCGGCGCCCGCCGGACCCGGGAGCAGGTACACCTCCGGCGCCCCGGGCAGACGGACGTGATAGCCGTGGGTCGCGTCGTCCCGGTTCCCGAGCAGGAAGACGACCTTGCCGCCGCCCGCCCCCGAGAGCTCCACGCGGTGGCCCGAGGCCTCGGTGACCCCGAGGCGTTCGTGGTTTCGCGGGTTACGGGCCACGAGCTCGCGGACGGCCAGGGTGTCGAGCGCCGCCAGCAGGTCGGCCACCTTGAAGGAGTCGGCCGGGTGGCCGTTCGCGACCCACCCGGCAGTCGAAGCTTCCAGGCGGACGGTGTCTCCCTCCGCCGCGCCCGTCACGCGGATGCGGGCGGGCGTCTCGCCCCCCAGCGGCTCCAGGGAGATCACCACGGGAGCCGGCGGCTCCTGGCCGGAGTCTCGGACCAGACGCGGGGCGTACACCAGGAGGCCGAGCGCCAGGATCCCGAGGATGACGTACAGCTGTCTGCGCTTCATGCCGGCAGCAACTCCGCCTTCGAGCCCGGCATCAGGCGGCCGTTTCGCCGTAGCGGCGACCGTGAAGTCTGCGCCGCCGGGCCAGCCGCAGGATGCCGAGCAGGACGAACAGCAGGGGCACTCCGGCCAGGTTGCCGTACTTCACCCCGTCGCGGAGCACCGCGGAACGGAACAGTAGGCGGGGTGGGGTCCGATCCTTGGACCGGATGGCGATGAGCGCCTCGTCCTGGGCCAGCCAGTCGATCGCGTTCTGGAAGAAGGTGAGGTTGTCCGGGCTCGCCCGGAGGAACTCTCCGGAAGCGAAGCTGGGACTGCCTACCACCACGAGCCGGGACGCGGCGCCCGTCCCTCCGTCGTCGCCGCTTGCTCCCGTACCTTCCGGCGGCGGGACGGCCGCGACGGCGAGCACCTGGGGGGCCCGTTCGGCCAGCGCGAGCTCCGCCCAGTCCCGGGTCGGATCGATGGAGGCGGGCGCCGGCATCCGTCCGCCGAACTCGCTCGTGGCGAGCAACGGGACGACCGCCGTCGTGTCGGCCGCCGACAGGTCGAGCGGGCTCGGCCATGGGAGGAGCACCGAGCTCAGGTCCTGGACGACGGGGTGCGGCGTCGCCGGCCGACTCATGGGCCACGGCGGATACGGGACCACGTACGTGAGGCCGGCTTCCCCCCGGATCGGGAGACGCGCGTTCAACCGAAGGTCGTACGCCAGCCCATCGCCGATCGTGACGCCGAAGCGGGCGATCAACGAGTCCAGCAGCGGCTGGGAGGAAGGCATGGAGAAGCGGTTCGCCTGGTCGACCTCCACCGAGGACGCCAGGAGCATCAGGCTTCCTCCCCGGTCCAGGTACCGCTGCACGGCGGATAACGCCTCCCGCGGCACCGCCGTCTTGGGACCCGCCAGCACCACGACGTCCACCGAGTCGGGCACCTCGGTCGTCAGCGAGTCGAGGCGGAGGCTCTCCACCGCGTACTCCTCCTGGAGTCTCCCGCCCACCTGACGGATCCCGCCGGCCACATCCTCCTCGCCGTGTCCCTGGAGAAACGCCACCACGGGCGGACGCTCCCGGGTGAGAGAGCGCACGGCCGAGGCCAGTCGGTACTCCAGGTCCGCCGTGCGCTGCACGACGGGAATCGCCTGTGTCTGCCCCGCGTACTGGAGGGCGATTCCCAGGTACCCCTGGCGAACGCTGAACTCCTCCTGACCCACGACGTTGAACTCGATCGGGGGCACGCCCAGCCGCGAGGCTTCGGAGCGCGCCTCCTCGTCTTCGCCCGGATACAGGGGGACGACCCGCAGCTCGCCGCCCCCGGCCGCGTCGAAGTCGCGCAGGAGGTCCTCCACGTCGCGTTTCACGGACGTGAACTCCGGCGGCAGCTCACGCGAAGTGAAGAGCTTCACCGTCACCACGTCGTCCAGCCCGCCGAGGATCGAGCGGGTGGCCGGCGACAGGGAGAAGACTCGACCGGGCGTGAGGTCGAGGCGTCCCCGAACGGCGGCCCCCAGCAGGCTGGCCAGGATCGCGATGCCGATCAGCCCCACGGTGCCCGCCACGAGTCGGCGATACGGCCGCCGGCGTCGGCTGAGCTTGTGCCGCAGGAGGGAAAAGTACGCCAGGGCCAGGAACGCGCCGGTGACCGAGGCGAAGTAAAGCACGTCCCGCAGATCGATCACCCCCCGCGAGACGCTCTGGAAATGCGCCAGGAGCCCGAGGCGCTCCGCGGCGGTCGCCAGAACCGGGGGAAGGCTGAGCAGCACGACCGGAAGGCTCAGGAGGTACAGCAGTAGCATGCCACCCACGCCGAGGATGAAAGCGGTCACCTGGTTGCGCGTGG
The DNA here is from genome assembly GCA_046757485.1 of Gemmatimonadota bacterium. Lineage (GTDB taxonomy): Bacteria > Gemmatimonadota > Gemmatimonadetes > Palauibacterales > Palauibacteraceae > JBHHYJ01. The sequence goes on from JBHHYJ010000042.1 coordinate 20,686, forward strand.
TGGAGGAGGTCCATAGCCCCAGGGCGGCGAGAGCGGCGGTGAGAAGCACGGAGCCGGCGTACTGGGCCAGGGCCACTCCCCACGCGAGGTCGGAAGCGGTCGAGAGCCCGAGTGGGGCGCCCAGCGTGCCGGCCAGAGCCACGGCGAGGAACGCCAGAACCCCGAGGAACTTGCCGAGCAGGAACTCCATCTCGGTCAGCGGCTGGGCCAGGATGAGCTCGATCGTCCCCGACCTCCTTTCCTCGGCCAGCGAGCGCATGGTGACGGCCGGCACGAAGAAGAGGAGCAGCCAGGGCAGGAGGTTGAACATCGGGCGCAGAGACGCCTCCCCCAGCAGATAGGCGGAGCGGAAGAAGAAGAAGAAGTTCGTGACGAGAAAGACGACCAGGAGAATGTACGCCGTCGGGTGGTCGAAGTAGCTGCGGAGCTCGCGGCGGGCGACGGTCAGGATCCGGTCGAGCATCTCCCGCCTCCCTACGCTCCGCGGCCATCGGAGGTGGCCGGCGCGTCGTCGGCCTGGCCCGAGGTGGCCGGCGCGTCGTCGGCCTGGCCCGAGGTGGCCGGTTCCGCGTCGGCCCGGCCGGAGGTGGCCGGTTCCGCGTCGGCCTCGGGATCGCGCGTGAGCTCGTGGAAGAGCTCCTCCAGGCTCTCGCGCTCGAGGTGGAGCTCCCAGAGGTCCCAGCCCCGCTCCGCGCTGAGACGGGAGATGTCGCGCCGCGGATCCGCGCTCGCCGCACCGGTGACGATCAGTCGCTGTCGCGGCGGCCCTCCGGCTGCCGAGGCGGTCTCCCCCCCCGCGGTGGCAGGTCCCGCCACGTCTTCCACCGCCGCGACCGAAGGGAGAGAAGCCACGGCCCCCCGGACCGCTCCGGGCTCCCCATCGACCTCCAGGGAGACCCGAACGCCGCGCCGCCCGCCCGCCACCAGATCCTCCACGGACCCGTCGGCGATGATGCGGCCTCGGTGGATGATGATCACCCGGCTGCAGGTGAGCTGGACCTCCTGGAGAACGTGGGTGCTGAGGAGAACGGTACGCTGTTCGCCCAGCTCGGTGATCAGGCGGCGGATCTCGACCCGCTGGTTGGGATCGAGTCCCTCGGTCGGCTCGTCCAGGATGAGGATCTCCGGTTCCGTCAGGATCGCCTGGGCGAGTCCCACACGCTGACGGAATCCTTTGGAGAGATGCTCGATCGGGCGGTGGTACACGTCGGTAAGCCCGGTGCGCCGGACGGCGGCCTCCAACCGGTCGCCCAGCTCGCCCGGCGAGAGCCCGCGGAGTCTCCCGATGTAGGCGAGGTACTCGCTGACGAGCATCTCCGTGTACAGAGGGTTCGTCTCGGGCAGGTAGCCGACCCGGCGGCGGAGCTCGCGAGGGTCGCGGTCCACGGGCTGTCCGTCGATCCGGACCTCGCCCTCATCCGCCTCCAGGATGTAGGTGATCAGGCGCATCGCCGTCGTCTTCCCGGCTCCGTTCGGACCCAGGAATCCGACGACTTCGCCCCGGTCGATCGAGAAGGTCACTCCGTCGACGGCCCGCACGCCGTCGAACTCCTTCACCACATCGGTCAGGGAGACCAGGGACACCGTACCGCCTCCCACTCCGTTCGTTTCTACGGGCCCGCGGCCCGCACATCCTGCTCCCCATCGCCGAACGCCCGGGAGGTAGGAAGCCGGACCCGGTGGGCGACCGGCGCGCTCCAGGGCGCTCAGGGCACCGAAAGTATCCCCGGCCGCGATCCAGTCAAGGAGTCGCACGGGCACGCCCGGCCCGTGTCGTTGGGCAGGAGATCCCGGCGCCCTAGATTGGCGGGCCGCGGCCCGACGCCCTCGCATGGGCGGGCCGCCGGCTCGGCGTCCTCGGGGAATCCCGAACGGAGCTCCGTCGGACGCCGGCAAGCTGTTTCGGTGGGTCCGGGCGCGGGGAGAGGAGAGCTACGAGAGGAGATACAGGAACGATGCGAGACGCGCGTGGAGAGGCGAGGGAGAAAGCCAGGGGTCGAGCCTCCGGGTGGGACGCGACGGCGGGCGGGGGAGCCGTGCTTCCTCCCTTCGAGGCGCTCAGAAAGGGATACGCCTCCCGCGGCCCCGGCGGGGCGTTCCGGCGGGCAGGGTTCGCGCTCGTCCTGCTGTGCCTCGTCTCATCTCCCCGCGTCGCGTGGCCACAGGAAGCGGTCGCGGGGGGCTCGGCTTCCTCCGTCGGTTTTTCCCTGGAGCGCATCCACGGCTCGCGGGAGTTCAGCCCCGAACCGTACGCCGCGGACTGGGTGGGCGACGGAAGCGGGTGGGCGAGGGTGGAGGCCGATCCGGAGGGCCACACGGAGCTGTGGCGCGTCGACGCCGGCACGGGCGATCGCTCCCGGCTCATCGCGGCGCCGGAGCTCGTCCCCTCGGGCTCCGAGGAGGCGATCCGCATCGAGGAGTTCGCCTTCTCCGCCGACGGCCGGCGGGTCCTCCTGTTCACAAACTCCCAGCAGGTGTGGCGAGCCCGGACCCGCGGCGAGTACTACGTCTTCGACCTGGAGACGCGGGCCCTCCGGCCGCTCAGCCGGAACCCCGGCTGGCAGATGTTCGCCAAGTTCTCGCCGGACGGGAACCGGGTGGCGTTCGTGCGGGACCACGACCTGTGGCTCACCGACCTGGAGAGCGGTCGGGAACGTCGGCTCACCACCGATGGAAGCGAGACGATCATCAACGGGACGACCGACTGGGTCTACGAGGAGGAGCTCGCGCTGCGGGACGCGTTTCGCTGGAGCCCGGACGGGGCCCGCATCGCGTACTGGCAGCTCGACCAGAGCCCGATCCGCGCCTTCCAGCTCGTCGATGAGACCCGTCTGTACCCGGAGCTCATCCCCGTCCGCTACCCGAAAGCGGGAACGGAGAACTCCCGGGTGCGGGTGGGATCTCTCGACCTGGCGAGCGGAGAGACGATCTGGTTCGACCTGGGCTCGGATCAGGAGATCTACGTGCCTCGCATGGAGTGGGCCGCCTCCGCCGAGGAGGTCGTGATCCAGCGACTCAACCGGCACCAGAACCGGGTGGAGCTTCTCCTCGGAAGCGCGGCGACCGGGGAGACCCGCGTGATCCTGACCGAGGAGGACGACGCCTGGGTGGACGTCCAGGACGGGCCCGTGTGGATCGAGGATGGGGCCCGCTTCGTGTGGCAGAGCGAGAGGGACGGCTGGAATCACCTGTACCTGTACGAGCGGGACGGGACGCTCGTCAGGCAGCTGACCGACGGCCCGTGGGAGGTGACGGCGTTCCACGGGGTGGACGAATCGCGGGGGCGGGCGTACTTCTCCGCGGCGTACGAGAGCCCTCTCACTCGCCAGCTCCTGTCGGTGGAGCTGGCGGGCGGGGAGCCGCAGGAGCTGCTGGGGGGGCGAGGGGTGCACTCCCCTTCTCTGAGCCCGACGTTCAGCCACTTCATCGACACCCACTCGACGATCGACACCCCGCCCACGACGATCCTGTACCGGATCAAGGGACGGCAGGCGGAGACGGTGAGGGCGCTGGAGGAGAACGCCGCCCTGGCGGCACGGCTGGATTCCGTCGGACTCGCCCCGGTGGAGTTCCTCCAGGTAGGAGCCGCCGACGGCACGCCGCTGAACGCCTACCTCGTGCGCCCGCCGGACTTCGATCCCGAGAAGCGGTACGGTCTGCTGCTCTACGTGTACGGCGGCCCGGGCTCCCAGACCGTGATCGACCGCTGGGGCGGCTCGCGCATGCTGTGGCACCATTACCTCGCGCGGCACGGCGTGCTGGTGGCCAGCGTGGACAACCGGGGGACCGGCGCCCGCGGACGGGAGTTCAAGAAGCAGACGTACCTCCGGCTGGGGCAGCTGGAGACGGCCGATCAGCTGGCCGCCGCCTCCCAGCTTGGCGGGCTTCCGTACGTGGATTCCGGTCGGGTGGGGATCTGGGGCTGGAGCTACGGCGGCTACATGACCCTGAACGTCCTCTTGCAGGGGGGCGCCACGCTGGTGGCGGGCGTCTCCGTGGCGCCCGTCACCCACTGGAAGCTGTACGACACGATCTACACGGAGCGCTATATGCGGACGCCACGGGAGAACCCGGAAGGGTACGAGGCGGGCTCTCCCCTCACCCACGCCTCGGAGCTGGCCGGTTCTCTGCTGCTCGTGCACGGCACGGGGGACGACAACGTCCACTTTCAGAACACCGTCCTCATGGTCCAGGCTCTGGAGCAGGCGGGCAAGCAGTTCCAGCTTCGCTTCTATCCGAACAAGCGGCACGGGATCGCCGGGTTCGGCGCTCGCGTGAATCTGTTCCGGATGGCCACCGACTTTCTGTTGGAGCGGCTAGGGTCCGCCAGCGAGGGGGCCAGCGTGGAAGGGTCCTGAAGCCTAG
>JBHHYJ010000043.1:0-24875 GCA_046757485.1 Gemmatimonadota bacterium
GCCCAGGACGAGGAGCTCTACAACCAGCTCACCGCGGCGATGGAGAACCTCCAGGCGGCGACCGAGGAGCTCGCCCTGCTGAGCAAGGACCTCCGCGAGCGCCCGGAGCGCTACCTGAAGGGGCTGAAGTTCGAGGTCTTCTGAGCGGGACGGCCGCTGGTGCGGCGGGCGGCGGCCGTTGCGGCGGGTCCTCGCCGGGCTACCGCCGCCCATCCTGCGAGGGGGTGGCTCGGCCTACAGCCCCGTGGGATGGTCCAGGAAGCCCCACTCCAGCCCGAAGCGGCGCGCCACCCGCTCCGCCAGCGCCTGGACCCCGAACGTCTCCGTCGCGTAGTGTCCGGCGTAGATCAGGTTCAGCCCCAGCTCCGTCGCCTCGTGGAACGTGTGGTGGGCGCCCTCGCCGGTGAGGAACGTGTCCAGCCCCTCCTCCCACGCCTGGCGGATGAGCGAGCCCGCGCCGCCCGTCACGATCCCCAGCCGCCGCACGTGGGGCGGCCCGCCCTCGATGACCCGCGGGGCGGAGCCACAGACCGTCGAGATGCGGGCCGCAAGCTCCTCGCGGGAGAGGTCCGCCGCCGCCCACACCCCGATCCCCTCCACGCCCTCGGCCGCCCCGAACCTTCCCTCCACCTCCAGCTCCAGCGCCCGGGCCAGCAGCACGTTGTTCCCCACCTCCGGGTGCACGTCCAGGGGAAGGTGCGCCGAGTAAAGCGCCACGTCCGCCTCGAAGAGCGCCCGCAGCCGGCGGTAGGTGACCCCGGCCACCGGGAGCGGCTCGCCCCAGAAGAGGCCGTGGTGGACGAGGAGGAGCTGGGAACCCGCCTCGGCCGCCCCCTCGATCGTCACCTGGCAGGCATCCACCGCGGCGCTCACCCGCTCCACCGCGGTCCGGTTCTCCACCTGAAGGCCGTTGTGGGCCCCCGGGTAGTCCGAGATTTCGCCGATCGCCAGGTAATCGTCCAGGTACTCGACGATCTCGTCCAGCTCGATCACGCTCCGCCTCCTCGCGGGGCCGCACGGCGGGTCCGGACGGCAATCGGCCCACCCCCGGGCGAGCGAGTCGTACCCCCGGCGCTCACTCCCACTCGATCGTCGCCGGCGGCTTCGAGGAGATGTCGTACGCCACCCGGTTCACGCCGGCGACCTCGTTGATGATCCGGTTGGAGATCCGGGCCAGCACCTCCGGCGGGAAGACGAACCAGTCCGCCGTCATCCCGTCCCGGCTCGTGACGGCCCGCAGCGCCACGGCGTTCTCGTACGTCCGGGCATCGCCCATCACGCCCACCGAGCGGACCGGGAGGAAGACGGCGAACGCCTGCCAGATCTCGTCGTACAGGCCCGCCGCCCGGATCTCCTCCAGGTAGATGGCGTCCACCTGCCGCAGGATCTCCAGCCGCTCGGGGGTCACCTCCCCCGGGATCCGGACCGCCAGCCCCGGCCCGGGGAACGGGTGGCGCCCGAGGATCTCCTCCGGCAGCCCCAGCTCGCGGCCCACCTGGCGGACCTCGTCCTTGAAGAGGAACCGCAGCGGCTCGATCAGCTCGAACGGGAGGTCGGGGCGCAGCCCCCCCACGTTGTGGTGGGACTTGATCGTCGCCGACGGCCCCCACACGGAGGTGGACTCGATCACGTCGGGGTACAGGGTCCCCTGGACGAGGAAGCCGGCCTCTCCGTGGCGGTCGGCCGCCTCCTCGAAGACATCGATGAACGCGTGCCCGATGATCCGCCGCTTCTCCTCCGGATCCTCGACGCCCGCGAGCCGGCCCAGGAACGTCTCCGTCGCGTCCACGACCTCCAGCGCGAGGCCCAGGTGCTGCCGGAAGACCCGCTCGACGGACTCCCGCTCCCCCTTCCGGAGGAGCCCGGTGTCGACGAAGATGCAGGTGAGCCGGTCGCCCACCGCCCGGTGGACGAGCAGGGCGGCCACCGAGGAGTCCACCCCGCCGGAGAGCCCGCAGATCGCCCGCTCCCGGCCCACCCGCGCCCGGATCGCCTCCACCTGCGAGGCGACGATCCCGCCCGGGGTCCAGTCGCCCGCGCAGCCGGCGATCCCGAAGACGAAGTTCTCCAGGATCTCCTCTCCCCGGGCGGTGTGGACGACCTCGGGGTGGAACTGGACCCCGTACAGGGGCCGGTCGGCGGCCCGGAAGGCGGCCACCGGGGCCGTCTCCGTCCGGGCCAGCACCTCGAAACCCGGGGGCGGCCCCTCGATCTGGTCGCCGTGGCTCATCCAGACGGCCGTGCGCTCACCCGGCCGGAAGCCGCGGAAGAGACCGTCCGCGCCGCACACCTCGAGCTCCGCCCGGCCGTACTCGCGACGCTCCGCCCGCCGCACCTCCGCGCCCGCGAGCTGCCCGATGAGCTGCATCCCGTAGCAGATCCCGAGCACCGGGACGCCGAGGCTCAACAGCTCCGGATCCGCCCGCGGCACGTCCTCGTCGTACACGCTCGCGGGACCGCCGGAGAGGATGATCCCGGCGGGCTCCCAGGCCCGGATCCACTCCACCGTCCGGTCCGGCGGGTGGACCTCGCAGTACACCCGCTCCTCCCGGATCCGGCGGGCGATGAGCTGGGTGTACTGGGAGCCGTAGTCCAGGATGAGGATTCCGCTCACCACTCCCCCTCCGTCAGTAGGCGCGAGCCCACAGGACCTCGTGGGCGGCCGCTCCCCCGCATACCACGCAGCGCTCCGGGGCCGGCTCCGAGCGGAACTCGGCGTCGGGGATCACGCGGATCGTCACGCCCAGATCCTCCTTCGCCCGGGCCTCGCACGCCTCCGATCCGCACCAGCCCGCGAAGACGAAGCCTCCCTCCCCTTCCATCCGTTCGCGAAGGGCCGCGTACTCCTCCAGCCCCCGGACGCTCCGGGCCTCGCGGCGCGCCACGGCGTGGGCCGCCATCTCCTCCTGAATCGCCTCCAGTAACGTGGGGATCTCCGTCACGGCCTCGACCTCCGCGAGGGACCGCTTTCGCTCCGCCCCCTCCGGGAGGAAGCGGCGGACGAGCACGACCTCCCCGCGGGCCACGTCCCGGGGCCCCACCTCCAGCCGCAGCGGCGCCCCCCGGCGCTCCCACTCGTAGAACTTCGCCCCCGGGTTCAGGGTCTCCCGGTCGTCCAGGTGCGCGCGCACCCCGGGCGCGAGGGCCTCCCGGATCCGGCGGCCCGCCTCCAGAACGGCCTCCCTCTCCTCCTCGTTCTTCCAGATCGGGACGATGACCGCCTGAACCGGGGCGAGCCGGGGGGGCAGGACGAGCCCCCGGTCGTCCCCGTGGGCCATGATCAGCGCCCCGACCAGCCGGGTCGAAACTCCCCAGGAGGTGCTCCACACGAGGTCGTGCTCCCCGGCCTCCGTCTGGAAGCGGACCTCGAACGCCCGGGCGAAGTTCTGCCCCAGGTTGTGGCTCGTGCCCGCCTGGAGCGCCTTCCCGTCCTTCATCAGCGCCTCCAGCGCGTACGTCCGGTCCGCCCCGGCGAACCGCTCGCTCGGCGTCTTCTCGCCCGTCACCACGGCGAGGGCCATCCATTCGTCCATGAACTCCCGGTACAGCCCGAGGATCAGCCTGGCCTCCGCGTCCGCCTCCTCGGCGGTGGCGTGGGCCGTGTGCCCCTCCTGCCACAGGAACTCCGTCGTGCGGAGGAACGGGCGGGTCCGCATCTCCCAGCGCACCACGTTCACCCACTGGTTCAGGAGGACGGGCAGGTCCCGGTAGGACTGGATCCAGTCGGCCAGGATCGGCCAGATGATCGCCTCCGAGGTCGGCCGGACGACGAGCGGCTCCTCCAGCTCCTTGCCGGCCGCCCGGGTGACGACCGCCGTCTGCGGGGCGAACCCCTCCAGGTGCTCGGCCTCCCGGTCGAGGGCCGTCTGGGGGAGGAAGAGCGGGAAGTAGGCGTTCTCGTGCCCCGTCCGCTTGAACATCCCGTCCAGGGCGGACTGCATCAGCTCCCAGATCCGGTAGCCGTACGGGCGGATCACCATGCAGCCGCGGACGGTGGAGTGGTCGGCCAGCTCGGCCAGCCGCACGATCTCGTTGTACCAGGCCGAGAAGTCCTCGGACTGGGGGGGCAGCCGGCTCTCGTCGCTCATCCCTCTCCCCTCCTCTTCTCCTCTCGCCCTCCCTCCTTCCCGGACACCCTCGTGCGATCGGTGTCCGGCCCCGACGCCGGCGTCGATCCTCCCCGCGGGGCCGAGAGGAGCTCGCCGATCGAGACCTCCTCCTCCTCCCCCGTCTCCAGCCACCGCAGGCGGACCGCCTCCCGGGCCGCCTCGTCGGGCCCCACCACGACGACCCGAGACGCGCCCGCCCGGTCCGCCGCGCGGAACTGGCGGCCCACGCTCCGGCCCCGGTAGTCGAACGTCACCCGGCGACCCCGGGCTCGCAGCTCCCGCACGACCCGGAGCGCCAGGGGCCGCTCCGCCTCCGACACACACACGACGAAGTCCTCGACGGCCGCCGCCGGCTCCGGCCCGAGCCCCCGCTCCTTCAGGAGCTCGCCGAGCACGACGTCCCCCATCCCGAAGCCGACGGCGGGAAGGTCCACGCCCCCGAGGACGCCGAGCAGGTCATCGTAGCGCCCGCCCCCGCAGATTGCCCGCAGCTCGCCACGCCGCTCCCACACCTCGAAGACGAGCCCCGTGTAGTACGCCAGCCCCCGGACGAGGCCCGCGTCGAAGCGGACCGCATCGGAGAGGCCGAGATCTCCCATGTGCCCGAAGAAGCGGGTCAGTCGCTCGCCCGCCTCGGCCGCCTGCGCCGAGGCGCCGTGCCGCTTCAGCACCTCCTCCAGCCCGAGCCCCGCCAGCGCCAGCACCTCCCCGGCGGCCGAGCCCGGGAGGCCCGCGGCCTCGAGCCGCGCGCGCGCCTTCCTCTCCCCCTCACGCTCGGCCCGGTCCAGGGCCGCGAACGCCTCCGGGAGCTTCGCCTCCGGCACCCCGAGCCCGGTGAGAACCGCTCCCGCGAGCCGCCGGTCCGAGACCCGCGCCACGACGTCCCCCGCCCCGAGCCCCAGGGCGAAGGTCACGTCGAGCGCCGCGGCCACCACCTCCGCGTCCGCCAGCGGGTTCTCCTCGCCGACGATGTCCAGGTTCAGCTGGAAGTGCTCCCGCAGCCTGCCCCGCTGGGGCCGCTCGTAGCGGAAGAGCTGCGGCATCGAGTACCACCGGACCGGCTTGGGAAGCCCTGCCGCCCGGGCCGCGATCATGCGGGCGAAGGTCGGCGTCATCTCCGGCCGCAGCGCCACCTCCCGTCCCCCGCGGTCGGTGAAGCGGTAGAGCTGCTCCACGATCTCCGGCCCCGACTTCCGGGTGTACAGCTCCAGCGGCTCCAGCGGCGGCCCGTCGTACTCCTGGAAGCCGTAGCGCTCCGCCACCTCGCGCCACGCCCCGAGGATGTGGTTACGAAGGGCCAGCTCTTCCGGGTAGAAGTCGCGAAAGCCGGGGAGGCCGGAGATCTCCATAGGGCGCAGAATGTACCCGGCCCGCGTCGGGCCCGGCAAGAAAAGCCCGGCGGGCCCGGCGAAAAACCCCGGCGGGCCCGGCAAGAGACCCCGGCGGGCCTCTCAGGATGGGGCGGAGCGGCGGGTCAGGCCGGGGCGCCGCAGAAGCGGTCGAACGCGGAGACGAGATCGCCCGCCACCTCCTCCGCCGTGCGGCCCTCGATCTGGTGGCGCTCCAGGAAGAAGACGATCTCCCCGTCCCGCAGGAGCGCGAGCGAGGGGGAGGAGGGCCGGTACCCGGCGAAGTACTCCCGGGCCCGGGTCGTCGCAGCCACGTCCTGACCGGCGAAAACGGTGACCGCCCGATCCGGCAGGTTCTCGTGCCGGAGCGCCAGGCTCACGGCGGGCCGGGCGTTCCGCGCGGCGCAGCCGCACACGGAGTTCACCACGACGAGCGTCGTTCCCTCCCGGGCCAAAGCCTCATCCACCTCCTCCGGCGTCTGGAGCTCCTGAACCCCGAGCCGGGTGAGCTCCTCTCGCATCGGGCGAACCAGCAGCGGATCGTAGAGCATACGTCGAGTCCGTCTCCTTCCCGCGTTTCTCAAGTCTCCCGGGGCCGCGTTCCTCGTCTCGCCCCGGGTCGGCCGGAGTCGCCGGCCACGTGGCCGGGGCTCACTCTCGAGGTTCCCCCGGGGATCGTGGCAGCCGGGCGAGGGCGTCGCCCACCGTGTACGCCGAGCCGGTCACTACTACCGTTCCGCCGTCCGCAAGTTCACGCCCCCTGGCCAGGGCCCGCTCGAACTCGGGCCGCGCCTCGGCTTCCGGCCACGCCTCCAGCGCCTTCCTCGGCTCCCAGCGCCGGCTGGCGGGGGCGGACGGCGGCGTGGTGAGCACCGCCGCCTCCCCCGGACGCCTCACGACCGGCAGCATCTTCGCCCACGGCTTGTCCGCCAGGATCCCGATGACCCAGGCGATCGGCCGGGGCGGCATCACCGCCTCGAGCGTGCTCCGCAGCGCCCGCAGGGCCGCCGGATTGTGGGCCACATCCAGCACCCAGAGCCCATCCGCCGCTTCGATCGTCTGGAAGCGGCCCTCGAAGCGGAGCTCCTCCAGCCCGCGGCGGACCGCCTCCTTCCCGAGCTCGGGAAGAGCGGCCTCCAGCGCGAGGAGCGCCACCCCCGCGTTGGCCGCCTGGTGGGCTCCGACCAATGGAGTTCGCAGGGCCATCCCGCCGGGACGGCGGGCGGAGCGGTACGTGAACCGGGTCCCGCTGAGATCCGGGAGGACTCCCTCCACCCGGCCCTCCCGCCCCAGGCGCTGCACCGGGGCCCCGACCGCCTCGGCCGCCGCCTCGACGACCCGCCCCGCCTCGGCCGGCAGCTCGCCGAGCGCGACCGGGACCCCCGGCTTCAGGATCCCCGCCTTCTCGCGGGCGATCTCCCTCAGCGACGACCCCAGGTGCGCCTCGTGGTCGTGGGAGAGGCTCACGATCCCGCACGCCCCGGGCACCACGAGGTTCGTGGCGTCGAGCCGCCCCCCCAGCCCCGTCTCCACCGCGGCCCACGCCACCCCCGTCTCCGCGAAGGCGAGGAACGCCACCGCCGTCACCGCCTCGAAGTACGTCGCCTCCACCGCGTCGGCCAGCGGGCGCACGCGGTCGGCGCACGCATCCAGGCGCGCCGGCGTAAGCCCGTCGGCCCGGATCCGCTCCCGCGGCTCCAGGAGGTGAGGAGAGGTGTACAGCGCCGCCCGGTAGCCGGCGGCCCGCAGGACGGAGTGGGCGAGGGCCGCCGCCGACCCCTTTCCGTTCGTCCCCGCGAAGTGGAGAGCGCGGAAGCTGCGCTCGGGGCGTCCCAGCCCCTCCAGCATGCGGTCGATCCGCTCCAGCCCCCACTCCATCCGGGTGACGGGGCGGCCGGCCAGCAGGCCCGCGAGGCCGCCCCTCCCGGCCTGTCGCCCATCCACCGGCAGCTCGCGCGGAGCCTCCGGAACTCCCGACGCACGGGCGGCCTCCGCCGCACCTGCCGTGGACGTCAGCACATGTGCCGCAGGAGGCGGGAAACGGTCTCCTTCAGCGCGGCACGAGGCACGATGCAGTCAACCATCCCATGCTCCTCGAGGAACTCGGAGCGCTGAAAGCCGTCCGGCAGATCCTGCCGAATCGTCTCCTTGATGACCCGGGGTCCGGCGAAGCCGATGAGGGCCCCCGGCTCCGCCAGGATCACGTCCCCCAGCATCGCGTAGCTGGCCGTCACCCCTCCGGTCGTGGGGTTGGAGAGCACGCTGATGTACGGGATGGCCGCCTCCCCCAGCCGTTCCAGCGCGGCGGCCGTCTTGGCCATCTGCATGAGGGAGAGGACCCCCTCCTGCATCCGCGCGCCGCCGGACGCCGACACGATGATGAGGGGGCGCTGCTTCTCCTCGGCGCGACCTGCCAGCCGCCGGATCTTCTCCCCCACGACCGAGCCCATGGAGCCCCCGATGAAGCGAAACTCCATGGCGCCGAGGCACACTTCGCGCCCCTCCAGCAGCCCGAACCCCGTCTTGATGGCATCGCCGGGACCCGCCTTTTCCTCCGCCTCTTCGACACGCTGCACGTACGTCTTGGAGTCCACGAACCCCAGCGGATCCGCCGAGCGGAGATCCACGTCGTACCGCTCGACGAACCCCTCGTCCAGGAGAAGCCGCTCGTACTGGGCGGCGGAGATGCGGAAGTGGTACCCGCAGGTCGGGCACACGTACAGGTTCTCCTCCAGCCGCCCGCTGTACAGGATCTCGCCGCAGCCGTCGCACTTCTCCCACAGATCCGCGGGCACATCCCGCTTCTGGGAGACCAGCTTCTGCTTCGGCTTCTTGAACCAAGACATTCGTCGACTCCCGCTGTCGTGCGGGCGGCCCGTACCCGGCCCACCGGCAGCCTGCCACGGTCTTCCAAGGAAGGGGAGAATATACCTCGGTCCCCGGCGTGCCGCCCCGGGAGGGGCTACCCGACCGGCCGGGCTGCCGGAGCCGTCATCGCTCCGCGGCGATGCGCTCCGCGACCGCGACCCCCAGAAAAAGCATCAGCAGGAAGCTCCCCCCGTAGCTGAGGAAGGGGAGGGGGAGCCCGGTGATCGGGGTCAGGCCCACGGTCATGCCCACGTTCACCGTGAGGTGGGCGAACCACATCCCGAAGAGGCAGAAGACGGCAAGGCTCCCGAAGTCATCCGTGGCGTTTGTGGCGATCCGTAACAGGCGCCAAAGAAACGCCGCCAGGAGCAGAAGAAACAGGAGCACCCCCAGGAACCCGAGCTCCTCTCCGATGACGGAGAAGATGAAGTCCGTGTGCTGCTCCGGCAGAAACGCCAACCGTTTCTGCGCTCCCTGAGCGAAGCCCTGTCCCAGCCATCCGCCCGAGCCGATCGCCACCTTCGACTGGATCAGGTGCCAGGCCGCCCCCTGGGGGTCCGCGTCGGGCTGGAGGAAGACGAGGAGCCGGTTCTGCTGGTACGGCGCGAGGCTGTTCCATAGCGGCAGGGTCAGGACACCCCCCGCGACGTTCGCCAGCACGACGGCCAGAGACTCGCCGATGAACGGCCGGTGGCGATACAGGAAGAGCGCCAGGAGAACGAACCATACCCCCCACGCGACGGCCGAAAAGCCGAGGGCGAGGCTCACCGCCGGGCTCACCAGGAGCAGGATCTTCGCCAGGGGAACCCCCGTCCAGTACAGCGACGCCATCAGAATCACTCCGAAGATGAGGGCGCTCCCCAGATCGGGCTGCAGCAGGACGAGGGCGAACGGTACGAAGACGATCAGGACCGGTCGCCATAGCTGGGCCAGGCGGGCCGGCGCCTCCTGAACTCCGCTGAGCAGGCGCGCGAGGAGCAGAATCGTGGCCAGCTTCGCGAGCTCCGCCGGCTGGAGGCGAGCGGGGCCGAGCGCCAACCAGCTCCGGGCGTTCGGTCCGGTTCCGAGGATGAGGACGACCAGGAGGAGGATCACCGACACCGCGTAGGCCCAGGGGGCGACCCACTCCAACCATCGCAGCGGGACCCGGGACAGCAGAAGAAGCCCCGTCAGACCGATCCCTACCCACACGAGCTGTCGAACCCAGATCCCGGTGGCCACCGATGGCACGTCCACCTGTCCGGCGGAGTAGATCATGCCCACGCCGAGCAGGGCGAGGAGGAGAGCGATCCCCAGGAGCCACGGGTCCCCGAAGCGAGCCCAGCTACCCGTGTCCTTCATCGCCGGCCCTCCGGCCCCGGGCTCGATCTCGGGGAGGCCGGCGCCGTGGCCACGCTCGTGGCCTGCCGGTCAGGAGGCACGCCCGAGGACTCCAGATACCGGTCCACGAGTCGAGAGGCGAGCGGCACCGCCAGAGAGATCGTGTTGTCCGGATGACCGAACTCCACGATCGCCGCGACGACGATGCGCGGGTTCTCCGCGGGCGCGAAGCCGACGAACCACGAGTGAGGGGGACCGTGCGGGTTCTGGGCCGTACCCGTCTTCCCGGCCAGCGTCCAGCGGTCCAGGGCGTAGCCCGCCGCGGTTCCTCCCGGCTCGTTCACCACCCGCACGAGGGCGCTCACCAGCTCCCGCCGGCGTGCTTCGGGGAGCTCGAGCTTCCAGTTTGCCCGCCGCGCGGCCAGCAGCTCGTTCCTCGCCAGGTGGGGGAGCACCGGGGCTTCTCCCGTGGCCAGGGCACTGTAGAAGAGGGCCTGCCGCAGGAGCGTGAGCTGGTTCTCCCCCTGCCCGATCGCGAGGTTCAGCAGGACGGACTCCGTCCACCCCCGGCGACCGTAGCGCCGGTCATACCAGGCGGCGGAGGTCGGAAACAGCCCCCGCGACTCATGAGGCAGATCGATCCCCGTCGGCTCGGTGTAGCCGAGGGAGGCGGGGCCCCCGGTCATCGTTTCCATGCCGAGCCGCTCGCCCAACTGGTAGAAGTAGACGTTGCAGCTCTCCTTGATCGCCCCGGAGAGGTCCAGGCTCCCGTGTCCCTCGGGGCGCCAACACCGGAAGAGCCGGTTCCCGTATGCCAGTGCCCCGTTGCACGCCCGCGGCATGTAGCTGTGGAGCCCGACGATGCCCTCTCGCATGGCGAGCGTGGCGACGACGAGCTTCCAGGTGGAGCCGGGCGAGTAGGTGGCTCCCGTCACCCGGTTCAGGAGCGGCTTGTCCGGATCGTCGCGCAGGGAGCTCCACACCGGCGCCGGGATGCCCCCCACGAACAGGTTCGGATCGAAGGTGGGATGGCTGTACAGGAGGAGCACTTCGCCGTCGCTCGGATCCAGCGCCACGACCCCGCCCCGCATCGAGTCCGGAAAGATCGAGTCCGCGTACGACTGGAGGCCCAGATCGATGCCCAGCTCGAGGTCCTCCCCCGGTTCGGCGGCGATGGCCGGCCGCGGCCCCAGCTCCCGGACGATCGAGCCGAGGGCGTTCACCTCCACGTAGCGGACCCCCTGGCGGCCTGCCAGCCGCCTTTCGTACTCGCGCTCCACGCCGTCCTTGCCGATCGTCCGCCCCGGCTCGTACCCCGCATAGCGGGGACTCTCGAGCTCCGCCTCGCTGATCTCCCCGACGTAGCCGATGAGGTGAGCCACCGCCCGTCCGCCCGCATACCGGCGCCGAGGCCGCATCTCCACCACGACCCGACGAAAGGCGGGGCGGCGTTCCTCCACCGCGGAAACCTGCTCGAACGTGGCGTTGTCGGTGACCACGAGCGGTCGGTTCGGCAGGCGACGCTGCCTCTCCAGGAGCCGTGCCTGGGCCTCGGCCTCCAGCCCGAGATACGGTGCCAGGCGTCGCAGAGTGGCGCGCACGGTGTCCGAACGCCCCGGAAGGATCGAGATCACGTAGCCCGGGACGTTCTCCGCCACCACCCGCCCGTTTCGATCGTAGATCGTGCCCCGCGCGGCCGGGATCCGGATCGCCCGGAGCTGGTTTTCCCGGGAACGCAGCACGTAGTCGCTGCGGCGCAGCACCTGCATGCGGAGGAAATCCGCCACGAGGATCCCGAGCACGACAACCATTGCCGCACGGGCCGCCCTCCCCCTCCGCCTCCGGAGCCGGTGCGTGGCGCCGTCCACGGGCGGACTATCCGCTCCTCGCGGAGGCCGCCACGCCGGGCGGCACGGGAGGCAGCACGCGGACCCGGGCGGGTGACCGCGGCGTCCCGCACGGACGAAGGCGGCGGCTGGGAGCGTGCATCCCCCGCCTCAGTAGACGAGAGGCGTGACGAGACGTACGCCGAGCCAGCCCAGCACGGCGGTAGAAGCCGCGGTGAGCGGCATCAGCACCAGCCCGGCGTGCCAGCCCGGCGGCGTGCCCGAGGCGAGGCTCACCGCCAGCTCCGTCACCCACACCCCGAAGAACAGGTAGAGAGGCAGGAAGACCCGCAGATCCGTGAAGATCACGTCTCGCGAGCGCGCCGCCAGGTATGCCGACACGGTGAACACGAGCGTCAAGGACCCCAGTCCCTCCAGCGCCATCGCCCCCTCCAGCAGCCCGAGAACGGCCCCCAGCGCCGCCGCCCCCCCCGCCCGCAGCCGCAGGGCGGCCAGCAGGAGTCCTCCCACCAGCAGGTCCGGAGTCCCTGGCCACTGCACCAGCAACGGCCGGAAGAGGAAATGGGCGAGCAGCGAAACAAGGACGAGCGTCCCGTACCCCCGCCCCCCGCCTCTCCACACGTCGCCGTCCTGGAAACCTAGGAACCGCCGGGCGGCGAACCCGCCCCGATCACGACGGGCCGGCGCCACACGAGGACGACGTCCGCGAGGCCCGGCCGCACGGCCGGCTTCACCAGGTAGCTCTTCGCCCACCCGGACTCGACCTCCGACACCGCGATCACCGTCCCCACTCGAACGCCCGGCGGGTAGATTCCGGCCAGTCCCGTGGTGAGAAGGACCACCCCGGGCGGGATCTCCTCCTGGTACGGTGCGCCTTCCAGCAGCATGAGAGGGGGGCCGTCTCCCCGGCGCACGGCCCGCACGATTCCGGTCGTCCCGCCCTCCTCGGTTCGCACGCTGACCCGAAAGTCCGGATGCGACCAGAAGTCTCCCTTCCCGCCGCGTCGGTCCGCGGCACGCAGGACGCCGACCAGCCCAGCGCCGGTCAGCACTCCGGCCGGCGCACGCAGCCGGGACACCGCCGGACCTCGCAACATGAACACGTCGGAGTCGCCAAGCCGCGGACGGCCCGGGATGAGATCCGCCGCCACCAGCTCCACGGGAGTCGCCGTTCCCAGATTCAGCAGGCGCCGAGCCTCGCTTCCCTGCCCCGCCAGCTGGCGAAGCTCCAGGTTCTGGGCGGCCAGCTCGTCTCGCTCGGCCCGCAACTGTTCCAGCCGGGCCCCCAGGCGGGCGCGTGTGGCGAAGCTTTCGTGCACGCGGACGATCGGCAGCAGGACGGTGCCGCGAATCCCGCGAGCCACGGAGAGCTGCCGGGCCGGCTCCAGGCTGGCGACCACGCCGCCGCCCATCAGCAGCGCGCCCGCAATCAGGAGGTCCGCTCTCGCCCCCATCCGCTGGTTCGACCCCCCGTACCGCAACTTGCTCCCAGGTTGCTCCTAGGTGACCAGGACGCTCCGGTACCGCTCGACGTCGTCGAGGATTCGTCCGCAACCCCGCACGACGCAGGTCAGCGGCTCCTCGTCCACATGGATCGGCAGGCCCGTCTCTTCACCCACCAGCTCGTTCAGGCCCCGGACGAGGGCCCCGCCGCCGGTCATCACGATCCCCCGGTCCACGATGTCGGACGCCAGCTCCGGGGGAGTGATCTCCAGCGCTCGCCGCACGGCACCCACGATCGCCTGGATCGGCTCCTGCATGCACTCCCGGATCTCCGCCGAGTGGACCCTCACCGTCTTGGGGATGCCCGACACGAGATCGCGCCCCTTGACGAGCATCTCCCGTTCCTCCTCCGTGGGGTAGGCCGAGCCGATCTGGATCTTGATCGCTTCCGCCGTCGGTTCCCCGATGAGCAGGTTGTAGTTCTTCCGAAGGAAGCTGACGATCGCGCCGTCCAGCTCGTCGCCCCCCACCCGGATCGCCGTGTCCGCCACCGATCCGGAGAGAGCGATCACCGCGATCTCCGTCGTTCCCCCGCCGACGTCGATCACCATGTTCCCGGTCGGGGTCTCCACGGGCAGTCCCACGCCGATGGCGGCCGCCATCGGCTCGGAGACCATGTACACGTCCTTGGCCCCCGCCGCGTGGGCGCTGGAGCGTACCGCCCGCCGCTCGAGCTCCGTGATCCCCGACGGAACGCCGACCACGACCCGGGGACGGATCTTGAGAAAACGGTTGGCGGTGACCGTCTTGAGGAAGTAGCGGAGCATGATCTCCGTCACGTCCACGTCGGCGATCACCCCGTCCTTCAGCGGCCTCACCGCCTCGATCCCGGTGGGCGTCCGGCCCAGCATCCGCTTCGCGTCGAGACCGATGCCCTTGATGCGGCGGGAATCCCGCTCCACCGCCACCACCGAGGGCTCGTTCAGGACGATGCCCTCCCCCTTCACGTACACGAGCGTGTTCGCCGTCCCGAGGTCCACGCCGATGTCGTTGACCGGGAGGAGACTGCCCCTGAGGGACCACTTGAACATAGGTACGGTCCGAGATGTCATCCGGTTGATCGTCGGCCGCGTCCGCGGCGGGCTCACGCCGCGGGCTGACGGCCCGAAGGGCCGAATGTAGACCGGCGCTCCGAGGGACGAAAGAATCCTCGCGACCAAAGGAGCAAGGCGCGAGAAGGAAGCAAGCTACGTTCCCGCGAGCACTTCCTCCAGCGGCGTGTGCTCCAGCCCAAAGGCGTCGGCCACCGCGCGGTAGGTGCACCTCCCGTGGGCCGCGTTCACGCCGCGAGCGAGGGCCGGGTCCGCGCGACACGCTCCCCGCCAACCCAGATCGGCCAGCTGAAGGGTGTACGGGAAGGTGGCGTTCGTCAGACCGAGGGTCGAGGTGCGGGGGACCGCTCCGGGCATGTTCGTCACGCAGTAGTGGATGACTCCGTCCACCAGGAACGTCGGTTCCGCATGGGTCGTCGGCCGGGCCGTCTCCACGCAGCCCCCCTGATCCACGGCCACGTCCACGATGACGGAGCCGGGCTTCATGAGGGCGAGGTCGGTGCGCAGGATCAGCTTCGGCGCCTTGGCGCCGGTGACCAGCACGGCCCCCACCACGAGGTCCGAGCGCCGGAGCTGCTCCTGAATCGTGTGGCGGTTCGCGTACAGGGTGTCCACGTTGGCCGGCATCACGTCCGCCAGGTAGCGGAGTCGTTCCAGGTCGATCTCGAGGATCGTCACGTGGGCTCCAAAGCCGGCCGCGATCTTCGCCGCGTTCGTCCCCACCACGCCGCCGCCCAGAACCGTCACTTCGGCCGGCAGGACCCCCGGGACGCCCCCCAGGAGAATCCCCGACCCCCCGGTCGTTTTCTCCAGATACTTGGCCCCTTCCTGGACGGCCATGCGGCCGGCCACCTCGGACATCGGCGTGAGCAGCGGGAGCTCGCCGCTCGGCAGCTGCACCGTCTCGTACGCCAGCGCCACACACCCGGTCTCGAGCACGGTACGGGTCAGCTTCTCATCGGCCGCGAAGTGGAAGTACGTGAAGAGGACCTGGCCCTCCCGGAGGTGCGGGTACTCCGGGGCGATCGGCTCCTTCACCTTGACGATCATATCCGACTCGGCCCAGATCTCCCCCGCCTCGCCGGTCAGGGTTGCCCCGGCCTCGTCGTACGCCTCGTCCGGGAAGCCGCTGCCGACCCCGGCACCCCGCTCGACCAGCACCCGGTGACCTCGGGTCGCGAGCGCCTCGGCACCGGCCGGCACGAGGGCCACCCGGTTTTCGTCCGCCTTGATCTCCTTCGGGACCCCCACGATCATCGGCGACTCCTCGTCTCGCGAGCCAGCGGGACGCGCTCCCCTTCCGGCAGGTAGGCCTCAGGTGGGGAGCAGCTCCAGCACGGTCAGGCGATCGGGGTGCAGGAGGCCGGCGGCCCTCCGGACGGCCTCCGCGTCCACCCGCTCGATCCGCGCCCCGATCTCATCCAGCGTTCGGTACTCCTCACCGTACAGCTCCACGGCGGCGAGACGGTTCATGCGCGCCACCGGCGACTCGAGGGCCAGCATCACCTGCCCCTTGAGCTGCCGCTTCGTCGCGTCCAGCTCTTCCGGGTCCAGCCCCGCCTCCGCCACCCGCCGCAGCTCTTCGAGGAGCGCCTCTCGCGCCGCCCGCGACCGCTCGGGACCCGTGCTGAGATAGGCACCCGCGTGGCCGCCGCTCCCATAGAAGGAGGCGAAGCTGTACACGGTGTACGCCAGCCCTCTTTCCTCGCGGATCCGCTGGAAGAGCCGGGAGCTCATCCCGGCCCCGAGGGCCTGGTCGACCAACACCATCGCGTACCGCAGCGGGTCGGAATGAGAGACGGTCGTGCCCCCCGCGACCAGGTGCACCTGGCGGCCCCCGCAGCGCTCCGTCTGCCGGTGGACGCTTCGGCCCTCGGGAGCGGGCGGTCCCCCCTGGGGAACGCCCCCCCCACCCGGCACGGCCGCCTCCACCGCCTCCACGAGCGCCTGGTGGTCCAGCCGGCCCGCCGCGGCCACGATCGAGTTCGCTCCCCGGTACGCCGTCTCGTGAAGCCGCTTCAGGCCGCCCAGCTCCAGGGCCCGCACGTTCTCCGCGCGGCCCGCCACCCGGGCGCCGTACGGGTGACTCCCGAAGAGCTCGGCCGCGTACAGCTCGAACGCCACGTCTTCCGGGGACTCTTCGAGCCCGGCCAGCTCCTCCAGGACGACCTGCCGCTCCAGCTCCAGATCACGCCGGCGAAGAACGGGGTGAAACGCCAGGTCCGCGAGCACGTCCACCGCCAGCCCCAGATGCTCGTCGGGGACCCGAGCCTGGTAGGCCGTGGACTCGTGCCCCGTGTACGCATCCATGGCCCCGCCGACCCGTTCGATCTCCCCGGCGAGCTCGCGGGCCGAGCGGCGCCCCGTCCCCTTGAAGACCATGTGCTCCAGCAGATGGGAGATGCCCCGCTCGGACACCGACTCATGGACGCTTCCCTGGCGGAACCAGAGCCCGACCGCCACGGAGCGGACCGTCTCCATGCGCTCCGAGATGACCACGGGTCCGTGAGGAAGGCGGGTCCGGAGAACGGACCTCTCCAGACGCTCCGTCCGTCCGGCCGCGACGCTCGGCGCGGAGGCGGAAAAAAGGGAACCGGCCCTCGGGCGGCTCCCCTTCATGCCGGCAGCCTGGGGGATCGCACCTCAGCCGTCGGCGGAGTCCGAACCCTCGGCGGCCAGGGCCGCCCTCCGCGACAGCTTCAGCCGGCCTCGGTCATCGATCGCCAGCAGCTTCACCTCCACCTCGTCGCCGGGGTTCACGACATCCTCGGTTCGCTCGGTTCTCCCCTCCTCGAGCTCCGAGATGTGGCACAGCCCCTCCACCCCGGGGATGATCTCCACGAACGCCCCGAAGCTCGTCGTCGTCTTCACGATCCCCTTGTAGATGCGGCCGATCTCCGGCTCCTCCACGATCGCCTCGATCATCTTTCGGGCCTGCTCGCCCCCCTCGCCCGATATCGAGGAGATCGTGATCACCCCGCTGTCCTCGATGTTGATCTCGGCGCCCGTCTGCTCCTGGATAGAGCGCACGACCTTGCCCTTCGGGCCGATCACCTCACCTATCTTCGAGGGATTGATCTGGATCGTGATGATGCGGGGCGCCCACGGTGACATCTCCGTGCGAGGCGAGGAGATCGTCTGGTTCATGATCTCGAGCACGTGGAGACGCGCCTGGCGGGCACGCTCCAACGCCTCCCGCATCGTCTCCACGGAGAGCCCCTCCACCTTGATGTCCATCTGGACGGCCGTGATCCCCGCCTCCGTGCCGGCGACCTTGAAGTCCATGTCGCCCAGTGCATCCTCCACGCCCAGGATGTCGGTCAGGACCGCGGTCTTCTCCTCCTCCTTGATGAGTCCCATGGCGATCCCCGCGCAGGCGGACTGAATCGGGACGCCCGCATCCATCAGGGCAAGGGAGCCCCCGCACACCGTGGCCATGGAGCTCGATCCGTTCGACTCCAGGATGTCCGACACGATGCGGATCGTGTACGGGAACTCGTCGTACGGGGGGATCAACGGCTGCAGCGCCCGCTCGGCCAGCATGCCGTGCCCGATCTCCCGACGGCCCGGACCTCGGAACGGGCGGACCTCCCCCACGGAGAACGGAGGAAAGTTGTAATGGAGCATGAACGACTTCGACGTCTCCTCGCGGACGTCTATGGAGTCGATCCTCTGCTCGTCGCTCACCGTGCCCAGCGTGGTGACCACGAGCGCCTGCGTCTGCCCGCGGGTGAACAGGGCCGAGGCGTGCGTGCGGGGCAGGACGCCGACGTCGCAGGAGATCGGACGGATCTCATCCAGACCGCGACCGTCCAGGCGTTCTCCCCGCTCCAGGATCTGCCGTCGCATCGTCTGCTTCTCGATCCCCCTCAGGATCGACTTGATCTCCCCGCCGCTCTCCGGGTACTCCTCCTGCAGCTCCTCGACGAGCGATTCCCGGACCGCGGCCAGGGCCTGGTTCCGCTCCTCCTTCACGGGAAGGTGCAGAGCCTCCTGGACCCGCGCGGCCGCCAGCCCCTCGACCCTCTCGGTCAGGCCGGCCGGCAGCTCCGGAACGTCCCACTCGAACTTCGGGGACGGACCGCCGACCGCGTCCACCAGCTCCTTCTGGATCGAGATGAGCTCCCGAATCGCGCCGTGGGCGACTCCAAGGGCCTCGATGAACTCCTCCTCGGAGATCTCCAACGCCGCGCCCTCCACCATCACGATCGACTCTTCCGTGCCGGCGACGACGATGTCCATCTCCGACAGCTCGAGCTGCTGAAACGTGGGGTTGATCAGCCACTCCCCCTCGACACGCCCGATGCGGACTCCTCCGATCGGCCCGCCCCACGGGATCGGAGACAGAGTCAACGCCGTCGAAGCCCCCAGCATGCCGAGCACGTCGGCGTCGTTCTCCTGGTCCGCCGAGATGATGAAGCAGGCGACCTGCGTCTCGTTCTGGTAGCTGTCCGGGAAGAGGGGGCGGAGGGGGCGGTCGATCTGGCGGGCAGAGACGATCTCTTTGTCCCCCGGGCGGCCTTCCCGCTTGATGAAGCCGCCGGGAAACTTCCCGGCCGCGTAGCTCTTCTCCCGGTACTCCACCGTGAGCGGGAAGAACGGGAGGTGGGTGCGCTTGCGCTCCGCGACGACGGTGACCAGCACGGCGGTCTCCCCGTACTGGACGAGGACCGCGGCGTCGGCCTGGCGAGCCATACGGCCCGTCTCCAGAATCAGCCTCCGGCCCGCGAACTCGCGCTCGATTCTATGACTCATCTTGTCTTTGCCTTCCTTGACCATGGCCGTTGTGGGCTCGGCGTGACGATCACCGCCGACCACCGAGATGGAGCCTCACCTCACGCCCCGCAGGCCGCCGTCGGCCGACGGGCAGCGCGGGGTACGGGAAGCGATCCACCTGGGTGACCCGAGGTCGTTGTCCGAGACGAAAAGGAGGAGTGGGGCTGGATCGGGTACCGTTCTCAGTGTCGAAGGCCCAGTTCCGCGATGAGCGACCGGTAGCGCTCAACATCCGTGCGCCGCAGGTACTCGAGCAGGCGGCGCCGCCGGCCGACCATCTTCAGGAGTCCCCTGCGACTGTGGTGATCCTTGCCGTGCTCGCGGAAGTGCTCCGTGAGCTCCTCGATGCGCGCCGTGAGGAGCGCGATCTGCACGGCCGCCGAGCCATGGTCGGACTCGTGACGACCGAACTTCTCCACGATCGTTGACGTCTTCTCTTTCGTCAGGCCCATCCGTGCGTCGACCGCTCTTCCTGTCTGTGGTGTGTTCTGACCTAAGTCCGGCAATATAGGCGCGATTCGCGGCTCTGTAAAGCGTAAGGTGCGGCGAATCGCCACATGAACGGCGCCTTCCGCCAGGTCGCTCAGGAGGCCGGGCCGGCCCCGCGCCGCTCTCGAAAGTAGCGGATGGCCTCGGCCCGATCCCGCTTCATCTGCTCCACCAGCGCCGCCGCGGAGGCGAACGGCCGGACATCCCGCAGCCTCGAGAGGAACTCCACCCGCACCGTCTCACCGTAGATCTCGCCCTCGAACTCCAGAAGGTACAGCTCCAGAGACGGGGGCGACCCCACGAACGTCGGGCGAGGTCCCAGGTGGAGCAGCCCGTCCCGAATCTCCGAGTCCAGGCTCGCCCGCACCGCGTAGATTCCCTGCCGCGGAAGCAGCTTGTCGGCCGACGGGGGTGCCAGGTTCGCGGTGGGAAACCCCAGGCTGCGCCCCCGCCCCATCCCGTGGACCACGACGCCCCTCAGCGAGTACGGGCGCCCGAGCATGCGAGCCGCCTCCTCCACGGCGCCCTGGTTCAGCAGGCGGCGGATCCAGGTCGACGAGACCGTCCCCGTGTCCACCTCCACCTCGCGAACCACGCTCACCCGAAAGCCCAGCTCGGCCCCGAGGCGCCGGAGGGTGCGGATGTCACCCGAACGAGATCTGCCGAAGCCGTGGTCCGGTCCCATGACCAGCTCGCGGACCCGCAGCCGATCCAGCAGGACACGGCGAACGAACTCTTCCGGTGCGTAGCGGGACAGGGGCAGGGTGAAGGACAGGAACGCCACGTAGTCGAGGGGAAACTGGGCCAGGATCTCCTTCTTCTCGTTCGCCGTGGTGAGAAGCAGGGGGGCCTTCTCGGGGTGCACGACGGAAAGCGGATGGCGATCGAACGTCACCAGGAGGCTGGGAGCCCGCCGCGCTCGCGAACGATCCGCGAGCTCCCGAAGGATCGCCCGGTGCCCGAGATGAACGCCGTCGAACGTACCGACCGTGGCCACCGTTCCGTCCACGCGGCCCGGGAGGACCGACCGGTCTTCATCCACCGGAGAGCACCTTGCGGGGCTGCAGCTCGGCTCCGTCCCGCACGGCCACGCCCACCAGGCGGTCGCCCCGCACGAGGGCCACGGGAGGGTCTCCGGCGGTCCGTTCCGAGCTCTCCTGGTCGACTCCCGGGGGAGGGTCAACCGTTCCGGCCGAGATTCGCCTCCCCTCCCTCACCAGACGCTCCTCTGCCTCCTCCAGCCGCCGGCGCGGGAGCCAGCCGAGTGCCTCGGCGGGCGAGCACCACCAGGAGCGGTCCGTCAGGGCCCGCAGATCGAGAGCACCGAGAGCCGCGTCCGGGAGCGCCTCCTCGACCCGGAACGGCCCGATGCGGGTTCGCCGCAGATCCGTCAGGTGGGCCCCGCATCCGAGCTCCCGGCCCAGGTCCCGCACCAGAGCCCGGAGGTAGGTGCCGGCGGAGACGCTCGCTTCGAGGTGGAGCACCGGCGGTTCGAACTCCAACGCCCGGAGCTCGTGGATTCGGACGCGAACGGGCGCCAGCGCCGGAACGCCCCCCCCACGGGCCACACGATGGGCCCGTCGGCCCCCGACCCGTTTCGCCGAGTATGCCGGCGGGAGCTGCTGCAGCTCTCCCTGGAAGCCGGAGACGACGTCGAGCAGCCGCTCCCTCTCCAGCCTTCGCCACGCCTCCGAGACCCGCACGATCTCCCCTTCCCGGTCATGCGTGGAAGTCTCCACCCCCAGACGAACCACGGCTCGATACTCCTTGGCGGGCGCATGGAAGTACTCCACGAGGCGAGTCGCCCGCTCCACGCACAGAAGGAGGAGCCCGGTGGCGAACGGGTCCAACGTGCCCGTATGTCCCACGCGCCGGGTGTGGAGCGCGCGGCGCGCCGCGGCGACCACGTCGTGCGACGTGGGTCCGGCCGACTTGTCGACCAACAGGACGCCCGACGGCCTCACTCCCCGTCCGCCCGATCCGAGCCCCCCGAGCCCGCGTCCGGCTCATCCCCGTCCGCTCGATCCGCGTCCGGCTCATCCGCGTCCGCCCGATCCGCATCCGCCGCATCCGCGCGGTGCAACCTCGCTTCACGGAGAAGCTCCTCGACGCGCAGGGCCTCCTCCAGCGTGTGGTCCACCTCGAAGTGGAGCTCCGGAATCCTCCGCAGGTGGAGCTGTCGTCCGAGCACGCGGCGCACGTAGCCCGCCGCGCTCTCCAGGCCCTGAATCGCCTCCCGGGGGGTCACCTCATCTCCGAGGGTTCGAACGTAGACGGTGGCGTGGGAGAGGTCCGCCGAGGTCCGCACGCCCGTCACGGTGACCGTGCGCACCCGCGGATCCTTCAGCTCCGTGCGGATCAGGCGGGATAGCTCCTCTCGAAAGAGCCGATCCAGACGCTCCGGGCGCCGCTGGCCGGACACGGATCAGTAGAAGACGGTCTCGTGCTCGATCACCCGCGCCCGGGGATCGGAGGAGAGGTGCCGGTCCAGGCGGCCCAGAAGAGCCTCGGCGAGGCGGCGGTCCGAGGCGACCACGGCGGCACACAGCTCGGCCTTCTGCCACAGGTCGAGGTATTCCGTCTCCGCGACGGAGATGCGGAACTCCGCCTGGAGTCTGCCTTTCAGGCTCCGGACGATGGAACGCTTCATCTTGAGGGACCGGCAGCCGGGCAGGTGCAGCACCCAGCGAGCCACGCCGACGACGGCGGCCATCCGCGGTCCGGGTAGTCTGGCGCCGGCCGCTCGTGGCTCAGCCGGCGGCGCTCTCCGCCAGCGTGCGAGCCACTTCCTCGACCTCGTAGCACTCGATCAGATCGTCCACCTTCACGTCGTTGTAGCCCTCGATGGAGATCCCGCACTCGAACCCCTCCCGAACCTCGCGAACGTCCTCCTTGAAGCGTTTGAGGCTCTCCATGCGGCCCTCGTACACCTTCACCTGGTCCCGGTACACGCGAACGGGGAGGTTGCGCCGCATCGTCCCCGAGCTGATGTAGCAGCCCGCCACCGTCCCCACCTTCGGGACCCGGAAGAGCTGCCGGACTTCGGCTGTGCCGATCACCGTTTCGCGCTCGCTGGGCTTCAGCATTCCCTCCAGGGCCTGGCGAACCTCCTCGACCGCCTCGTAGATCACGTCGTACAGGCGGATCTCCACGCCCTCCGACCCCGCCGCCCTGTTGGCCTTCGCGTCGGCCCGCACGTGGAAGCCGAGGATCGTGGCGCGGCTCGTCGTCGCCAGGAGCACGTCCGATTCGGTGATCCCCCCGACGCCCCGGTGAATCACCTCCACGGCGACCTCCGAGGTGCTGAGCTTCTCCAGCGCATCCGAGAGGGCCTGCACGGAGCCATCCGTGTCGCCCTTGATGACGAGGTTCAGGCGCTCCACCTCCCCGGCCTGGACCTGCTCGAAGATCTCCGAAAGCCCCGCACCTTTCGCCCGGCGTCGGATCTCCTTCTCCCGCTCCAGTTGCTGACGGCGGGTCGTGATCTCGCGCACCCGCTCCGAGTCCAGCACGACGAGCGAGTCCCCGGCCTGCGGCACGCCCTCCAACCCCAACACGCGGACGGGAACGGACGGCCCGGCCGCCTCGACGTTGTTCCCGCGCTCGTCCAGCAGAGCCCGCACGCGGCCCGGGAACAACCCGCACAGGAAGTCCTGGCCGCCCCGCAACGTTCCGGACTCGACCAGCACCGTCGCCACGGGGCCCATGCCCCGGTCGAGTTCCGCCTCGATCACCGTGCCGCGCGCCGCCCGGTCGGGGTTCGCCCGGAGCTCGAGAAGCTCTGCCTGCAAGAGAACCTTCTCCAGGAGGTCGTCGATCCCCTGCCCCGTCTTGGCCGACACCTCCGCCGCCAGCACCTCGCCTCCGTACTCCTCGAGCACGACCTCGTGGGAGAGCAGCTCCTGTTTCACCTTGTCGGGATTCGCCGTCGGCAGGTCGATCTTGTTGATCGCCACCACCAGGGGCACGCCCGCGTTCTTCGCGTGGCTGATCGCCTCCATCGTCTGGGGCATGACCGAGTCGTCCGCCGCCACCACCAGGATCACGATGTCGGTCACCTCGGCACCCCGCGCGCGCATGGCGGTGAACGCCTCGTGTCCGGGCGTGTCCAGGAAGGTGACGGACCTCCCCTCCCCCAGCTGCACGTGGTACGCCCCGATGTGCTGCGTGATGCCGCCGGCCTCGCCCGCGATCACGTTCGTCCTGCGCAGGTGGTCGAGGAGCGAGGTCTTTCCGTGGTCCACGTGCCCCATGACGGTGACCACGGGAGCCCGCGGCTCGAGCTGGACCTCGTCCTCCTCCGTCTCCGGCTCGGCGAGACTCGCCTCGTACGCCTGCTCCCGCTTCGCCTGGAAGCCGAACTCCTCGCAGATCAGCTCGATCTGGTCGAAGTCCAGCCTCTGGTTGATCGTCACCATCAGCCCGAGGTTCTTGAACGCGGAGGTGATGATCTGTTGAGGGGTCGTCTCGATGAGGTCGGCGAGCTCGGCGACCGTGAGGAACTCGTTGACCCGCACGGTGCGCTGCTCCTTCTCCTCCTCGCGCTCGCGGCGCTCCCGCTCCTCCTCCTGCTGAGACGGGTCCGCTTCCCTGCGCTTCCGGCGCGTCGTCCCGCCTCCTCCCATCGCGGCGAGCGTGCGCTTCACGTTCTCCTGCACGGCACCCTGGTCCACGCGACGGCGCTTCTTGCGCTCCCGGCGGCTCTTGCGGCGGCCGTCCACCGTGTACCCCTCCGCCTGGATGCGCACCGTGCCGCCGGGCGCGGCCGAGACGGTGGGGCCTGCCGGCATCCCCTGCCGGGCGGGCTCCGGCTTGCCCGCCTCCGCCGGCGCGGGCTTCTCTCCTTCCACATCCTCCGACGGCGACACCTCCGCGGCGGCCGGCTCCGCCCGCGACTCCTCGTCGTCGCCCGAGGGCGCACGGGCCACCGGCACCTCCTCTTCGGCCTTCCCCGCCCGTTGCTCCCGCGCTGTCGCGGCCTCCTCCTCCGGCCGCTCCGCCTCCGGCTCTTCGGGCTCGAGCGGCTCCGGCTCCTCGACCTCCACCTCGCCCGGTAGCGCGGCGTCCTCCAGATCCGCGGGTACCCGGACCGGCTCCGGCTCCAGCGGCGGGAGCTCGGCCCCCTCGTCGCCCGCCTCCGCCGCATCCTGAATCGGCCTCGGCTGGACGCGGCGGCGGCGGCGGCGGCGAGTCGTCGTGGCCGAGCCCGGCGCCGAGGTGCCCTCGCCGCGCCGTTCCCGCTCCAGCCTCGCGTGCAGGCGCGCGACCTGGCCCGGCTCCACGGTGGACATGTGGCTCCGGACGGGAACGTCCATCTCGCGCAGCATCTGGATCAGCTGCGTCGTCTCGATGCCCAGCTCCTCGGCTGCCTCGTAGACGCGGTATTCCGTGGGCACCAGCTTCTCTCCTACGCTCTTCCGATCTCTTTCGACCTCGACGCGCCTCTCACGCGTCGCCGTCGGGATGGATGCCCGCCGCTTCGGTGCGGAGCTCGGGCTCGCCCGCCTCCGAGCTCCGCTCCGGCTCGAGCCCCTCGATCTCCTCCAGCTTCTCCGTCTCGCC
>JBHHYJ010000044.1:0-24582 GCA_046757485.1 Gemmatimonadota bacterium
CCCGTCAGGTACCGGGCGCCGCCCTGGAGGAACTGTTCGCCGGCCCCGTTGACGTAACGGATGGCGCCGTTGCCGTTGACGACGATGATCGCGAGCCCGAGCGCGTTGAGGATGGCGTCGGTGGCGATCTCGGGTCCGCCGGCGGCCTGACGGAGGGCGACCACGCGCTTTGCCATCACGCCGCCGCCCGTTCGATGATCGGCGCGTAGAACCGGTGCAGCATGGCCTTGACCACCACCGGGTCATCGGCCCCCATGACGGCGGCCCGGAATTCGGCCGAGCGCGGCAGGCCCTTGGAATACCAGCCCAGGTGCTTGCGGGCGATGCGGAGCCCGCGGCGGACGCCGTAATGGTCGAGCATGGCCTCGTAGTGAGAGAGCAAGATCCCCAACTGCTCGGCTAGCCCCGGGTCCCCCAGCCGCTCGCCCGTCGCCAGGAAATACTGGACCTGGTTCGGGAACCACGGCCGGCCGTAGGCGCCGCGCCCGATGAGGATGCCGTCGGCGCCGGACTGGGCCAGGGCCCGGCGGGCGTCTTCGAGGCTCGTGATGTCGCCGTTGGCGAACACCGGGATGCGGACCGCCTCCTTGACCTCGCGGATGAAAGACCAGTCGGCCTGGCCCTTGTAGAACTGGCACCGGGTGCGACCGTGCACGGAGACCGCCTTGATCCCGCAGTCCTCGGCGATGCGGGCGAGCCGCGGCGCATTGCGGCTGTGGTCGTCCCAGCCGGTCCGCATCTTCACCGTCACCGGCACCGTCACGGCCTTGACCGCGGCCTCGAAGATCCGTGCCGCCAGCGCCTCGTCGCGCATCAGCGCCGAGCCGGCGTCGCCGTTGGTCACCTTCTTCACCGGGCAGCCCAGGTTCAGGTCGATCAGCGCCGCGCCCCGGTCCTCGTTCAGCCGCGCCGCCTCCGCCACCACGTCGGGCTCGCAGCCTGCGAGCTGCACCGCCATCGGGTGCTCCTCGGCGCAATGGGTGGCCATCTTGAGGGTCTTCTTGGCGGCGTGGATCATCGCCTTGGAGGCGATCATCTCGGAGATCACGAGCCCCACCCCGCACCGCTTGACAAGGCGGCGGAACGGCATGTCGGTCACCCCCGACATGGGGGCCAGGATAACGGGGCTATCCAGGCGGACAGGACCAATTCGCGGCGACATGGGCATGGGACTTCTTGGTAGTTTGCCGATTTTTTAGGCACAAACCCCGCCGATTACAATGGTCTTGGCCGGCGGATTTGCCCAATTCACAGGCAGACCTGGATTCCTAGGCCTTCCGGGCGCCCGGATCAAGCCAGGATCACATCGGTGACGAACTTCACGCCGGGATAGCCGAGGGTGAGCAGGAGGTAGGCCAGAAGTACGATCCGTGCCGCCTTGCGGCCCCGGAGCCCGGTCCTGAAATGGGCGAACAACAAGCCGCCGATGACGGCGAAGGCGGTGATGGTCAACACCGTCTTGTGGTCGAACACCAGCACCGTCCCGGTCTCGCCGAACTGGAGCGCCATGCCCGTGACCAGGCCGAGCGCCAGCACCGCCTCGCCGATCACCAGGAGAGGGACCAGGAGCCCCTCGCAATCCGCCACCGACGGCAACAGGTGGGTCAGCGCGGTCGGCTGCTTCCGTTTTAGGGCCCGCTCCTGGAGGAACGCCGCCAGCGCCGCCACGGCGGCGATGGTGACGAGCGCGTAAGTGGCGACCGAGACGACGATGTGGATGCCGATCCAACCGCCCGCGGCGACCGCGCCCAGCGGCTTCTCGGGCGCTTGGTCCCAGACGGTAGCGAGCGCCGCGAGCGCCGCCATGTACGCGGTAATCAGGGGCGTCAGCCGCCATGCCTCCCTGGACACCACGGCGACCACGACGAAGGCGGCCATGGTGGCGGCGACCGTGATCCAGAGCGTCATTGCGAAGTCCGTGCGCCAAGCCCCGTGCGTGGACGCTAACACCCACGCCGCCGGCCCCGCCACCGCCACCAACAGCACGGCCCAGAACAGGCCGTCGCGGCTGTGGCCCCGGCGTAGCGGCAATAACGACGACGGCACCAGCGCGACGACAGCCGAAAGGCTGAAAAGCATGTGTTCCGGCATCGAGAGAGGAAATCCTCGTCTGCCCGTCGGCGGCCCGGAAAGACGGTCCTCCCGGACGCCGGCGATCACCGCACCATCGCGCCGCCGGCCGCCAATGGCAAGTCCCTTGGCAAGCAACCGGGGTCGCTCTAAGTTCGGCCCGCGAAGCATAACGGAATTGGCCGCGGAATGAAGCGGTCGGATAGGCCTTGGCCCGGGGAACGATCGGATGAGCGGCACTGTCGCGTTGGTGGTGGGGGCCGGCGAAGGCCGGCGGTACGGCGGCGACGTGCCGAAGCAGTACCACCCGCTCGCGGGCCAGCCGGTGATGCGGCGCTCGCTGACGGCGTTCCTCTCCCATCCAGAGGTGACGGCGGTTCAGGCCGTGATTCATCCGGACCACGGGGCACTTTACGCCGAGGCCGCCCGGGGCCTTGATTTGCCGGCGCCGGTACCGGGAGGCGCCAGCCGCCAGGAATCGGTCGCGCTGGGGCTGGAAAGCCTGGCCGGAGAGGCCCCGGACCGGGTGCTGATCCACGACGCGGCCAGGCCTTTGGTGCTCGAAGGCGTGATAACCCGTGTGCTGGCGGCGTTGCACTCGGCGCCCGGCGCGATCCCCGCGCTCGCCGTTGCCGACACGCTGAAGCGCGAAACCGGCGGCCTCGTCGCCGAGACCCTCGAGCGGGGCGGCCTGTGGCGGGCGCAGACGCCGCAGGGGTTCCGCTTCGCGGACATCCTCGCCGCCCACCGCGAGGCCAAGGGGAAATCGCTCACCGACGACGCGGCGGTGGCGGAGCGGGCCGGCCTCGCCGTCGCCATCGTCGAGGGCGACGAGGACAACATCAAGCTCACCACCCCCGACGACCTGGAGCGCGCCGAGCGCCTGCTGGGCGGCGGCGAGACGCGCACCGGCATGGGCGTCGACGCGCACCGCTTCGGGCCCGGCGACCATGTCATGCTCTGCGGGATCGCCGTTCCGCACGAGCCCCCCCGACCCGCGTTCTCGGCCATCGTGGTCGCCGTGCCTCGCGACACACCGCCGCGCAGGGCCTGGATCGCCAGCCGCAGCCGCGTCGCGGAGGGCAGGCGTCTCTTCAGATGCGCGGCCAGGCAGTCGCTCGGCACCACGTCGAAGCCGACGCCGGGGAGCAGCATCACGCCGGCTTCGGCAGCCCTCGAGGCCCGGGCGACGAGCCCCTCGAAGACGCCCGCTTCCCCCGTGATGTCCAGGTAGTGCGTCCCGGTCCGCAGGCAGGCCTCCGCCATGGGGCGGAAGGTGTGCTGAAACGGTCCGGCACAGTGGAGGACGACGGGCACGGCGGCCAGCGCCTCCTCGAGCGCCCCTTCCGCCGCCAGCGGGAACGCCCGGAAGGAGAGCCCCAGCTCGGCCGCCTGGGCCGCCACGGCCTCCCTGTCGCGGCCGGCCAGCAGCGGGCGGAGGCCCGCTTCGACGGCGCGCCGCGCGATCAGCCCGCCCGTGTAGCCGTACGAGCCGTACAGGAGAAAGTCGGCCCGCTCCCTCACGGATTCCCGTCTTCCCCCGGAGCGCCGGCCAGAAAGCGGGTCAGGAGCCGGTGGAAGTGGTGGGCCCCGATCTCCCGCCGCGGGGAGTAACGCCCGCGCTCGTAGAGCCGGGACCGGACGCCCCGCTGCACGGACTCCACGACCTCCTCATCCTCCATCTCCACCCGGTGCAGATCGGAGCCCGCGCCCACGGCGCGCTTCGAGGCGTCGGCGACGAAGGAGAGGAAGCGCACCCGCGTCCGGTCCGGGCCCACCGGCTGGACGACGTTCACCGAGAGTCCCCATGGATAGAAGTTCAGCATCAGGTTCGGGAAGAGCCAGAAGTAGAAGGCCGCCACTCGCTCCCCGGCGTTCCGGTGGCCGGCGGGCAGCTCGAAGATCTCCTCGCCCTGCGGGGCGATCCCGAGCTGAAGGCTGGAGTACGTGAACGTCTCCGTTCGGTACGCCCCGTAGTCCAGCGCTCCCCCCAGGCTGTCGCCGTGCACGTACGGGATGTGAAACTCCTCCACGTAGTTGTCCACGTACAGGGCCCAGTTCGCCCGGATCCGATACCCGCGAGAGGTGGCGGGATCCGCCTCCAGCCCGTCCAGTGGGAGGAAGCCGACCCGTTCCTCGAGCGGGGCGACCCACTCCCGAAACGGGACCGCGGGCTCCAGGGAGCCGAAGAGAAACGGCCCCCACCGCTCGAGGGCGACCCGCGGGAGGTCGTCGCGCGGAGACGGAAACTCCTCCGCTTCCTCGAACTCCGGCATCGAGAGGAACCGTCGAGAGCGAAGCGACGCCCGTGGTAGCGGCAGCGAAGGGTCCGTCGGTGGCCTTCGCCCTCCACCACCAGCGCCCCCCGGTGGGTGCACACGTTGGAGAGACAGTGGATCGTCTCGCGATCGCGGCTCAGGACGAGGGGCTCATCCAGGCACCCCTCCAGCAGAACGAACGGCAGGACGTGGCCGGGCGCCCGCAGCCGGCGGCTTTCGCCGAGGAAGTGCCAGCTCCGCGCGAAGACTCGCTCCTTCTGGAGCTCGAAGGAGGCCGGATCCGCGTACAGCTCGGCCGGAACGGTCCATGCCCGCCGGATCTCGGGATCGATGAGGGGCTCGGGATGGTCCACGGCTAGGAGCCTGGCCGGGCCCTAACGCTCCTCTCCGGCCGCGTGCCGCCCCGGAGGGCTCTCCACGAAGCGGTGCAGCCACTCGTACTCCTCCCACAGCATGTGCAGGATGGACTCCCGGGCCCGGTAGCCGTGGCTCTCGTGCGGCAGCTTGACGAGCCTCACCGTGGCGCCCAGCCCCTTCAGCGCATGGTAGAAGCGGTCGCTCTGGATCGGAAACGTTCCGGAGTTGTTGTCCGCCTCGCCGTGGATCAGGAGGATCGGCTCGTTCACATCCTCTGCGTGCATGAACGGGGACATGGCGAAGTACACCTCCGGGGCTTCCCAGAAGGTCCGTTCCTCGGCCTGGAAGCCGAACGGAGTCAGCGTCCGGTTGTACGCGCCGCTGCGCGCGATCCCGGCCCGGAAGAGATCGGAGTGGGCCAGAAGGTTCGCGGTCATGAACGCGCCGTAGGAGTGGCCTCCGATCGCCACCCGCCCGGGGTCCGTGACGCCCCGCCGCGCGGCCTCCTCCACCGCGGCCCTCGCGCTGGCCACGAGCTGCTGCACGTACGTGTCGTTCGGCTCCTCCTCTCCGACCCCGATGATCGGCATGGAAGGGTCGTCCAGCACGGCCCATCCCTGGGCCAGCATCGGCAGGGCACCCCAGTAACTCACCCGCACGAAGCGGTAGGGCGAGTCGGTGATCTGCCCTGCCAGCTTCGCGTCCTTGTACTCCCGCGGGTAGGCCCACACGAGGGTGGGCAGAGGGTCATCGCCCGGCTCGTAGCCCGGCGGCAGGTAGAGGGTGGCGGAGAGCTGTACGCCATCCTCGCGCTCGTAGCGGATCAGCTCCTTCTGCACCGTGGCCAACTCCGGCGTCGGGTGGGGAAAGTCCGTCAGGCGCACCAGCTTCCCCGACCTCAGGTTGCGGACGAAGTAGTTCGGCGGTTCGGTGACCGACTCCCGGGTCGTGAGCAGGACTCCCCGCCGGGCGTCCAGCAGATCCACCGGCCACTCGTACGTCGGGGCCTCGGATCGCCACAAACGCCGCACCTCCCCCGAGGCGAGATCGAGGCGATCCAGAAACGGCCGGTTCCCCTCCGGCGACGCACCCCGCCCGCGCAGAAACACGTACCGCCCCGAGCGGTCCATGCGCATCACACGGGTCCCCGCCGGCGTGGTTCGCATGAGAGGCTGACCCGGGTCGGCGTACCGGTCCTCCATGGAGCGGTCGAAGAGGAGACGCGGCGGCTCCGCCGCGGCCTCCGGATCCCCGCTGGCGGTGCCCGGCCGAACGGCCCACGTCCGGACCCGGCGATTCTTCCACCAGCGCTCGCTGACCAGGGCCACGCTCTCGGTGCCCCACTGGACTCCGGCAAAGCGGAGACCGAGGTCGATGACGGGCACCGGGGCCGCCGTGAACGGTGCGGAGAGGGTGTACAGCCGGTCCCGCACCTCCGTCGGAGAGCTCGGGTCCCCCCCGTCCTGGGCCTCGACCCAGGCGAGCGTGGCCGGCACGTCCGCGCGCCATGCCACGGCACGCGGCCCGGACCGGACCGCATCGAAGGCGATCGGGACCTCCTCGGCCAGCGGGAGATCCGCCAGCAGGTGCACGGGGTGACCGTCCCGATCCCACACCTCGATACGTCGCGGAAAGCGAGAGAGGGGGACGAGATAGGAAAGGGGACGGTGCAGCGTTTCGACGAGCAGGTACCCGCCGTTCGGGGACGGCTCCGCCCGAATCACGAGACCCGGCTCGCCGAGCTCCTCCACCCGGCCGTCCAGGGTGACGCGCGCCACCCGGGCCGTCAGGTAGTGCTCGAACAGCGCCTTGTCGTGCGGCCGCTTCAGAAGGTCCTGGTACGTGCGGGCGGGCGCCCGGTGACCGGAGCTCTCCTGAATCACGGGACCCTCCGGGACGGCAGGCTCCTCGGGCGGCTCTCCGCGATCGGCCGGCACGAGTCGGACGACGAACCCTTCGCTGTCGGGCAGCCACGCGTACGGCGCTCCGTACGCGTCGTTGAGCCGGAGCTCAGCGACCACCCGCGCGGCGCCCGACTCCACCTCGGCGGCCCACAGCTCGATCGCTCCCTCGCGTGCGAGCGTGAAGCCGATGAAGCGGCCGTCCGGCGACCAGCGCACGTTCGCGATGCGGGGATGTCCGGGAAGCCCCGTGACAGGGCGCTTGGCTCCGTCCGCCGTGCTCTCCAGGGTGAGCGCGGTGAAGTACCGCGAACGGCTCGGCCCGTTGTTCCGGGGGTTGATGCGCAGGCCGGCCAGGCGAAGCTCCGGCTCCGCCAGATCCGCGATGGAGAAGAGACCCGGCACCTCCAGCAGCAGCATCTCGGCGCCGTCGGGACTCACCGAGACCGCCGGCGTGAGCGGCTGGTCCACGAGGGCCGCCATCGCCGGTGGCGGGGTCCGGTACGTCTGGGCCGTAGACCCGACGGCCGGATCCACCACCCCCCGCTCCTGCGCCCCGAGAGGCAGCGCGAAGCCGAGGGTGACGGCGACGAAGCGGGCGAGCGTCGAGACAGGGTTCCGGTGTTTCATCTACCACTCCAGAGGCTCGCGGGATTGGGGAAGGGATCCTCTTTTCAAGATCGCGCCATGGCCGGGATGCGGCAATCGCCCCCGATCCGGTTGCTGTCCGTCCGCACGGCTGACATATTCTACAGACACTTGCGTCTTTGGACGGCGGGTCTCTGTCTACCCTCACCGGCGGGACGCAACCCCGATCGCGCCACCTCGCCGTACGATCCATCGAGGAAACGGGGCAGCGATGAGCCACGCCGCCGGCCCATCCGGCCGGCCGTCTCCGACGCGCGCTCGGGAGGGGGCATGGGCGACCTCCGAAAGGAACTGAACGTCGCTCTGGAGGGCCGGTACGCGATCCGACGCGAGCTCGGACGCGGCGGGTCGGCCACCGTCTTCCAGGCGGACGACCTGAGACATGGCCGCCGGGTAGCCCTCAAGATCTTTCATCCGGAGCTGGCCGCCCTCATGGGGGCTGCCCGCTTTCACCGCGAGGTGGAGATCGCTTCCCGGCTCACCCATCCGCACATCGTCCCCCTGTACGACTCCGGAGAGGCGAACGGGCTGCTCTTCTACGTGATGCCCGACATCGAAGGCGAGTCGCTGCGGGAGCGGATCGACCGGGAGGGGGCGCTCCCGCTGGGCCAGGCTCTCCTCATCGCCCAGGAGGTGGCCGACGCCCTGAACTATGCCCACCGGCACGACATCCTCCACCGCGACATCAAGCCGGAGAACATCATGCTCTCGGGCGGCCACGCCCTCGTGCTCGACTTCGGCGTCGCCCGCGCCCTGGCCGCCTCCGACCAGCAACCGCTGACCCGCACCGGGCTGATCCTGGGAACGCCGGCGTACATGAGCCCAGAGCAGGCGACGGGCGAGCCTCTGGGTGCGGGAGCCGACATCTATGCCCTCGGGTGCGTCCTGTACGAGATGCTGACAGGGGAGCCGCCGTTTTCCGGCCGCACTCCCCAGGCGATCCTCGCCCGTCACCTGAGCGAGTCCCCTCTCCCGATCCGGGAGCTGCGATCGGCCGTGCCGGAGGGCGTCGATCAACTGGTCCAGCGCATGCTGGCCAAACTCCCCGCGGACCGCTACGCCTCCGCCCAGGAACTCCTCGACGCCCTGCGGGCCGGGAAGGCCACGGCGGAAGCGCCGGCGCTCGCCCCGACCCGCCCCGGGCGTTGGTGGAAGGAGCGGCTCGCCGGCTGGCATCGGGTGCCGGCGATCGTGTTGGCCCTCGTGGTCATCGGAACCGCCATCACGGTGGTCCGTCTCGGTCTTCTGGAACCCGAACCGGCGTACAGCGTGGAACACCCTCGCCAGTCGTTCGTGGTGCTCCCGTTTCGCGAGCGCTCCTCCACGGCCGAGGAGGACACGCTGGCGGCCGACGCGGCCGACGAGCTGACCCGGCAACTGAACGGCTGGAACCCCGCCCGGGCCGTGCCTCAGCTCGCCCTCACCGGGGTGCTCTTCGACCTGGGCCTGCCGGTGCGGGCGCTCGGGTCGCTGGAGCAGGGATTTCGCGTGGCCCGCAAGGTCCGCGTCGGAACTCTGATCTCCCTCACGGCTCATGCAAGAAACGACTCGGCCTTCCTGCAGGCGATCCCGTTCGACGTGACCACCCGGGAGCCGCTGGAAGATCCCATCCAGGTCGCCGGTTTGACGGCGCATGCGTACCGGCTCGCCGCCCGGCTCGCCCGAAGCGTTCTCGGGCTGAGCGGCGCTCCCGAAGCACTGGAGGTGCTACGCCGCCAATCCAACGTGCCCCAAGCCGTCCAGCACTTTCAGGAGGGAAGAAAGAATCTGGCCCGGTGGCGACTGGGTCAGGCGGTAACCCACTTCAGAGAGGCGCTGGCCGAGGATTCCACGTTCGCTCTGGCCTACCACTACCTGGCGATGACGCTGTACTGGCAGGCGGCCCGCAATCCGCTCCGTCAGGTCGGCCCCGAGATCAGTCAGCTCACTGCCAGTGCGTGGCGCCACGCGAGGTCCTTGCCCCCACGGACGCTGCCGGCCAACGACAGCCTCCACCTGCTGGCCTTTTATGACTTCCAGAGAGGCGACTACGAAGCGGCTCGCCATCGCTATGCCCAGCTCCTTCGCCGCGACTCGACGGATGTGTTCGCCTGGCTGCTCTCGGGTAGCGTCGAATACGACGACCCCTGGCTCACGGAAGTCGGCGACGGGGAGCTCCGCCCGCGGCAGAGCCTGAACCGGTCGATCACCGCTTTCGGCCGGGCGGTGGAGCTCGCCCCGGACTTCTCCCTGGGCTACGGGCACCTGTTCGACATCTACCAGTCGCTGCTGAGGGCTCGTGCGTACGGAGGCTGCGTCGCGTTCGAACGACCCCGTGGCCAGGTGATCCTCCCCTGGGAGCCGCGGGATCCCACTCGGCAGGTGGGGTTTTGCCCCGCTGTGTCAGACTCCATCGAGTGGGTCGCCTCAGATCGGTTGGGGCACCTCGACCGGGGACGAGCCGCGGCCGGAACGGATTCGATCTTCCGGGAGAGCCTGAAGAGAATCCGGCGGTGGGCCGCCTACGCGCCCGATGAGGCACGCCCGCAGGAGGAGTGGGCGGACTGGCTGCTCGTGCGGCGCGCGTTTCTCACCCCGGCGGACGGCCCCGCGCCTCTGGACTCCCTGTCGCGACTGGCCCGGCAGCACATGGAGCAGGCGTTCGCCCTGGAGCGGGACACGACGCCGGAGGATAGGGTCCGGCTGGGCCTTCTGCATCTGGCGACCGGTGACCTGACGGGTGCGAAGGCGATCACGGACCGCGCCCTCGCCGAGCTTCAGCCCGCGGTGCCCGAGGGACACCGGGCACCCAGAGCCGCGAGCAATGTCTATCTGGCAGCCGGACAACCCTCCCGGGCGGTCGAGATCCTGACGCCCAGCCTGGCGACCGAGCAGATCGCCACGAAGGATACGGTTCGGGACGTGTACGTTCCCTACGGCGACGTCGGCCCGATCCTGGGGCGGATCAGCTCGTTCGGCGCAACGAGTCTCGGGGGCGATCCGCTGCGGCAGGCCTTCGCCGAGCTGCGTTCCGTCTGGTCCGGGCCGAGATACACGGAGCGCGAGGTGCACCTGCTTCGCAAAGCGGCCACGAAGCGCGTCGGCGCGGCCCTGGTCCGGGACGACTCCCTCCTGCACGATTGGTTCGGGGGTTGGGGCCCGCGGGCTCCGGTGTGGGAGGCGTACCTGAAGCTCGAGACAGACCCCGCGGGTGCCGGCCGCTCCCTGGACCGGGCCGTCGAGGCTTTGGGCGACGGGTACGAGAACGGGCGCGCGGGAGACTTCTATCTCCTCGGCCTCCTCGCACATCGGCTCGGCAGGCACTCCCTGGCCATAACGCTGTTGAGTCAGTTGGATGCCTGGCCGTTCGCGATCGATAGCTCCGATCCCGGGTGGGGATTGCGGACCCTGTCCTATCTCCGGCGCGCCCAATCCTACGACGCCCTCGGGGACACCGCCGCCGCGATTCGCCAGTACGACCGATTCGAAACCCTGTGGGCCGAGGCGGAGCCGGCCCTACAACCGTTGGTCAGCGAGGCGCGCGCCTCCCGCGCGCGTCTGTCGAGGTAGGTCCCTCATCAGAACGGGAGGTGTGTCATGCCCTACAAGTGCATAGCCTGTGGGCGCAAGGTCATCTGCGGCGAGGATCCGCACTGCGAGGAGTCCGGGCTCTCGGCGGCGCAGGAAGCCTATCCGGCCAAGGATGAGAAAGAGGTAGACCCCCCATTCAGGAAGCTCTGCATCGTCTTTGAAAAGAAGGGTGCTTGTCCCAAAATCGACTTCGAGCCCTGGTCGTAGGCCGAATGCCGGACGACCCGGCGGCGGCCCGTCCCCCGCCCGCCCGGGACGCCGCTCTGGAGGAACGGCTCCGCGAGGAGCTCCAGCCCCTGCTCGAGCTGAGCCGGCTCCTGGGCCGGGGAAGCGCGGCCTACGTGTACCTGGCCCGCGAGCCGGCGCTCCGCCGCCTGGTCGCCCTCAAGGTCCTCTCCCCCGACCTGGCCGGGCAGCGGACGGCACGGCTCCGCTTCGAGCGGGAGGCGCAGTCCGCCGCCCGCATCTCCCATCCGAGCGTCGTCGCCGTGTACCGGGTGGGGTCCCTATCGAACGACCTTCCCTACCTCGTCATGCAGTACGTGCACGGTCGGAGTCTCGCCGAGCGGCTGAAGGCCGAGGGTCCTCTGGAGGTCGCCGAGGTGCGGCGGATTCTGGGTGACGTGGCCGCGGCGCTCGCCGCGGCGCACCGGGTGGGCATCGTCCACCGGGACGTGAAGCCCTCCAACGTTCTGTACGAGGAGGAGACGGGGCGGGTCTTCCTGGCGGACTTCGGGATCGCCGCGATCCTCACCTCCGGGGAAGAGGCGGCCGAGAGGCTCACGACCGTGGGTCACGTCGTCGGGGACCCGCGCTACCGGAGTCCGGAGCAGCTTCGGGGCGAAGAGGTGACGGAGCTGGCCGATCTGTACGGACTCGGTCTCCTGGGTTACAAGCTCCTCACGGGCCGGGGACCATTCCACCGGAAGAGCGCCGCGGAGCTCGTCGCCGCCCATCTTCGGGAGGCGCCGCCGGCCGTCGCTTCGCTCCGGGCCGACGCGGACCCGGCGCTCTCCGCGCTCCTGGCCCAGTGCCTGGAGAAGACCCCGGAGTATCGGCCGACCGCGGCCGACGCGGTCCGGTCCCTTCTTGCACCGGGGCAGCCGGCGGCGCCCTTGCCCTCGCCCGTCCCGACCCCCGCATCCGCCCCGGCCGTGACTCCGGCACCGGGCGAGCGTTCTTCCCCCCGTGACCGAGCCGCGGCCGCCGCCCCGGGCGAGGTCGGGGGGCAGGGAGCGGAGGATCGGGCCACCGCGGAGTTGGGGGAGCCGGCGGCTCCCGAACCGCGCGTCCGTGCCGCCGTGGCCCCGCCGGGGCAGGTGATTCGACTCCACACTCTCGGTTCCCTCGAGCTACAGGGGGCCGACGGCCGACGTCTTCTCTCCGTGCTCGCCCAGCCGAAGCGGGTAGCCCTCCTCGCCCTCCTCGCGATCGGCAGCCGGGGCGGCGTCAAGCGCCGGGACACGCTCGTGGGGGCGTTCTGGCCGGATCTGGAGCAGGACCGGGCCCGTCACGCGCTGCGGCAGGCGCTGTACGTCCTTCGCCGGGCCCTCGGGGCGGAGGTCGTCGTCTCCCGGGGGGACGAGGAGATCGCCCTGGACGAGCGGGAGATCTGGTGCGATGCCACCACGTTCGAGTCCACGATCGAGGCCGGCCGACCGGCAGAGGCGTTGGAGTGGTACAGGGGGGACCTGCTTCCAGGCTTCTTCCTGTCGGACGCCCCCGGCTTCGAGCGATGGCTCGATGCCGAGCGCCAGCGGCTCCGGCGGCTGGCTTCCGACGCGGCCTGGACCCTTGCCGCGGAGGAGGAGTCCGCCAGCCACACGGCGCAGGCGGCGCAATGGGCCCGACGTGCCGTGGAGCTCGACCCATGGGACGAGAGCTCTCTGTGTCGGCTTCTGGAGCTGCTGGACCGGCTCGGCGACCGGGCGGGCGCGATCCGCGCGTACGAGCGCTTCTCCCGGGCGTTGGCGGCCGAGTACGAGGCCGAACCCGCCCCACAGACCGAGGCCCTCATCCAGCGCATCCGCTCCCGGTAGCGGGCGCTGCACGGCGTGGGGAGTCATGGCTCGGCTCCCTGACGTGCCGACGTGGTCCCGGCGCCCCCCCGTGGACCCGCGCCTTCCCGCGGTTTAGACTTCCCGACCCGGAGCGCCGACCACGATCGCGCTTCGGGCCGAGATCGGCCCGAGCGGATCACACCACGGAGGATACGGCCCATGGCTTATCGAACGGAGTCGGGCCATTCGGCCACGCTCCGGCTGCTCTGCCTCCTTGCGGCCGGGCTCGTCGGGTGCGGAGGGTCGGAGGGTGAGACGGAGGCGAGCATGGAGTCGAGCGTGGCGATGAGCCAGCACGGGGTAGCGGAGCGGGAGCCGCGGGCTCCCCGGGCCGCGCGCCGGCCGGTGAAGCTCGAAGCCCACGGCCACATCCGGGTGGACGACTACTACTGGCTCCGGGAGCGGGAGAACCCCGAAGTCCTCGCCTACCTGGAGGCGGAGAACGCCTACACGGACGCCGTGATGGCCCCGACGCGGGCCCTCCGGGAGAAGCTCTTCCAGGAGATCAAGGGCCGCATCAAGCAGGCCGACATGTCGGTGCCGTACCGGAAGAAAGGTTATTACTACTACAGTCGTTTCGAGGAGGGGAAGGAGTACGCGGTCTACGCCCGGCGCCGGGGCTCGACGGAGGCGCCGGAAGAGGTGATGCTGGACGGCAACCGCCGGGCGGAGGGACACGACTTCTTCGCGGTCCGGGGGGTCGAGGTGAGCCCGGACAACCGGACGCTCGCCTTCGCGGAGGACACGGTCGGCCGCCGGATCTACACCCTCCGCTTCCGGGACCTGGAAACCGGAGAGCTCCTCCCGGACGAGATCCCCACCGTCACGGGGAACGTGGCGTGGGCGAACGACGGGCGGACGCTCTTTTACGCCCGACAGGATCCGGTCACCCTCCGCTCCTATCAGATCTGGCGGCACGTGCTGGGGGAGGACCCGGAACGCGACCCGCTCGTGTACGAGGAGCCGGATGAGACGTTCCGATGCTTCGTCTCCAAGACGAAGTCGGATGCCTACCTCATGATCGTCTCCACCCAGACGCTGGCCACCGAGGTCCGCTATCTCTCCGCCGACGACCCGGCGGGCGAGTTCCGCGTCCTCCTCCCCCGGAAGCGGGGCCACGAGTACCGCGCCGACCACCTGGGCGACCACTTCTACCTGCGAACGAACGACGGCGCCCGGAACTTCCGCCTCGTGCGGGTCCCCGTCGCGCGGCCGACCAAGGAGAACTGGGAGGAGGTGATCCCCCACCGGGAGGACGCCCTCCTGGAGGGGTTCGAGCTCTTCCGGGAGCACCTGGTGGCCGCGGAACGCCGGGACGGCCTCCTCCGGCTCCGCATCCGCCGCTGGTCCGACGGGGACGAACACTACGTGAACTTCGGGGAGCCGGCGTACTCCGCCTTTCTTCAGGACAACGAGGAGCTGGACACCGGGGTCCTCCGCTTCGTTTACACCTCCCTCACCACGCCGCGCTCCGTGTACGACTACGACATGGAGAGCCGCGAGAAAACCCTCCTCAAGCGGGAGGAGGTGCTGGGCGGCTTCGACCCGGCCGACTACGTGACGGAGCGGCTCCGCGCCCGGGCGCGGGGCGGGGCGGCAGTGCCGATCTCCCTCGTGTACCGGAGGGGAGCCCGCCGGGAGGGCGGCAATCCCCTCCTCCTCGTCGGCTACGGCTCCTACGGCTTCAGCCTGGATGCGGCCTTCGCCTCCCCCCGGCTCAGCCTGCTGGACCGGGGCTTCGTGTACGCCATCGCCCACGTGCGGGGGGGCGAGGAGCTGGGGCGCCGTTGGTACGAGGAGGGCAAGCTGCTGAAGAAGAAGAACACGTTCACCGACTTCATCGACGTCGCGGAGCACCTCGTGCAGGAGGGATACACGCGACCCGAGAAGCTGTACGCCATGGGAGGGAGCGCGGGCGGGCTCCTCATGGGGACGGTGGCGAACCTGCGACCCGACCTCTTTCACGGCATCGTGGCTCACGTGCCGTTCGTGGACGTGGTGACGACGATGCTGGACGAGAGCATCCCGCTGACGACGAACGAGTACGACGAGTGGGGAGACCCGAACGACGAGGAGTACTACCGGTACATCCTTTCGTACTCCCCGTACGACAACGTGACCGTCCGGGCGTATCCGCACCTGCTCGTGACGACGGGGCTCCACGACTCCCAGGTCCAGTACTGGGAGCCGGCGAAGTGGGTGGCGAAGCTCAGGAGCCTGAAGACGGACGATCACCGGCTTCTGCTGAAGACGACGATGGAGGCGGGTCACGGGGGCCCGTCGGGCCGCTACCGGCGGTACCGGGAGACCGCCTTCGACTACGCCTTCCTGCTGGATCTGGAGGGGGTCGGGGAATAGGAGCGGCGCCGCCCCGGAGGCTCCGCGTTCCGCACGGAGGCCGCGAACGATGACCGAGCTGCCGAGCCAGCAACCGCCGCCCGTGGAGCACCGCGCGGGGATCCACGTCCTGCGGGCCCACGGCGAGTGCCGCGACTGGAACGGGATCCGCTACCGGGCAGGGTTGGCCGCCCACAACGTCGGTGCCCGGCGGCTTTCCATGAACGTGGCCACGATCCCGCCCGGGGGCGTGGCGAAAGCCCACATCCACGACGGGTTCGAGGTGATGCTCCACATTCTGGAGGGCCGCGTGCGGCACGACTACGGGCCGGGGCTCAG
Source organism: Gemmatimonadota bacterium (assembly GCA_046757485.1). GTDB lineage: Bacteria > Gemmatimonadota > Gemmatimonadetes > Palauibacterales > Palauibacteraceae > JBHHYJ01. The sequence goes on from JBHHYJ010000044.1 coordinate 15,562, forward strand.
GGAGAGGGTGGAGAACGGCCCGGGCGACTTCCTGTTCATCGAGCCGGGCGTTCCCCACGAGGTGTTCAACCTGAGCGACACGGAGCCCGTGGTCGCCGTCGTCGCCCGATCCGACGCCGGGGAGTGGGAGCGGATCCTCCCGTACGATCCGCTGGCGGACCCGGAGGCGTGACGGGGCCCGCTCTCCGGTGAGACCCGGGCCGCGCGCGGCCGAAATGGCAAGCTCCGGGCCCGGGGCCGGCGGAGAGCTCCGGTGAGGCCGGGCGGGCGGGCCACCTTCGGCTCCCGCTTCGGTACCCTCGCCGTCATGGTGGGGGTAGCGGCCGGGCTGGGCAACGTGTGGCGCTTTCCGTACATGGCCGGACGCTTCGGGGGGAGCGCCTTCGTCCTCGTCTACGTCCTGGCCGTCCTCCTCATCGGGATCCCCGCCCTCGTCGCCGAGTGGACGCTCGGGCGTCACACCCGCCGCGGCACGGTGGGGGCGTTCGAGAAGGCGGGCCTCCCCGGCGGCCGCCAGGTCGGGTGGCTCTACTTCGGTCTCATGGGTGCGGCGGTCGGCTACTACACGGCCGTCCTCGGGTGGGTCGTCTACCACGCCGCCGGGCAGGTGGCGGCCGCCCTCGGCCTGTCGCTGGACGCCGCGGCGATCCTGCCGCCCGCGGCCGGCTTCGACCTCCGCTCCTTCCTGCTGCAGGCGGCCTGCACGGGGCTCGTGCTCCTCGCCTGCGCCCTCGTCCTGCTGAAAGGACTCCGGCGGGGAATCGAGGTGGCGAGCCGCTGGCTCACCCCGTTCCTCTTTCTCGCCCTCTTCGTCCTCATCCTGCGGGCCGTCACGCTTCCAAGCGCTATGGCGGGAATCGACTGGTACATCCTGCGCTTCGACCCTGGCCAGCTCAGCGGGCGGGTGGTCGTCGCGGCGCTCGGCCAGGCCGTCTTCTCGCTTTCCCTGGGAGGCACCTTCATGGTCGCCTACGGCTCCTACCTGAACGCCGGGGACGACCTGCGGAGCGACGCGCTGTGGACCGCCTCGGGGGACACGCTGGCCGGGCTGCTGGCGGGGCTCGCGATCTTCCCCGCCGTCTTCGCCCTGGGCCTGGAGCCGGACTCCGGCCCCTCCCTGCTCTTCTCGACCCTCCCCGGGGTGTTCGACGCGTTGCCGGCCGGATGGCTCTTCGGCCTGCTCTTCTTCGCGGGGCTGTTCGGGGCCGCCTACCTGTCCGACATCGCCGGCCTCGAGGTGATGATCGCCGGCCTGGTGGACAACACACGCCTCGACCGGCGGCAGGCCGTGTGGCTCGCCGTCGGGCTCGGGTTCCTCGTCTCCCTCCCTCCCACGCTGAACACGAGGATCTTCGTGCCCTGGGACCTCACCTTCGGCTCCGGGGCGCAGACGGTCGGGGTGCTGCTCGCCGTGCTCACGGTGGGCTGGGCGATGCGGCGGGCCGACGTTCTCCGGGAGCTGATGGCGGGAGCGGCGCCCCCGGCGCGTAGCGCGTGGCGTTCCGGAGCCGGCTGGTGGCTCCGGACGACGGGGCTCTACGTGTGGATCCGCTACGTGATCCCCATCGTCCTCCTCCTGGTCGGCGCCTGGTGGCTCCTGACCGACGTGCTGGGCATCGTCCGGCCAGCGGGCTAATCCTCCCGGCCTCCCCCATCGGCTTCCGCGTGGGCTCGAAGCGCGGCGAGCACGGGAGGCCAGCCGGCTCCGTGACGGTCACGGCTGGACCACGTGCCAAAGCCGGTGTGGAGGCCGCGACGACCGGGCTCTCCTACGGAACCGGGGCCCTCATGTTCTACTGCATGTACCGGGTCCTCGGCGAGGCGGAGTTCGACGATCTCATGGGCGCCTGGTTTCGTCGTTTCCGACAGGACGGGAGCACGACCCGGCAGTTCGTGGGCTTCACTACGGCGCGATCGAAACGGCTCGTCGCGGTGTTTGAAGATTGGCTCCTCACTTCGAAGTGGCGTGAGCGGCTCCTGGCGGGCGAGACGCTGGAAGCGATGATCGACGGCTACAAGGCGAGCGCTCCGCGGGACGAGGAGAAAGAGGAGATTCGGCGGGCGACCCGGTTCGGACCCTGAGGCGCGTCGCGTCGCCGGCGGGATCGGCCCTTCACCTGCCGCGGTCGCCCACCGGAGCCTCCTCCACCCGGATCCGCGCATCGGCGATCCGGTACCCCGCCCCCGGCTCCAGGGCGAAGATCGGGTTCAGGTCCATCTCCCGGATCTCCGGGACGACCTCCACGAGACGCGAGATGCGAAGCAGCGCCTCCTCGAGAGCCCCGACGTCGGCCGCCGGGTAGCCGCGGTACCCCTCGAGCAGCCGGTAGCCCCGGATCTCCCGGACCATCGCGCGGGCGTCCCGGTCCGTGAGGGGGGAGACCCGGAACGCGACGTCCCGCAGGACCTCCACGTGGATCCCCCCGAGGCCGAAGGCGACGAGCGGTCCGAAGACGGGGTCCTGCTCCACCCCGATCATCACCTCTGCCGTCCCGGAGAGCATGGGCTGCACGAGGACCCCCTGCATCGCCGCCTCCTGCCCCTCCGCGCGTAGCCGGTCGGCGATCTCCCCGAACGCCCGGCGGACGGCCGCCGCGTCCTCCAAGCCGAGGAGGACCCCGCCGATCTCCGTCTTGTGGACGAGCTCCGTGGAGGCGAGCTTGACGGCCACCGGGTAGCCGAGCCGCTCCGCGATCTCCGCCGCCTCCTTCGCCGTGGCCGCCAGCCCTCCGGGAGCCACGCCGAGGCCCGCCGCCTCCAGAACCTCCCGCGCCTCCGTCGCCGCCAGCCAGCCGGCTCCCCGAGAGGCGAGCCCCGTCCGGCAGGCCTCCCGGGCCCGCTCGAGATCCTGGTCCGGAAACTCCGGGAAGAGGCCGGGGTCCGACCTCCGCCACTCCGCGTACGCCGCCACCTTGCCCAGCACCCGGGCCATCTCCTCGGGGAAGGCGTACACGGGGATCCGCTCCGGCCGGCCGGCCGCCGCCTCGGGAGCCTCCGTCCCCCGCGCCGCCCCCTCCTCCAGGCGGTAGATCTCCGCCTCCTCCCCCACGAGCGCCGCGTACACCGGCTTTCCGGCTCCCGCCCCCGCCCGGCGGGCGGCGGCGACCCCCTCCATGACCGCCCCGCCGAACGTCTCCGTGGGGTACGTGTGCACCGGCGTGTAGATCACGATGAGGGCGTCCACCTCCTCCGCGCGCAGCACGGTCTCCACGACGCTCCGGTAGGTGGCCGGGTCCGCCGCCGCGATCATGTCCACCGGGTTCCGGGTGCTGGCCGCCGGGTCCACGAGCGCACGGAGCTCCGCCTGGAGCTTCTCGGAGAGCGGCTCGACCCGGAGGCCGGCCCCCTCCGCCGCGTCCACGCACAGGATCGCCGGCCCGCCCGCGTTCGTGACGACGGCGACGCGGCGTCCGGGCGGCAGCGGCTGGTCCACCAGCGCCCGGGCCACCCCGAACATCTCCTCCAGCGTGTCGGCCCGGATGACCCCCGTCTGGCCGAAGAGCGCCTCGACCGCGGTGTCCGCCGCGGTGAGCGCCGCCGTGTGGGAGCTCGCGGCCCGGCTGCCGGCTGCCGTGCGCCCCGCCTTCACGACCACGATCGGCTTCGCCCGCCCCACCCGCCGCGCCAGCCGCGCGAACCGGCGCGGATCCCCGAAGGACTCGAGGTAGAAGAGGACGACCCGGGTCAGGGGGTCCTCCTCCCAGTACTCCAGCAGGTCGTTCCCCGACACGTCCGCCTTGTTGCCGACGCTCACGAAGGCGGAAAGGCCGAGGCCGAGGCGGCGGGCGAGCGCGATGATCGCCACCCCGAGCGCCCCGCTCTGGGAGCAGAGAGCCACCGAGCCGGGCGGCGGCATCCAGGGGGTGAAGGAGGCGTTCAGTCGCACCTCCGGGTGCGTGTGAATCACGCCCAGGCAGTTCGGGCCCACCATGCGCATGCCGTGCCGGCGCACCCGATCCAGCAGCTCCTCCTGGCGGCGGCGACCCTCCGCTCCCGTCTCCGCGAAGCCGGCCGAGATCACGACGAGGGCTCGGACCCCAGCCGCGGCGCACTCCTCGCCGACCCCGGCCACCGCGGGGGCCGGCACGGCGATCACGGCGAGATCCACCGGTGCCCCGATGGCGGCGACGCTCGGGTACGCCCGGATCGAGCGGACGTGGGAGGCGGTGAGGTTCACCGGGTAGACAGGACCGTCGAACTCCCCCCGGATGAGGGATCCCAGGATTCGGTGGCCGAGGTTCAGCGGGTTGCGGGACGCGCCGACCACGGCCACGGACCGGGGGTGGAACAGGGGCCGGAGGGTGGCGCCCAGGAAGACGCGGCCTCCCACCCGGCCCTTCTCGCCGAGCAGGCGCTCCGAGCGTGTCGGGAGCACGAAGGAGACGAACCTCCCCCGCCTCCGCTCCTCCGTCTCGAAGCCGCTATGGCGAAAGAGCCGGGCCGCCCCCTCGTTGCCGCTCCGGGCTCGCCCGACGAGCCGCTCGAGCCCGCGACGCGCCGCCCGCACGGCGAGACGCTCGAGCAGGAGGCCGGCCAGACCCCTCCGCCGGAGCGAGGGGGCGACGGCGAGGGAGAGGGACGCCGTGTCCTCGGCGGGCCGGACCCGGTACGCCCCAAACGCCCCGATCCTCTCGACCTCGCCGTCGGCCTCGACGAAAAACGCCTCGCCGACGGCCGCGTCGGAGAGCGAGCCCAGGAAGGCGGAGACCTCTCCCTCCTCGAGCCCGAGGCTGCGGACGACCTCCTCGCGCTCCGCCTTCGCCAGGCGGTCGAGGAAGCTCGCGACACGGTCCGCGTCCTCGGGCAGGACCCGGAAGAGGCGCGCCCGGCCGCCGTCGCGGAGGCAGAAGAGGCCCGTCTCGGCTCCCCCGCGGCCCGCGACGGGACGGTAGGCCGGCCGCACGGGGGTCGGCTCTCCCCGCGGGGAAGGCGCGAACGGGTCTCGGCCGCCGGGCTTCGGAGGCCCCGGGTTCGAAGGAGATGTCGGCACGGGCGGAGAATGCCCCTCCCGGGGAGGCCCGGCAAGGAGATCCGCAAATCCACCCTCCGGCCTCCGTTTCACATCTGTGAGGGAATGCGTGCCGCCGGCTCCACACCTGTTGGGGAATGCGTGCGGCCGGCTCGGCGGCGCCGCTTCGGCCCCGCGCAGCGCGCGGAGGCCGCCCGGCTCCCCGGGAGGACCCTCGTGAGCTATATTTGTAGCATCGGGCGTACAGGGGAGGCTCCCCATCGCCTCGGGAATCTGCCGTAACCCCATACCCGATGGCGAGTTGTCCGGGCTGTCGTGCTCCTGGAACGCTCGTTGCCGTGCCGTTCGAACCGGTTCCGTGCCGGCTCGTGCGGTTTTCCCCATGGCAGGAGGTGCCGTCGTGCGCTCAGCTCGTTTCCCCCGACTCGGATCCACCCTGCGCATCACCGGCCTCGCCCTGGGGGCGGCCCTGTGGGTCGCGTGCGCGGACAGTCCCGAAACTCCCGCCGGCCTCCAGACGCCTGGCGTCGATGCGGCCGTCGGGGCCACGGGCCTCGAGCGCGCGATCCAGGCCCAGGAGCTCGGGCCGGCTCTCCAGGCGCAGAAAAGGCACACCGGCCAGCTCCTCGGGATGGGGGGCGTCGTGGGGACGGCCGTGGGCCTGAACGGCGGGGGCCGCCCGGCGGTCAAGGTATACACGACGCGTGAGGGCGTCCGGGGGATTCCCCGAACGCTGGACGGGATCCCGGTGGTGGTCGAGGTGACCGGGCCGATCGTGGCGCTTCAGGAGAAGGCCCGCAAGAAGTGCGCGAGCCCGCCCTGTAAAGGCGGGGGCGGCGGAGGTGGCGGTGGCGGCGGGGGCGAGCCCACGGATCCGACGGCGCGCTTCCCACGTCCGGTGCCGATCGGGGTCTCCACCGGGCATCCGTCCATCACCGCCGGAACGATCGGGGCGCGGGTAACCGACGGCACGAAGGTCTTCGCCCTCAGCAACAACCACGTGTACGCGGCGACAAACTCCGCCAATCTCGGCGACGCGGTCATCCAGCCGGGCACGTTCGACGGGGGCGCCTCGCCGGCCGACGACATCGGAACGTTGGCCGACTTCGAGCCGATCAAGTTCGATGGCAGTGACAACACGATCGACGCGGCGATCGCCCTGTCCAGCACCTCGCTTCTCGGCAACGCGACCCCGTCGGACGGCTACGGGCTGCCGCGCTCCACGACGGTCGCGCCGGCCGTCCGCATGCGGGTGATGAAGTACGGACGCACGACGGGGCAGACGAACGGCCGCATCGACGCGATCAACGCCACGGTGAACGTGAGCTACGGGGCTCCCGGCGTGGCTCTGTTCACGGGGCAGATCGTCATCAAGCCCGGGAGCTTCAGCGCCGGAGGAGACTCCGGTTCCCTGATCGTCGTCCAGAAAGGAACGGACGCTCGCAAGCCCGTGGGGCTGCTCTTCGCCGGGAGCTCGTTGGTCACGATCGCCAATCCGATCGACGAGGTCCTCGGCGCCTTCGGGGTGACGATCGACGGAAACTAGAGGTTTCCTCGCCCTCCTCCTGTGGACCGCCGCTCTCTGTGGATCGGGGTGCGGCCGGCCGCGGCCCGCGGCTGAATCCCCGCGAGCCGACAGCGCGGGTATGACCCAGCCCACGATCGAAGGCGCCCAGGAGGAGCTCACCAAGCGGGTGATGGCGCTCCCGGGCGTCGTCGGCACGGCGATCGGCTCCTGCGACGACGCTCCGTGCATCAAGGTCTACGTAGTGACAAAGTCGGAGGAGCTGACGTCCCGGATCCCGTCGACCTATCAGGGGTTCCCGGTGGCCGTCGAGGAGACGGGAGAGATCCGGGCCCGGGAAGACACGACGGGCTCCTGACCCCGCTCCGACCTCTCAAGCCTCCCGAGTCACGCGCATCCCCGAGCTCAAGACGGCGTCACACGGGCCCACGCCATAGCCACCTCACACCTTCTCGAAGCGGAAGCGATAGAAGTCCGGACTGAGCGGATCCGGCAACCGGTCGCGCCGCACGAGGAGCGTCCGCACGGCCCACAGGTCGCGGAAGATGCGGTAGCGGAGAGCCCCCTCGTCAAGATAGCTGACACCAGTGGAGCCGCCTGTGCCCACCTTGCGCCCGATGATGCGCTCCGCCATTCGAGCGTGCCGCTGCCGGAAGATCACGTAGGCCTGCTCCACCGCGACGAGCCCGTCCAGTACCTCGCGCGGCCAGGCGAGGAGTGGCAGCTCGCGGTAGGTCTCGATGAAGAGTGCCGCGGCCCGAATCCGCCGGCGCCGTGGACGCTGGTTCTCTTCCGACTCGTCCTCGGCGCGCAGGAATCCGGCCGCTTGGTCGATCTCGGCCTCGTATCGCTCCCGAAGCCGGTTCTCCTCCGTCGTCGACCGGGCGAGGTCGCAGGCCTGGTCGGCGAGCTCCTTCACCGCCACCTCGTGGGACTGAAGAAAGGTCTCCAGGAAGGCGTCCACCACCTCAGGATCCTCCGCTTCACCGAGTGCCGACCCGTTGATGGGCGTGCGGAAGAGCTACTCCTCGATAGCCTCCTTGAGGGTCGGCCTGTCTTCCAGCCGGGACTGGACCCGGGCGAACGCCCAGCCCTCGGATCCGTCCGCCTCCCTGAAAACATCGAGCCAGCTCCCCTCTGTCACGTAGGCCAGACGCTCGCTCTCCTCGAGACCCATCAGGATCTCGATCTCTCGGAACTGGACGGATTGGCCGCCGTTGGCGGGGAACAGCTTGTCCCGAAACTCCAGGTAGTCCCTCGGGGTCATGGTCTCCATGAGCCGGAAGTGGTCGATCGCCAGTTCCAGGATCGTCTGGATGCGACCCACGAGCCGGCAGGCGCCAGCCAGGGCGTCGTCGGGTACGTGGGGCTGAGCGAACAGGTTGCGGGCCACCACCAGGTCGCGGAGGATGAGCTTGAGCCACAGCTCGTAGACCTGGTGGATGCTGATGAAGACGACTTCGTCCTGAGAGAGACCGCTCTCATCCTCGTCCAGGCCTCGTTGCAGTTGCAGAAGGTCCGGAACACGGATGTAGTCCCAGTAGGTAGTCGGTGTCGTCGTCAGCTCTGTCATCGGTCTGTCTCCCCAGTAGGCGGCCTAGAGCCTGTGGCCCGCTAACTGTGGATGACCGCCGTCGCCTCGATCTCGACCAGGGCGCCCCGGTCCACGAGGCGACTCACCTCCACCAGAGCCATGGCCGGGTAGTGGCTGCCCATGCGCTCTCTGTAGGCTTTTCCCAGCGCCTTCCGGCTGGACTGGTAGGCATCCATGTCGGCCACGAATACCGTCATCCGGCCGATGTCCTTCGCACCGCCGCCCGCCTCTCGCACGACGTCCAGCACGGCTTCCAGAGCCCGCCCGAACTGCTCCACGAAATCCCCGCAGATCGCGCCCTCGCGGTCCATGGCGGTCTGGCCGGCGACGAAGAGAATCCCGCCGCTCTCGGGGGCGAGAAGCCCGTGGTTCCAGCCTCTCGGCTCGACCAGGGACTCCGGGTTGATGATGTGAAACGGCAAGTCAGAAGCTCCTGAGACCCATCACGGCGTGGTTCCTCCCAGCCTACGTGGCAAACTACGGGGTGGCGGTTGCCCCAGCCACCGAGGGCCCGGCTAGGAGCCTGTCCGAGGAGGGGGTGCGGCCGCGGACAAGGTGGGGGAGCGAACTCAGGCTGGCGCGCGAGGGTTTCAAGAAGAGCCAACGTAGCCGCGGCGCACCGGGAATGGGCTCGCGGGATCCCGTCTCGGATCTCCTCTCGATCACCCCGCCGGACAGCAGGGTCCCGGCACGCCGCAGTCGTAGGCTTCCTGGCTAGGCAGTTTCCACTCATACGCTCTCGCGGACGGGCTTCCTCCGCCGCCTTCAGCCGCCGCTGGGCCGCCAGCGCGCTACCCCGATGACCCCGGCTCCTTGAGTGAGCTGGCCCAGACCCGATCCGGCAGCGTTCGCCGCGTTCACAACGAACACCTCGCCCGTTCCGCTGTTGAAGAGGATGCGGCCATCCGGGGTCCAGGTAGGAACCAGCTGAGT
>JBHHYJ010000045.1:0-24548 GCA_046757485.1 Gemmatimonadota bacterium
CCCGAACCGCTCCAACGCCAGCTCCCGCACCGACCCGGCCAGCTCGGGTCCGGAGACGTGGCGGGGGGAGCGGAACTGCTCCAGCTGCCGGCGGAGTGCCTGCAAGACAAACACGTACGCCGGCTCCGCATATCGCGGATTCCGCCTCACCAGATCCGCCAGGACGCTCTCCAGCGACACATCATACATTCGAAAGTGCTCGTCCGGACGGCCACCAAACCCCGCCAAAGCAGTTTATCGCCGCCGGCTCGGCGGCGCTCGTCGCCCACGGGCTCGGGTCGTGCGCGGAAGACGCCCGAACATCGGCCGGATCCCGTGGAAACTCGGTGGAAATCTAGAGTTGGGCGAAGAAAGGCGTCAAGGGCACCCGACGGGGGAAGCCGATGACGGAACCCCCTCCGGCACTCCCTCGTAGATCGAGAAGCTCTCGCACAGCTCCCGGATGCCGTCCCGAACCCGCTCCAGGATCTTTCCCTCCCCTCCACTGCCCAACACCTGATCGATGAGCCCGGCGATCGTGCGCATCTCCTCCGGCCCCATGCCGCGACTGGTGACGGCGGGCGTGCCCAGCCGGATCCCGGACGCCACGAACGGAGAGCGGGTCTCGAACGGAATCGTGTTCTTGTTCACCGTGATCCGAGCACGGCTCAGGAGCTCTTCCGCGTCCTTCCCCGTGAGCTCGGTGTTGCGCAGGTCCACCAACAGCAGGTGCGTGTCGGTACCCCCCGCCACCAGCCGGTACCCGCGCTCCGCCAGCGCTTCACCCAGGACCCGAGCGTTCTCGATGACGCGGGTGGCGTAGGCGCGGAACTCCGGCGTCCCGGCTTCCCCCAGAGCGACGGCCTTGGCGGCCACGACGTGCATAAGCGGCCCCCCCTGGGTTCCCGGGAAAACGGCCTTGTCGATCGCTCGGGCGTGTTTCTCGCGACACAGGATGAGGCCTCCCCGGGGGCCGCGGAGCGTCTTGTGCGTCGTGGTGGTGACCACGGCGGAAACGGGAACCGGGGAAGGATGGAGACCCGCCGCGACGAGACCGGCGATGTGGGCCATGTCGACCAGCAGGTGGGCGTCCACGCTCTCGGCGATCTCGGCGAACCGGTCGAACGGCAGAGTCCGCGGATAGGCGCTCGCCCCGGCCACGATCATCACGGGACGCTCCTCGCGCGCCAGCCGGGCCAGGGCATCGAAGTCGACCCGCTCGTCCGACGCCCGCACCCCGTACGAGACGACGCGGTACAGCTTGCCGCTGAAGTTCACCGGCGACCCATGGGTGAGATGACCGCCGTGCGCGAGGTGCATGCCCAGCACGGTGGCCCCCGGCGAGAGAAGCGCGGCGTACGCCGCCATGTTCGCCTGGGCTCCGCTGTGAGGTTGGACGTTCGCGTGCTCCGCGCCGAAAAGGCTCATGGCCCGATCGCGTGCCAGCCTTTCCACCACGTCCACGTGCTCGCATCCGCCGTAGTACCGCCTGCCCGGGAGTCCCTCGGCGTACTTGTTCGTCAGGATGCTGCCGGCAGCTTCCAGAACGGCCCGCGAGACGAAGTTCTCGCTCGCGATGAGCTCCAGCTCCGACCGCTGGCGCTCGGCTTCCGCCCCGATCGCCCGGTGGACCGTCGGATCCACCTCGGCGAGAGGCCGCTCCGGCGGCTTCATCCCCTCCCTCATCCGCGGATCCTCCCCCCTCCGGACGACGGAGGACGTCTCACGTTCGTGACCGGTGCAGGCGGGCGACGCGCTCCAGGCGCTGCTCGGCGAGTCGGTCGGCAGCATCGGCGCTCGTCATCCCCTCCGCGGCGGCCAGGTCGAAGATCTGCAGCAGGGTGTGGTAGATCTCCCCCGCCTTGCGCTTGGATCGCTCCAGGCTCCAGCCGGCGAGCTCCGAGTACACGTTGATCAGCCCCCCCGCGTTGATCACATAGTCCGGCGCGTACAGGATCTCCCGCTCCTCCAGGAGGTCATCGTCGGCCTCTCGCTCCAGCTGGTTGTTCGCCGCCCCCGCCACGATGGAGACCTTCAGCAGCGGCACGGTTCTCTGGTTGATCACCGCTCCGAGCGCACAGGGGGCGAAGACGTCGGCCTCGACCGAGTAGATGCCTTCCGCGTCCACCACCTCCGCCTTCAGCTCCTCGGCAGCCCGCGTCGCCCTCGCCTCGTCGATGTCCGACACGAAGAGCTTCGTCCCTTCCTTCGCCAGGTAGCGGCACAGGTTGAATCCCACGTGGCCCACCCCCTGGACGGCCACGGCCCGATCCTTCAGGTCATCCGAGCCGAACCGCCGCTGCGCGCACGCTTTGATTCCGCGGTACACCCCGTACGCCGTCACCGGGGACGGGTCGCCGGAACGGCCCACGATGCCCACGACCGATTCCGTCTCCATGTGGACGTAGTCCATGTCCTCCACCGAGGTGCCCACATCCTCGGCGGTGATGTACCGGCCTCCGAGGCTGTTCACCGCGCGGCCGTGGGCCCGCATGATGAACTCCCGGTCCCGCGTGCGGTTGTCCCCTATGATCACGGACTTTCCCCCGCCCAGGTTCAGTCCCGCCGTCGCCGCCTTGTACGTCATTCCGCGGGACAGGCGCAGCACGTCGATCAGCGCCTCTCGGTCCGAGGCATAGCGCCAGAACCGAGTGCCGCCCAACGCCGGACCCAGCGTGGTGTCGTGGATGGCGATGATCCCCCGATACCCGCAGGAAGGCTCGTGACTGAAGACGACCTGCTCGTGCCCGTACTCGGCCAGCAGGTCAAACAGCTCCCGAGAGGGTGCCTCCACCTGGACCCCCAACTCCTCGGGGATCTCGACTCCGGGGTGGGTCACTCTTCTCCCCTTTCTCGATACAGTTGCCGCGCGGTGATGACGCGGTGGATTTCGCTCGTCCCTTCGTAAATCTCCGTGACCTTGGCGTCCCGGAACAGACGCTCCACCGGGTACTCCCGGGCGTATCCGTACCCGCCGAAGAGCTGGACGGCCTCTCGCGCCACGTAGCCGGCCATCTCGCTGGCGAACAGCTTCGCGGAGCTCGAGAGCCGCAGGGTCCGGGGATCCCCCTCCATCTTGGCCCGCGCCGCCCGCTCGAGCAGCCCGCGGGCCCCTTCCAGGCGAATCGCCATCTCCGCCAGCTTGAACTGGATGCCCTGAAACTCCCGGATCGCCGCGCCGAACTGCCGCCGCTCCGCCGCGTAGTCCAGGGCATGGTCCAGCGCCGCGGCGCCGATGCCGATCGCCTGGGCCGCGATCCCCAACCGTCCTCCCTCCAACGCCTCAAGCGCGTAGAGGAACCCCTCGTTCGGCTCGCCGATGAGGTGCTCGGGGCCCAGGCGCAGGTCCTCGAAGGTCACGCCGACCGTCTCCGATCCCCGGAGGCCCATCTTTTTCTCCTTCTTCCCGGGGTGGTACCCGGGGCTCTCCGTGGGAACGAGAAACGCCCCGATGCCCCGGGACCCACGCCGATCTTCCGGCGTGTCCGTCCGCGCGAACGTCACCACGACGTCCGCCGAGGCGCCGTTCGTGACCCACAGCTTGGAGCCGCCCAGAACCCACCCCTCCCCAGCCCGCACCGCCTGGGCCGTCAGGCTGGCTGCATCCGTTCCGGAGCCCGCTTCCGAGAGGGAAAAGGCGCCCAGCATCTCTCCTCGCGCCATCGGGCGCAGCCAGCGATCCTTCTGCTCCTCCGTACCGTGCCGCAGAAGGATCTGGGTGGGCAGCGAGCTGTGCACGCTCAGGGAGACCGCGACGGAGGCATCGGCCCAGGCGATCTCTTCCAGCGCGTACAGGTACGTGAGCAGATCCAGCCCCGCGCCGTCGTACTCCGGGGGCACGAGCATTCCGAGAAAGCCCAGCTCCCCCATCTCATCCACGATCGCCCGGTCGAACCTCTCTTCGTCCCGGTCACGCGCCTCGGCGCCCGGGAGGACGCGCTCCTCCGCGAACTCGCGGACGAGCTCGAGAATCTGGCGTTGCTCCTCTTCCAGCCGGAGGCCGCTGAAGCTCCTACGCATCGCCGTACGAGTAGAAGCCCCTCCCCGCCTTCCGCCCGAGTCGGCCCGCCGCCACGTATTTTCTGAGGAGGGGACAGGGCCGGTACTTGTCTTCCCCCAGATCCCGATGCAGGACCTCGCAGACAGCCAGACAGACGTCCAGGCCGATGAGATCCGCCAGGGCGAGCGGACCCATCGGGTGGTTCATCCCCAGCTTCATCACCGTGTCGATCGCTTCCGGATCCGCGACGCCTTCCATCAGACAGTAGACCGCCTCGTTGATCATCGGCATGAGGATCCGGTTCGAGACGAAACCCGGGTAGTCGCGGACGACCACCGGCGTCTTCTCGAGCCGCCGGCACAGCTCCACCGTGTCGGCCGTCGCTTCGTCCGTCGTCTCGAGGCCGCGCACCACCTCGACGAGCCGCATCACCGGGACCGGGTTCATGAAGTGCATGCCGATCACGCGCCCCGGACCCGGCGTCCGTCCGGCGAGCGCGCTGATCGAGATCGAGCTCGTGTTCGAGGCCAGAATCGCGTCCGGCGGGGCGAGCCGGCCGAGCTCGGCGAGAATCCGGGCCTTCAGCGCCTCGTCCTCGGGGACCGCCTCGACCGCGATCTCCACGTCGGCCGCGGCGTCCAGGTCCAACGCCGTCTGGATGCGGGCCAGCGCCGCCCCCGCCTCCGCCTCGCTGATCACGCCCTTCCCCTGCTGCCGCCCGAGGTTGCCGCGAATCTTGTCCAGAGCGCCCTCGAGCGCTTTCTCCTCCACGTCGATCAGTCGAACCGACAGGCCCGCGAGCGCGAAGACGTGCGCGATCCCGTTGCCCATCGTGCCCGCCCCGACCACCGCCGCGCTGCGGATCCGTCCTCTCTCGCTTCCCTCCATCCTGACCCCCTCCCGGCCGCTCTCGCCCACCTCAGCTCACCGCTCCGCCCGCGCAGGCGGGGAACGCCTCGCGGCCAGGGTACTGCCTGCCGATGTTCGGGTTCGGCGAGGGCCGCGAGACCACCCGGCTCGGACGTACGGGAAGAAGAGGACCGGGCTCAGGTCAATCGCCGACGGGTCGGCGCCCCGAGTCGTCCGGCCAGAAGAGCCACGAGAGCCACCTTCAGCAGGTCGCCGGGAAGAAACGGAAGCACGCCCGCGTGGATCGCCGTCCCCGGGTCCGTGGTGACGGACAGCCAGGCCGCGCCCCCGAGATGGATCACGCCGAGGCCGACAGCGCCCGCGATCGCCAGCCTGACGGACCGAAACGAGGCGCCCGCCACGTACCCGGCCACCGCCGCCGCCGCGGGGTACGCGATCAAGTATCCGCCCGTGGGGCCCAGCAGGTAGGCGGCTCCTCCCCCGGCCGCGAAGACCGGCAGACCGGCCGCTCCCGCGCCCACGTACAGGGCCTGGCTCGCCGCTCCCAGCCGGGGGCCGAGCACCAATCCGGCCAGCAGAACGGCGACGACCTGCAGCGTGAACGGGACCGCCGTCCCCGGGAGAGGCACGGAGATCCGGGCGCCCACGGCCGTGGCCGCCGCGAACGTCAGTACCGCCACCAGCCGGATCAGAACCCGGGGCGGCGCGACCGTCCTGGCCGGCCCCGCCGTCGAACCGGGGGCCGTCCCCGTCTCGCTCTTCATATCCTCTCCACGCTCATGGCCACGGCGTTCCCTCCGCCGAGGCACAGCGTCGCCAGTCCGCGCTCCACCTCCCGATCCCGCATCGCGTGGACCAGGGTCGTCAGGATCCTCGCCCCCGAAGCGCCGAGCGGATGCCCGAGCGCGATCGCTCCACCCCGTACGTTGAGCCGGTCCGGGTCGACTCCGAGCTCCCTGGCGTCGGCCAGGGCCTGCACGGCGAACGCCTCGTTCATCTCCACAAGACCGTAGTCCGCTATGGAGGTTCCCTCGTTCTCCATCAGCCGGCGCACCGCGTGGATCGGGGCGAAGAAGAGCTCGTGGGGCGCCGTGGCGGCGACCGAATATGCGGAGATCTTCGCCAGGATGTCCAGGCCGTGAGCCTCCGCGTACGCCTGGCTCGTGATCACCGTCGCCGCCGCCCCGTCGTTCAGCCCCGGCGCGTTGCCGGCCGTCACGGACGGCTCCGAGACCTCCGGAGGTGCATCCGAGGCGAAGGCGGGCCGGAGCGCGGCGAGCGCCTCCAGAGACGTTTCACGCCGCGGAGGCTCGTCCACCTCCACCGTCGTCGAGCGCTTCCCGTTCCGCACCTCCACGGGTACCGTTTCCGCGACGAACTCCCCCGCGTCGATCGCCGCGATCGCCTTCTGATGGCTGGCGAGCGCGAAGCGATCCTGCTCCTCGCGGCTGATGCCCGCTTCGTGCGCCGTGTACTCGGCGTGCCCTCCCATGTGGCAGTGCCCGAAGGAGCACCACAGGCCGTCGTGAATCAGGGCATCCACGACCTGGCGGTCACCGAACTTCACACCCTGTCGGTAGCCGCGAAGCAGGTACGGCGCGTGGGACATCGACTCCATGCCCCCCGCCACGATGAGCTGGTTGTCGCCCGCCCGCACGGCCTGCGCCGCCAGCATCACCGCCTTGAGACCCGAGCCGCACACCTTGTTCACGGTCACCGCGGGGACCGTCTCCGGGATCCCTCCGAGGATCGCGGCCTGGCGGGCCGGTGCCTGCCCGACGCCGGCCTGGATCACGTTCCCCATGATGACGTCCTGTATCGCCTCTCGGGGAGCGCCGGAGCGCTCCACCGCGGCGGCGATCGCTCGCCCGCCGAGCTCCGGTGCCGTGAGCGGCGACAGTGCTCCCAGAAAGCGGCCCGTGGGGAGCCGCGCGGCCGCCACCATCACCGCCGTTCGATCCCTGTCACTCATCTCTTCGTCCCCGCTGAACAAGCCCCGGATCGCTGGTCCGGCGCCGTCTCGTACCGCTGCTCCCCCTCACTCCTCACGTGCCCCGACCGTCCCGAGCACCTCCAGATCGCACCCGTCCCGCCCGTCGGACCGCGGTGTGGCCCGTCCCACCGCGATCTCCGGGTCGTGCTCGAAGACCAGGAGCCATCCCTCGGACGCCGCCCGAGAGAGAACGTTCCGCTTCGTCTCCAGCGTGACCAGGGGCTCCAGGTCGTAGCCCATGATCCAGCTGAGCGGAAGGTGCGCGGCCGTCGGGGCCAGATCGGCCAGGAAGCACAGGGTCTCGCTACCCAGCTCCACGAGCACGGACTGATGGTGCGGGGTGTGCCCCGGGGTTCGGAGAACGCTCACCCCCGGGGCCACGGGACCGTCCTCCTCCAGGAGCTCCAGGACCCCGTGCTCCCCGAGCGGCTCGTAGTTGGCCGGCAGGTAGCTGGCGCGGATCCGCTCGTTGTCCCGCCGCGCCATCTCCCACTCCCCCCGCCGGATGAGGTACCGCGCGTTCGGGAACGCCGGGCGCAGCTCGCCCCCCGGGGTCAGCAGGGTGTTGCCTCCGGCATGGTCGAAATGGAGGTGGGTGCTCACCACGATGTCGACCTCCTCCGGCTGCACGCCCACTTCTCGCAGCGAGTCCTCCAGCCGCGTCGGTCGACCCGCGTTCTCCACCCCGTAGATCTCCCGGAACTTCTCCCCCTCCTTGTTCCCCAGGCCCGTGTCGACCAGCACGTTCTGCCTTTCCGTCCGCACGAGGAGGCAGCGCATCGCCAGGGGAATCCTGTTGCGCTCGTCCGCCGGGATCCGCCGGCTCCACAGCGGCTTCGGCACCACGCCGAACATCGCCCCGCCGTCGAGGCGCACGCGGCCGCCGTCGATCGCGTACACCCGGCGGCCCCCGCCTTCGCCGATCAGCACGGCGTCCCCGGCTCCCCGCGGGGTGGATGGGATCCACCGGCAGCCCACGCCCGGAGGCCTTCCCAGTCCCCCACGCCTCGGCGGGCCGCCTCCCCCGGCAAGTGGAGAAGCAGCCGAGCCGTGGCCCGCGCGTCCAACGCCAACGGCGCATGGGCCGTGAACCGCAGGCCGGGGAGCTCCGCCGAGCTCGAGATCATTCCGCCCACGCCTCGTCGCGCAGCACCGGCAGCGTCATGCACCGGGGGCCGCCCCCGCCCCGCACCAGCTCCGCTCCCTCGATCGTGATCACGAAGCGCTCGTCCTCGCGCGGGACGTCATCTCCCGTGAGGAAGGCCACCCCCTCCACGATCCGAAAGCCGCCCGTCTCCTCCAACGCGCGCAGCGTGTGGTCGTTCCGATCGTAGGCGATCAACTGGCCCGGGCCGACCGCGAACATGTTGCACCCGCTGCCCCATTGCTCCCGCTCCTGCATCGTGCGCCGCTCCCCCCCGCAGAAGACCGGCTCCAGCGGCAACTCCACCTCCCGCAGGGCGGAGAACAGGTCCGGCATCTGCCGCGCTTGACCCCCGCCGGCAGACAGGTGAAGCACGGGCAGCCGGCGGAGGCCCACGAAGTAGGGCGGATAGATGCAGCACAGCTCCCGGTCGAGCATCGAGAAGATCATGTCCAGATGAATCGAGGTGCGGTGGGGAGGCAAGATGACGACCAGGATGTTCGTGGTCTCCGTGTCACGGAAGAGGCGGTGCGCCAGAGCGTCGATGCCGGCCGCGCTCGTACGCTCGGAAAGACCCAGGAGCAGCAGATCGTTCCGCAGCACGTGCACGTCGCCCCCCTCGATGCTCGTGTTCATTCGACGCTCGCGGGTTCCATCGTACAGAAAGCCGCGGTTGGAAAGCACCGGGTGATGAGAGAAGAGCGTCCGCATGATGAGCTCTTCCGTCCACCGCACCTCGTGCTTCATCCCCGAGATCATCACTCTGTCACCGACCACGGCCGCCGCGTCACGGGTGAAGAAGAGGTTGGGAAGCGGAGGCAGGACCCAACCCGCCTCGTTCAGGAGCGCCGCCAGCGAGGTGGCATCCCCGTGGGACTCGCTCTCGCTCCGTCCTTCCACGAAGAGCCGGGCCAGCTCGGCCGGCTCCGCGCCCACCGCCCACTCACGGAACGCCCCCTCGGCGTGCGTCAGGGCGAAGGCCCGAGCCTCCGGGTCGGCGAGGACCTCCGCGAGCAACGATCCCACCTCCCGCACCTCGGCGAAGCGCTCGAGCACCGTCTGAAAGCGGGCGTGCTCCCGCGCGGCATGCTCCAGATCCAGCAGGTCGTCGAACAGGAAGTCCGGCCGGTTGTCGGGCGTCACCACGGTCAGCTCGGGTCCCGGCGGGTGGCACACCACCCTCCGCAGCCGTCCGATCTCGCTCGTGATTCGGACCGCGCCCGCCGTCACCGCAGCGCCTCGAGCTCGGGGCGCTCCTCCCCGCTGCACAGATAGCACAATCCTTCCAGCTCGAGGACGACGTCCATCGTCCGCACGGCGACCTCCGGCGGAACGGAGAGCTCGACCGGGGCGAAGTTGAGGATCGCCGAGACGCCCGCCTCGCACAGGCGGGTCGTCACCGCCTGGGCCGACTCGGGGGGAGTGGCGATGATGGCGATCTCCACCCCCGTCGCCCGGACGGTCCCCTCCAGACCGTCCAACGGAGAGACCCGCACGCCGCTCACCTCCGTGCCCACCTTCGAGGGCGCCGTGTCGAAGGCGGCCACGACGTCGAAGCCCCGGCGGCGCAGGTCGCGATACCCCAGCAGCGCGCTGCCGATCTTGCCCACTCCCACGAGGGCGACCCTCCAGCGGCGGTCGAGGCCCAGGATCTGCTCGAGCGTGCGGACGAGCTCCCGCACCGAGTAGCCGCGTCCCCGCTTTCCGAAGGACCCGAACAGGCTCAGGTCCTTACGGATCTGAGCCGAGGTGGCACCGCAGCGGCGCGCCAGGTCGCGACTGGAGATCACCTCCCGTCCCCCCCTGTCCAGCTCCCGCAACGCCCGCAAGTACAGGGAGAGACGACGGACCGCCGAGTCCGATATCTTGGGTTGCTTCATGTCGGATCGCCTGCGCGCGCTGTGGCACGAGCCGCGTAACGGACCCCGCGAGACCGGACCCGGGGCGGCGCCGCGACACCGGTCTCCAGCCGGCACGGAGAGATCGGGCCCCGGGCGACGCGGCGGGGCCGTACGGCCCGCGGGGCGGTGCGGAACGCCGCGGCTCTTGTGAAATACTTCACAAGCTAAAGGTAGCCGTCCTACACGCCCGCCACAACGACCCGCCGTGGGCTTCTTCTACACGCCCTCGAGCGCCCGAGCCAGCTCCACGAACCGTTCGGGCGGGAGCGTCTCCGGTCGGGCGCGCGGATCCAGATCCAGCTCCCGGAAGAGCCGTTCCACGACCTCCCGCCCCAGGCCGTACTCGGGAGCCTCGCGGAGGATCTTCTGCCACTGCTTCCTCCGCCGGCTGAACGCCGCCCGAGTGAGACGACGGAGGGCAGGACCCGGCAGATCCGCCAGTCGAGCCGCGTCGGGAAGAACGAGCACGACGGCGGAGTCCACCTCGGGGACGGGACGAAACGCCTTGCGGGCGATCGGGAACACGACCTCGGCCGTTGCCCTGGCCTGTACGCCCACGCTGAGCGCTCCGTACGTCTTCGTGCCGGGCCGGGCCGTGATCCGGGCGGCCACCTCGCGTTGGACGGTCACCAGCATGCGGGCCGGGGCCGGCCGCAGCTCGAGAAAGCGGAACAGCAGGGGGGAAGCCACGTTGTACGGAAGGTTCGAGAGGAGACGATAGGCTCCCGTGCGCGGAAGGAGGGCCTCCAGCTCCACCCGCAGGGCATCCCCCCAAACGACGTTCACGTCCTCCCGGTCTCCCCACCGCCGGCGAAGGTCGGCCGCCAGGGCGTCGTCCTTCTCCACCAGGACGAGGCGGGAGACCCGGCCCAGGAGCCGGGAGCTGAGCTCACCGTGACCCGGCCCGATCTCGAGCACCGTGTCCGAGGCCTCCGCCTCCAGCGCCTCGACCACCTTCCGCTGGAGGTTCGGATCGACGAGAAAGTTCTGCCCCAGGGAGCGCTTGGCACGTTCGACCGGGGGCGGGCGGCGGCTCACCCGGGCCACCCGTCCGGGGGCTCGGTGCGTCCGCTCGCGGTCGGACACGGTGCGGCCTGCAGAGCCGTAATCCATGCCACATGCACGATATCCTCCACGTCCGCGCCTCGAGAAAGATCGTTCAGCGGGCGGGCGAGCCCCTGGAGGATCGGCCCGAGCGCCACGGCGCCGGCCAGCCGTTGCACCAGCTTGTAGGCGATGTTTCCCGCGTCGAGGTCGGGGAAGACGAGCACGTTGGCGCGACCCTCGAGCTCGGAGCTCGGGGCCTTCCGACGGGCCACCTCCGGGACGAGCGCCGCATCCACCTGAAGCTCGCCGTCGGCCGGCACCTCGGGGCGGCGGCGGCGGAAGAGCTCCAGTGCCTCGCGGGAGCGCCGAACCGATTCGCCCTCCGCCGAGCCGTGCGTGGAGTAGGAGAGGAAGGCGACGCGCGGCTCATCGCCGACCACGCGGGAGCGAGCCCGGCAGGCGGAGTCGGCGATCTCCGCCAGCTGGGCCGCCGTCGGAGCGGGAACGACCCCCGCGTCGGTGAAGGTCAGGGTCTCGGCGCCGCCGGGCGCGGGCTTCCGAAGGGCCATGTAGAAAGCGCTCGATACGGTGGCGATCCCCTCCGCGGGGCCGAGGAGCCGAAGCCCGGCCCGCACGACATCCGGGGTCGGGCGTGCCGCTCCCGCGACGACCCCGTCCAGCTTCCCGGCCGCGAGGAGGCGAACCGCGACGACGAGCGAATCTGCCGGGTCGAGGCCGCTCTCCTCCGGCCCTTCTCCCCCGGCCACCGGCTCCACGACCTCCACCCCCTCCACCTCGGCCAGCCCGCGGATCCTGGAGGGGGCGGCCACGGCCACCGGTCGGACGAGGCCCTCCCCGGCGAGGATCCGCACCGCCTCGGCCGTTCGCCTCTCCTCCGCTTCCGGAAAGGCGATCCGCTTCGCGCTGCCCCCGACCTCCTCCACCCGACGGCGGAGCAGCCGCAGAAACGGCGGCGACGGCTCCGGAGAGCCCGGTCCGGACGCCCGCACCACCCCCTGTCTCTCCTCCGCGGCCTCGCTACCCCCGTCCGCCGCCCACCGCGCCTTCCAGGCGCTCGTCCAGGCGCAGCAGCACCTCCGGCGGCACGAACTCGCTCACGTCCCCTCCGAGCCGGGCGACTTCCCGGACGAGCGAGGAGCTGAGAAAGGTGTAGCGGTTGTCGGGCGCGAGGAAGATCACCTCCACCTCCGGCCACAGCGCCCGGTTCATGAGGGCCATCTGGACCTCGTACTCGAAGTCGCTCACCGCCCGCAGGCCACGCACGATGAGCCGCGCCCCGGCGGTGCGGGCGAAGTCGACCAGCAGCCCCGAGAAGGCGACCACGTCCACCCGCGGCATGTCGGCGTACACGCGCCGGATCAGCTGCACCCGCTCCTCGATCTCCAGGAGCGGCTCCTTGGCCTGGGTGGCCGTCTCCGCCACCGCCACGATCAATCGATCCGCCAGCTCCAAGCTTCGGCGGATGATGTCATCGTGGCCCAGGGTGATCGGATCGAACGAGCCCGGATACACCGCCACTTTTTCGGCCATGGAGGGGTTCTATCCTTTCGTCCGCCGGTCGAAATCCCCGGCGTTCCGGAGTCCTTTCGCGCGCGGCCCACCGTGGTTCTTCAACAGGCTTCTAGAAACGTGAGCACCGTGTCGCCGTAGCGGCGTTCCCACACGACATCGCCCCCCTCCTCCCCCACCGCCCCCCGCCTCCGCTCCAGGCAGAGAAGGCCGGCAAACGGATCCTCACGGTAGAGGCGGATCAGTCGCTCCGCCATCCCGCCGCCGTACGGGGGATCGGCCAGCGCGACGGCGAACTCCTCGCCTCGACCTCCGAGCTCCGCCAGGAGAGCGAACACATCCCGCCTGGAGATCCTGGCGCGCTCGACCAACCCGAGACTCTCCACGTTGCGCCGCACAACCCTCGCCGCCCGGGCGTCGGCCTCGACGAAATGTACGTGCGCCGCCCCGCGCGACAACGCTTCGATCCCCAGGGCACCCGAGCCGGCGAACAGATCCAGCACCCGGGCTCCCACCACCCGCTCGCCCAGGGCACTGAACCACGCTTCCCGCACCCGCTCGGAGGTCGGACGGACGGCCCGCCCCGGCGGCCCCCGAAAGAAGCGTCCCCCCAGCTCGCCCGCCACCACGCGCAGCCGCATCGGGATCGGCTCAGTCGAGAGCGGGACGGAAGTCGAGCACCCGCGCGGACAGGCGCCGGCGCTCCCGCCACACCTCCTCCTCCAGCTCGAACGCCACGTCCCAGCGCGTCGCGCCCCGCAGCTCCTCCAGGCGCTGGCCCAGCCGGAAGCCGATCGCCTCCACGCGGGCGCCCTCGTCCCTCAGCGTGGCTTTCAGATGGCTCGCGTCCTGCCCGACCCGCTTCGGGTCCGAGAGGGCCACTCCCCGCGCGACGAGGACCGGCCGTGGGTTCCCCTCGCCGTGCGGTTCCAGGTAGGAGAGGCTCCGGTGCAACCGTGGGGTCACGGAGCGGAGCGGGAGCGCGAGGTCGATCCGGAGGCGGGGTGCAAGCCGAGCCGCACCGAGAACCCGGTCCCCGTGCGCGGTGAAGCGCTCCACGAACTCATCCAGGCGGGAGCGACGGATGTCGAGGCCGGCGGCCATGCGGTGCCCGCCGAATCGCTCCAGAACGGATCCGCACGCCTCCAACGCCCGGAAGAGGTGGAACCCTTCCACGGAGCGGGCCGACCCGCGTCCCCGCTCGCCGTCGAAGGTGAGAAGCACGGTGGGCCGGTGCAGCCGCTGCGCCAATCGCGAGGCGGCCAGGCCCAGGACGCCGAGCGGCCAGCCTTCCTCCCACAGGACGACGACCCGGTCGCGCTCCGGCACGTAGGAGGTGGCCAGCTTCGCCTCGGCCTCGGCGACGACTCGGCGGTCGGCCGCGCGCCGGCGCTCGTTCTGGTCGTTCAGGCGCAGGGCCAGCCCCCTGGCTTCCGCTTCTTCCTCGGTGAGGAGGAGCCGCAGGGACTCTTCCGGCGTCCCGATCCTTCCCGCCGCGTTGAGCCGCGGGGCCAGCCCGAAGCCCACGTCCCGCGCGCCGATCTCCTGGTGGCCGAGCCCCGTCGCCTCCACGAGCGCGGCCAGGCCCGGCTTTCGGGTGCGCCCCAGGGCGCGCAGGCCCAGCCGCACGAGCACCCGATTCTCGTCCTCGAGGGGAGCCAGATCCGAGACGGTCCCGATCGCCACCAGGTCCAGGTGCTGGTTCAGCCGCTCCTCGGGAACCCCCGCCCGGTCGTACAGCGCCGTCAGAAGCTTGAACGCGACGCCCACGCCGGCCAGGCCCCGAAACGGGTACGTGCTGTCCTTTCGGTTCGGGTTCACGACGGCGCTCGCCGGCGGCAGCTCGGGCCCGGGCCGATGGTGGTCCGTGATCACGACGTCGATCCCCGCCTCGGTCGCCTGCCGCACGGGATCCATGGCCGAGACTCCGCAGTCCACCGTCAAGATCAGGGCCGCACCCACCTGACGGGCCCGGGCCAGGCCCGCCGCGCCGAGATCGTAGCCGTCCTTGGTCCGGTGGGGTACGAACGGCTCCGTCTTGGCACCCAGCTCGGCGAGCCCGCGGGTGAGGAGGGCGGTGCCGCTCAGTCCGTCCGCATCGTAATCCCCGTGGACCAGCACCGTCTCCTCCCTGGTCACGGCCGATTCCACCCGGTCCACGGCCGCCTGCATGTCGGGAAGAAGGTGGGGAGAATGAAGGGCGCGCGGATCGGGCCTCAGAAAGCGCTTGGCCGCCTGGGGCTCTCCAAGGCCCCGACGGACGAGGATGTCGCACAGTTCGACCGGAAGACCGAGCTCGGCGGCGAGCGCGGCCCCGCGTTCCGGAGGAACCGCGGCCGGCTCGACCCACTCGTAGCGGGGACGCACGAGACGGATCACGGAGACCGCCGCGCGGCCGCTCCTTCTCCCGCCCGGTCCCTCACTCGGACGGAGCGTACAGGATCACGCCGCAGCCCTCGCACACCTCGAGCTCGCGACACGCCCGAATGTCGGACTGCCGCTGGAGAGGCACCGACGTGAAGCAGTTGCCACACACGCCGTCGGCGGTGAGCGGGGCCAGTGCCTTCCTCGCTCTTCCGCGCCGGACCTTCTGGTACAGACGGAGGACCGACCCGTCCAGTCGGATCTCCCGATTCTTCCGCTGCTCGCGCTGAACCGCGATCTGGGCCTCCAGCGACTCTCGCTCCGTCTCCGCTTCCCGGCCGCGTGCCTCGTGCCGCGCCCGGTGCTCCGCGAGCCGCTGCTCGAGCTCTCCCAGCTCCGCGCGGCCGTCTTCGACTTCCTGCATGGCCGAGAGCGCATCCTCCTCCGCCATTCGGAGGTTGCGGCGCGCCGCATCCGCTTCGGCGCGGACCGCCAGGTGCTGCTTCATGTTCTGGACCTCCTGCGCCCGGGCCTCGAGGCGCTTCAGCGTGGCCCGCCCGGCCTGTGCGGATCGCTGCAACGTGCGCAGCCGCTCTTCCGCTTCCTCGACCTTGACGCGCGCCCGGGACGTTTGGTCCTCCACCGCCTCCAGGGCCGCGGAGGTCTCGGCCAGCTCCCGCATGAGCTCTTTGAGGCGGGCCGCCCGTTCCTCGATCTCCGTGTCGATCTCCTGGAGGCTCAGCAGAGCTTCTACGGTACTGCTCGAATCCATCCCTCTCCCCCCGTGTTAGAGATACGCGTTGCCGTCGACTACCTGGTCGCTCGCCGGAGGAAGCTGACCGGAACCCCGGCCGCCCGCAGCTCGGAGGCGATCTCCTCCTTCTCGCGAAGCAGCTCGCGGGCCTGTTCCTCCTCCGCCATCTCCAGCGCTCGATCGATCTCCCCCAGCCGCTCGATCTGGGGCCGGTGGAGCAAGCGACTCAGCGCCTGTCCGAAGATCTCGCGCGGATGGGTGAGATCCGTCGGGTCGCTCAGAAGCTCCTCCGCGGTGGCGAGGGCCGCCGCATCCAGCTCCGGCTCCCAGGCGACCGTCCCATCTCCCGTGCTCCGTTTCTCCTCGAACGCCATCAGGGCCGCACAGATGGACCGGTTGGCCGGATCGTGGAAGTGCTCGGGCCGCAACCCGGCCGCCGCCGCCGTTCGGACCAGGGACTCCTCGCGCTCGCCTCGGGGACGCGTCGCATCGCGCAGAAGAAGGACCAGCAAGGTACGCTCGGTCGGGTCGCGGGAAGCCGCCGGGGCCGCCGACTCGCTCAGGCGTCCTCGTCTCCGGGCACGCCTCGCGACCGCGCTCTCCCGGCGGGCCACCTCCTGAACCAGCGTCTCTCTGCGAACCCCCGTCCTTTCCGACGCCCGGTCGAGATAGATGTCCCTGAGGGCGGGGTCCTGCGCCGCCCGGAGCGTGCTCAGAAGGCCATCGACGGCCCGGCGCCGGCCCTCGACACTTCCCAGATAGCCCTGCCGCTCCAGGATCTGGAGCTTGCGCTCCAGAAGATCCACGGCGTCGGACAGACAGCCCCGGAGGGCCTCGGAACCCCGAGCGCGGACCAGGGAGTCCGGGTCTTCGCCTTCGGGGAGGGTCGCGACGAGCGGATGCACGCCAGCGGTCAACAGAATGTCGCCCGTTCGGAACGTCGCGCGGAGACCCGCCGCGTCGCTGTCATACAGGAGGTAGGCCCGCCTGGCATAGCGGCCGATATGCCGCGCCTGCCGGGGGGTGAACGCCGTCCCCAGACCGGCGACCGCGGTGGAGTGGTCGTGGAGATGGAGCGCCAGGACGTCGGTGTAGCCCTCCACCAGCGTCGCATGGCCCTCCCGACGCATCGCGTGCCGAGCCCAGTTGAGGCCGTAGAGCGTCTCTCCCTTGCGAAAGATGGGCGAGTCCGGCGAGTTGACGTACTTGGGTACGTCCGCGTCGGCCTCTTCCAGCCGGCGGCCGCCGAACCCGATCGGCCGGTCGCGCAGGTCGAAGATGGAGAAGATGAGCCGGCCGCGAAAGAAATCGTACGGCTCCTCGGCGCGGTCGCTCGTCGCCAGAAGCCCCAGCTCGAGGAGGTGGCGCTCCTCCAGGCCACGTGCGGCCGCGGCCTCCCGCAGGCCTCGCCATCCCTCGGGCGCGAACCCGAGGCCGTACGTCTCGGCGGCCTCCAGGTCGATGCCGCGGCGCTCCAGGTGCCTCCGGGCCGGGGACCCTCCCTCCTCGGCCAGGCGCTCAAAGAACCACTCGCGGGCGAACGCCGCCACCTCCCGAAGGTGCCTGAACGGATCCTCGCGTCGCTCCTCGTGCGCCGGCACCTCGATGCCGACGCGAGCCCCCACGTAGCGGACCGCGGCGGGAAAGTCCAGCCCCAGCACCTTCATGGCGAAGGCGAAGACGTCGCCTCCCTCTCCGCACACGAAGCACTTGAAGATGCCCCGAACGGGGTCGACCGAGAAGTTCGGTCCGTCTCCCCCGTGCAGGGGGCACGGTCCTCGATAGCTCTTCCCGACTCGCTTCAGCGTCAGGTGCTCGCCGCACAACTCCACGAGATCGGCACGCGAACGGATCTCCTCCACGAGGGCATCGCTCACCATGGCGCCCCTCGCCCCCCGTGGTTCTTCAACAGGCTTCTAATGATCCCGCTCGACCTCGAACTCCACGACCGTGACTCCACTTCCTCCTTCGTCGTACGCTCCGGGCCGGAAGACGGCGATCCGACCGTCCGCCTTCAGGAGCTCCCGGACCCTCTGCCGGACAGCCCCCGTTCCCTTGCCATGTATGATGCGCAGCCACGGGAGGTCCCCGGTCAGGGCGGCGTCCAGGGCCGACAACAGCACCGAATCCACCTCGGCCACCCGGAGGCCGCGGAGGTCCACTTCGAAGCGCGGCTCGAGGCTCGCGTACCGCCCCGAGCCCGCTCCCCCCATCCGGCCCGCGGCACCCGCCGCCCCCGAGCTCTCCCCGAGCACCCGGTCGGTCGCCGCCCCGGCGACCGGCTCCACATCCTCGGCCCCCACGGTGAGGCGGAGGCTCCCCGCTTCCACGACGACCCGCTCGCCCCGCACCTCCCGGACCCGCCCGACTCGGTCCAGCGAGCGGACCCGGACGACTCCTCCCTCGGCGACGTCGCCCCGGGGCACCGGCCCCACGGCCGGGGGCGGGGGAATCTGCTCCCGAGCGGCCCGCACCGCATCCTCCATCTCGCTGCGCGCGGCCGAGACGGCCGCCCGGCGCGCCCCGGGCGACCGCCCGGAGGCCGCTTCGTAGCGCTCTTCGAGCCGCTGGACCGTCTCCTCGACTCGCCTCCGAGCCTCGAGGAGATACCGCTCCGCCCTGCGGCGCGCCTCCCGCTCCGCCTCTCGCTCCCGCCGCTGCAGCTCGGTTTCCCTGCGATCGGTGACCGCCTCCCGCTCGCCCACCTCGGCCTCCCGGCCGCGCACGCGCTCGAGCCGTGCCTCACCTTCCGCGAGCCGGGCCTGCAGCTCCGCCTCTCGGCGCTCCAGCTCCGCCAGCAGGGCATCCAGGGACCGCTCTTCGACTCCCAGCCGCTCTCTGGCCGACTCGACGACGGCAGCCGGAAGCCCGAGGCGCTCGGCGATCTCCAGGGCGTAGCTGCGACCCGGCCGGTCACGGCACAGGAGAAAGGTGGGCCGCAGACGCTCGGCATCGAAGCGCAGGGACGCGTTCACGACCCGCTCGCTCTCCTCCGCCAGCGCCTTCAGCTCCCCCAGGTGCGTGGTGGCGACCGTCAGGCCGGCCTGGCTCGCCAAGCGCAGCAGGACGACCGCGGCCAGGGCACCTCCCTCGGCCGGGTCCGTGTGGCTGCCGATCTCGTCCAGCAGCACGAGGGTGCGGGGATCCGCCTCCACCAGAATCTCGCCGAGATTCCGCACCTGGGCGCTGAAGGTGGAGAGGGACGCCTCGATCGACTGCTCGTCCCCGATCACCGCGAAGAAGGCCCGGAAGGTGGGCAACCGGGTCCCGGGGCCCACAGGCGGCACGATCCCGCTCTGCGCCATGGCGGAGAGCAGGCCGATCGCCTTGAGAAGTACCGTCTTCCCGCCCGAGTTCGGGCCGCTCACCAGGAGCACGGACTCCTGCTCCGTCAGCGCGAGGGAGAACGGAACCGTCGTCTCGCCCGAGGCGAGAAGGAGAGGGTGCCTCCCCTCGACGACCCGATACGCTCCCCGCCCCTCGCCCTCCTGGAGCTCCGGTCGGCTCCCCCCGTGCGCCAGGGCATATCGCGCCCCGGCGTACAGGGCATCGAGCGTCGCCAGCCGCTCGAGTCCCTCCTTCAGCGGTTCCGCCAGGGGCCGGACGAGCTCCGTGAGCTCGGCCAGGATCCGCCGGACCTCCCTGGCCTCCGCCAGCTCGAGCCGACGGATCTCGTTCATCGGCCCGATCGCGGCGGGGGGTTCCATGAAGAGCGTTCGGCGGCTCGCGGACTCGTCGTGCACGATGCCGCCCACCTGGCTCTGGCCGTCGCGGCGGATCGGAACGCAGTAACGCCCGTTGCGCAACGTGACGGAAGCGTCCGGCACCCTCAGTCGCTCCGGCCACGCGGCCGCCATCCGCTCGAGCCGCTCCACGAGGGCGGCCCTCCGGTTCCGGAGCTCCCCGCGCAGGCGCTTCAGCTCCCGCGAAGCGGAGTCGACGACCTCACCTGCCTCGTCGAAGGAGCGCTGGAGCCGGGCCGCCAGGTCGGGCTCTCTCGGCAGCCCTCGCGTCAGCGCGGAGAGACGCGGCGCCCCTTCCCCGCTCCTCCCGAGGTCGCGGTGCACGCGGCGGGCGGCGTCCAGAAGCGCGCCGATCGCCGCCAGCTCCTCCGCGGAGAGCACCGCTTCCTCGGCCGCCAGGCGACGCAAGGTGACCCGCGCGTCCGGGATCGGCGGCGGCGCCCAACCGTCCTCGCGGAGAAGGAAGCCGGCCATCTCCTCCGCCCAGCGGAGCCTCTCTTCCGCCTCCTCCCGTTCCGGAGCGGGGCGTAGCCCCCGGACCCGCTCGACCCCCACCGGACTGGTCGCGCCGGCAGCGATCCGCTCCAGCACACTGTGGAACTCCAGAACCCGGAGAGCGTGCTCGCCGGTCAGCCCGGTGGCCACCGCATGCTCCGTCCCCCGAGGAGATGGAGGTGGAGGTGGGGCACGGTCTGGCCACCGTCCCGGTTCGTGTTCGCCACCACGCGGTAGCCCGCCTCCGCCAGACCCTCCTGCTCGGCCACCTCGCGCGCCGCCAGCAGAAGCTCACCCGCCAGCTCCGCGCGCTCCGAATCCATCTCGTTCAGGCTCTCGACGTGCTCGCGGGGGATCACGAGAACGTGGATCGGCGCCTGCGGGTTCACGTCACGAATCGCGACCCAGCGAGACCCCTCGGCCACCCGATCGGCCTCCAGCTCGCCCCGGACGATCCGGCAGAACAGGCAGTCTTTCGACATGTGACCTCCCGCTTCGGGTGCTTCACGCCCCGAGTCCACCCCGTCTCCGTTCTTCTGCCGAGGAGGCCGGGACGACCTGGGCGAGCAGGGAGAGGGCGACGAGCGCCGCGGTCTCGAAGCGAAGCGTCCTCGGACCGAGCGTGACCGGCTCGAACCCGGAGCGCCGACATGCCTCGATCTCGCCGGGCTCGAGCCCACCCTCCGGCCCGACGAGCAGGGCAGCTTCCGCCGCGTCCGGCCACGCTGCCACCACATCCGCCAGACGGCGTCGGCCTCCCGCCGCGGCGAGGAGACGCACGGCCCGGCTCGAGTCCGACGTCGCGCCCTCCAGAAACTCCGCCAGCGTCCGAGGGGCATGGAGCCGCGGGAGCCAGGCCCCACCGCTCTGCTTCATCGCCGCGACCGCGCGACGGTTCGCCTTCCGCCGGAAGCCCTCCGCGCGGCCGGCATCCGCCACCGACCGGGAGCGGGCGAACTCGACCGGAAGCAGGCTTCGCACCCCGAGCTCCACCGCCTTTTCCACCAGCCACAGGGTACGATCCCGATTCGCGACTCCGAACGCCAGGTCGACGGGCAAGACCGGGGGAGCCTCGACCGACTCCCGCAGCCGGCACCGGGCCCCGTCGCGTGCCGCCTCCTCGAGCACGCCCCTCCACAGGGAGCCGCGACCGTCCGTGACGCAGATCTCGTCGCCCGCCGCCAGCCGGAGCGCCCGCAGGTGGACCGCCTCCTCGAGGGCCAACCTCGCGGTGTCGCCCGGCCGCACGGGCTGGCGAAGCTCCCCGAGCACCGTGTGCATCCTCATCGTCCCCGCGGATCGGAGCGTGGAGCGGCCGTAGCGATGGCTCCGGGTCGCCGCGCGCACCGCTCCTCGAGGCCGAGCGCCCCGGGCCACGTCGGGTGAGAAGGAGAATAGAGCCGGTCGAACATCTCGCCATCAACCTACCCGGCCGCCAGCCGCGCCCGCCAGTCCGTCGGCGGGAGGTCCGAGCGCTTGTTCCCCGGGCCGGCGGCCGTAAGTTGGCCCCCATGTTCGTGCCACCCAGCGACCGCCGCCCCGCATGAGCGCCCGGGCCGCAGAGGGAGCGCCGGACGGCTCGGGCGTTCCCCGTCTCGGGCGTCCCCGACTCCTCACGGCCGAGCTCACGCGGGGGAGGGGTGCCCGCGTCCAGGTGCGGGTCGCCCTGGAGCTGCGAGATCGGGAGCATGAGGAGGAGCGCCACGGCGTGGGTGACAATACGATGATCCTGCGCCTCGCGGCTCAGGCCACCCTGGCGGCGCTCCACGCGGTGATCGGCGGCCCGGCGCGGTTCGAGCTCGTCGGCGTCAAGCGCGTCCACGCGTTCGACGAGGACGTCATCCTCACCGGCGTACGCCTGCTGGACGACCCGTCCCGGCGGCTCCTCGGCTGCGTGCCGGTCGGCCGTCACGGCCTCGCCGAGGGGACGGCGCGCTCGCTGCTGAACGCCACGAACCGCATCGTGGAGTGGCTCCCGCTCAAGGGGAAGGGCAAGAGAAAGAGCAGCCGGTGACCCAGGAGAGACGGACACTGGACCGCGAGCCGGCCGTCCCCACGTCCGGCCTCGCCGCGATGCCGGTGGAGGAGCTGTGCGTCCACACGATCCGTACGCTGGCGATGGACGCGGTGCAGGCCGCGAATTCGGGACACCCGGGCACGCCGATGGCCCTCGCCCCCCTGGCGTACGTCCTGTGGACCGTGCACCTGCGTCACAACCCCCTGAACCCGGGTTGGTGTGACCGGGATCGGTTCGTCCTCTCCGCCGGCCACGCCTCGATGCTGCTGTACGCCGTCCTCCATCTCACCGGGTACGACCTCCCGTTGGAGGAGATCCGGGAGTTCCGACAGTGGGGAAGCCGGACCCCGGGCCATCCGGAGCACGGGGAGACGCCGGGAGTGGAAACGACGACCGGCCCTCTGGGGCAGGGAGTGATGAACTCCGTCGGCATGGCGATGGCCGAGGCCCATCTCGCCGCGCTCTTCAACCGGCCGGGTCATGACATCGTGGACCACCACACGTACGCCCTGTGCAGCGACGGCGACCTCATGGAGGGGGCCTCGCACGAGGCGGCCTCCCTGGCCGGCCACCTGGGCCTCGGAAAGCTGGTGTGGATCTACGACGACAACCGCATCACGATCGAGGGAGGCACGGAGCTCGCGTACAGCGACGACGTCGCCGGTCGTTTCCGGGCGTACGGCTGGCACGTGGAGGAGATCGGCGATCGGGCCAACGACCTGGAGGCGCTCGATCGCGCGTTGACCGACGCACGCCATGAGGTCCGGCGGCCCTCGCTCCTCGTTCTCCGCTCCCACATCGGGTACGGGGCGCCCACCAAGCAGGACACGGCCTCGGCCCACGGGGAGCCGCTGGGGGAGGAGGAGGTTCGGGCCGCGAAGCGTTTCTACGGCTGGCCCGAAGAGGAGACGTTCCTCGTGCCGGCCCGGGCGTCGGAGCACATGCGACGAGCCGTCGACCGGGGCGAGGAGCTGGAGCGTGAGTGGGAACGTCGCTTCGCCCGCTACCGGGAGGCCCACCCCGAGCTGGCGGCCCGGTTCGAGGCGTACCTCGACGGGCGTCCGCCGCCCGACTGGGATGCGGAGATCCCGAGCTTCGAGCCCGGGGACGGTCCGCTGGCCACCCGGGCCGCTTCCGGAAAGGTGCTGGCCGGCTTCGCCGACCGGATTCCGTGGCTGTTCGGCGGGAGTGCCGACCTCGCCGGCTCCAACAAGTCCTACATCGACTGTGGAGGAGACTTCTCGCGGGACGGCCACGCGCATCGCAACGTCCACTGGGGAGTCCGGGAGCATGCCATGTGCGCGGCGTGCAACGGGCTGGCCCTCCACGGCGGCGTTCGCCCGTACGCGGCGACCTTCTTCATCTTCACCGACTATGCCCGGCCCGCGATTCGGCTGGCGGCGATGATGCGACTGCCGGTGATCTACATCATGACGCACGACTCCATCGGGCTGGGCGAGGATGGACCGACGCACCAGCCCGTCGAGCACCTGGCCTCCCTCCGGGCCATGCCCCACCTGTACGTCATACGGCCGGCCGATGCCAACGAGGTGGCCGAGGCGTGGCGCGTGGCGATCCAGCGGACGGACGGGCCGACGATGCTCGTCCTCACCCGGCAGAAGATTCCGGTGCTGGACCGGAGCGCACTGGCCGGAGCGGAAGGGCTGCGGCGCGGCGCATACATCCTGTCGGCGGAGCGCGGCGAGCGGCCCGACGCGCTCCTCCTCGGCAGCGGCTCCGAGGTGCAGCTCCTTCTCGGCGCCCGGGAGAGGCTGGGCGCCGAGGGCGTCGACGCCCGGGTGGTCAGCATGCCGAGCTGGGAGCTGTTCCGCGAGCAGTCGGAGGAGTATCGCCACGAGGTGCTCCTCCCCTCCGTGCGGGCGCGCGTGGCCGTCGAGGCGGCCGCCCCCCAGGGCTGGCAGGAGTGGGTGGGCGAGGCGGGCGAGATCATCGGGATCCGACGCTTCGGGGCCAGCGCGCCGTCCGCGACGAACTTCGCGAAGCTCGGTTTCACCGTGGAGGACGTCGTGAAGGCGACCCGGCGGACCGTGGCCCGGGCACTCGAGGGCGGAAGCGGGAGATGAGCCGATGAGGATCGCCATCGGAGCGGACCACGCGGGGTTTCGGTACAAGGAGCAGTTGGCGGCGGATCTGTCGGCCTGGGGGCACGAGGTGGAGGATCTCGGCACCCACACGGAGGCGGCGGCGGACTACCCCGACTTCGCGGCCGCCGTCGCCGAGGCGGTGCGGAACGGCTCCGCGGAGCGGGGAGTTGTGATCTGTGGCAGCGCCGTCGGCGTGAGCGTGGCGGCGAACAAGTTTCCGGGCATCCGGGCCGGCGTGTGTCATGACACGTACTCGGCCCACCAGGGGGTGGAGCACGATGACATGAACGTCCTCTGCCTCGGGGAGCGCATCGTCGGGATCGAGCTGGCCCGCGAGGTCCTCCGCTCGTTCCTGGGCGCCCGCTTTACGGAAGAGGAGCGGCATCGCCGGCGGCTGAACAAGGTGTTGGAGATCGAGCGCCGCTTTCTGCGGTCCGCCGGAGAACGGACCGGGCCGCGGGCGGTCGGCGTCGAGCCGCGGGAGCCCGCGGAGTGAGCCTCATGCAGGCGCGCGGCGGCGTGGAGCCGACGGAGGGAACGTGACCCGAGACGAGCCGACGGAGGGAACGTGACCCGAGACGAGCCGACGAGGCCGCTGCTCGCGCT
>JBHHYJ010000046.1:0-24074 GCA_046757485.1 Gemmatimonadota bacterium
GAGGGAGCGGACGTCCTCCCGGCCATCGCTGGCGGGCTCGCCGGTCCATCCGGGGCGCGGGAGGTCCGGCTCCGAACCCGGTTCGTACGAGGCAGATCTGAGGCATGAAACAGTCGAACGGCGCCAGAAAGCTCGCCCTCGTTCTCGGGGGCGGTGGCAGCAAAGGAGCGCTGCAGGTCGGCCTGTATCGGGCGTTGTGCGAGCTCGGCCTGCGCCCCGATCTCATCATCGGGGCGAGCGTCGGTGCCGTGAACGGCGCGTTCATGGCGGCCGGGGTCGGGCCCAGAGCGCTGGCCGGCGGCTGGGCCACCCTTTCCCGGCAGGATCTCTTCTCGTACAACTGGCGGGTGCTCTGGAAAGGCCTCTCGGCGTCGAGCCTCTTCTCGCCGGCCCGGCTGCGGAGGCTTCTCGAGCGTCTTCCCGCACGAGACTTCGAGGATCTCACGACCCCCCTCGCGGTGGTGACGACGCACCTGACCGCCGGCGAGCCGTGCATCTGGGAGCGGGGCGATCTCGTGGAGGCGGTGGTGGCGAGCTGCTCGGTGCCCGGGCTCTTGCCGCCCGTCGAAGGCCACGACCGGGTTCTCCACGTGGACGGTTCGCTGGCCAACAACGTGCCGATCGAGGTGGCCTTCGCGCGAGGTGCCACCCACGTCGTGGCGATGAACTGTCGGACGTGCGACCGGTGCCGCCGGAACTCCGCACGGCTGACGGACGTGATAGGACAGGCTTTCAGCATCGCCGCCGACTGCAAGTTGCGCGAGATGGCGGACAGCTACGCTACGCGAAGGGAGGTTCTCTTGCTTCAGCCCGACCTGGGCGTCCACATAAACGCTCTCGACTTTTCCCAGGGCCGCAAACTCGTTCAGGCTGGGTATGCCTGCGCCCTACCGGAGCTCCGCCGATGGGTGGCGGCCGCGGGGCTGTTGTCCGGAGAGGCGGCGTGACGGCCGGGGGCCACCGGGCGGCCGACCTGCCGCGCGTGGATCGACCGGAAGCTCCGGGCCCGTCGGGCCGGAGGTCGGGCTGTGCCCTCGCGGCCCGGATTGGAGCTTTCCTCGTCGCGGCGGCCGGCTCGCTCGCCGGATGCACGGAGCGTCCCTCCGGTCCCGGATGGACGCCCTACCCGGATCCGGAACAGCCGCGCGTCGTGGAGAACGGGTCCGTGCCGTTCGTAGAGTACGCGACGCCCCGAGAGACTCTGTTCGTGCGGGACCGCCTGCCCGGCGAGCCGCTCCAGCTCCTGTTCTACAGAGGCCAGGGCGTCTCCCACGATCGGGGCGGGCGCGGCTACGTGACGGACGTGGACGGGAGCCGGATCCTCGTGGTCGGGCCCCGGCTGAAGGTGGAGCGGACGGTGGGGGGGCCGTCCGAGGTGCGAGGAGGACTGGGGCTGCCGCTGTCCGCGGCCCCGACCCCGGAGGGTGGCGTCTACGTGGTGGATGTGGAGCACCCGAAAGGTCTCGTGTACTTCGACTCGACCGGGACGCTGGTCGGCGCCAGCCGACCCCCGGTCGCCAACGGGAACGTGGCCGCCGGGCCGGGCGGCGGGCTGTGGGCCGCTCGGTCGCCCTACATCCTGGGCTTCGAAGCGACGGAGCCCGGGGATCCCCTGCTCTACCGCTTCGACCCTCTGGCCGGAGAGGGGGTGGGAATCGCCCAGATCGAGCCGACGGAGGCGCCGACGTGGAACCGGCTGGCCAACGCGGGCTCGATCGCGGTGGGCCCGACGGGAACGGGGTACTTCGCCTTCCTCCTGCGCAACGAGATCCGCGCCTATCGGTCCGACGGCGAGCTCGTTTGGCGGGCTCGTCGTCTCGTGGGGTTCCCGACGCCGCCCCCGACAGTGGAGTCCGACGAGGGCGAGGTGCGATTCGACCTGCGGCCCGTGACCCAGGCTCTCTCGGTGGGGCCGGACGGCCTGCTGTACGCGCTCGTGGCCTCCGATCCGCCGGCGGGCGGGCTGGCGGGCGCCGCATCCGCCGCAGCGGAGGCGTCCCGGCCGGAGGGCGGACCGGAGGCCACCCGGCGGGTCGAGGTCTACGACACGGATAGCGGAGCGCTCCTGAGGGCGTCGCAGGTGCCGGCCGCCTGGACGACCCTGGCGGCCGACGCCGAGGGGCGGGTGTACCGGGTGGATCCGGACCGTGTCGTGGCCTCCGCCCCGGAGGGAGAGCGTGCCTCGCTCCCGCCGGCCGCGTTGGTGAGCTTCGACGGCGATACGACGACGTTCGCCGAGTACCGCGGCAAGGCTCTCCTCGTCAACCTGTGGGCCAGCTGGTGCGCTCCGTGCCGCGCGGAGCTCCCCCAACTCAAAGCGTACTATGCCACTCTGGACCACAGGTACGTGGAGTTCCTCGGCATCTCCGAGGACACGAACGAGGCGGACGCCCGGAGCTTCGCCGAGGAGCTGAAGCTGCCGTTCCCGCTCTTCCTGGGAGGCGGGCGGATGCGAGACCACTTCCGCTACCTCGGTCTCCCGTACACCGTGATCGCCGACTACCGCGGTCGGATCGTGGCGGAGTTCATGGGGTTCGGGAGCCAGGAGACGTGGCGGCAGCTGACAGGGACTCTGGAGGAGGAGATCGCCCGGGCCGGGCCGAGCGATGCCGAGGAGGGCTTACCGGGCGCTCACGGAGAGCACACGGTGCATGGCGGCCCCGCGATGAATCCTGACGGGGCAGGTCACGAAGCCGCGGCCAGCCCGCCAGGCCCCGGAGGGTAGTCCGGGAGCAAGGGAGTGCCGACTTCCGATCGAACGGGACCCGCGCACGGCTCGGGAACCGTTGGGGAACGGCGGGTGTTTTTCGGTGTCAGTGGCGGCCGGCCAACGGGGGCCGGTCGCCCGGGCAATCCCGGGATTTTGCCAAGCAGAAGGAGGAAGCATGAAGCCCAAGGCCCTAGTTGTCGCCGCCGTTCTAGGATTCGGCGGCCTGGTCGTCAGCTCCGGCGCGGCGTATGCGCAGGGCTGTACGCCGGACACGAAGAAGGATGCGGGAGAGGCGACGACCGTCTCCGCCTCGGTGGTCGACATGTCGTGCTATCTGGCTCAGGGCCTGCACGGCGCGGACCACAAGATGTGCTCTCAGGTGTGCGCCAAGGCCGGCGTGCCTCTGGTGTTCCTGAGCAGTGACGGCCAGATCATCCTTCCGGTTTCCAATGCGATGCCGAGCACCGGATTCAACGACGAGCTCGTCAAGCACGCCGAGGAAAACGTGAAGGTCACGGGCAAGCTGGTGAAGAAGGCCGGCTCGCAGGCGATCGTGGTGGAGAAGATCCAGTCCGCGACCTGACGGACCCGTAGTGCCCGAGTCGCGGTGATGCCAGCTTGCTTCGCCGACAGCCGCAGCTCCTCCGGAGAATCGCCGGCCCGCGGGCCCGGTGCGGGGAGCTGCGGCTGACTCGTTCGTGCCGGAAGCGGGAGGCAGCATGAGCGGAGAGGGTCAGGAGACGTTCGAGGAGAGGGTTAGCGGGTCTCTGGACGCCCTGTTCGACGGCGCGACGCTGTTGGTCGGCCAGCCCGATCGGGCGGAGGCGCTGGTGGTGAGCGTCGTGGTCGAGGCGGCGCGCACGTATCCGAGACCCGAGGGCGAGGGGTTTCGCAAGTGGATCCTCGGGCGGCTCATCCGTCACTACGTGAGGTATGTGGAGGCGGCCCACGACGGGGAGGAGCGGAAAGCGAGGCAGGCAGGCTCGGGGTCGGAGCCGGTGGCGAACAGGGATACGACGCTGGACGCTCTCTTGCTGAGCCTCGCCGAGCTGGACCGCGCGGGACCCGAGCAGCTCGGGGAGATCGTGCGAGGCTGCATGGGAGAGCTGCCCGTGAGGGAGCGAGCGGCGCTCTGGCTGGTGAACGTGATGCAGTTCAGCTACGCGGAGGCGGCGCGCGTTCTGGGAATGCGTCTCGGTCTTCTCCGCGAGACGCTGTACCGGGCCCGGAAGGACCTGCAAGGTCGCCTGGCGGTCGCCCTGCAGCGGGAGCTTTCGGATCCCGGGCGACTGGGGCGGGCGAGCGGAGACACGTAGCGTGGAGAGGAACGGGGATTCGAGCCGAAGCCTTCCCTGCGAGCAAGTGCGCCGACTCCTGTGGCCGCGGGAGCTCCCCCGGTCCCATACGGACAGCGAGGATGCCGCCCGCCGCCATCTGGAGGAGTGTGAGGCATGCCAGGCGTTCTTTCGGCGTGACGAGCAGATCGCCCGCGTCATCTGGAAGCACGGAAGGGCGTCGCGAGCACCCAAGGGGCTGCGAGAGCGGGTGTACGATGCCCTGGCCCAGGAGCGGGCGCTCGGGCCGTCTCGCGCCACCTCCCGCGGGGCCGGGTGGGGCCGTCGAGGGATCATCGGGCTCGGAGCCGTGGCGCTCGGCCTCGTGGCGTTCTTCGGGTCGGAGCTCATCGGCACGCGCGGTGACGCCGACGTCTACGTTCAGGACTTCGCCAGTCGCGCCGTGGAGGAGCATACGATCGAGACCGATGACCCGAGTCAGGCCGCCCGGTTCTTCCTCCGCGAGCTGGGCATCCACGTCGTGCCGGTGCGGCTGGAGAACGGGCGGCTCTCCCGGGCGATGATCTGCCTTATCCGTGGCGAGAGATCGGCGATGGTCGAGTACGAGTGGGAGGGCCACACGGTGGCCCACTACCGTCGTCCGGTCGGGCCGGGGCAGAACGCCACGGCTTCCGGCCGCCTGTGGGCGCTGGAGGAGAGGGGGATCCACGTCGTGAGGTGGGAGGACGGTAGGTTCGAGAACGCCCTCGTCTCGGAGCTCCCGGGGGAGGATCTCGTCCGCCTCGCAAGGAGCGCCTTCCAGGGTTTCTAGAAAGCGTCGCGCCGCCTTGGATCCGGCCCCACGGCGCTCGTAACGTGACCTGCCCGGGTTCTTCAGCAGGCGTCTCTTCTAACCCCTTCCGGGCGTTCCCGGCCGGCCCGAGGCGCGGGATCCTCCCGCGGCTGGAGAGAGAGCTTCCGTCCAGCGCTCGACGGCCGTCGCCAGCTCCGCGAAGACCTCATCCTCCGTGTGTCCCGATCGCTTCAGCACCCGAAAGGAATGGTCCGCCCCCTCCACGATCCGCAGGGTGACCCGGTCGCCGAGTCGGGCGGCGAGGGGCTCGAGAAGCGCCAGCTCCGCCAGCCGATCGCGCGTTCCCTGGAGGAAGAGCGACGGCAGGTTCACGTCGTGCAGATGTTCCGCCCGCTCCGTGGAAGGGCGTCCGGCCGGATGGAGAGGGAAGCCCAGGAAGACGAGGCCCCGGACGCCCGGCAGCGCCGCCTCCGAGGCGGCCAGGGAGGTCATCCGTCCGCCCATCGATTTCCCTCCGGCCAGCAGCGGAAGCTCGGGAACGGCCTCGTGGCCCGCGCGGACGGCCGCCCGGACGGTCTCCCGGAGGACGGGTGCCGGGTCGGGCCTTCGGTGGCCTCTCTCCCTGTAGGGAAACTGATAGCGCAGCGTGGCGATCCGTCGGGCCGCGAGCTCGGCGGCCATCCGCTCCAGGAACGGGTGGCGCATGCCGGCTCCCGCCCCGTGCCCCAGCACGAGGAGCCACCGCGCCGCCGTGGGCCGCGTGAGGAGCGCCGACAGACGGGTGGCGGAAGGCCCGGAGAAGCGGAGGGGGATCGCCGTCTGCATGCCGGAATCCTCCACCGGCCGGCCACACGAGCCGGCCGGGACACCAAGGCGGTCGGTTAGCGGGCGCTCGGCGGAGGGTCCGGGCACCCGTCCCGACGGCGGGTGTCGGCCAGGCTCACGATCTTCCACCCTGCCGGGGTCCGCGCCAGCAGAAACGCATCGACCCCGCAGTGGCTGAACTCGCCGTTCAGATAGAAGACGTACGGCGTCCACACGGTGGCCAGGTTGCCGTCGATCTGCACCGCGGGGTCCCAGATCCGCTCGTCCCATCCCCCGGTGGCACCTCCCACCGCCTGCACGAAGCGATCGGCCGGAATCACGTTCACGTTCGGCGCACCGTCGCGCTCTCCCGTCCCGAAGAGCTGAGCGGCGGGGTGGAAGACGCCACGAACCGCGGCGCTGTCGGCGGCCCGCATGCCGTCGAAGAGCTGGCGGACGACGGCCAGGACCTCCTCCTCCCCGGTCTGGCCGGCCAGCCCGGAGCCGGCGGCGGGGATCCACGCGGCGGCGGCGAGCAGGGCGAACAGTGGGCGCTTCATGCTTGGCCTCTTTCTGTGATCGTCAGCTACCGGCCCCGGCGGGTGCTCCGGTAAAGGCGCTCGGACCGCACCGGTCGCGAGACGGTGGCGGATCGGCGGGTCCGGGCGCTCAGAACGTAGGCGCTCGGTACCGCTCCAGCCACTCGAAGTCCACCGCGTCCCGCCGCATCAGGTACAGCGTGCCCTCGCCGAAACCCACCAGCCTTCGACCCGGTGGGAGCCGCACGCGCCCCTGCCGGCGCCCGTCGGGCCCGAAGAGATCGTACACGATCGGCTCACCCGCCGGGACGTGACGACGCACCCACGCGCGGCCGTCGGGTGCCGCCCGCACGGCGTTTCCGGGAAAGGCCGGCTTGACGTCCGGCCACTCGAAGTCATCCGGGTCGGACTCGGTTCGCCGCCCGCCGCCTCGTGAGAAGCTCGTCTGCATCGCCCCGCTGACGATCGAGACCCGCACCTGGAGACCACGAGATGCCGCTTCGATCCACTCCTCCTTGTCGGGGGTGCGTACGGGGACGGGACGGTAGGGGATCGGGGGGCCGCGAACGATCCGACCGTCCGGGCGATGCCACTCCACATGGTAGTCCGCCGCCCGGGCGATCACGAGGCTGCCGTCCGGGGCGACGTCCCAGGCATCCTCGGGCGTCAACGGCCGAGACCTGATCCGAACGGAGCGGTTGTTCGCTCCCCCCGACTCGCTGCGGGTCCGGTCCTCGAGCTTCACGCGTCCCACGGCTTCGATCTGCCCTAATGCCCGGTCCCAGCGTACCACCGTGCCGGAATCGGGGAGCGCACCGCCGGCGCGTCTCACCTCGACCTTCTGGAAGTACACGCGGCCGCGCCCGTCCACGCTGCTCGGTAGGATGAAGAACGGTCCGTCGTCCTCGTGGCGAGCGATCGGCTCCGTGGGCCCGAACTCGAGCGACGGCCCCAGCACGATAAGCCGTCCGTTGCCCAGGTCCACGAGCAGGGTGGAATCGCCGGGGAGCGGAAGGAGCCTGTCGGGCCCCTTGTACTCGTCCGGCCCCTCACCCACGGCTCCGAGGGTGTCCGCTGCTCCGGAGGTCAGGTCGGCCACCACGAGCGCCTGGCCCAAGCCGTCCGAGACGAGCACCCGGCCGTTCTTCAGCTCCCGCAGGCCCGCGATGCTGCCGAACGGGGCGGGGAACGCCGCCGCCTCGGCCTGCCCGAGCGCCCGCTCCGGAACCCGTTCCTGGGCCGCGACGGGCCGCCAGGGGAGGGAAACGGCGAGGACGACCCCGGCGCACCACGGCGCACGCCCGGGCCACGTGGGTCGCCGAGCGACGGCTCGTCGGGTCAGGGGCGAGTCTCCGGGTGTCTCGGTATGTGACGGCATTCTGTCCCCGGTGGTTCCTGGGTGAGTCGTTCTGCGCTCCGCTACGCAGGTCTCGAGGGTGCTCCCGCCCTTCCTTCCCGAGTGGCGGCGTCGCTCGCCGCCGGCCCGCCCCGCGCCTCGGGGCGCCGCCGGCCCGCTCGGTCCGCCGGTGGAGTTCGCGGCAGCGCATCGGTGAGACGACTGAGCCTCGAGGACCGTTGCCCCGTCCCTCCCGGGCGTGGATGCGGGGCAGCGGCCGGCTCCCGGACCCTCGGTTCTGCTTGTGCCGTCAGGAGGCTCGAGGAGCCTGGATCCAGCGCACGAGACGGGTGAGCAGACGCCGCGGCAGCAACCGCGCCCCCCAGGGAGTGAGCTTGTTCGGGAGACCGGGGACGACGACGGTTCGTTCTCTCATCATTCCCCGGTAGCCAGCCCGGGCGACGCCAGCGGCATCCGCCATCCATGCGCCGCGCGTGAGGAGCGAGCGGCCCATGCGCGCTCGCGTCTGGAACTCCGTTCGAGTCGGGCCGGGGCACAGGGTGGTCACCGTGACGCCGCTTCCGCGCAGCTCCTCCGCCAGCGCCTCGCCGAGGTGAAGGACGAACGCCTTCGAGGCATAGTACGCCGCCATGTGGGGACCGGGCTGAAACGCGGCCGTGGAGGCCACGTTCAGGATCCGGCCGTGGCCCCGAGCGATCATCTCGGGCAAGCAGAGCCGAGTGAGGACGGTGAGCGTCTCCACGTTCAGCCGCAGAAGCCGGAGCGAGTCCCCGAGTGGCGTGTCGGCGAACGGGCCGAATACGCCCACGCCCGCGTTGTTCACCAGGAGGTCGATCGGCCGGCCGGAGGCCGTCGCCTCCCGGAAGAGCCTCTCGGCCGCTCCCACCGCGGAGAGATCGGCGCCGATCGGTCGGACCGAGATCCCGTGCTCGTGGCGCAGCTCGACGGAGAGCTCCTCCAGCTTCTCGAGCCTTCTGGCCGCCAGCAGGAGATCATACCGCTCCGCGGCCAGAATCCGCGCCAGCTCGTATCCGATTCCGGCGGATGCCCCGGTGACCAGCGCCAGCCTGTCGCTGCCCATGGCCCTCCACTCCTCGTCCGTCGGTGGAAAAAGGGGAACCGGCCCCCAGGAGTGTACGGTCGCGATCGGCCGAACGCAGCGTCCCCCGCCGGTCCGCCAGGGGCCCGAGCCCCCGGCAGGATCGCGCGGCGCCCCGGCGCGAGCCCACGCGCGCGGCGGGGGACGCCCTGCGGCCGGGTCAGCGGCTCAACGGCGGTCCAGGTCCCGGAGCGCGGCGCCGCCGACTCGCAGCGCAGCGCGCCGCGAGGCCGGGTCAGCACCAGCGGACCCGGACCCGGTACGTGACCTTCACTTCGTCGCGCGGAGGAAGCTTCACGTCGAACTTGAACGTGTGGGCATCCAGCTTCGTGGCCGGTTGGCTGGAGGAGAGGATCCGCCAGTCGCCCCCGACCGGCTCCACCACCTCCACTTCCACCTGCTCGTCCTTGTGGTTCCGAAGCTCCACCTGCCAGACGCTCTCGGACCTGCAGCTGCCGAGGGCGTTCCACTCCATCTGACGCCGGTCGCCGACGACGTCGAACGCCTCTCCCATCTTGATCCGGACCCGTTCGTCCCTCGGGGTGTGGTCGATCCGGTCCTCGCCGATGAACTGCTGGGCTCCGGAGGAGTCCTTCTTGTACACCCGCACGACGCCGGCCGGCAGCGGCATCCCGAGCCGGTTCTTCTCGCTGTTCTGGAAGTCGAGAAAGACGCCGACCTTGGCGTTCGATTCGACGTAGCCGTAGTTGCCGCGGTAATACTGGGCGGCCCCGTAGTAGATGAGCTTCTTGCGAAGTCCGAAGCCGTCCGCCTCCAGGAGCGTCACCTGCTTCTGCTCGTTCTGCTTGATCGTCGCCGGCCGGTTCAGGGTGTACAGGTGGTACTCGAAGAACCCCTCCTCGGCGAAGGCACGGTCTGCCGCGGCCTCCGCCATCGCCTTGGCGGCCCTCATCATCTCCCCGCGTCCGCCCACCCGCTGTACGTCGCCCGCCACGAGCTTGAGCTGCGCGTCCTCGTACGTGGCACCGCTCTGGTTGGTGAGCGTCACCCAGCCCGTGAGATCCCCACGGGAATCCTCGTCGTTCACCACCACGACGTAGTCGGCCTTCCAGTTCAGGTTGTTCGTCAGGTAGGAGACCTCCAGGCGCTGTCGGTCGGCGCCGCTCTCGAGCAACCACACCAGGGTCGGCTCCGCGATCAGGTTCTCCGGCACCTCGGGGAAGGCGATGCGCCCCGGGTAGTTGAACGTGATCTCGTCTCCGATCTGGAGGATCGTACCACCGTTCACGGCCAGCACCTCCGCCTCGACCGGCTCGTCCCGACCCTCCTTCGCGTTCCAGCGGTACACCTTGACCGTGCGACCCACGTACTTCTCCAGGAGCTTCTGGGGGCTCAGAAGGTCGTACTGGTAGTTCTGCTCCAGAACGCGGAACGGGGCCCGTCCGAGCGCCTTGATCGCCACCGTCTCCGTCTGGATCGCCGATGCGACGTCTCCGAACTCGAGGGCGACGGTGCCCCGATCCAGCCGGACGGTCCGGATCTCCCGGACGAGGCCGAAGTTCTGGTTGTACACCGTGAGCGAGACCGCGTCCCGGTCCGCGGCTCTGGAGCGGAACGTACTCGGGTCGCGCTGAATCCCGCCGCGCGGTCCCTCGGTGCCGCTCCGTTCCATGGTCTCGCTCTGCGTGCCCGCGTCACCCCGCTCCGCGACGCCCTCCCGTCCCGAGAGC
Organism: Gemmatimonadota bacterium; assembly: GCA_046757485.1. Lineage (GTDB taxonomy): Bacteria > Gemmatimonadota > Gemmatimonadetes > Palauibacterales > Palauibacteraceae > JBHHYJ01. Next base: position 10,289 of record JBHHYJ010000046.1, read on the forward strand.
GTGTCCGCGAGGCCGACGGTCGCCGCGTCGGCCCCGGTCCGCGGAAGAATCGCGGGCCGGATCCCGGTCCACGCGGCCAGACCCGTGCCGATCAGGATCGAAACGATCGCCTGTTTCCTTTTCACCGCAACCTCCCTGTTCGTCGGGACCCGCTCGGCCCCGGTCGTTCATGAAGACGACTCACCGCCCCGATCTTGCACAGGGCCACGGCGCGTGGACCCGAGGCTGGCGCGCCCCGGATCCTTCCGGTAGCTTCATGCCCACTTCGCTCGTTCCCCAGGCACATGGAGGTCTGCATGAGAACACGCCGCGCTTTTATCCCTCTCGTTGCCCTGCTCATGGTGGGATGCCAGCCGGAGGCCGAGGAAGCAGAGGAGGCGGCCGAGGAGGCCGCGGCCGAGGCTCCTGAGGTGGCCCCCTCGCCCGACACCCCGGAGGGGAAGATCCAGAACGCGCTGAGCGCGGCCCCGCCGAAGCTGGCGGGTGCGGCGGCCGTGATGGACAGGGACGGAAGCGTCCTGCGGGAAGGGACGAACGGCTACACCTGTCTCCCCGACAATCCGGACGCCGACGGGAACTCGCCGATGTGTCTGGACGAGTCCTGGCTGAACTTCATCCAGGCGTACCTGGGCAAGACGGAGCCGAGCTACGAGCGCGTCGGAGTGGCGTTCATGCTCGTGGATGACGAGCCGGTGAGCAACTCGGACCCGTTCGCCACGGAGCCGACGCCCGACAACCAGTGGATCGAGGCGATGGGGCCGCACCTCATGGTGCTGGTTCCGGATCTCGAGGAGCTGGAAGGGATCTCGACCGACCCCGAGAACGGCGGTCCGTTCATCATGTGGAAGGACACGCCGTACGCCCACCTCATGATCCCGCTCGCCGAGCCCCGAATGAGGAAGTAAGCAGGAGCCGGAAGACCGGAAGGTCCGGCCGGGGCCGGGCCTTCCGGCCTACTCCCCAACGATCGCGCCGGGGCCGGGCCTTCCGGCCTACTCCCCCAACGATCGCACCGGGGCCGGGCCTTCCGGCCTACTCCCCCAACGATCGCACCACGGCCAGCGTCTCCTCCGGCTCGGGACGGCGGGTGTAGTCGGGGTTCGCCTCCGCCGAGACGATCGTTCCTCCCGGCGCGATGACGAACCGTGCCGGCATCGGCAGCGTCCAGCTATCGTCGCCGTTGTAGCTGGGGAGATCGATCCCGAATCCCCGGTACAGCTCACGCAGCTCCCGGGGAAGCGCGAAGGTCAGCCCGAAGCGGGTGGCCGTCTCGTTTCCGGGATCGGACAACACGGGAAAGGGGAGGGCTCGCTCCTCGATCAGGATGCGGCTGTCTTCCAGCGTCTGGGGGGAGATGACCACGAGCTCCGCTCCCGCCCCCCTGAAACCGTCGTGTACCCTGGCCAGAGCTTCCAGCTCGGCGTTGCAGTAGGGTCACCAGCGGCCGCGGAAGAAGCTCAAAACCAACGGCCCGCGGGCGAGGAGCTCCGCCGAGCGAATCCGTCCGTCCGGACTCTCGAGCTCGAAGCTCGGGGCAGCGTCGCCTGCCCGGGCCACGCCGTCCAGGATGCCGGAGGAGGCGAGCTCTTCGGTCGCCCTGTGCATCACCTCCAGGGCCTCGGGGGGGATCCGCTCCCCCGCCTTCTCTCTGATCGCGTCCAGGCGTCGCCCCAGGGACATTCTCAGCCGCCTTCCCCTCTCGTGTCGCGCGCCGCGTCCCTCCCTGCCATCCTACCGAAGGTGGGACGGCCGTCGAGACCCGGCAAGCGAGGCCGTCCCGAAGGACCGGAACCGCCGAAGCGTCCGGCACGTTCCGCGGGAGCGAAAACGGGCCGCCGTCTGGCCGGAAGGAGAGGTCACGCCGAATGATCGTCGTCACGGAACCGACCGCCACCGCGGCTCAGGTCGAGCACATCTGCGAGCGGATCGAGGAGCTGGGCCTCCGCCCGCACATCTCGCGCGGCGAGCATCTCACGATCATCGGGTGTATCGGCGAGGAAGCTCGCCGGTACGCCGCGGTGCTGCGGGCGATCCCCGGCGTGGCCCGCGTTCTGTCGGTCGAGAAGCGATACAAGCTGGCCTCCCGGGAGTTCGCGGCCGCCGACACGGTCGTACAGGTGGGCACGGCCGCCATGGGAGGGGCCGCCGTCCAGGTGATCGCGGGCCCCTGCTCCGTCGAGGGCCGGCAGATGATCCTGGAGACGGCGGCGGCCGCCCGCCGGGCGGGGGCCGGTCTCCTGCGCGGCGGCGCGTTCAAGCCTCGGACTTCGCCCTATTCCTTCCGTGGCCTTCGGGAGGAGGGGCTCGAGTTCCTCGCCGAAGCCCGTGAGCGGACGGGCCTTCCGGTGGTGACGGAGGTGCTGGACACCCGGCACGTGGAGCTCGTGGCCCGCTACGCGGACGTGCTCCAGATCGGCGCCCGCAACATGCAGAACTTCGCTCTCCTCTCCTTGGTGGGCGAAGCCGAGCTGCCGGTGCTGCTGAAACGGGGGCTCTCCGCCACGACCCAGGACCTGCTGCTGGCGGCCGAGTACGTTCTGGAGCGGGGCAACTCGGCCGTGATGCTGTGCGAGCGGGGGATCCGCACCTTCGAGACGGGAACCCGGAACACGTTCGACCTGAACGCGATTCCGCTCCTGAAACGGGAGACACACCTGCCGGTCGTGGCCGATCCGAGCCATGCGACCGGGGATCGGGAGCTGGTGGCTCCCGTGGCGTTCGCGGCGGTGAGCGCCGGGGCGGACGCGATCATGGTGGAGGTTCATCCGGATCCCGAGCGGGCGCTGTCGGACGGCGACCAGTCGCTCACCTTCGAGGGGTTCGAGCGGCTGATGACGCGTCTGGCGGCGTTCGCGGCGGCGTCTGGCCGCTCCCTGGCCGGGGCGCCGGGCCCCTCAACGGCCGGGGCTTAACCCTCCGGGCCCGCGCCCTCCGCCGGGGCGAGGGCCAGGACGCGGACCGGGCTTCCGCTTCCGTCGACGATCTTCAGCGGCGCGGCGATCACCACGGAGCCCGTCGGAGGCAGCCGGTCCAGGTTCGTGAGGCTCGCCAGCCCGAGCTTCCCCGCTCCGTGCATGATCGAGTGGTTGGGAAACGGGGGGTCGAACCCTCCCGCCTGCCCGGCGTCCGTCCCGATCGTCTCCACTCCCACGCCCAGGACGTCCCGCTCGTGGGCCAGGAGCTCGGATGCCGTCCGGTGAAAGCCGGGCGAGTGCGGGCCGTCCGCGTCCGCGTTCACGAACGCGTCCGGATCCGTGCGCCGGCTCCACCCGGTCCGCAGGAGCACCCAGGCGCCGGCCGGGATCCGTCCATGCTCCGCCTCCCAGCGCTCCACGTGCTCCGGCATGAGAAGAAAGTCCGGGTCTCGCTCCACCTCCCGGGTGACGTCGACCACGCACCCCGGGCCGATGAAGCGCCGGGCGGGGATCGTGTCACAGCGGTTCTCGGGAAGGTTCTTCCCCGTGATCCAGTGGACCGGGGCGTCGAAGTGGGTGCCCGTGTGCTCGCCGAGCGTGAGCCGGTTCCAGTACCAGGCGGGTCCCCGTTCGTCGTACCGGGAGATGACCTCGACGCGCAAGCCCGGCGACTGGGCGAACGGCGGGGGAAGCGAGATCACCGGGGTCTGCGGCCCCAGGGGCTGCGTGAGGTCCACCACGCGCAGCCGACCGTCGGCCAGCTCCTGGATGAGGGTCGAGAGAACGTCGCTCATCCTGTCTCCTCGTGCGGTTGATGACCGTAGACTCTGCGGCGGGCAGGATGCTCGTCGCTGCTCGGTGGCACGCGAGCTCGGCTCAGCAACCAGCGCTGGAACTCGTACCGGTTCTCGAGCAGCCCCAGCGGGGTCACGAAGCCCGAGACGTCCGCCGGGGGCTCGTAGTGCGCCTCCACCTTTACGACGAGGGTCGTCATCTCCCGCGCCGCCCGTGCTTCCTCCACGGCCCGGGCGAGCTCCTCCGGGGTTCGGGGGGTCCCGACCCGGGGGATCCCGGCCGCCGCCGCGATTGCCGCGAGGTCCGTTCCGCTCGCCGTGGCCGTCGGGAAGCCGCCCACCGAGACGAAGCTCTCGTTGTCGAACACGATGTGGAGGAGGTTCTCGGGGCGGCAGCGGGCCAGGGTGGCGAGACCCCCCAGGTTCATGAGCACGGAGCCATCCCCGTCCAGGACGACGACGGGGAGCTCCGGCCGGCCGAGAGCGATGCCGAGGCCGAGGGAGGAGGCCAGCCCCATCGCGTGCTGGAGGTAGAAGAAGTTGGGCCGGTGGCCGAGGGACTGGAGCTCCGCGGCGACGGCCCCCATGATCGTGACGACCGCCTGCGACTCGAGGCGAGGGTAGATCGCCTTCAGGGCCTCCAGCCGGCGCATCGGCGGCACGGGCCTCACTCCTCCCACATCAGGCCGCGGCGCAGGAGCAGGGCCGCGGGACGTTCGCTCGTCTCCGCCAGGGTGAAGGAGTCCCTCATGCGACGCTCCACGTGGGCGGGCTCCTCCAGAAGCTCGTACGGAATCCGGAGAGCGTCCAGCACGTGCGGCGTGACGGCACCGCCCCGGCGGTGCCACGGATCCCGCTCTCCCGCCTCTCCGCGGTAGGTGATCAGCATGAGGAGGGGGATTCGGTAGAGCTGCGCCCCGGAGACGAGCCCGTTGATGGCCGCCAGGAAGCCGTGGTTCTGCATGAGAAGGGCCGAGCGCGTGCCGGCCAGCTGGGCTCCCATGCCGATCCCGACCCCCTCCTCCTCCCGGGCCAGGTGGACGAGGCGGATCTCGGGGTCCTCCTCCAGCGCGCGGACGAGCGGCACGAGCCACGTCTCGGGCAGGGCCGAGACGACGCGCACGCCACACGCCTTCAGCGCCTCGTGCAGGAGTCGGGAGCTCGTGACGGATACGGGCATCCGCGCAAGCTAGAGCTCGGCGAAGCGCTGGCCAACGGCCTCCCGCCCGGGGGTCGTGCTGCCGAGGCTCAGCTCTCGGGCAACGGGTACGCCACGGCACCTGCCTTCTGCATGGCGGCCATCCCCTCGTCGATCGTGAGCAGCGGCGTCGTCTTCACCGACTTGAGGTGGCCGGCCGCCGCCGCGGCCATGGCGAAGGCGGCCTGGGTGAGCCGGTCCGGAGCCTGGCAGATCACCAGCACGTCGTACTCCCCGAAGGACAGCCAGGCGTCCTCGATCGTGCCACCCAACTCTTCCAGTGCGCTGCGGACGCGCTCGACCCGGTTCTGGGGGTTCTTCAACTGGGCGGCCCAGGCCTCCGTCGTGTACGCCGCCTGGAACAGGTAGTAGGCCATCTTCTCCCTCCGGCTATGGGTTCGGGGATCCGGCGAGGTGGGCGTGAGGCTTCTCTTCTCCGACCGTCGCGGGTGAAGTCGGGGAACCGCCGGAGCGGCGGCGTGAGCGAGATGCGGGGAAGGTAATCCCGCGCTTGGCGCTTGTCTATCGGATACTCGAGGCCCGGGCTGAGAGGCAATACGTTGCCGGAGGATCCCGCCGTTCCACGCTGTAGTATAATGTCTCTACCGGAACGAAGCGCCGACTGACTTCGCGGGAGCAGACCGATGCCAGAGGAACTCGTCGGTACCGTCATCCATTACTTCGGAAAGCCTCAGGTGGCCGTGGTCGCGTTGGAGGCCGGGGTCGGAACCGGCGATGTGCTCGCCTTCCGCGGACACACGACGGATTTCCAGCAGGAAGTGGCCTCCATGGAGATCGAGCACGGAAGGATCGAGACGGCGGCCCCGGGGAGCGAGGTGGCGATCAAGGTGGAGGAGCGGGTGCGCAAAGGAGACGGCGTCTACCGGGTCACCCCCTAGAGAGGCCTGTTGAAGAGCCACGGTGGCCGCGCGCGTGGGTCTCGCCGAGGGCAGACCAGAAAGGAAGGCGCGTCACGAGCGCCTAGCCTAGCCGCCGGGCCCGCGGCCACCCCGGGCCGACCCACGCGCGCGGGACCGCTCTCCCGGTGTCCGGCAAGGAACGCGGTGAGTGTAGTTGTGGCCGGCCCCTCCAGGCCGCATAGTGGGACGTGGTCGAGCGGGAGCGTGTCCCGAGCCTCCCCCCGGTTCTTGTTTCCTCAACCAAAGCGTGGGCCTCTTTGACACGACTCCGAATCGGCGTCCTCGACCTCGTTTACAAAGCCCCCAACCGATCGCTGTACGCGCGTGTGAACGCCCCGAACCTCGCCAGCATCATGCCCCAGGCGGTGGCGGCCTGGTGCGAGCGGGCGGGGCACGAGGTGAGGTTCGTCTGTTACACGGGCCGGGAGGAGATCCTCGAGGAGCTGTCGACCGATCTGGATCTCCTGTTCATCGGGGCGTTCACGCAGGCGGGGCAGCTCGCCTACGCCCTCAGCAACCTGTTCCGGAGCCACGGGACCGTCACGGTCCTCGGAGGGCCGCACGCTCGCTGCTACCCGGACGACGCCCGCAAGTACTTCGACTACGTCCTCGGCTTCACGGATGAAGCGATCATCTCCGATGTCCTGCGGGACTGCGTCCCCCATCGGCCGCTCGGCGTCCACCTGAGCGCCGACAGGCAGCCGGACCGGCTCCCCGGCGTCCGGGAGCGCTGGAAGTACATCGAGCCGACGCTCGCGAAGGCGCTGACGAGGCTGCGGGGCGCGCCGATGCTCGGCAGCCTGGGCTGCCCGTACACGTGCAGCTTCTGCATCGACTCCACGGTGGCCCATCGCCCGGTTCCGAGCGAGCAGATTCGGGAGGATCTGAGGTTTCTTCTGGAGGAGACGTCGGTCCGCTGGGTCGCGTGGCACGATCCGAACTTCGGAGTCCGGTTCGAGGAGTGCCTGACGGCGATCGAGGAGGCGGACCGTTCCAGAGAGATCTCCCATGTGGCCGAGAGCAGCCTTTCGCTTCTCTCCGAGCCCCGGCTGAAGAGGCTTCGGGATGCGGGGTTCAAGGCGCTCCTCCCGGGCATCGAGTCGTGGTACACCCTCGGCAACAAGTCCCGGACCCGTAGCACGATCGGCATGGCGAAGGTGGAGCGGGTCGCGGAGCACGTGAACCTCATCCTGCGGTACATCCCGTACGTGCAGACCAACTTCGTCCTGGGCCTCGACGTGGACGAGGGAGCGGAGCCGTTCGAGCTGACGAAGCGCTTCCTCGACCGGACGCCCGGGGCGTTTCCGGGCTTCTCCCTCCTGTCGGCGTTCGGGGAGGCGGCCCCCCTGAACCTGGAGTTCCAGCGGGAAGACCGCGTCCTCGGCTTCCCGTTCCACTTTCTGAACAACAACCACGCGATGAACGTGAGGCCGAAGAACTATGCGTGGAACGAGTTCTACGACCTGGTCATCGATCTCACGAAGTACTCCTTCTCCCGACGATCGATCGCTCGGCGAGCCGCCGGGACACAGCTCGGGTTCTCGACGTTCATGAACCTCATCCGGGCGATCTCCTCGGAGGGCTTCGGCCGGATCCGGTACTACTCGGAGCTGAGGGCGCGCCTGGAGACCGATCGTGCCCTCAGGGAGTACTTCGAGGGAGAGACGGAGGAGATCCCGTCCTTCTACGTGGAGCGCGTGCGGGCCGAGCTCGGGCCGTTCTGGGAGTGGCTTCCAGAGGGGGCGTTGCGCCACGATCCGAAGGCGTACCTCCGCAAGGTGAACGGAAGCCGGCCGCCGGAGGTGTTGAAGGCGGCGGCGGGCGCCGCGTCCTGAGCCGCTGCCGTGAGCGGGACTTCGCCGAAGTGGGCGAAGGTCATCGACCACACCCGGTGCATCGGGTGCCACGCCTGCACCACAGCCTGCAAGTCGGAGAACGAGGTTCCCCTCTCGGTGACCCGCACGTACGTGAAGTACGTGGACGTGGGTACCTTCCCGCACGCCCGCCGCGCCTTCCAGGTTACCCGCTGCAACCAGTGCGACGACGCGCCGTGCGTGGCGGCCTGCCCGACGTCGGCCATGTTCCGGCGCCCGGATGGCATCGTGGACTTCGACAAGTCCGCCTGCATCGGGTGCAAGGCGTGCATCGCGGCGTGTCCGTATGACGCGATCTTCATCAACCCCGAGGACGGTTCCGCCGAGAAGTGCAACTTCTGCGCGCACCGGATCGACGCCGGCCTGGAGCCCGCCTGCGTCGTCGTGTGCCCCACGGAGGCGATCCTCGTCGGCGACATGAACGACCCCGGCTCGAAGGTGGGCCGGATCGTGGGGAGAGAGCCCGTCACCGTGCGGCGGCCCGAGAAGGAGACGGATCCCAAGCTCTTCTACAAGGGGGCGCACCAGGCGACCCTCGATCCGCTGGCCGCCCGGCGGCCCGCAGGGGGCCTCTTCCAGTGGAGCGAGCAGGGGGAGCTTGCGGGGCAGGTGCCGTCCGGCCACCCCGGGCCGTGGAACAGCTCGGCGGCCGCCGTGCTGAGCTACGACGTCCCCCACCGGGCCCCGTGGGACGGAAGGGTGAGCCTGTACACGTGGACGAAGTCCATTGCGGCGGGGGCGTATCTGGTGCCCGCGCTCCTGGTGCTGGCGGGCCTCCTCTCGGGGGAGAGCGTGCTGTGGCGGTGGGCCGCGCCCGTCCTCGGGGGAGCGTTCCTGGCCGCCACCGGAGCGCTGCTCGTCTCCGACCTGGAGCATCCGCGGCGCTTCTTCTTTCTCTTCACCCGCCCCCAGTGGCGGAGCTGGCTCGTGCGGGGCGCGTTTCTGATCGCGGGTTACGGGGGGCTGCTGGTTGCCCACTTCCTCGCCGGCCTGGCGGGCGCCTTCCGCTGGCAGCCGTGGCTGGCGGTGGCCGGCCTCCCCCTGGCGACCCTCGCCGCGGTGTACACGGCGTACCTGTTCGCCCAGGCGAGGGCCCGGGATCTATGGCAGAGCCCGCTCCTGCCCGCCCACCTCTTCGTGCAGGCGGTGCTGGCGGGGGCGGGCGCGCTGGCTCCCGTGGCGGCTCTCGGCGAACCGGGGGCGCTCGCGCCCCTGCTGTGGAGCTTCGGGGGGGCGAGCCTCGTCCACCTCCTCCTGGTGGCGGGGGAGAGCAGCCTTCCCCACTCCACGGCGCACGCCCGGCTGGCGGAGCGGGAGATGACCGCGGGGCGTTGGGCGCGCTGGTTCCGGGGCGGCCTCCTGCTCACGGCGTTCGGAACGCTCGCCCCGTGGCTCGGCACGCTCGGCACCCACGGGGCCTGGCCGGGGCTGGCGGCCGTGGCGGCCGGGCTCGCGGGCCTGCTGGCGTACGAGCACGCCTACGTGCAGGCGGGCCAGGCCGTGCCGCTGGCGTAGAGGGGGCGCGATGCCGGTCCGTGGCGCGGCGTTCGGAACGGCGCCGGCCGCCGGAGAACGGGACAGGGACGGGAACCTACGGAGCGCCATGGAGGCCAGGGAGCTGAGCGAGCGGGTGTCGGCGGCCCGGGCGGAGGCGGAGGCCCGGGGGGAGACGTTCTACCCGGGGCCGAGCCGGATCCACCTGGCCGCCTTCCCGCCCCGGGAGCGGTGGAGCGACTGGGTGGAGCTGGACTCGAAGCCGTGGCCCCGGCGCGTCGAGAAGCGCTACATGCTCGTGCCCACCACCTGCTTCAACTGCGAGTCCGCGTGCGGCCTGCTGGCGTACGTGGACCGGGAGACCCTCCAGGTGCGGAAGTTCGAGGGGAACCCCGAGCATCCGGGCTCCCGCGGGCGCAACTGCGCCAAGGGCCCCGCCACGCTGAACCAGGTCACCGATCCGGACCGGATCCTCCACCCCCTGCGGCGGGCCGGCGCCCGGGGAGCGGGCCGCTGGGAGCGGGTGACGTGGGAGGCCGCGCTGGAGGAGATCGCCGCCCGCATCCGGACCGCGCTGAAGGAGGGCCGCCACGACGAGGTGATGTACCACGTGGGCCGCCCGGGCGAGGAGGGGTTCACGAGCGATGTGCTGGCCGCCTGGGGCGTGGACGGGCACAACTCCCACACGAACATCTGCTCCGCCGGCGCGCGGGCCGGCTACCACTTCTGGATGGGGATGGACCGCCCGAGCCCCGACCACGCGAACGCCCGGGTGATCCTGCTCGTGAGCAGCCACCTGGAGGCCGGGCACTACTTCAACCCTCACGCCCAGCGGGTGATGGAGGGGAAGGCGAGCGGCGCGAAGCTCATCGTGGTGGACACGCGGCTCTCGAACACGGCCACCCACGCCGACCACTGGCTGGCCCCGTACCCGGGCTCCGAGGCGGCGATCTTCCTGGCGATCGCCCGTCATCTGATCCGGACCGAGCGGTACGACCGGGAGTTCGTGCGCCGCTGGTGGAACTGGCGGGAGTACCTGGAGGCGGAGCACCCCGAGCGGGAGCCCACCTTCGAGAGCTTCGAGGAGATCCTCCGGGAGCTGTACGCGGGGTACACGTTCGACCTCGCCGCCCGGGAGTCGGGCGTGGACGCGGAGACGCTGCGGGAGGTGGCGGAGACGGTGGCCTCGGCCGGCACCCGCCTCTCGACCCACACCTGGCGGAGCGCCGCGTCGGGGAACCTGGGCGGCTGGCAGGTCGCCCGCACGCTGTTCCTCCTCAACGCCCTCCTGGGGGCGGTGGCCACCGAGGGCGGAACCTTCCCGAACGGGTGGAACAAGTTCGTTCCCCGCTCGATGCTCTCGCCGCCCGCCCCGCGGAAATGGAACGAGCTCGGGTGGCCGGCGGAGTACCCGCTCGCCTGCTACGAGCTGTCGTTCCTCCTCCCCCACCTCCTGAAGGACGGCCGGGGGCGACTGGAAGTGTACTTCACCCGCGTCTACAACCCCGTGTGGACGAACCCGGACGGCTTCACGTGGGTGGAGGCGCTCACGGACGAGGATCTCGTCGGCCTGCACGTGGCCCTCACGCCGACCTGGAACGAGACGGCGTTCTTCGCCGACTACGTGCTCCCGATGGGCCACTCCTCCGAGCGGCACGACCTCCACTCCTACGAGCAGTACGACGGGCAGTGGGTCGCCTTCCGCCAGCCCGTGCTGCGGACGGCCCGCTCGCGCCTGGGAGAGGAGGTGGCCGACACCCGCCAGGTGAACCCGGGGGAGGTGTGGGAGGAGAACGAGTTCTGGATCGAGCTCTCGTGGCGGATCGACCCGGGAGGCTCGCTGGGGATCCGGGAGCACTTCGAGTCGAGGGAGAGGCCGGGCGAGAAGCTGGGCGTCGACGAGTACTACGCCCACATCTTCGGGAGCTCCGTGCCCGGGCTGCCGGAGGCCGCGGCCGCGGAGGGGCTCTCCCCGCTCGAGTACATGCGCCGCTACGGGGCGTTCGAGGTGGCCCGGAAGATCGGCCGGGTGCACGAGCGGGAGGTGCCGCCGGAGGAGCTGGAGGACGTGCGGGTGGACCGCTTCGGGCGGGTCCACACCCGGGCCCCGAAGCCCGCGGCCCCGAACAAGGCGGGAGGCGGCGCCCCGCAGGGAAACGGGGACGGACGCCGGCCGGTGGGCGTCCAGGAGTCGGACCGGGTCCTGCGGGGCTTCCCGACCCCGAGCGGCCGGCTCGAGTTCTACTCCTCCACCCTGGCCCGCTGGGGGTGGCCGGAGTACGCGTTGCCCACCTACATCCGGAGCCACGTCCACCCCGGGCACCTGGAGGCGGGCCAGCTGCCCCTGATCTCCACCTTCCGCCTCCCCGTCCAGATCCACACCCGGAGCGCGAACGCGAAGTGGCTGAACGAGATCGCCCACACGAACCCGCTCTGGATCCACCCCGCCGACGCGGATCCGCTCGAGATCCGGACCGGCGACCTCGTGCGGGTGGAGACGGAGATCGGCCACTTCGTGGTGAAGGCGTGGGTGACGGAGGGGATCCGGCCGGGGGTCGTGGCGTGCAGCCACCACATGGGGCGCTGGAAGCTGGCCGGGGAGGGCTCGCGCCAGTCGATGGCCACCGTGGCACTGGATCGGGAGGCGGGCGGGTGGGCGTTACGGCGGCGGCACGGGGTCGGCCCGTACGCGTCCTCGGATCCGGACAGCCTCAGAATCTGGTGGACCGACGTCGGCGTGCACCAGAACCTCACCTTCCCCGTCCATCCCGACCCGATCTCGGGGATGCACTGCTGGCATCAGGCCGTCCGGGTCCGGAAGGCCGGGCCGTCGGACCGCTACGGCGACGTCGCGGTGGAGACGGAGAGGGCGCGGGCGGCGTACCGTGAGTGGCTGGCGCTCACCCGGCCCGCCAGCCGACACTCGCCCGACGGGACCCGGCGGCCCTACTGGATGATCCGGCCTCTGCGGCCCGAGAAGGAGGCCTACCGGCTCCCGACGCCACCGGAATCCGGCGCCGCGACCGGCACGCCGCCCGCGTCGCCCGCTCCCTCCGAGCCGATCTCACCCCCGGAGCCGGCGCCGGCTGGCGGGGAGTGATCCGCCGTGGAGCTCTTCCGGGCCCTCGGGGCCCTGGCGGAGCCGCCCGGCCCCGCGCACGCCCGGCTGGGGGGGCTGCTGGGGCTGACGGGCGCCCCGGAACCGGCCGCGCACACGGAGCTCTTCCTCCTGAACGCGTACCCGTACGCCTCCGTCTACCTGGGAGCCGAGGGGATGCTGGGGGGCGAGGCCCGAGACCGGGTGGCCGGGTTCTGGCGCGCGCTGGGGCTCGCTCCGCCGCCCGAGCCCGACCACCTGAGCGCGCTGCTCGGCCTGTACGCCGCTCTGACCGAGCGGATGAAGGAGCGGCGGGAGGAGGAAGCCGACCCGGCTCCGAGGGTGCCGGGGGAGCCAGGGGAGGAGCATCGGGAGGGCGGGCGGGCGGAGTCGGGGCCCGCGGAGGCGGACCTGTGGGCGCGGGCGCGCCGGGCCTTGCTCCGGGAGCACCTCCTGCCGTGGCTTCCCCCGTATCTCCTCAAGGTCGAGGAGCTCGGGTCTCCGTTCTACGAGGGCTGGGCCCGGCTCCTGCGCGAGTCGCTGCGGGAGGAGGCGGAGGCGCTCGGCGTGCTGGCCGATGCGCCCGACCGCTCGAACGGCGGCCCGAACCCACGACCGCCGGGCGAGGCGGGGCCGCGGGCCGCTCCGCCTCGTGGGGCGGAAGCTGCGGAGCTGCTCCCCCTCCACCTGCGGGAAGCACCGCCGCTTCCGGATCCCGCGCAGGGAAGCGGGACGCCGGAGGAGTTTCTGGAGGCGCTTCTGGCCCCCGTCCGGAGCGGCCTGATCCTGTGGCGCACCGACCTGGCCCGGGCCGCCCGGGAGCTGGGACTCGGGGCCCGAATCGGGAGCCGCGCGTTCGTGCTCCGGGCCCTCTTCTCCCAGCACGGCCCCGCCACCCTGGGGTGGCTCGCCGCCGAGGCACGGCGCTGGGCGGAGCGCCACCGGTCTCTCCGGGGGATGACCCGCATCGCGGCCGGCTTCTGGGCCGAGCGGGCCGCCCGGACGGCCGCCGTGCTGGAGCGCCTCGGGGCCGCCTGACGCTCCGGACGGCCGACGCTCTCAGGCGCCGGAGCCCGGGGCCGGCTCTTCGCTCACGGCTCCGGCTTCAGATGCCGGCTTCGGCCTCTCCTCCCGCGGTGAGCTTCCCGTACACCGAGCCGACGATGAACCAGCCCACGATGAGCACCGCCGCGCTCGCCAGGGCCGCCCCCCACCCGCGCCGTCCCGCCAGCGGGTAGTAGATGTCGACCAGGACGAGCTGGGAGAGCGCGATGATCATCGCCGCCTTCACCGCGTTGCCCGTGGCGTCGCTCGCCCAGGCCAGGAGAACCACGAAGAGCACCTCGGCGATCGCCAGCGAGAGCCAGAAGGTCATCGGCTCGCCGGGCTGATCGTTCTCGATCGCCGGGCCGAAGACGAACCGGACCCCGAGGTAGAAGACGACGAAGGCCGTGACGAACGTGATGACCATCGCCCGGAGTTTGGGACTCATGA
>JBHHYJ010000047.1:0-23317 GCA_046757485.1 Gemmatimonadota bacterium
GAGGCGGGCGAGGCGGAGGCGGCGGACGAGGGGGAGGCGGCGGCCGTGACGGCGGACCTCTCGGAGGCGGAGGGGAGGGAACGGGACCCCGAGGCGGAGGAGAGCAAGATGGCCGAAGCGGCGGAGGCGCTCACCTGCTGGAAGTGCGACGGGGCCCTCCCCGGCCGCCCCGATCTGCCGTTCTGTCCGCACTGCGGCACGGATCAGACGGTGAGTCGGTGCGCGAGCTGTGGCGAGGTGCTGGAGCCCGAGTGGAGATTCTGCGCGCGGTGCGGCCTGGCCGTCGAGGAGGAGTCCCCGTGAGGGGTCGCGGCGTTCCGGGCCGCGGCCCGGCGGCGAAGGGGATGTCGGGGCGCCCGTCCGCGAGCCCCTGGCTCGCCCTTCTGTTCGTGGGGCTGGGGGCGCCGGGCGGCTGCGGGGGCGACGAGGCGGCCGAGGGCGACGGGAGAGTCGTCTTCGCGAACCTGCCGGCCGCCTCCCAGGAGCTGCCGGCGGGCGTCACGGCCGAGCTCATCGCCCGGGGGGACTCGCTCTTCCACGGTATCGGCTTCTGCTACACCTGCCACGGAGCGGCCGGCGCGGGCATCCCCCAGCTCGGGGGGGACCTGACCGACGCGGAGTGGCGGAACACCGACGGGTCCTATCAGGGCCTGCTGGACCTGATCGCCGCCGGGGTCTCCGCCGAGAGTTCCCCCTCCGGCGTTCCGATGCCCCCCCGGGGCGGCGGCCGGTTGACGGATGAGCAGGTGCGCGCGGTGGCGGCCTACGTGTGGGTGCTGAGCCGGCGCGGGCGGTAGCCATCCGCATCGCCCTGGTCGGCGGGGACGGCATAGGCCCGGAGGTCGTCCGCGAGGCTCGTCGGGTCCTGGAGGCAGCCGCCGACGTGGGGCTCGTGGGCCTCGAGCTGGAGGACCTCCCCCACGGGGCCGACCACTATCTGGCCACCGGCGAGACGCTCGGGGAGCCGACGTTCGAGCGACTGCGCACGGAGTTCGACGGGATCCTGCTGGGCGCGGTGGGAGACCCGCGGGTCCCCGACAACCGCCACGCGCGCGACATCCTCCTCGGTCTTCGCTTCCGCCTGGACCTGTACGTGAACTTCCGGCCCATCAAGCTCCGGGACCCGGCCCTCTCCCCGCTGCGCAGCGCCGACCGGGAGCCGATCGACTTCGTCATCTTCCGCGAGAACACCGAGGGAATGTACGGCGGCGTCGGCCAGCTTCGGCGGGAGGGCACGCCCAAGGAGCGGGCGGTGAGCGAGGTGGTCGCCACCCGCGCGGGGGTGGAGCGGATCGTGCGCGCGGCGTTCGACTTCGCCGCCCGGGACGGCCGCTCGCGCGTCACCCTGGCGGACAAGGCGAACGCGGTGCCCCACGTCTTCGGCCTGTGGCGCAGGGTGTTCCAGGAGGTGGCGACGGAGTACCCGGGGATCGAGGGAGAGATGGAGTACGTGGACGCCCTCGCGATGGCGCTCGTCCGACATCCCGGTCGCTTCCAGGTCATCGTCACCGAGAACCTGCTCGGAGACATCCTCTCGGATCTGGGCGCGCAGCTCATCGGCGGGCCCGGCCTCGCCCCGTCGGCCAACCTGCACCCCGGCGGAGCCTCCCTGTACGAGCCCGTGCACGGCAGCGCCCCGGAGCTCGCCGGCACGGGACGCGCGAACCCGCTGGCCGCGATCCTCAGCGCCGTGCTCCTGCTGCGGGACGCGGGGGCCGGGGAGGCGGCGGACTGGGTGGAGGCGGCGGTGGACCGGGTGCTCCAGGAGGGGGTGCGCACCCCCGACCTGGGCGGCACGGCCTCCACCGAGCAGGTGGGGCGCTGGGTGGCGGAGGCGGTGCGCGGCGGAGGACCCAGGCGTTAGTTTCGGCCCGGTGGCCCGCCGCGCCTCGCGCCGGCGTCCGGGCCGCGAGCAGCTCTCGACCGGCAGATTCGACGGTACAGGAGGCATAGATCCATGGGGACGAGGGACAACGGTACGGACGTGGTGTTTCTCTCCGCGGTGCGCACCGGATTCGGCTCCTTCGGAGGGAGCCTGAAGGACACGAGCGCCACGGAGCTGGGGGTGGTCAGCGCCCGAGCGGCGATCGAGCGCTCCGGCGTGGAGCCGGAGGAGTTCGGCCACGTCTTCTTCGGCAACGTCGTCCAGAGCTCGGCCGACGCCATCTACCTGGCCCGACACGTGGGGCTCCGGGCCGGGCTGCCGATCGAGGTGCCGGCCGCCACGGTGAACCGCCTGTGCGGCTCCGGCTTCCAGGCGGTGATGGACGGGGCCCAGGAGATCCTCCTGGACGACGCCCGGGTCTGCCTCGTGGGAGGCACCGAGTCGATGAGCCAGACGCCGCACGTGGTCCGGGGCGCCAGGTGGGGGCTCCGCCTGGGGCCGGCCGCGCCGTTCGAGGACGTCCTGTGGGAGGCGCTGACCGACTCCTACTGCGGCTTCTCGATGGCCGAGACGGCGGAGAACCTGGCCGAGGAGTACGGGATCGGCCGCCAGGACGTGGACGAGTACGCCCTGCGTAGCCAGCGGCTCGCCAAACAGGCCTGGGACGAGGGGCGGTTCGACGACGAGGTGATTCCCGTCACCGTGGGGCGGAAGGGGAAGGAGGTGGAGTTCCGCCGGGACGAGCACATGCGGCCGGAGACGACCCTGGAGGGGCTTACGGCGCTGCGGCCGTACTTCAAGGAGGACGGGCTCGTGACGGCGGGCAACGCGAGCGGCATCGGGGACGGGGCGGCGGCGCTCGTCATCGCGGATCGCGCGTACGCCGAGGCCCACGGCCTGGAGCCGCTGGGCCGCCTGGTGGCGTGGGCGGTGGCCGGGGTGCCTCCCCGCATCATGGGGATCGGCCCGGCGCCCGCCTCGCGGGCCGCGCTCGAGAAGGCGGGGCTCACGCTCGACGACATGGATCTCATCGAGGTGAACGAGGCGTTCGCCCCGCAGTACGTCGCGGTGGAGCGGGAGCTGGGGCTCGACCGCGACAAGGTGAACGTGAACGGCGGGGCGATCGCGATCACCCACCCTCTGGGTGCCACGGGCGCCCGGATCACCGGCCACCTCCTGCACGAGCTCGGCCGGCGGGGGGGCGGCCTGGGGCTCGGCTCGGCCTGCATCGGCGGGGGGCAGGGCGCGGCCGTCGTCGTCGAGGTGTCGGGCTGACGTTCGGGGTTCGAGCGGCGGCGTCGGCCGACGTTCACGCGGGGCGAGCGGCGTCGTCGGCCGGCGTACACGGGAGGGCGAGCGGCGGAAGCGGTCTGACGACGTTCACGGGGCCGGGCGGCGTCGTCGCACCGGCCCGGCCGAAGGCACGGTAGAAGGGAGTCACGCCATGGAGACGATTCTCGCGCTCAGCGCGATCGGGGGCGCCGCCGCGCTCGCCACGAGCCTCAGGATCCTCAGGGAGTTCGAGCGGGCGGTCGTCTTCCGCCTCGGCCGGGTCCGTCCGGTCCGGGGCCCGGGCCTCATCTTCCTGGTGCCGTTCGGGGTGGAGCGGATGAACCGGGTGAGCCTGCGGATCATCGCGATGGACATCCCGCCCCAGGACGTGATCACCAAAGACAACGTGTCGGTGAAGGTGAACGCGGTCCTCTACTTCCGGGTCGACGAGCCGATGAAGGCGGTGCTGGAGATCGAGGACTACCTGTTCGCCACCTCGCAGCTCGCCCAGACGACCCTCCGCTCGGTGATCGGCCAGGCGGAGCTCGACGAGCTGCTGGCGGAGCGGGAGAAGTTCAACCGGATCCTGCGCGACATCATCGACGAGGGAACGGACGCCTGGGGGATCGACGTCACGGGGGTCGAGGTGAAGGACGTGGATCTCCCGCAGGAGATGAAGCGGGCGATCGCCCGGCAGGCGGAGGCGGAGCGGGAGCGACGGGCGAAGGTGATCCACGCCCAGGGAGAGCTCCAGGCGGCCGACAACCTGAAGGAGGCGGCCCGCCTGCTGAGCGAGCAGCCGGCCTCCCTCCAGCTCCGCTTCCTCCAGACCGCCTCGGAGATCGCCGCGGAGAACAACTCCACCACGCTCTTTCCCCTCCCCGTGGACCTCTTCGCGCCGCTGCAGAGGCTGTTCGGGGCCACTTCCGACGCGGGGGCCGGGGCCGTCGGCTCGGCGGAGGCCGCGGGCGGTGAGGGAGCGGCGGAGGAGGAGCGGGCCCTGGAGGCGGGCGAGGGCGGCGCCGGCAGGGAACGGGCCCTCGAGGCGGGCGAGGCGGGAGAGTCCCGGCGGCTGGGCCGGGGTCCGGACCCGGTCCCGGATGCGGCTCGGCGGCGGGAAAGGGAGCGGGTCCCGCGGCGCTCCGGACGCGGTGCGACCTCCAGCGCGACGGCGGAGGATGCCGAGCGGGGATGACGCGCCCGGAGCCTCCCACCCCGAGGGGGAGGAGGGGGGAGACGGGGGCGGCCGCCTTCCCGAGGACCGACCGCCGGGGCGGGCCTCGCCGCCCGTGCGGGAAGCCGACGCCGGGCCGGGCTCCGCCGGGCCGGGCTCCACCGCGCCGGGCTCCGCCGGGCCGGGCTCCACCGCGCCGGAGCGGTGGTCCGGCTCCCCTCTCTCCGTTTCGCCGGCCGAGCTGGAGCGGGTCATCCGGCGCGCCTCGAACCTCCAGTTCCGCGACCGCGCCTCGGCGGACAGCGCGCTCGAGGCGGGAGAGGTCGTGCGGATCGGCGAGGAGGTGGGCCTCGAGCCCCACTACGTCCGCCAGGCGCTGGCCGAGCTCCAGGCCGACTCCCTCCTGCCGGCTCTTCCGCGCGAGGCGAAGGTCGCCCGGCGGCTGTGGGGCCGGGGCCTCGTGCGCACGAGCCGGGTGGTCCCGGGAGAGCGGACGGTGGTGGAATCCCTCCTGGAGCGGTATCTGGAGGATGAAGAGCTCCTGAAGCGGGTCCGCTCCCAGCCGGGGCGCTCCCTGTGGGAGGCGGCGGGCGGTCTTCTCAGCAACATGAAGCGGGCGATGGACGTGAAGGGCCACGGGTACGTGCTCGCCAAAGCGCGCAGCGTGGAGGTGACCATCGAGCCGCTGGAGCCGGGCTGGTGCCTGGTCACCCTCACGGCCGATCTTCGCAACGAGCGGGCCCGGACGGCGGCTGGATGGCATCTGGGGATCGGCGCGCTGGCCTTCGGGGCGGCCGTCTTCCTCATCGCGCCCGGGGGGCCCGAGCTGTCCGCGATCCTCGGCTCCGGGCTGGCGGGAGGCGCGGGCCTCGGGGCGGCCACGTGGAGCACGGGAGCTCACTTCCGACGCACGCGGGCCCGCCTCGAGCTGGCCCTCGAGGGCCTGCTCGACAAGCTGGAACGGGGTCGACCGCCGGGAACGAAGCCGCGGAGCTGGCGCGAGAAGCTCCTCGGCTGAGCTCCCCGACAAGCGCGAAAGGAGTCGGCATTGGGTCAGATCGAGAGCGTGGGAGTCGTGGGGTGTGGCCTCATGGGCGGCGGAATCGCCCAGGTCACCGCCGGGGCCGGGTACCGGACCGTCGTTCGGGAGGTCTCCGAGGAGATCCTGGAGCGGGGGATGGAGAGCGTTCGCTCCAGCCTGGACCGGGCCGTGCAGCGGGAGAAGATCGCCGAAGCGCAGCGCGAGGAGGTGGTGGGACGCATCCAGCCGACCGTCGAGCTGGATCCCCTGGCGGAGTGCGATCTCGTCATCGAGGCGATCGTCGAGGACCGGGACGCGAAGGCGGAGCTGTTCGGGGCCCTGGGCGGCCTCTGCAAGGCGACGACCGTCTTCGCCTCCAACACCTCCAGCCTCTCCATCACGGAGCTGGCTGCCACCACCGGACGGCCGGACCGCTTCGTGGGGCTTCACTTCTTCAACCCGGTGCCCGTGATGGCGCTGGTCGAGGTGGTCCGCTGCGGGACGACCTCCGAGGAGACGTTCGATCTCGCCTTCGAGTTCGCCCGCTCCCTCGGGAAGACGCCGATCGCCTGCCGGGACAACAGCGGCTTCGTCGTGAACCGGCTGCTCGTCCCCTACATGCTGGACGCGATCCGGGCGCACGAGGAAGGCGTGGGCTCCATCCCCGACATCGACGCGGGGATGCGTCTGGGCTGCGGGTATCCGATGGGCCCGTTCACTCTGGCGGACTTCGTGGGCGTGGACACCCTGTATCGGATCACCGAGATCATGTACCGGGAGTACCGGGAGAAGCGCTTCGCCCCGCCCCCTCTCCTGCGCCGCATGTTCCTGGCCGGCTACCACGGGCGGAAGACGGGGAAGGGGTTCTACGACTACAGCGACGACGAGCCCGCGGTGAGCGATTTCGTCCGGCGCTAGAACCTTCCAGACCCTCCTCCGGGGCCCGTTGCCGGGCCCCGGGAGCCTCCCCCCGGATGGGCAGAAACTCCTTGCGGTACAAGGGATTTCGGGGTACTTTTCAACACAGGATATGTCTAGCTTCGAAGCACGACGAGCCGGTGCCGCTCAGGGCGATCCGGAGACCTGCCTGGCCCGGCTCTCGTTGCACGATTATCGGAACTTCGAGGAGCTGGACTGCGAGTTTCCGGCCGCCGGGGTGGCGATCGTCGGGCCCAACGGCTCGGGCAAGACGAACCTGCTGGAGGCGATCTACTACCTCCAGATCTTCCGCTCCTTTCGCGGCGCGCGGGACCGGGAGCTGATTCGCTTCGGGGAGGACGTCTTCCGGGTGGAGGCGTCGCTCAGCGCTCCCCGGCGGGTGGAGCTGGCCGCGGCGTACCAGCGATCCCGGCGACGGAAGAAGATCGAGGTGGACGGGCGGGAGGCGGAGAGGCTGACGGAGGCCATCGGGGCCCTGGGCGCCGTGGTGTTCCGCCTGCAGGACGTGGAGATCATCCGGGGCTCCCCCGGGGTGCGGCGCCGCTTTCTGGACATACTCCTCTCTCTGGTGGTCCCCGGCTACGTGCAGGCCCTGCAACGCTACCGGGCCGTCCTCGGCCAACGGAACGGCGCCCTGCGGGACGGGGTGGAGCCCGCGCTCCTCGAGGCGTGGACGGAGGGGCTCGTTCCGTGCGGGGCGAGGGTCATGGAGGCGCGGGCGAGCTGGGTGGCCGAGCGCTCCGCCTCGTTCAGGGAGTACTACGCCGCGATCTCGGCCGGGACCCCGGCCGGCCTGGCGTACGAGCCGTCCGTGGGCCGGAGCCTCGGCGGGGTGGGGGACGCGGCGGACTCCCCGGGAGCGGAGGCCGGCTCCCAACCGGGGGCGCCGCCCCGGGGCGACGCCGATCTCCGTTCGGAGGAAGGGGCCCCGGGGGAGGGTGACGCCCGTTGGGAGGAGCTCCTGCGGCGTGCCCTGCACGCCTGTGAGGAACGGGACCGCCGGCGGGGACAGACCCTGGTCGGGCCGCACCGTGACGAGCTCGCGTTTCGGATCTTCGACGAACGGGGAGGATCGGAGCCGGTGTCGCGGAACCTTCGCACGTACGGCTCGAGCGGCCAGCAGAGAACGGCGGCGCTGGCCCTCCGCCTCACGGAGACGGACACGCTGCGCGAGAAGCTGGGACGCGAGCCCGTCTACCTGCTGGACGACGTCTTCGCCGAGCTGGACGAGGAGCGCTCCCGGCGGCTGCTGGAGCTGCTGGACGAGGGGCGGTCGGGCCAGGTGATTCTCACCCTCCCGAAGCCGGGCGAGGTGAGCCTGCGAGGCGGGAGCCTGCACCGGTGGCGGATACGGAACGGTCGGCTGTGGCAGTGAGCGCGGAGGAGGGCCGGCGTCGCGGCCGGCGGCGCAAGCGGGGAACCGAGCGGATCGACCCGGAGCCGGTGGCCGGGATCGTGGGGCAGGTGCTCCAGCGGCTCGGGGTCGTCGAGAAGGTGGAGCGGGCCGCGGCCGTGGCGGAGTGGGACCGGATCGTCGGGCCGCACATCGCCCGGGTGACCGGGGCGCGAAGGGTGCGTGGGCACACCCTCTTCGTGGAGGTCGAGGGGGCCGTGTGGCTCACGGAGCTCAACATGATGCGCCACGAGCTGCTCCGGAGGCTGAATGCGGGGCGGAAGCGGGGGCGGATCGAGCGGATCGTGTTCGTCCAATCGGGCGGTCGGGAGGACGAGGGCCGTGCACGCTGGCGAGGAAGGGGAAGCGGGTAGATGGCGAAGGCGACGAAGGGTGTGACGGCGAAGGCCCCTCGGGCCGAGAAGAAGACCGCCGGCCCGGCGGCGGCCCGAGGTGGGAAAGGGGCCGGCGGTAAGGCGGGAGACCGGAAGGGGGCGGGCGCCAAAGGCGCGACCGCGAAGGCGGGGGACGGAAAGGCGAGGGCCAAGGCGGCCGCCAAGGGCGACAACGGCTACACCTCGCGACAGATCCAGGTCCTCAAGGGCCTGGAGGCGGTCCGCAAGCGGCCGGGGATGTACATCGGATCGACCGCCGCCCGGGGGCTTCATCACCTGGTGTACGAGGTGGTGGACAACTCGATCGACGAGGCGATGGCCGGCTTCTGCTCCCGGATCGACGTCGTGATCGGGGCGGACGGCACCATCAAGGTCTCCGACGACGGCCGGGGGATCCCGGTGGACGTCCACCCGACCGAGAAGATCCCCGGAGTCGAGGTGGCGCTCACCACCCTGCACGCCGGCGGAAAGTTCGACAAGGAGAGCTACAAGGTGAGCGGCGGCCTGCACGGCGTCGGGGTCTCGGTGGTGAACGCCCTGGCCGAGTTCCTCGAGGTGGAGGTGCAGCGCGACGGCTACCTGTGGACCCAGCGTTTCGAGCGGGGCCTGAAGGCGACCGAGCTGCGGAAGGGGCCCAAGACGAGCGATACGGGCACGACGGTCCGCTTCAAGCCGGATGCCGAGATCTTCACCGAGCTGAGCTACAACTTCGAAACGCTCACCAGCCGGCTGCGGGAGATGGCCTACCTGAACCGGGGCATCCGCATCTCGCTGCGGGACGAGCGTCCGGACGCCGCCCGGGAGAAGCTGTTCCACTACGCGGGGGGGATCGTCGAGTTCGTGGAGTACCTGCGGGGAAGCAAGACCCCGCTGCACGATGAGATCATCTACGTCGCGGGCTCCCAGGAGGGTACGGAGATGGAGCTCGCCATGCAGTACACGGACGGCTACAACGAGAACACCTTCACCTTCGTCAACAACATCAACACGCACGAGGGCGGCACCCATCTGACCGGCTTCAAGGCCGCCCTCACCCGCACGATCAACGCCTACGCGGACAAGAACGGGCTCCTGAAGAAGGGGGACAACGGGCTCACGGGCGACGACGTCCGCGAGGGTCTGACCGCCGTCCTCTCCGTGAAGGTGATGGAGCCACAGTTCGAGGGGCAGACGAAGACGAAGCTGGGGAACAGCGAGGTCCGGGGGATCGTCGAGAGCCTGGTGAACGAGAAGCTGGGCTCCTGGCTGGAGGAGAGCCCGTCGGCGGCCCGCCGGGTCATCGAGAAGGCGGTGCAGGCGGCCCGGGCCCGGGAGGCGGCGCGCAAGGCGCGCGACCTGACCCGCAAACGCTCGGCTCTCGAGACCGGGATCCTGCCGGGGAAGCTGGCGGACTGCTCCGTCAACGACCCGGAGATCTCGGAGCTCTACATCGTCGAAGGCGATAGTGCCGGCGGGTCGGCCAAACAGGGTCGCGACCGGGCGTTCCAGGCGATCCTCCCCTTGCGCGGCAAGATCCTGAACGTGGAGAAGGCGCGCATCGACCGGATCCTCTCGAACGAGGAGATCCGGGCCATCATCACCGCCATCGGGACGGGGATCGGCGACGAGTTCAGCCTCGGCGACGCCCGCTACCAGAAGGTCGTGCTGATGACGGACGCGGACGTGGACGGGGCGCACATACGGACCCTCCTCCTGACCTTCTTCTTCCGGCAGATGCAGGAGCTGATCGAGGCGGGGTACATCTACATCGCCCAGCCCCCCCTGTACCGGATTCACCGGGGCAAGAAGGAGTTCTACTGCTACTCGGACGGGGAGCGGGACGAGATCCTCGAGCGGCTGAACAGCGAGAAGGGCGGGAGGACCACGGTCCAGAGGTACAAGGGTCTGGGGGAGATGAACCCGGATCAGCTGTGGGAGACGACGATGAACCCGGACAAGCGGACGCTCCTCCGCGTCACGATCGACGAGGCGACGGAAGCCTCTCTCCTCTTCGAGAGGCTGATGGGGGGAGAGGTGGAGCCGCGCCGGCAGTTCATCGAGCAGAACGCCCGCTACGTGAAGAACCTGGACGTTTGACGGATCGCGAAACGGCTCCGGCGATCCGGGCCGGGTCCGGCCCCGATGGGTCCGGACCGGCGGTCGTCGAGCCGCCGCCGGCCTCCATCTCCCGCCGGGTGAGCCATGCCCCGGCCCGCTGAGCGGCGCCCCGTCCTGGCCATCGATCAGGGCACGACCTCCACCCGGGCCATCCTTTTCGATCCCGAGGGGCGCCCCCGGGGAGCGGGGCAGCGGGAGCTCCCCCAGTCGTTCCCCCACCCGGGCCGGGTGGAGCATGATCCCGAGCGCATCTGGGAGGACGCGCTGGCCGTCTCCCGGGAGGCGATGCGGGCGGCCGGCGTGCCTCCCGAGGCCGTCGCCGCGATCGGCATCACGAACCAGCGGGAGACGACCGTCGTGTGGAATCGGGAGACGGGTCGCCCGATCCACCCCGCGATCGTGTGGCAGGACCGCCGGACGGCGGAGGTCTGCCGGCAGCTCGCCCGGGACGGGACGGAGCCGGACGTGCAGCGGAAGACGGGGCTCCTCCTGGATCCGTACTTCTCCGCCACCAAGCTCGCCTGGCTGCTGGACGGGGTGGAAGGCGCCCGGGCGGCGGCCGAACGCGGGGAGCTGGCGTTCGGTACGGTGGACTCCTGGCTTCTGTGGCGGCTCACCGGCGGCCGGGTGCACGCCACCGACCCGTCCAACGCCTCGCGGACGCTGCTGTTCGACATCCACGAGCAACGGTGGGACGAGGAGCTGCTCTCCCTCTTCCGGATCCCGGCCTCCCTCCTGCCGGAGGTGAAGGACTCCTCGGGCCTCTTCGGCGAGACGGAGGCCTCCCTGTTCGGGCGGCCGATCCCGATCGCCGGGATCGCCGGAGATCAGCAGGCGGCGACGTTCGGGCAGGCCGCCTTCGAGCCCGGCATGATCAAGAGCACGTACGGAACCGGCTGCTTCGTGCTCCTGAACACGGGAGAGCGGGCGGTCGCGTCGCGGAACCGGCTCCTCACCACCGTCGCCTGGCGGCTCGGGGGAAACGTCACGTACGCGCTGGAAGGGAGCATCTTCATCGCGGGGGCGGCGGTCCAGTGGCTCAGGGACGGGCTCGGCGTGATCCGCGAGGCGGCCGAGTCGGAGGCGCTGGCCGCCTCGATCCCCGACACCGGGGGCGCGTACCTGGTGCCGGGCTTCGTGGGGCTCGGGGCGCCGTACTGGGACGCGGAAGCGCGGGGAGCGATCCTGGGCCTCACCCGGGACAGCGGCGTGGCCGAGGTCGTACGGGCGGCCCTCGAGTCCGTGGCGTACCAGACGCGGGACCTGATGAGCGCCATGGCCGCGGACGGGGCCACACCTCCGCTCGCCCTCCGCGTGGACGGCGGCCTGGTGGCCAACGGGTGGGCGATGCAGTTCCTCAGCGATCTGCTGGATCTTCCGGTGGAGCGCCCGCGCGTGACCGAGACGACCGCCCTGGGCGCCGCCTACCTCGCCGGGCTGGCCGTCGGGGTGTGGGAGGACCCGGCGGCGCTCGCTCGCCACTGGGAGCTGGACCGCCGCTGGACGCCCTCCCTGGACCCGGAGGTGCGAGAAGCCCTGTACGAGGGGTGGAAGGAGGCGGTGGGGAGGGTGCTGAGGCCCCGCTAGCCGGCTCGGACTCTGTCGTGCGCCGAAGTTCTAGCGCTCCTGGACCAGTTTCAGGGCGAGGGCGAAGGCGCCCAGAAGCCCGGCCCTCCTCCCCAGGGCCGGCGGTACGATGTAGTCGTCCAGCGGCTCCTCCCCCCCTGGGGAGTCCTTTGAGACAGCGGGAAACAGGGCGTACCCTCCGGACAGGTTCCGTACCTCCCGACGGACGCGGGGAAAAAGGTGCGCCTGCTCCATGATCCCGCCCCCGAGGGCGATCCGCTGCGGCGAGAGGATGTTGGTGTAGCTCCACAGGGCAAGGCCCAGGTAGCGAGCCTCAAGCTCCCAAGCAGGGTGCTCCGGCGGGAGCCGCTCGGGGGGACTTCCCCAGCGGGCTTGCATGGCCGGGCCGGAGGCCAACCCCTCCAGGCAGTCACCGTGGAAGGGGCACGAACCCTCGAAGGGATCGGCTTCCCGGTCGTGGGGGACGGGGATGTGGCCCATCTCCGGGTGGAGAAACCCGTGCAGCAGGCCCCCGTTGGCTATGATGCCACCCCCGATCCCGGTTCCCACGGTGAGGTAAACAAACGTGCGGAGCTCCCGGGCAACCCCCCAGCGCCACTCCCCGAGGGCGGCGGCGTTGACATCCGTGTCGAACGCTACCGGGA
This sequence comes from Gemmatimonadota bacterium, assembly GCA_046757485.1. GTDB lineage: Bacteria > Gemmatimonadota > Gemmatimonadetes > Palauibacterales > Palauibacteraceae > JBHHYJ01. The sequence continues at coordinate 12,408 of JBHHYJ010000047.1, forward strand.
GATCGAGGGCCTCCTGGATGACCCCCTTTAGGTTTACGCTGGCCCAGCCTGACTTCGGGGTGGAGACGATGCGGCCGTAGGTCGGGGACGCCGGGTCCACCACGGCCGGGCCGAAGGTTCCGATCCCCAGTGCCGCTGGAGGTCCGTGCCTTTCCCGCTGCTCCCGGAAGAAGTCGATCACGCGGGAGATGGTTTCCTCGGGAGACGTGGTGGGAAAGCGGGCCTCGCAGCGGACGTCGCCGGGGCCGGTCCCGACTCCGCAGACGAACTTCGTGCCCCCCGCCTCGAGCCCTCCCACGAGCGTCCCCGCCCTGGTTGCCAGCGACATCAAGAAACACGATAACAGGGTGTACCGCCCCGGACCAACGGAGGTGTTCTGCGTTGCAAGTTCTGGTATGCCCGACCGCGTTCAAGGGAACCCTGACGGCCTCCGAAGCGGCACGGGCAATGGCACAGGGCGTGTGTAGGGCGCAACCGAGGGCGCATCTGACGGCCCTCCCTCTGTCGGACGGGGGCCCAGGCCTCATAGAGGCCGTGCGGACGGTGCAGGACGGACGAGAAGAACGTTGGGTCGTCGCCGGGCCGCTCTCGGAGCCCGTCGAGGCTCGGTGTCTGTGGGTGACACAGGGGGAAGCGCTGGTGGAGTCGGCCGACGCGTGCGGGTTGCATCTGTTGGGTCGTCGCCGGGCGGCGCTGGATGCCCACACTCTCGGGGTAGGGGAGTTGGTGAGGTACGCCCTGGGTGCCGGTGCCCGGCGCGTACACATCGGTCTGGGTGGTTCCGCCTCCACGGACGGAGGAACGGGTCTGGCGCGCACCTTCGGGTATCGCTTCCTGGATGGGGAGGGGCGGGATCTCCCCCTGGGAGGGAGGAGCCTTCACGCTCTGGCTGCCATCAAGCCCGGGGAGCGCCCTCCTGGGACGTTCGTCGCTCTGGCCGATGTCGGGCACACGCTCGCCCAGGCCGCACCCACCTTCGGCCCCCAGAAGGGGGCCTCCCACGAGGAAGTAGCGCTGCTTGCGAAAGGCCTCGAGCGTCTGGAACGTAGGCTCCGCCTCGATCTCGGAGTCTCGGTGGCAGGGATCTCCGGCTCTGGTGCCGCGGGCGGGCTCGGCGCGGGGTGCGCGGCTTTTCTCGGAGCGGAGGTCGTCTGGGGAAGCGACTGGGTGCTGGAGGAGGTGGGGTTCCAAGATGCCCTGGAAGCGGCGGACCTGGTAATGACCGGGGAAGGGGGCTTCGACGCCACGAGCCGCACCGGAAAGATCGTGGGCGAGGTGATGCGCCGCGCGACGGAGGCAGGGGTTCCCGTGGTTCTAGTCTGCGGCCGGATCGAGGGCCCCATCCCCGACGCCAGGGCCACTCTCGATGCGGGCGGCGGGCTCCTCGACACGGAGGGGCTGACGGAGTTGGCGGCGCGGGTGCTGCGAAGCCTCGGGTGAAGTTCTAAGAGGGGCCGGTGAGGGGGCCGGGCTCTCCCCCTCGCCGGCCGGGAAACCGTCCCGCGCTCCGCTAGAAGGTGTACGACGCGCTGACCTTGAACCGCTCCGGCAGCACCGGTCGGGCGTTGAAGAACGGGAGCTGCGCCGGATCGAAGCCTGGAGGCAGTCTAGGGTCGCCCTCCGTCAACCCGACGGTGTCGTTGATGTTGTAGGCGTTCAACCCGAGACGCAGGCTCTTCCCCTCCCTGAGGCGGAAGGTGTAGCCCAGGTCCAGCGTTAAGATGTTGACGCTCTGGAGAGTCTGGAAGTTAGCGTCGTCGGCGAAACGGTCGCCCAGGTGGCTCCAGTTCACCATCGCGTCCAGACCGTACGCCTCGTAAAAGACGGAGCTGTTCGTCATGAACTGCGGGATCCGCTTCACGTCGTTCCCGCTGAAGTCGTTGGCACCGACGACGAATTCGGTGGTCTCGTGGTCCTGCGCCGTGATCGACGTCTCCAGCCTGAGCCCGGGTATTCGCCGCGGGGCGTACGCGCCCGTCGCTTCCAGCCCGAACGTGCGGCTCTCCCCGACCGCGTCGGTCACCTGCAAGCTCTGGCCGTCGATGATGCGGATGTCCGTCTGCAGCCGGTCGCTGATCTGCGTCCAGAAGCCGGAGATCGTGGCGGAGTACTGTGGCGTGCCGATCTTCACCCCGCCCTCGGCCTGGAGGAGTTCCTCGTTTTGCTCCGGGACCGGCTGCACGAAGTTCCCCTGCTCGTCGATCCGGACGTCGCCGGCGAAGATGCCCAGGGTGGGGAAGAAGAAGCTGCGGCTGAAGTTCCCGTACACGTTCAAGGCGTCGGCGACCTTGTAGTTCATACCCAGTGCCACCGCGAAGTCGTCGAAGTCCACGTTCCGACGGACGAAGGTGCCGTTGCCGAACACCGCGTTCTGCTCCGCCAGCGTGGTGCCGAGGTCGAACCGGGAGGTGTTCTCCACCCGGACAGAGGCGGTCTGGCGCTGGAACCGACCGCCTACGTCGATCCGGAAGCGGTCGTCCACGGTGATCTCCGTTCCGCCGAAGACGGAGACGTTATTGGCCTGGAATTGCCGGTTGAAGAAGTTGTTCGAGATCTCCAGGATCCCGTTGCTCATGGTGACGGGGGTCGTGCTTCCGTCGGCGTGCCGGATCTCGAGGGTCATGGCCCGGGGGCGCGTAGCCAGCTCGAAGAGCATGGTGGGCCGGATCTGTACGTCCGACACCTCCGTGCGGGAAAAGTAGCCGCCGACCGAGATGAGGGCGCTGGCTCTCGGCCCTTCCACGCGCTTCTTGAGGATGAACTGGTTGGCCAAGTCCTCGGTCGGCCGGAACCGTCCCCACACCCCCTGACGGGCCACCGCCTCGCCGCTGAACGGCCGCGGGTCGTTGACGAACCCGAAGATCGCCACGTCGCCCGGCATCGTCATGAACCCCTGGGCGAACTCGTCGGCAGGCTGGGTTCCGAACGGGATGAAGATGTTGAACTCGTGGTCCATGTCGCTCCACCGGACCTTGTTTTCCACGGACCACCCTTCGCCGAACTCCTGGAAGACCTCGAACATCACGGATTGCCCGCTGGTCAACACGCCCCTGTCCATGGTCGACCGGAAGCTTCCCGGGAAGAGTCCCTGGCTCGCGGGGGTGGGAACGGTGAAGTCGGCGCCCGCGTCCGAGTTCTGGGTGCCGTTTTCATCGATGGCCGGCTTCCCCGTGGCCCTCCGGTGCGCGAAGGGGAGGAGGAACTGGACCTTGTCATCGATGACCTTGGCGTAGAAGCGCAGGTGGCCGCCCTCCAGGAGCCGGGTGACGTTCCCCTTGATCTGGAATCCCCGGGTGTCGAGGCCGGAGATTCGGGGTCCCCGATCGAGCCGGTAGAACCCGCCCACGTTGAACCGCCAGTCCTCTCCCAGGGGCCCGTTCACGTTCATGTCGACGCGGTAGTAGTCCCGCTGGCCGCCGGTGAAGGCGACGGTCGAGGTGAGGATGTCCCCGCCCGTCTTGCTGACGTAGTTGATGGTCCCGGCCGGCGCGTTGATCCCGAACAGGGGGGAGACGCCGCCCTTCACCACCTCCAGGGTCCTCACGTTGTAGTCGTACCGGAAGAAGACGTCCTCGGCCGAGATGAAGCCCCCGGGGATCGACCGGACCGGCATCCCGTCTTCCTGGAGAGTCTGGTACCGGAACTGCCCGGGGGAGGGAAGTCCCCGGAGGAAGGAGTTGACGGCCACCTCGCCTCCCCCCTCTTCCGCGTGGATCCCGGGGACGGTGCGCAGCACCTCGGCTGCGCTCTGCGGTTGGAACTTGTTGATCTTCTCGGCGGGCACGAGGGTGACGGAGAAGGTCGCGTCTTGCTGGGTAACGGCCTCGCGCGTCGCGGTCACCACCAGCTCCTGCATGCCCAGGGGGTCCGTCACCATTGTGAGGTCGCGTCGCACGGTCTCACCCGCCCCGACCGTCACCTCGAAGGTCTGGACCCGGTAGCCGATGAGCTGTGCCCGGAGGGTGTACGTGCCCGCGGGGAGTTCGAGGCTGTAGTTGCCGGCACGGTCGGTGAACACCCCACGCTGAGCGCGAACCACGCTAACGGCCACCCCACCCAGCGGAGCCCCCGCCTCGCTGACAACCTGGCCGGTCACCCGCCCCGGCTGTTGGGCTGACAGGTTGTGCGCGGCCGACAGCACGAACGTGAGGATGAAGAAGGGATATAAACGGTTAGTAGGTAGCATGTTGCACCACCTTTTGGCTAGGGAAAACCGCGAGGCTACAGCATGTATTGCCATTCGGCACCCGGCCGCTGAGTCGCGAGCGCCGGATCTGGATTTGTCCGAGTTCTGCTGGACTACAGAGGTTATATGATGAAGCTGTAACAATATAAACCTATACTCCAGGGGCCCCGCTGGCAAACCGTACGTCTCCCCCTCGAGGCGTAGGCGTTTCCGCGCGGACATCTCGCTGTCTGTCCGGGGCTCTACTCCTCAAGCTACCAGGGCCCTGAACAGGTGAATCAGGGTGGCGCTGAGGGCGAGGATGCCCACGAAGAAGGAGAGCAGGAAAGCCGTCTCCTTGGGCCGGAGGCCGACCGCCTCCCGGGCCTCCGCCGGGGCCTCGCTGGGCACCGGCGCGGGGAGCAGCAAGCTTACTCCGTATCCGACCAGGAGGGTGGCCGCCGCTCCCGTGAAGTTCCACCAGAACCAGAAGACGATGTCGCCGGCGAAGATCCACAAGGAAAAGTTGAGCGACACACCGGCCAGCAGCCCCAGGTTCGCCCCCAGCGAGGTCGTCTTCCGGGTGAGGATCGCGAGGGCGAAAGTCATCAGGATGGGGCCGTAAAAGAGGGAGCCCAACAAGTTGATCGCCTCGATCACGGTGGGGGAGATGTCGCCGGCCACGAACGCCGCCACGGAGCAGAAGATCCCCCAGAAGAGCGTCAACAGCTTGGAATACAGGAGGTTCTCCCTGTCTGTAAGGGGGCGCTTCACGTTCCGGATGACGAGGTCCTGCATGGAGGCGGCGCTCAAGGAGTTGAGTGCAGAGTCGAGGGATGACATCGCCGCCGCCAGGATTCCGACGATCAGCAGCCCGGTGAGCCCCGCCGGCAGGTAGTGGATGATGAAGGTGGGGACCATCAGGTCCGGATTCTGCGACGGCATGAGGGAGAGGAACCGGGGGTCCTGGACGGCGAACGTCCCCAGGAGCAGTCCCATCAGGCAGTAGAGAAGCACCACCGGAAAGCGACCTAGCCCGTTGAAAAGGAGCGTGGCTCTGGCGCCCCGTTCGTCCTTGCACGAGAGATACCGTTGCGCCTGGAGCTGATCACAACCGTAGAAGGAGGCATAGAGGAAGAACCCGCCGATCACCATCGGCCAGAAGCCGAACTCGCTCCCCTCGCCCAATCCCCAGTCGGAGAAGTTCACAGCTCGCAGGCGGTCGACCTCCACCCCGGCCAGGAGACCGTCCCATCCGCCCACCAGGTGGAATGCGAAGCCCGAGCAGAGAAGGATGCCGATGAAGAGGACCGCCATCTGGATCACATCGGAGTAGACGACGGCCTTCATGCCTCCGAGCATGTCGTAGACGACCGTGACCCCGCCGGTGATGAGGATCGTCACCCACACGGGGACGCCCAGCGCGACGGAGAGCACGAGAGCGAGGGCATAGATGCTCACGCCCGTGGCGAGAGAGCGGCTCACCTGGAAGGCCAGGCTCACCAGCACGCGCGTGCTGCCCGCGAAGCGGCGCTCCAGATACTCGTAGATGCTGACGACGCCGGCCCGGTACAGGGGCGGGACCACGAAGCCGATGAGGAAGATCATCGCCAGGGGGACGCCGAACTCGTAGGAGAGCCACTTGATGCCCCCGTTCTCCCGGAGACCCACGAAGGCCGGAGCGGAGATGAAGCTGATGGCCCCGAGCTGGGTGGCCATGGTGGAGAGACCGACGCTCCCCCAGCCCATCGTCTGGCCACCGAGATAGTAGTCCCGTTGGTCCTTCTGCGTCCTGCTGAGCAGGTAGCTGAAGGCGATGAGCCCCAGCATGTAGACGAAGACGATCGACCAGTCGAAGGCGGTCATTGACCTCGTTCCTCAAAGAATCCTGCTCTGAGTGCTGCAACCGATCCGCCGGGCCGGGGGATCCGGCCGCCCCGATCAGTCGTCGCGGGCTCGGCCCGGACGAGGTTCACCTCCCTGTCCCCGAGGCGGGAGCGCGTCCGCGGCGCTGCCACCCTGAGCCGCTCACCCACTCGACTCAGCTCACTCCGGAGACGGACCCGTCTCCGGGAAGGGCACCTCCCGGAGGCTGCTGGAGGAGGTCGATGCAGAGGGCGGCGGACCACGAGAAGTCCTGGCTCCCAAATCCTCCCGTGGGGCCATCGGTCTCCGAGCGGAAAGGACTGAAGTACTCGTGGAACCCGTATCGCTCCAGGAGGGCCAGCGTGTCCCGAAAGAGGGCGGCCGCCCGGTCCAGGAAACCCATGCGTTCCAGGCCACGGCAGATGAGCCAATTCAGGTTCACCCAGACCGGTCCTCGCCAGTACTTCACGGGATCGAAAGCCGCTCCCCCCAGCTTGTAGCTCGGCAACAGGAAGCATCGTCCTGCCGCACCGGAGTACTCCTCCGCGTCGAGAAGATCGAGCATCCGGCTCACCTGCCGGGCATCGGGGACGGCGGCGAAGAAGGGGGCGAAGCCGGAGCTGGTGGCCGCCCCGATCGATCTTCTCGAGACGAGGTCGAAGTGGGCGTAGAGCCGCTTCTCCTCGTTCCAGAGCACGTCGTTCAGGGCCCGGGCGGTCTGGGCGTGCCACTCCTTCACCTCTCCCACGTCCTGGCCCAGGATCTGGCCGATCTCCAGCAACGCCTCGTTTGAAGCCGAGAGGAGGCTGTTAAAGAGGGGATCCTGGATGAGGAAGGGACACTCTGCCGCAATGGCGGCCTCGTCGTAGCGGGTCCGCTTGAACAGGTCCAGCAGGAACACGTACCGGTCGTAGTCTTCACGTGTCGGCCGCTGGTTTCCGGGCACGAACTCCACGTCCCTCCGTTGGTAGAGTGGAACAGCGGCCTCGTCGACTTCGATCCTGGCCAGCGCCTCGTCCCAGGCCGGCGAGTTATCGGTTCCGGACTCCCAGGGATGCCGGATGAACGCCAAGCCCTCGCGGTGCGGGTCGCGCTTCTCGTACAGGTAGCGATGGAGTGCGAGGAGCTTCGGGAACATTCTTGCGAGGAACTCCCGGGCCTCCGCGTTGGGAAGGTGCCGATAGATATGGAGCGCCACCCAGGCGTGGAGCGGGGGGTTCGTGATACCCGAGGTGGGCACGGCCGGGGCCGCCGGAGAGAGGTCCGTCCGCCAGAATTCAGGCCCCGGGAAGTAGCCCTCCTCCTCGCGGTCGAAGACGATGTGCGGAAGCATCCCGTCCTTCCATTGCCCACGGAAGAGAGAGAACAACTCGTCCATCGCCCTCGAGGGCTGGTAATGTGCGTATCCTACGGCGATGAATCCAGAATCCCAGTTCCACTGGTGCGGATAGAGATCGCGGGCGGGCTTCGTGTAGGACCCGCGCCAGTTCTGTTCAAGCACGCGCTCTGCTTGCCGGGCAAGCTGGCTCAGGGGCGCCTCGCTCGATGGGCCAGAGAGGTCACTGGGATAGGCTTGTTCGGGAAGTTTGGCTTGCGGCGGACGCTCCGCAAGCGACCGTGGCCGTGTCACCCCGTTGCCCGATGTGACGATGCTCGAGATCGATCATGGGCGCCGGGGGCCGGCCCGCGGTGGACCACCGCGCCCGGTAGGGCGGCCGGCCCGCGTCCCTGGCAGGCTCTGCGGCGGGGTGAGGGGGGCCGCTGGCGCCGGTCCGGGCCGGCGTGCCTGGATGAGTGCCCGGTGTACGACGGCGGAGTCCAGGACCACCACGGTCCCCACGACCTTGTCGTGGACCCCCTGCCGGTTCGCGTCCCAGAAGATCTGGAGGAAGCCGAGCGTGCCGGTGGCCAGGGACGCGGCGTACCCTCCGAAGCGCTCGAACGCCGGCCACCAGCCGAGTGGCTCGCCGTTGAGCCGCACCACCCGGAGGCCGAAGAGCCGCTTTCCGGGCGTCCTCCCCTTCCACCGGGCCAGGAAGATCGTGAAGTAGAGGCCCGACCAGCCCAGGCCGAGCCCCAGGTCATCCGCCAGCCCGCGGAGGAAGCCCAGGAGGCGACGTGGCGCGGATGAGGACCCAGCCGGCCACGACCCCCAGCAGGGTCCCGCTGATCTGCTTGACGAGCAGCAGGGCGCCGATGAGCGCCAGGTCGACGAGCATCGCGGCGGCCCGCCGGGAGGGGGTGGCCAGCGGGAGCCCGAGGAGCTCCGGGGCGACCCGAAAGGCATGGGGGGTCACGATCTGTCGCGGGTCCCGCGTTCGCGTCATCGGCGGATTCGTCCGGTCTCCTCTCCAGTCCACGCGATCACAGGTACGTTATTCGGCTCCCGGCCCCGGCGGTAGCGTGAGCGGCGGCCTGCCGCCCCGCCGAGGCAGCCGCGCACCGCCCGCGCGCCCGTTTCGGTGGAGGAATCGTGGCCCGGCTTCGGGGCCGGGGCGGAGGCGGCCGCCGCTCGCTGGCGCCTTCCGGGCGTCCCTCCTATTCTCACGCCGGGCCGTCGGCCGGGGGAGGCGTCCCGCGGCCGCGGAGGCCCGGCAGGCGCACCGGAACGGCCTCGGCAGGAGCGAGCGGAGGCGGGCCGGGGCGAGGTCCGACCGCTACAGAAAGGTCACCGTTCCGCCGATGGAGACGAGGCGTCCCACCACACCCGCCGCCGAGGAGATCCTGGGAGGCTACTTCCCCGTGCTGGACCACGGCTTCGTCGCCCTGGTGGACTACATGGGAAGCGACGAGGACGTGGAGCGCGCGGCGCGCGTGAGCTACGGCTACGGCACCCGCAAGGTGAGCCGCACCCGCGGGCTCGTCCGCTACCTGCGCCGCCACCGGCACACGACGCCGAGCGAGATGGTCGAGCTGAAGTTCCACTGCTGCATGCCGATCTTCGTGGCCCGGCAGTGGATCCGGCATCGCACGGCCTGTTTGGCGGAGGGAACAGAGGTCTATTTCGATCTGCCGGGTGGTCTGAGGCGCCGCGGTAACCAGCTCTACAAGCTCAAGATCGAGGAGATCTGGCAACGCTGGCAGCCTACCAAGAACCGTACACGGCCTGATAAGCAACGGAACCCGCATTCTCGTCGGGAGCGCGTGAGCGGGATGCACCTGCGCCAGGTGAACGAAGAGACCCTGGAGATCTGCCACACCCGGGTTGTTGATGTCTACCGCAACGGCAAGAAGCCTGTGTTCCGAATGATCCTGGCAGATGGCAAGCGAATCGCGGCCACAGCGGATCACCGATTCCTCTTCGGGAACGGATGGAAGACCCTCAAGGAAGCCACCGGGCTCGAAACGCGTGGCGGACGGGCCGTATGGGATCAGGGCGAGCACTTCGTCTACGTCAACGGAACGGAGATCCAACCTCCTCCAGTCTATCGTGATCCCGAGTGGCTTCGACAGGGCTATCATCGTCAGGGTCTCCGCATCGCAGAGATGGCCAGGGCGGCGGGGGTTAGTTACGGAACCATTCGGAAGTGGCTGCGCCGCCACGGACTTCAGCGGCCCCACCGGTTTGCGAAGGGCCACGAGCCATGGAACAAAGGAAGGACGTATCAGCTTGGCCCCCGCGAGCTTTCGCAGACCTGGGTCGAGGCGAACCGCCGCAGCCGAGGTGGACCGGCGTCCAACTTCTGGCGGGGCGGAATCTCCACCGACCGCGAGAGCATTGGTCGGTGGACTTCACAGGTCGCGGCCAAGGTCCATGGCCGAAACGGCTGGACATGCCAGCTCTGCCAGGTTAGGACGTCACTGCTCCACTGCCATCACATCGTGCCCGTCTGGGCGGATCTGGCGCTAGCGCGGAAGGTTGAGAACCTGACGACGCTCTGTGAGGAGTGTCATCGCTCCATTCAGGGCCGTGAGCTCGACTACGTTGGGCGCCTCGGTGGTCCGCCGGTCAGAGAGGAGTGGAAGCCCCGACCGAAGGTTCCCTGGAATAAGCTGACCGTCGCGAAGCTCGTGCGGATCGAGCGTTTCGAGTTCGTGGGGGTGAAGGAAACCTACGATCTCGAAGTGGAGGGTCCGCATCACAACTTCATCGCGAACGGGATCGTGACCCACAACTCCGTGAACGAGTACAGCGGACGGTACAGCCTCATGCCGCTCCTCTTCTACCGGCCCCCCACGGAGCAGTTCGCGGCGCAGAGCCGCTCGAACCGCCAGGGACGGGAGTCGAGCCTTCCGGAGGAGGTCTACCGGGAGGCGGGCGAGCGGTGGGAGCGGGTCCGGCAGGAGGCCGCCGGCTCCTACCAGTGGATGCTGATGGAGGACGTGGCCCGCGAGCTGGCCCGGATCGATCTTCCCCTCTCCACCTACACGCAGTGGTACTGGAAGATCGACCTCCACAACCTGCTCCACTTCCTCACCCTGCGGGTAGATCCCCACGCCCAGTGGGAGATCCGCGAGTACGCCAAGGTGATCGGGGGCATGCTCCAACGGGTCGCGCCCCTCAGCTACGAGGCCTGGATCGACTACGACCTCATGGGGCGCTCGTTCAGCGCGGCGGAGCTGGCGGTCATCCGCCACTTCCTGCGGCCGACGGAGGAGGGGGTCGGGGCGCGGGCCGGGGCGGAGGCTCTCCCTTCGGAGGCGCTGCGGGAGTTCGGGCTCTCGAAGCGGGAGATCGAGGAGCTGCTCGGCAAGCTTCGGGAGGCGGAACGGCCCGATTTCACCCTGGATCTGACGCGGATGCGATCCGCCGCGGAGATCCGGGAGGTGATGGAGGCCGCGGTCCCCAGCGCGGAGCGGGAGTAGGCGACTGGACGCCGCCGGCGGAGGTGTGGGCGAGGAGGGCGTCTCCGGGCTCCCCGGCGAGGACGTGGGCGAG
>JBHHYJ010000048.1:0-23316 GCA_046757485.1 Gemmatimonadota bacterium
GGGGCGGAGCCGGAAGAGACGGAAGAGGTTCTCGCTTCGGCGGAGGCGCCGGGGGCGGAGCCGGAAGAGACGGAAGAGGTTCTCGCTTCGGCGGAGGCGCCGGGGGGAGGTGGCTCCGAGGAGAAGGTCGAACCCGAGTCGTCCTGACCGGAGAATCCCTTGCGGGCCACTTCGGTGGCCCTTTTTTTGGGCGGCGACCGGAGAGATCGAGACACGGCAAGGTATAGAGGAGCAAAGCGATGGCGGAGATCACGGCGGTGGCGGTGAAGGCGCTGAGAGATCGAACGGGTGCCGGCATGATGGACTGCAAGAAGGCCCTCGCCGAGGCGGCCGGAGATGAGGAGCGCGCGATCGACCTCCTCCGTCAGCGAGGAGCCGCCAAGGCGGCGAAACGCGCCGGCCGCGAGGCGACGGAGGGGGCCGTGCAGATCGCCACCGGAGAGGGTGTCGCGGGGATGGCGGAAGCGGCGAGCGAGACGGACTTCGTCGCCCGCAGCGACGCGTTCGTCGCGTTCACCCGGCGGGTCGCCGAGGCGGTGATGGCGTCGGAGCTGGCGAGCGGGCGGGTGACGACGGGGAAGGAGTTTCTGGCCGGTCCCGAGTCGGCGTCGTTGCGCGCCGAGCTCGAGGATCTGCGGACGCAGGTGGGGGAGAACGTGGGCCTGAGCCGGGTCGTCCGGATGGCGGCGGATGGCGGTTCGGTGGGCTCCTACCTCCATTTCGGCAACCGCATCGGGGTGCTGCTGCGGGTGGAGGGGGAAGGCGGCGAGGAGGTGGCTCGACAGCTCGCCATGCACGTGGCCGCCGCCGCGCCGGTGGCCGTCTCGCCGGAGGAGATCCCCGAGGAGCTGCGAGAGCGCGAGCGATCGGTGCTCACCGAGCAGGCTCGGGGCGAGGGGAAGCCACCCCAGATCGTCGAGAAGATCGTGGAGGGCCGAATGCGCAAGTTCTACGAGGAGAACGCGCTCCTCTCCCAGGGCTTCGTGAAGGACCCGGAGAAGCGGGTAGCCGACCTCCTGGCCGAAGCGGGTGAGAACCTCCGGGTCCGCGGCTTCGCCCGCTTCCACGTGGGTGGCTGAGGTGGTCCGTTCCGGCTCCGGTGCCGGGCTCAAGTACGAGCGCGCCCTGGTGAAGCTCTCCGGGGAGTCGCTAGCCGGCGAGCGGGGCGGCTTCGGCATCGATCCGACGGCGATCGACGAGCTGGCCCGGGAGGTGGAGAAGGTGCATGCCGCGGGGGTCTTCCTGGGCCTCGTGGTGGGCGGGGGAAACATCGTCCGCGGAACGGTGGCCAGCCAGCAGGGCATGGACCGGGTGTCGGCGGACTACATGGGCATGCTCGCGACGGTGATCAACGCCCTGGCGCTCCAGGACACGCTGGAGAGGCGGGGTCTGGAGACCCGCGTCATGTCCGCGATCCGCATGGAGGAGCTGGCGGAGCCGTACATCCGCCGCAGGGCGCTGCGACACCTGGAGAAGGGAAGGGTGGTCATCTTCGCCGGGGGCACCGGCAACCCGTACTTTTCCACCGACACGGCCGCCGTGCTGAGGGCGATCGAGATGGAGGCGGACGTCATCCTGAAGGCGACGAAGGTGGAGGGCGTCTACTCGGCGGACCCCGAGTCGGATCCGGAGGCGGAGTTCATTCAGGAGATCTCCTACCTGGAGGTGATGACCCGCGAGCTCCAGGTGATGGACGCGGCGGCGATCTCCCTGTGCAAGGAGAACGACCTGCCCGTGATCGTCCTCAACATCCGGAAGCCGGGGGCGATCCTGACCGCTCTGCAAGGGGCCCGGATCGGAACGCTGGTGGCCTGAGAATCCGCCGGGCGAGGGCTGGTCCGCCTTTGCCCTCGGCAGCGAGAGGCTCCGTTCGCCGCAAGAGGCTCCGTTCGCGAGGGCCGGTGCGCGACCGGAGAGAGTCGAGGAGTCGACGAGATGCCCGAGCAGCAGCTGAAAGAGGCCTCCCGCTCCATGGACAGGACCGTGGAGGCGATGCGCCGCGAATTCAACACCGTTCGCACGGGAAAGGCGACCCCCACTCTTCTCGACACCGTCCGGGTGCAGGCCTACGGATCGACGATGGCCCTGAACCAGGTCGCCAACGTCGGGGCACCGGAGCCCCAGCTCCTCGTGGTGCAGCCGTACGACCCGAACGTCGCGGGGGAGATCGCCAAGGCGATTCAGACGGCCGACCTGGGTCTCAATCCCTCCGTGGACGGCGGGGTCATCCGGGTTCCGATTCCTCCGCTGACCGAGGAGCGGCGACGAGAGTATGTGAAGGTCCTGCACAAGATGGCCGAAGAAGGACGGATCGCCATTCGTCACGTGCGCCAGGAGACGAAGAACCGCTTCCACCAGATGGAGAGGAACGGAGAGATCAGCGAGGACCTCTACCACCGCTGGCTGGATGAGCTTCAGAAGCTGACGGACGGGCACATCGCCGAGATCGACGCGCTTCTGGAGCGTAAGGAAGCGGAGGTGATGGAGGTTTAGCAGCGACCTGTCAGGAAGCCTTGTTGAAGAACCCCGCTGCGCCGCGCGCGAGGGTCTTGCCGAGGACAGACACGGAACCATGACCTCCTTCCCGTCCCTGGATCGGCCCGGCCTCAAGCGGGCCCTGTGGGCCTACGTGGTCGGACACGACCGCGGGTGTGCCCCGGAGCGGAAGCGCGAAATCGGCGAGGGGTGAGGGGTGGGGCCCGATGAGCGGGCGCGGGCCCCCGGTGGGGTGACCCCCCCGGGAGCCGCGGCACTCCCCAACGCGGCCGCGCGCACCGCGACGACCGCCGCCGGCGTGCCCCCGGCGGCCGGATCGGTGCGCGTGCCCGAACGGCTGGACTTTCACCGTGGGCCGGGCCGCTGGCTGGAGGTGGGGGCGGGCGGCTCCGGTGGGGTGTAGCCCGCGGGATCCCGTTGCGTCGCGAACCGGGCTCCGGCGTCGCCGTGTGACGGACTCCCCCCGCTTCGCGCGTGCTGGGGACCTGGAGCTCGGCTTTCGGCGGCTGCTGGAGCGCCGGCCGTTCCTGGCGCCCCGGGGCGCCTCCCTCCTCATCGCCTACTCCGGCGGGCCGGACTCCACGGCACTCCTTTACCTTCTGCGGGCGGTGGCCGAAGAGAGGGGGCTCCGCCTGCACGCGGCCCATTACGATCACGGCCTGCGGCCCGACAGCCGGGCGGAGGCCGAGCTGGTGGCACGGAGGGCCCGCTCGGCCGGGGTCGCGGCGTGCACGATCGGCAGACCGGCCGAGCGTCTCGAGCCGCACCAGGCCGCGTTCCGGGCGGCCCGATACGCGTTCCTGGCACGCGAGGCGGCCCGGGTGGGGGCGAGCCGTATCGCCACCGGGCACCAGGCGGACGATCAGGCCGAGACGGTGCTCTTCCGGCTCCTGCGCGGCACCGGACTTCGCGGCCTCGGCGGCATTCCGCCTCGGAGAGGACGGATCGTCCGTCCCCTTCTTCCGTTCTGGCGGGAGGAGATCCTGGCCTACCTGGAGGGTCGGGGGATTCCGTTTCTGGAGGACCCGTCGAACCGGGATCGCCGCTGGGCGCGGAGCCGGATCCGCCACGATCTGCTGCCGGCGCTCGAGGGCGCGGCGGGCCCCGAGCTGCGCCGGCGGCTGGTGGAGCTGGCCGCCTCGGCGCGGAGGGCGGATCGGGCCCTGGACGCGGCCGCCCGCCGGGCCGTGCGTGATGCGGTCCAGGAGGAGGGTCGGATCCGCGTTGCCCGCCTCCCACTGGCCACCTATGATCGAGAGCTTCGGGCCAGGATCGTACGGCTGCTCGCCCGGCGGCTCGGAATCTCCCTCGGACGGGGAGGAACCCGTGCCGCGGTGGAGTTTATCAAGCGAGGCCGCAGTGGGAGCGGCGTGGATCTGGCGGAACGGCTGCAGCTACGGCGGGAGTTCGATCTCCTGTGGCTCGGCCCGCCTTCGGCTCCGCCTCGGGACGAGGTGCTTGCGATCGCGGCTCCGCGGCGCGGGAGCGGCTCGGTGGTCATCGGCGGACACGGGTACCTCGTCGCCTGGGGGCCGGAGGGCGGCCTTCCGAAACGGCGGTTCCGGGGAGCGGGGATCCGGAAGAGCGGGCGCCGCGGCGACGAGACTGAGACCGGCTGGACGGCGGAGCTCCGGCTGGCCCGGGACGCCTTTCCCCTCCGGCTCCGGGGCCCCCGACCCGGCGACCGGCTGCGACTCCACCGCGGCACCCGGAAGCTGAAGCGGTTGTTCAACGAGCACCGGATCCCGCTCTCGGAGCGGCCCGGTACGGTGGTCCTCGAGGCGGCGGGGCGGCTCGTGTGGGTGGCGGGGATCGGAACGGCGATCGATGCCGACGTGGCGGCGGCAGGGCCGCCGCCGGGAGCGGTGGGGTCACCATCGGAGGCAGAGAGGTTTTCCATTGGAATCTGGCGCGCATAGGAAGCCTGTGGAAGAGCCCGGGTGGGCCGCGCGCGTGGGTCTGGCCGAGGGCAGACCGGGAAGCGAGGAGGAAGGCGATGCCGGGGCATCGCCGACGACGAGTGACGCGGTCTGCATGGAGGCGGGCACGCTGAAGGGGGCCGACGTGCTGGCGGTCACGGGCGGCAAGCCGTTGTCGCGCATCGTCTTCACGGCCGAGGAGATCGCCGAGCGCGTGCGGGCCATGGGCCGCGCGATCACCCAGGCGTATCCGCCGAGCGAGAAGCTCCTGCTGCTCGGCCTGTTGAAGGGCTCCTTCGTCTTTCTGGGCGACCTCGTCCGCTGTATCGGGCGTCCTCACCAGGTCGACTTCCTGGTCGCCTCCAGCTACGGCTCCGGGACGACGTCGTCGGGAGACGTTCAGCTCCTGTACGACCCCGCGGCCCCGTTGGACGGCCGTCACGTGGTCCTGGTCGAGGACATCGTGGACAGCGGCAACACGCTGAACCGCCTGATCGGGGCGCTCCGCGAGCGCCGTCCCCTTTCCCTGGAAGTCTGCGCCCTGCTGCACAAGCACCTGGCGCAAGATCTGCTCCTGGAGCCCCGCTGGCTGGGCTTCGACGCTCCGTCCGAGTTCCTCATCGGCTACGGGCTGGACTACGGCGAGGAGTACCGGCACCTTCCGTTTATCGCCAGCCTGTAGCGGCCTGGCGGTAGCGGACCCGAGCGGAGCCTGAAACGATGAAGGGGTCGGAGAAGAACCAGCCCGACGGGCGCACGAGCCGTTTCCTGCGGACGGCCTCCTTCTGGATCCTCATCGTTCTCATCTCCCTGGCGATCTTCCAGTTGATGAACACGACCCGCCAGGCGCAGCAGGAGCTCAGCTACTCGGAGTTCCAGACCCAACTCCGCGGCGAGAACATCGAGACCGTGGAGATCCGGGACGGAACGCGGCTGGAGGGGGAGCTGCGGCGGGCGCTGGAGCGGGGCACGGGCGAGGTGAAGCGCTTTCACACCCTCCTTCCCTCGGAGGTGAGCCAGGAGCTTCTGGATCGTCTCGAGGAGTCCGGGGCGAAAGTCTCCGCCGAGGAAACGGGGAACAACTGGCTGAACCTCTTCATCTCCATCCTCCCCTGGGTGCTCATCATCGGGCTGTGGGTCTTCCTCTTCCGGCAGATGCAGGCCGGCGGCTCGCGCGCCTTCAGCTTCGGGAAGTCCCGCGCCAAGCTCCTGACGGGGGACACGCCGAAGGTCACCTTCGCCGACGTGGCCGGTTGCGACGAGGCGAAGGAGGAGCTTCAGGAGATCATCGAGTTCCTGAAGGATCCGCAGAAGTTCAGCCGGCTGGGCGGGCGGCTGCCGAAGGGAGCCCTGGTCGTGGGTCCGCCGGGGACGGGCAAGACGCTTCTCGCGCGAGCGGTGGCCGGGGAGGCCGGCCGGCCGTTCTTCTCGATGTCCGGCTCGGATTTCGTGGAGATGTTCGTCGGGGTCGGCGCGAGCCGCGTCCGCGACCTCTTCGAACAGGGGAAGGCCCACGCTCCGTGCATCATCTTCATCGACGAGATCGACGCGGTGGGGAGGCACCGGGGAGCCGGCCTCGGGGGCGGCCACGACGAGCGGGAGCAGACGCTGAATCAGCTCCTGGTGGAGATGGACGGCTTCGAGTCCAACGAGGGGGTGATCCTGCTCGCCGCCACGAACCGCCCGGACGTGCTGGATCCCGCGCTGCTCCGCCCCGGGCGCTTCGACCGCCAGATCGTGGTCGACAGCCCGGACGTGAAGGGGAGGGAGGGCATCCTTCGCGTCCACACGCGGGACATCCCGCTGGCCGAGGACGTGAACCTCTCCGTCCTGGCGAAGGGCACGCCGGGGCTCTCCGGCGCCGACCTGGAGAACATCGTGAACGAGGGCGCGCTGCTGGCCGCCCGAAAGGACAAGGATCGGGTGTACATGCAGGATCTCGAGCAGGCCAAGGACAAGGTCATGCTCGGGACGGAACGGAGGAGCCTCGTCATCTCCGAGGAGGAGCGCAAGGTGACGGCGTACCACGAGGCCGGCCACGCGGTGATGGCCCTCCGAGTTCCGGGACTCGACCCGCTTCACAAGGTCACCATCGTGCCCCGAGGCCGGGCCCTGGGGATCACCGCCTCCCTTCCGGAGGAGGATCGCCACAACTACACGAAGGAGTGGCTCGAGGGACAGCTCAAGATGCTCTTCGGCGGCCGGGTGGCCGAGGAGATGGTCTTCGGCGACGAGAAGATCACCACGGGCGCGGGCAACGACATCGAGCGGGCGACGAGCCTGGCCCGCCGGATGGTCACCCAGTTCGGGATGTCTCCGCTCATCGGACCCGTGGCGGTGGGGGATCAGGAGCAGGAGATCTTTCTGGGTCGGGAGCTCGTGCAGCGGCGGGAGGTCAGCGAGCGCACCGCGGAGCGCGTGGATGCCGAGGTGAAGCGCATCCTGGAGGAGGCGTATCGAGCGTCACACGACGTCTTGAAGGACCACCGGGCGCTGCTGGAGAGCATCGCTCATGCCTTGCTGGACCGGGAGACGCTGGATGCGGAGGACATCAAGCTGCTCGCCGAGGGGCAACCGCTCCCGCCGATGGCGAGCGGCCTGGCGTCACCGACCGAGGAGGCCTCCGACGAGGAGGAGGTGAAGCCCGCCGCGGCGCGGAAGCCCGTCGAGGGAGCGGGCGGCGAGCCGGCGCCCGCGCCGGCCTGAGTCGGCGGGGTCCATGCCGGCCCGCGCGGTCTCCGGACTCTCTCCTGCGGGCCGCCCTGCCCCGAAGTCGCGGCCGGATGGAGCCGGGGCCCGGGCCGTGGTCGGGGCGGAGGGGCTCGAGTGGCGACTCGGGGAGTCCCGCCTCGCCCTCCAGCGGCCGGCCGTCATCGGCATTCTGAACGTCACCCCGGATTCCTTCTCCGACGGAGGCCTCCACCTGGAGCCGGGCCCGGCGGTGGAGCGCGCCTGGACCCTCCTCGAGGAGGGAGCCGACGTGGTGGATGTGGGGGCGGAATCGTCCCGGCCGGGCGCGGCCCCCGTGGCGTTGGAGGAGGAATGGAGCCGGCTGGCCCCCGTCCTGGACGGACTGAGAAGCTTTCCGCTTCCCCTTTCCGTCGACACCACGAAGGCCGAGGTGGCCCGCCGGGCGCTGGCCGGCGGTGTCTCGGCGATCAACGACATCTCGGGGCTCCGCCGGGAGCCGGCGATCGGGGAGCTGGCGGCGGAGGCCGGTGCCGGACTGATCCTCATGCACATGCGGGGAGAGCCCCGCACGATGCAGCGCGACACGCGGTATGATGACCTGGTCGGGGAGGTGCGCTCCGCTCTGGCGGCTTCTCTCGACGAGGCGGTTCGGCGTGGGTGTCACCCGACACAGGTCGTGCTGGATCCCGGCATCGGCTTCGGGAAGTCTCTCGAGGGCAACCTCGAGCTTCTGGCCCGCGTGGGGGAGCTGGGCGAGATCGGCCGTCCGATTCTCGTCGGACCGTCACGCAAGTCGTTCCTGGGCGAGATCCTGGGTCTGCCCCGCCGGGAGCGGGTGGAGGGCACCGTGGCCGCGTGCGTGGCCGCCCTGCTCGGGGGCGCGCGGCTCTTTCGGGTGCACGACGTGGGCGCGGTAAGGCGCGCCCTGGAGGTGGCGGAGCGGTGTCGCCGGGCGGGCCGGGAGAGAGGCTGAGGTGGGAACGCTGCTGGAGTGGTTCCGCTTCCTGAGCGTCGGCTGGAAGGATCTGTTCGAGATCCTCCTCGTCGCCTACCTCATCTACCGCATCCTCGTCCTGTGGACCGGCACGCGGGCGTTTCAGATCCTCTTCGGCCTCGTGCTCCTGGTGGCCGTCTACGCCCTCGCCCAGCTCCTGGAGCTGGACCTCATCACGTACATTCTGTCGCAGGTCTTCACGTACGGCGTGTTCGTCCTGATCGTCGTTTTCCAGCCGGAGCTGCGGAGCGCCCTGGCGCGGCTGGGCCAGAGCCGCCTGTGGCGGATCCTTCCCCGAGTGCAGCGGGTGGACGTGGTGGAGGAGATCACGACGGCCGCGGAGCGGCTGTCGCGGGCGAAGATCGGCGCGATCATCGCGATCGAGCGGGACGTGGGCCTGGGGGAGTACGCGGAGACGGGAACTCCGATCAGCGCTCAGGTGTCGGCCGATCTGCTCACCACGATCTTCACCCCGTACTCCCCCCTGCACGACGGCGCGGCGATCATCCGCGGCGACCAGATCGTGGCCGCCGGGTGCATCCTGCCGCTCACCCAGTTTCCGATCAGCGACAAGACGCTCGGAACCCGCCATCGGGCCGCCATCGGGCTCTCCGAGGAAACGGATGCGTACGTCGTCGTCGTCTCCGAGGAGACGAGCCTCATCTCGCTCGCTCACCGGGGGGTCCTGCGGAGGGGGCTCGAGCTGGAGCGTCTCAGGGCCCGGCTGGCGGCCGAGCGGGACGTTCCGGGAGAGCCGCGCGAGGAACGCCGCCCGGTGGAGGCCCCGGCCGAGACCCTGCCCGCGGCCGGCGAGGAGACGCTGGCGGCCCCGCTTGGAGCGGAGGTGGCCGATCCTCCGCGGGAAGGCGCGGACGGGGCTCCCCGAGCGGTGGCCGAACGGCTTGATTGACGGCCGACAGACGGCCGGCTAACATATCTCGCTATCGTACGAAACGGCCCGAAGCGTGAGGGTTGGATGACGGATACGAGCTACGAGCTCATGACCTTGTTCCGGGACGGCGGGTTCATGATGTACCCGCTGATCCTGTGCTCGCTCGTGGCTCTGGGCGTCATCATCGCCAAGGCGTGGACGCTGTGGGTCGCGCACCGAGAATCGCGCCGGTTGCTTTCGGAGATCGAGGCGCTGGGCGTACACGGCCGGCTGAACGACGCGATCGAGCGGGCGGAGACGACGCCGGGCCCGGTGGCGGCGATCCTGCTGGCCGGTCTTCTCCGGGTCCGCGAGCAGCGCTACACGGGGTCCGACGTGCAGGCGGCGATCAAGACGACCGGAGCGATCGAGCTGGATTTCCTGGAGCGGGGGCTCGTCGTTCTGGCCACGATCGCCAACATCGCGCCGATGCTGGGCTTTCTGGGGACGGTCATCGGGATGATCCTCGCCTTTCAGGCGATCGAGATCGCGGGTCAGGTGGAACCCGCCCTCGTCGCCTCGGGCATCAAGGTGGCGCTCATCACGACGGCGGCCGGTCTGACGATTGCCATCCCCGTCAACGTGGCGTACAACTTTTTTGTGACCCGGGTGGACCAGTTGATCGCCGACATGGAGGAGGGCGCCCAGGCGGTGCTGGACCTCATCTGGCGGATCGAGGGATCCTAGCAGTCGGTTGAAGAACCAGCGTGAGCCGCGCGCCCGGGTCTTGCCTGGGGCGGACCTCTAGGCCCGGACCGCGGGGCGAAGCGAGCGAGGTGTCGAAATGCCGTTCATGACGCGCAAGGAGCGGGTCTCCGACGAGATTCCGACCGCCTCGCTGGCCGACATCGCGTTCCTGCTCCTCATCTTCTTCCTCACCACGACCGTCTTCAACGAGGAGAAAGGTCTCCCGATCGTGCTGCCGGAGCAGCAGCAGGAGCAGGAGGTCTCTCCCAAGAACATCATCTTCTTCCTCGTCCAGCCGGACGGACGCGTGGTGGTGAAGAGAGGTGAGAGTCAGGACGAGCAGGTGGTCTCGTACCGTCAGGTGGAGGGGATCCTCCGCCAGGAGCTGGCGGCCAACGACAAGCTCATCGCGGCCATAAAGACGGATCCGGACGCCGCGTATCGCCACATGGTGAACGTTCTGGATCAGGTGAAGCTGGCCGGAGCCGAGCGGATCTCCCTCCAGATGTTGGAGTAGAATGGCGATCAAAGGCGGCGGCTTCAGCCGGAAGTCGGGCGCGGGGAGCGAGATTCCGACCTCTTCGCTGGCGGACATCGCGTTCCTGCTGCTCATCTTCTTCATGGTCACGACGGTCTTCCGCAAGGAGCAGAAGCGGCAGATCGACTGGGTAAGCGCCGAGGCTACCGAGAAGATCGACGAGAAGCGGAAGAACATCCTCCACGTCTGGGTGGAGCGGAGCGGTGACATCTACATCAACGACCAGCTGATCCCGTTGGACGACGTCTCGGCGATCGTGCGGCCTCTGTACGCCGAGAATCGGGAGCTGGTGGTGGCGCTGCGCGGGGACCGCGAGGTGCCCTATCGGCGTATCAACGGAATCACGGAGCAGCTCCAGGCGGCGGGCGCGGTTCGGGTGACCTTCGCGACCCGGCTGGAGCAGCGGATGATGCGACCCCGCCGGTAGGCGTCGCGGGCGGCGCCAGGGGCGGTCCGAGAAGGAGCAACGTATGACGGCGAGTGAACAGAGCTACGACGTCGCGCACACGGCCAACGACGCGTTCAAGCGCGAGTACGCGAACTGGCAGTACGGCGGGGTGATCGCCGCCGTCCTTCTGCACTTCGGGCTCTTCGTACTGGTGAAGCCGTTTCAGGCGGCGGATCTGGGGATCGTGAACGACGAGATCGACGTCGTGGAGCTCCCGCCGGAGGTGGAGATCCCGCCGCCCCCGCAGCAGATCTCACGCCCCGCGACCCCGAAGGTCGCCTCGGTGGAGCTGGATGAGGACATCACGATCGCGCCCACGACGTTCGAGTCGAACCCGGTGGACAACCTGCCGCCCCCTCCGGAGACCGGCAGTCCCAGCGACCGGCCGTCCTTCATTCCGTACGACACTCCCCCGAAGCTGAAGAACCCGTCGGAGATCCAGCGGTTGCTCCAGAGGCTGTACCCCGCCAGCCTCAAGTCCGCCGGCGTGGGTGGCACGGTCGTCCTGTGGGTGTACGTCGACAAGCGGGGGCGGGTGGACAAGAGCGTGGTCAAGGAGAGCAGCGGTCACACGGCCCTGGACGAGGCGGCCCACCGGGTAGCGGACGCGATGCAGTTCGTCCCCGCGATGAATCGGGACAAGGTGACGGACGTATGGGTCCAGCAGCCGATTACCTTCTCCGTGAAATGATCCGGTCGGCCTGAGGGATCGTTCCCCGGACGCGGGAAGGCAAGGCCGCCCGGAGCTCTGCCCCGGGCGGCCTTCTCGCTTTCCTGTCCGCCGTGCAGGAGGAAGTCACGACGAGCTTCGAGGAACGGCTCGCGAGCGTGCGGCGCCGCATCGAGGAGGCGGCGCGACGGGCGGGACGAGAGCCGGAGGCCGTGGAGCTGCTTCCGGTCACCAAGGGTCATCCGCCGGCCCTTCTGGGCCGGGTGGCGGAAGCCGGTCTGGGGCGGATCGGGGAGAACCGGGTGCAGGAGGCCGAGGAAAAGCGAGACATCCTGGGTACCGACCTGGGCCTTCACTGGCACCTGATCGGGCACCTGCAACGCAACAAGGCGGCGCGGGCCGTGCGTCTCTTCGAGGTCGTCGAGTCGGTGGATTCGGTTCGGCTCGCGCGGCGGCTGAGTCGCGAGGTGGAGAGGGCCGGACGACCCGGGCTCCCGATCCTCATCGAGGTGAACACCTCGGGAGAGGAGACGAAGGCGGGGTTCCGGGCGCCGGCGTTGGAGGCGGCGCTGACGGAGATCTGCCGACTCCCCGGTCTTCGGGTGGACGGGCTGATGACGATGGCCCCGTGGACGCGGGATGAGGCGCTCCTGCGGAGTACGTTTCGCCGGACCCGGGAGCTCCTGGAGCGCTGTGCCGCCCGGGTGGAGGCGTTCGAGGGACGCGTCCTGTCCATGGGGATGAGCAACGACTTCGAGATCGCGGTGGAAGAGGGAAGCACGCGAGTGCGTCTCGGTACGGTTCTGTTCGGAGAGAGGGCGGAGCGATGATCGACCTGACGCCTCTGGACGTCCGCAAGAAGAAGGAAGACTTCCGTCGGGCGATGCGCGGCTACGACGCGGAGCAGGTCAACGCCTTCCTGGACGTGGTGGCCGAACGTCTGGCGCAGCTCGTGTCGGAGAACGGGACGCTGGGCGAGCGGCTCGCCACGCTGGAGGAGCGGCTGACGCATTACAAGGAGCGGGAGCGGGCCCTGAACGAGGCCCTGCTGGCGGCACAGGAGCTGAGGGAGGAAGCGCGGTCGCAGGCGGAGCGCGACGCCGCCGTCCGCCTCCGGGAGGCGGAGACGCACGCCGAGGCGGTGCTCCTGGAAGCGGACCAGGCGATCCGCCACTCCCAGAGGCGTCTGAAGGAGATTCGCGCGCAGCGAGCCCACCTTCTGCGAGCGCTGCGCGGCATGGTGGAGCGCTTCACCGAGCACCTCCAGCTCGAGGAGTCCCGACTGCTAGAGGAGCCCCGGGAGCTGGAGGACCTTGCGGCCGAGCGCGAGGGCGCCACCTCGCCGGACGGCTCCACCCAGGGCGGGCGTGCCAAGGGAGTGAGATCCACCAGCGGAGAGCCCGGTTGAGCCCGTCGCTCCCCGACCGACCCATTCTGAGGCCCGGCCCCGCGGAGCTCGTGCTCGCCGTGGAGCGGATCCGCGACGGGTACGACGGCTCCCCGGAGCTCGGCGTCATCCTGGGCACCGGCCTGGGGGGGCTCGCCGAGGAGATCGCCGTGGAGGCGGCGGTCCCGTACACGGAGATCCCGGGCTTTCCCGTCTCGACGGTTCCATCCCACGCGGGGCGTCTCCTGCTGGGAGCGGTGGAGGGACGGCAGGTCGTGGCGATGGACGGCCGCTTTCACCGGTACGAGGGGTACACTCTCCAGGAGATCACCTTCCCGATCCGGGTGATGCGGGCGCTGGGAGCCGATCGGCTGGCGATCACCTGTGCCTGCGGGGGCATGAATCCGCTGTGGGATCCGGGAGACGTCGTCCTCCTTGCAGACCAAATCAACCTGATGGGCGACAACCCTCTCATCGGCCCGAACTTCGAGGAGCAGGGCCCCCGGTTTCCCGACATGTCGGAGCCGTACGACCCGGAGCTGCGGGCGATCGCCCGCCAGGCGGCTCTCGAGCTGGGCCTCCAGCTCCGCGAGGGAGTCTACGTGGCCGTCACCGGCCCCAACCTGGAGACGGCCGCGGAGTACCGTCTGTTGCGGGCGCTCGGGGCGGACGTGGTCGGCATGTCCACCGTGCCCGAGGTGATCGTGGCCAAGCACGCGGGCATGCGGGTGGTGGGCTTCGGAATCATCACGGATGCCTGCCTGCCGGACGCCCTCGAGCCCGCGAGCGTCGAGGAGATCATCGCCACGGCCCGGGCGGCCGCGCCGGGGCTCACCCGGCTGCTTCGCGCCGTCCTGGCGAGGGCCTGAATCGCGCCGCCGCCCGCGTCGCCCGCCTTGCGCCGCGATATGACGTACGCCGACCTGCCGGAGACGACGGCGGCCCTGGAGGAGGGGCTCCTCGGATGCTGGACGGAGGAGGAGACGTTTCGGAAGAGCCTGGAGCGGAGGGAGGGCTCGCCGGAGTTCGTCTTCTACGAGGGCCCGCCCACGGCAAACGGCCGCCCCGGAGTCCACCACATCTTCTCCCGCACGATCAAGGATCTCGTGGGCCGCTACCGGACGATGGTCGGATGTCACGTGACCCGCATCGCCGGCTGGGACACCCACGGACTTCCGGTGGAGATCGAAGCGGAGAAGCAGCTCGGGATCTCCGGCAAGGGCCAGATCGAGGAAGTGGGGATCGGGGAGTTCAACCGGGTGTGCCGGGAGAACATCTTCACCTACAAGGAGGACTGGGAGCGCCTCTCCCTGCGGATCGGGTACTGGCTCGACTACGCGGATCCGTACGTCACCTGCTCGCCGGAGTACATCGAGTCCTGTTGGTGGGCCCTGAAGGAGATCGATCGACGCGGGCTTCTGTACCGGGGCTACCGGGTGGTGCCGTACTGTCCCCGGTGCGGAACAGGCCTCTCCAGCCACGAGGTCGCCCAGGGCTATCGAGAGGTGAGCGAGACGGCCGCCTACGTGAAGTTCCACCTCCTCGAGGACCCGGACGACGCGCGGATCCTGAGCTGGACCACGACCCCGTGGACGCTTCCCGGCAACCTGGCGCTGGCCGTCGGGGAGGGGATCGAGTACGCGCGCGTGCGGGTCAAGGATACGGCCGACTCCGGTACGCTCGTCGCGCCGGGAGAGGTCCTCATCCTGGCCCGGGAGCGGATGGACTCCGTCCTGAGAAACGAGGTCGAGCTGCTGGAGACGCTCGAGGGGCGGGATCTCGTCGGGCTCTCCTACCGACCCCTCTTTCCCGGCGCCGTCGATGGAGCGGAGTCCGAGGCGGCCTGGACGGTGGCGGCCGCCGGCTTCGTCTCCACCGAGGAAGGAACGGGGGTCGTCCACACGGCCGTGATGTACGGGGAGGAGGACTTCGAGCTGGGCAGGAGGATCGGTCTTCCCATGGAGCACACGGTGGACGCCGAAGGCCGCTTCGTGGGGCGTCTTCCGGAGGGACTCGCGGGTCGGTACGTGAAGGCGCCGGAGACGGAGGAGGCGATCCTCGACCGGCTGCGAGCGGGGGACTTCCTGTACCGGACCGAGAAGCACCGCCACACCTATCCCCACTGCTGGCGCTGCGAGAGCCCGCTTCTGTACATGGCCCGCGATTCCTGGTACCTCCGCACGACGGCGGTGAAGGATCGGTTGCTGGCCCACAACGCATCGGTGGCGTGGCATCCGCCGGAGATCGGCCGGGGCCGCATGGAGGAATGGCTGGAGAACAACGTGGACTGGGCGCTCTCCCGGGACCGCTACTGGGGAACCCCTCTGCCGATCTGGGTGTGCGACCGGGAGCCGGAGCACCGGGAGGTCATCGGCTCCTTCCGCGAGCTGGCCGAACGAACGGGAGGGCTGGGGGAAGGATTCGACCCTCATCGGCCGGAGATCGACGGGGTGGGCTGGGCGTGCGCGACGGAGGGGTGCGAAGGGCGGATGCGGCGGGTCCGCCAGGTGGCCGACGCCTGGTACGACTCGGGTTCCATGCCGTATGCCCAGTGGCACTACCCGTTCGAGCGGGAGGAGGAGTTCTCCCGGCACTTCCCGGCGGACTTCATCGCCGAGGGCGTGGACCAGACACGCGGCTGGTTCTACTCGCTTCTCGCCCTGTCCACCCTCCTGTTCGACCGGGCCCCCTACCGGGCCGTGGTGGTGAACGACCTCGTTCTGGACGCCGACGGGCAGAAGATGTCGAAATCCCGGGGCAACGTCGTGGATCCCTGGGAAACGATCGAGGCGCACGGGGCGGACGCGGTGCGTCTGTACCTCGTCGGCAGCAGCCATCCGTGGATCGCCAAACGGTGGGATCCCGACGGGATCCGCGAGGTGGAGCGCAAGCTGCTCGACACTCTGAGGAACACGTACCGCTTCTTCGCCCTGTACGCGGGGCTGGAGGGTTGGACGCACCGCGAGCCGGGGGCTCGCCCGCCCGCGGAGCGCGGAGCGCTCGACCGGTGGCTGCTGAGCGCGCTCGACTCGCTGACGACGGCCGTGCGCCACGACATGGACCGCTACGACCTGACTCGCGCCGCGCGACGGATCTCCTCCTTCGTGCTCGAGGACCTCTCGAACTGGTACGTGCGGCGGAGCCGCGACCGCTTCTGGGCCACGCGGGCCGACACGGAGCGGTGCGCCGTGGCCGACGCGTTCGCCACCCTCCACGAGTCGCTGGCGACCTGTTCTCTGCTTCTGGCTCCGTTCGCCCCGTTCCTTCCGGACTGGCTGCACCGCCAGCTCACGGGGCGGGCGGCTCACCTGAGCGACTATCCGGAGCCCCGCGGGCGAGTCGACCCGTCGCTCGAGCGGGAGATGGCGGACGTGCGCCGGCTGGCGGCTCTGGGCCGGGCCGCGCGGGAGGAGGCCGGCGTTCCGGTCCGGCAGCCGCTGCGCCTCATGCGGGCGATCCTTCCCTCCGGGCGGGAGGTCTCCGAGGAGCTCACGGGGCTGCTGCGTGAAGAGCTGAACGTGAAAAGGGTTGTCTTCGAGGCTCAGAGCGGCGAAATTGTAAGGCTATATGTGAAGCCGGACTTCGGCGCGTTGGGGCCGAGGTTCGGCGCCCGAACTCCGGTCCTGGCCCGCGCCGTAACGGCCCTCGGCGACTCCGAGGCGCGCCGTCTGCGAGCCGGGGAGGAGGTGGAGGTCCGGGTAGACGGTGACCGGCTGGCGATCCGCCCCGACGAGGTACACATCCTGGAGGAGGCGGCGACGGGGCTGACCGTCAAGTCCGACGGGGGCTACTTCGTCGGGCTGGATGCCGGCATCGACGCGGAGCTGCGCGCGGAAGGGATCGCGCGCGAGCTCGTGAGCCGGGTCCAGCGCCTCCGGCGCGAGGCGGGTTTCCACGTGGCGGACAGGATCCGGCTGTGGGTGCAGGGCACGGCCGAGGTCGAAACGGCGGCGGAGCTCCACCGGACGTACGTGGCGGGTGAGACGCTCGCGGTGGAGATCCGGCTGGGTGGTGGTTCGAACGGCGAGTCCCTCCTCAGCGAGGAGGTGGAGATCGGGGGAGGCCGGGCCAGGATCGAGGTCGAGCGCGTGTGAAGGCGAGGTGCTCTCCGGCCCCTCGGCGGGGCGCGGAACAGCTCGAGGGGGTCGCCCCACGAGGGCCCGGGGGATGACAACGGAGACCGGTGCAGGCCGGCTTTACGGAGATGACGAGGTGACGGCGGAATGAAGCAGAAGGAGCGGAAGCACATCGAGCAGCGACTCCTCCAGGAGCGGACCCGGGTGGTGAAAGAGCTCGGCCACTACGGTGAGTCTTTCTCCAACACGCCGCAGGGAGCGGACGGCGACCTTTCCGCCTACAGCTTCCACATGGCGGACCAGGGCACGGACGCGATGGAGCGAGAGAAGGCGTTCCTCTTCGCCAGCAAGGAGGGTCGTCTCCTGTACCACATCGACGAGGCGCTGCGGCGCCTGTACCGGGACCCGAAGCGTTTCGGGCGCTGCGAGAGCTGTGGGGACGATATCGGATTCGAGCGCCTGGACGCGCTGCCGCACGCCCGGCTGTGCATTCGCTGCAAGGAGCAAGAGGAGACCGGTGGCGCCCGCTGAATCCGGCGCCCTGCTCGAGGTCGGCTCGGTGCGGGAAAGCCCCTCCAAGGCCGCCCTCGCGCTCACCCTCCTGAGCGTCGTCGTCCTGTTCGACCTGATCACGAAGGCATGGATCGTCCGAAGCTTCTCTCTCTACGAGTCCGTGCAGGTGCTGGGGGACTGGGTGCGGATCACCTACACCCACAACCGAGGTGCCGCCTTCGGGATTCACGTCGGCGAGCACTCGCGGATCTTTTTCCTGGGTCTGTCGGCGGTGGCTCTGGTGGTTCTGGGCCTGATCTACCGATCGACCTCGCCGGCGGACCGGATCCGCATCGGCGCGCTGGCCCTGGTGGCCGGAGGAGCGCTCGGCAACATCGTGGACCGGCTCCGCTACGACCGGGGCGTGGTGGACTTTCTCGACGTGGGCGTCGGCGTCCACCGGTGGCCGGTGTTCAACGTGGCGGACATGGCGGTGAGCACGGGAGCGATCCTCCTCCTCCTGTCCTTCTACTTCGAGGGGAGACGAGAAGCGGCAGGGGCGGATTCGACGGGGGAGACGGAGTAAGGGGGCGCCGAGCCGGCGGGCGGGCGTGACGGGGGCCGAGCCGACGCCCGGAGGTAGCCCGGGGCCGGGGGACTCCGAGGTCAAGCGCCTCGAGGTCACGGAGGAGACGAACGATCGGCTGGATCGCTATCTGGCCGATCGTTTCCATTTGAGCCGTACTCTCATCGCCTCTCTCATCGCCGAGGGCCGGGTCCGGGTGGGCGGACGCGAGGTGAAGAAACGGCATCGTCCGGTCCCGGGTGAGGTCATCGAGATCCACGTGCCCGCCAGCCCGCCGCTCACTCTGGAGGCCGAGGAGATTCCTCTGGAGCTCGTGTACGAGGACGAGGAGATCGCCGTGGTGGAGAAGCCGGCCGGCCTCGTCGTCCACCCGGCTCCGGGTCATCCGGGCGGCACGCTGGTCAACGCGCTCCTGTACCACCTGGACCGCCTCTCCGGAGTGGGAGGCGACCGTCGGCCGGGAATCGTCCACAGGCTGGACCGCGAGACCAGCGGGCTGCTGGTCGTGGCCAAGACGGACGAAGCGCACCTGGCGCTGTCGGAGGCCCTGGCCCGACGCCGGATCCGCCG
Source organism: Gemmatimonadota bacterium (assembly GCA_046757485.1). Lineage (GTDB taxonomy): Bacteria > Gemmatimonadota > Gemmatimonadetes > Palauibacterales > Palauibacteraceae > JBHHYJ01. The sequence goes on from JBHHYJ010000048.1 coordinate 18,486, forward strand.
GGGATACGTGGCGGCCGCCTGGGGGCATCTGGGAGAAGACGCCCGCACGATCGACCGGCCGATCGCCAGGGACCCGCGAGACCGCAAGCGGATGGCCGTCGTGGAGGGGGGAAAAAGGGCGGTCACCCACCTCCGGCGGCTGGAGCGCTGGCATTCCGCCGAGCTTCTGGCCGTGCGGCTGGAGACGGGACGCACCCACCAGATCCGGGTCCACCTGCGCTCGGTGGGGCACCCCGTCGTGGGGGACCGGACGTACGCGCCCCGCTGGGAGAGGGGTTTCGTGGGGGCCGGGGGCCGCTGGGCGGAGGAGCTGGGGCGGAGAGCCGGACGCCTCTTCCTGCACGCCGCCCATCTCGCCTTTCGCCACCCTCGGACGGACCGGGCGCTGACCTTTCGCTCGAAGCTCCCCGAGCCGCTCGCGTCCGCGGCCGCCTGGGCCCGGGACTCGAGCTGAAGGTGCTTCCCGCCGGGGAGGGCGGGCGGCAGCCGGGCGGGGGGCCGGCGACCGGGCGGGGGGCCGCGTGCCGCTGAGGCTTCCTCCGGGAGGGGGGATGCGGCGGGCGGGGTTGGGCCTCGCGATCGGAGCGATTCTGGCCTTGACGCTGCTGCCCTCCCCCTCCTCGCCGCCGACGACGTTCGGCTGCCTCATCTGCGGCTCCCGGGGAACGGCAGACGCGATCCTCAACACGCTTCTCTTCCTGCCGCTGGGAGTCACGGCCCGACTCGTGTGGCCGGCGATCGGCGCGCTCCTCAGCGCTCCCGTCCTGTCGTTCCTCATCGAGGGACTCCAGCTGTTCATCCCCGGCCGGGATGCGAGCCTCGGAGACCTGTTGTTCAACTCCTTGGGCGGGGGGCTGGGCGTGCTGGTGCTTCGAGGCCGCCACTCCCTGCTGCGGGCGGCGGGAGCGCGCGCCGCTCTGCTGTGCGGGATGGGGGGCCTGCTGGCCAGCGGGGTCATCGGTGCCACGGGCTGGTTGCTGCAGCCGGCCCTGACACGGTCCCCGTACTATGGCCAGTGGACGCCCGATCTCGGGCACCTGGAGGCGTATGGGGGAGAGCTTCTGGCGGCGCGGGTGGCACGGCACCCGGTGCCGCAAGGTCGCTCGTCTCGGACGGATGCGCTGCGCCGCGACCTGTCGGCGGGTGCCGAGGTCGAGGTAACCGCGGTGGTCGGCCCGCCGACGACCGCCTTGGCGCCGGTGTTCAGCATTTACGACGAGAGGGAGCGGGAGATTCTCCTCTTGGGTGCCGACGGCTCGGACCTCGTCTTCCGGATGCGACGGCGGGCGTCGTCGGCGAGACTCGACGCGCCGGATGTGAGGCTCGCCGGGGCCCTGCGCGACGCGCGGGCCGGAGACACGCTCCGTCTCTCCGCTCGTCACCTCTCGACCCGCGGGGGAGAGCGAGACAGGTGCCTGGCCGCGGTGCCGGGTCGTTCCGCCTGCGGCGTCGGGCCGTCCGCGGGGGAGGGTTGGGCGCTCCTGTTCTACCCGGAGCACCTGGGCTGGCTGCGCGGCGCGGTGAGCGCGGCGTGGATCGGAGCTCTGCTGATTCCGGTAGGGTTCTGGCTCCGTGGCACGCTCCGCCCGGGCCCCGACCCCTCCCGCGGGACCGTGAGGCAGGGCGCACGGCTCGCTCTCGGGCTCGGGGCGGTTCTGCTTCCGTTCGTAGCGCTCGCCTGGGTCCCGCGCCTGACGGTCCTCGTGCGGACGCCCCTCCGGGAGTATGCCGGGGGCGTCGGTGGGCTGCTGGTGGGGGTGCTGGTCGCCCTCGCGGCGGCGCGGCTCGGTAGCCGGGCGCGCGGGGCTCGGTGAGGCTGTATAGCCGGAGCCTCCCGCTCCTGGCGTGGATCGTCGGGCTGACGGCCGAGCGCCACCTTCTCTCGGCGGCCGGGGGCGAGCAGCAGCCGCCCGGGTGCCCGGTTCCGGTCACCGTGGACGTGGAACGGGAGAGCACCTTCGTCTGGAAGGCGGACCCGGGCCTCGAGGAGGTCGCTCGGGCGCTCGCCAGGCGCCCGGGCCCCCGCCGCCCCTTTCCCGGGATCGGTGCCTATCCGGGGGACGGCACCCGGGAGATCCTCACCGTGTGGCTGGTGCAGGATCTGGACTGCCTCCCTCCCGCCGGCGACGGGGCGCCACGGCCCGACTGGGTGGCCGGCCTGGCCAGCGCGCCGGGAGGATTCCTGGCTCTGCGCGCCGACCGGGGTCGGGGAGATCTGCGGGCGCTGCCGGCGGTCTTCCGGCACGAGATCGCCCACCTGGCGCTCGACCGGGCGACCGGGGGCAACGCGCCCCGCTGGCTTCAGGAAGGTTACGCTCAGTACGCGGCCGCCGCCTGGAACTGGCAGCAGGCGTGGAGGCTCCGCTTTCTCCTCCTCCGCACCGAAGGGAGCGTCCTGAGGGAGCTGTCGCTCCGCTTCCCGCGGGATCCCGAACCGTCGCGGCTCGCGTATCTCCTCTCCTACACGGCGGTCCACGAGCTGGCCTCGATCGGAGGAGACCCGGGGCTCGCGGCGCTCTTCGCGGAGCTGGGGAGAGGGAGCTCCGTGGATGGCGCCCTGCGGCGGGTCTTCGGCCTCACGGCGGCCCAGTTCGAAGCCCGCTGGCGTCGTCGCGTCGGGAAGCGGTACGGGGTCCTGTACGTGCTGTCGCGCGCTTCGCTCTTCTGGGTCGCCGTGACGCTTCTCCTCCTGTGGGTGGGGTCCCGCCGCCGGCGCCGGAACCGGGAGCGGCTTCAGGCACTCCGGGAGGCGGAGAGCAGGGAGGAAGCGGAGGGCGGGTGGCCCGACGCTCGTTGACGCCCCGTCGGGACGCCTCTAAGCTTGGCGGCGCTATGGGGAATCGACCGGCGGGTCCGAGCGGAGGGAAGGCACCGCGCGCCGCGCGTGATGCCCGGAGAGCGGTGGATGAGAAGGATGCGGGCCGCCGTGTCCGGCCGTTCGGCCTCCGCGGGGTCAACCTCCTTCTCCTGATCGGGGCGGGGGGGGCGATCCTGGCCGGCTACCTGCTCCTCGACCGGGGCTCGGTGACGGCCGCCCCGATCCTGTTGCTCCTGGGATACGCCGTCCTGATCCCGGCCGGTCTCCTGGTCGGAAGCCGGCGGAAGGGTAGCTGAGCCCGCCCGCCGCAGGCCGGAACGGTGAGTCGGCCTCCGAAGGCCGGCTTCGCGTTTGGCCGCGGACCCTCCCGGTCGCCCTCGCGATCCTCCTCTTGTCGGCCGCTCTGGTCTTCACCAAGACGGGCCGGGACGCCCTCTTCTTCCTGGAGAACGGCCTCTTCTACCTGCCCGCCGCGTATCTCGGGATCGCGGTCCTCTCCCCGCTGACGGCCGTGGCCGTGCTGGTCGCCATGCGCCGCTTGGGACCCCGCAGGGTGAGGATCGGCGGCCCCCTCGTCACGGCGTTTCTGCTCCTCGGCTTCTTCGCCGTCGCCCGCCCGGGTGGAGGCCTCCTGATGACCGGCTTCTTCGTGCTCGTTCCCCTGACGTTCGGCGTCCTGTTCGCCATGGCGTGGCTGCTCGCGGCCGAGCTTCTCCAACACCTGCCGAGGCGGGGCCTTGCCCGACCCTACAGCCTGATCGGTGGCGCCGCGATCTCGGGCGGGATTCTGGCCGGGCTGGCTGCGCGGGCCGCGTCCGGGGTCGTGGAGCCTCGCTACTTCATCCTGCTCGGAGCTCTGTGTCTCTCCGCCTCCGCCCTCGTTCTGGCGCTCGCTCAGCGAACGTTCTGCTCTAACGTGGCGCGGCCCCCTCCGGGTCCCCTCGGGATGCGCTCCCAGGTGAAACGCGTAGTGCGGCAACCTTACGTGCGCCTTCTGTTCGCCATCTCCGTGGCGGCAGCCGCGGCCGGGATCCTGATCGAGTTCCAGTTCTATCTGGCAGCCGCCACATCGGGAAACGATGCGCGGGACAACGCCGCCCTGTTCGCGGGACTGTACACCGTCCTGAACGTCGGAGCGCTCGTGGTTCAGCTTCTGCTCGTACCCGAGCTCCAGCGCTGGTTGGGGATCGGCGGCAGCTTGTCGATCCTCCCGGGGGCGCTGGTGGGAGGGGCCGCCGGCCTGCTCGCCAGCTCGTCGCTCGCGATGCGGGGGGCCCTCAAGGCGGGGGAGGGCGGCCTGAAGTCCTCGGTGCACCGTTCGAACTGGGAGCAGGCGTTCCTCCCGATCGGTGCGGAGTCTCGCGGGGTGGCCAAACTGCTCATCGATGGTCTGGGCAGCCGGGTCGGCGAGGGGATCGCGGCGGCGAGCGTGCTCGCGTGGCTCACCTTCGTCGTGGGAGAGCAGCTGGAGGGACGGAGCACGACCTGGCTGACTCTCCTTCTCCTCGGGGCGGCCGCCGCGTGGCTCACCCTTACCCGGCGGCTGAGGCGGGAGATGAGGGTCGCGCTCCGTCACCCGGAGAGCGCGACCGCGGCGGAGGAGCTGGGGCTGGGAGCCCTGCCGCCGGACACGTGAGTGATCACCGCGACTCTCGGGGAGAGTCAGGGAAGCTAGTGCAAGCGCTCGGGGATACGTCGACCGGACCTGCTGGCTTGTGCATCGCACGGACCTTGTTCATCCGAAGTTCGACGTGATGCAGCAAGGGCGCCCGCCGTCCGATCCCGGCAAGCGCAGCGCGAGGTGGGCATAAGGTAGCGGGGCGAGCGCACATTGTGGCGCGCCCGCGGGCTCCGCTTCGGAAGCTGGTGGCGTCGCAAGCCCCGGCCCACCCACTCCCTTCGGTCCGCTTTCCGTTGCCGCTCGACGGGTCGACGGCCGGGCTTGCCCCGTCGGCGCCCGCGCTTCGCCCGGGACAGCCTTCTCCCGCGTCGGCCCGGGGGGTTGACAACTTT
>JBHHYJ010000049.1:0-22765 GCA_046757485.1 Gemmatimonadota bacterium
GGTCTTCTGAAGCTGTGCCAGGCGAACCTCAAGCGGGCCGAGGCGATGGCCAGCGAGCACCCGGAGGTGGAGCTCGAGACCCAGATCCTCATCGGCAAGCCGTTCCACGCGATTCTCCAATGGGCGGAGGAGGTGGCTCCTACACTCATCATCGCGGGCCGGCACGGCTCCCACCGCATCGACGGAACCTCGCTCGGCTCCCAGGCCGACAACCTGTGTCGCCAGGCAGAGGCGAACCTCCTGCTCGTCGGGAGCTGCGACGTTCGGCCCGATGAGATCCCTTGGATCGAGGAGGATGGCAGGCAGGGGCTCGAGTGGGCCCCGGAGGCCGAGGTGAGAATCCTGCGAGTGCCGCCGTTCGCGCTGGGGATCGCCCGCGGCGCCGTGGAGGAGTACGTCCTGGAGCACTACGGCCCGGGCAGCCGGTACGCCCCGGCGTTCGTCGAGGAAGGGTGGGAGAGCCGGGGCAACGGACGTGATGGGAAGCGGCAGAGAGGACCCTCGAGCGGCGCCAGCGCTCGGGGGGCCGGGAAACGCGACCGCGCGGCGGGGGAGGAGTCGACCCCCCCGCTGACGCGCGAGGAGCTTCCCGTGGTCACGGGAGGGCGCCTGGACGAGGCGATCCGGAAGCTTCTTCCCACCCACATGCAGCTCATCATGGGGATCGGCGACGCCGAGGAGCTGGCGCTGGCCGAGGTGAAGGCGGAGGAGGCGATGAGACGCACCGTGGTCGCCACGCACGACGAGGAACGGTTCGCCGAGCCTCCTCCGGTGGCGGAGCGCTGCCCGGTCACCGCGCATCGCTCGGAACGCGCCCGACGCGAGGACGATCCGATCGTGTGGACCCACGAGGCGTTCGGACGCCTGGGCCAGGTTCCGCTGATCGCTCGACCTCTGGCCCGCAACACGGTCGAGCGGTTCGCGCGGGCGGCGGGCGAATGGAGGGTCACGACCCGCGTGATGGACGAGAACAAGGAAGCGATGATTCAGGCCGAAGAGTTCGACCTGGACACGATGCTCGTGATGTTCAACGAGCTGAAGGCGAAGCAGGCTCGGGCCGAGGCGGCGGGCGCGGACGGGGTGAGCGAGGAGATGCGTCGCTTCATCGAGGAGGCGAAGGCGTCGGGCATCAGTCGTTGTCCGATCCGCGACATCGAGGAGAAGGCGGATCGGTGTCCGGTCGACTTCACGGGGAGCAGTCCGGAGGATGCCGAGAGGGCCGTTCGCCGACTGATGGAGGCCGAGTCGACACCCGGCGTGCCTGTGCGCGAGGGGGGCGAGGAGAGCGGAGGCGAGCCGGCGTGAAGCGCGAACTGGCCGGAGCTTCCCAGGTCCGGGCCGTGACGGGGCGGTGGGCGGGAACCGGAACGAGCCTCGCTCTGGCGGGAGGTGGAGACGCCGCTCACGGGGCGTTCCCCCACGTCGTCGCCTGGAACCTCACCCGGCGCTGCAACCTGGCGTGCTCCCACTGTTACATAGCGGCCGGGTCCTGGCACGGCTCCGCCGGAGAAATGGAGACGAGGGCGTGCCTGGGGATCGTGGACCAGATTCTCTCGGTTAACCCCTCCCCACTGCTCATCCTGAGCGGCGGTGAGCCGTTGGCCCGCGAAGACCTGGAGGAGATCGCGGCCCACGCGGCGCGCGGTGGAGCGACTGTCGTGGTGGGCACCAACGGGACCGGACTCACGCCTGCCCGCATAGAGTCCCTGAAAGAGGCCGGTGTCCAGGGGTTCGCCGTCAGCGTGGACTCTCTGAACCCGCGGTACCACGACCGGTTTCGACACGGCGGCGGGGCGCTGGCGGAGACGCTGGCCGCGGTGGATCGTCTGCGGGCCGAGGAGATGGACGTCGTCATCCAGACGACGCTCACCCGCGGCAACCGCGAAGAGATCCCGGATCTGGTGGCCTGGGCGGCGCGGCAGGGGGCCGTATGCTTCAACCTGTACTTCCTCGTGCAGACCGGTCGCGGAGAGCGGATGGAGGGCTTGAGCGCGAGCGAAAACGATGGGGTGGTCCGCCAGCTGGCCCGCCTTCAGGCGGAGTACCGGGGTCGTCTGATGGTTCGCTCCAAATGCCAGCCGCAGCTGATGCGCCACGTGTACGAGACGGATGCGGAGTCCCCCCTGCTCAACTACCGAACCCGATGTCCGTGCGGGGTTCAGTACTGCCGGATCACGCCGGAAGGGCAGGTGACCCCGTGCCCCTACCTGCCCGCCGTGGCGGGAGACCTGCGCGAAGCCTCTTTCGAGGAGGTCTGGTGGGAGTCGAGCCTCTTCCGACTCCTGCGGAGGGGTACTCTCGGGGGGAGGTGCGGGCGGTGTGAGTACCGGGAGCTGTGCGGCGGCTGCCGGGCCCGGGCGTACGCGGCCGACGGTGACTTCCTGGGCGAGGATCCGTCCTGCGCGTACCAACCGACGGGCGATCTCCCGCCGGTCCCGACTCCGCACGCCGTGTCGTACGGCGATGCGGCGACCCGTTGCCTGGCGTGGACCCCCGAGGCCGAGGATCGCCTGGCCGCCGTGCCCTCGTTCGTCCGCGGGGTCGTGGCGCGCCGGGTGGAGGAGTACGCCCGGCGGGAGGGGCGTGATCGGGTGACGGTCGAAATGCTCACGCAGGTGCGGCGGGAGCTGCCCGTCGACTTCTCCAAGCGGCTCCCGTTCTTCGCCAGGGGGAGGGGTTGACGGCGGCGCGAAACCGGCCTTCCCGCGGAATCGCCCGGGGCCGGCGGCTGTCTCGGTGGGCTCGGGCGGCGGTGGTCGCCCTGGGCCTGGGAGTCCTTCTCCTGCTCCTCCCGATCCCCGCCGCGGGCCAGGCGGCGGAGTACGGAAAGTTTCCCCTCTTCGGGCTGGGCCCCCGGGGTGCGGTGTGGATCGCGGCCCAGCTCCATCTCATGTTCGCCGCGTTCGTGCTCGGCGTCCCGCTGTTCGCGGTGGTCATCGAAGCGATCGGCATCTTCAAGAAAGAACAACGGTACGACCGGCTGGCGAAGGAGTTCACCCGTCTTCTGCTCATCGCCTACAGTGCGACGGCGATCTGGGGCGCCGTCCTCGTCTTTCTCGTGTCCACCCTGTACCCGGCCTTCTGGGGCTATATGGCGGCCGTCTTCGGGCCCTCGATGTGGCTGTACGCGGCTCTCTTCTTCTTCGAGTCCTTCACGCTCTACCTCTACTACTACGGATGGGAGCGCTGGAAGACAGGAGCGGCCAAGCGGTTCCATTGGGGCCTCGGGATCCTCCTGAACGTGTGGGGGACGATCGTCATGTTCATCGCCAACGGGTGGCTCACGTACATGATGAGTCCCCCGGCCGGCCTGACGGCGGACACGCCGGTGGCGGAGATCTCCCTGTGGGAGGCGATCGCCAACGCGACGTGGATGCCGATCAACATCCACCGACTCATCGCCAACGTCGTCTTCGGAGGCGCGATCGTCGGCGCGTACGCGGCGTACCGCTTCCTGGCCGCCGAGACGGAGGAGGAGCGGCGGCACTACGACTGGATGGGCTACACGGGCAACTTCATCGCGATCGGCGCGCTCATCGTCCTACCGTTCGCCGGCTACTGGTTGGGACGCGAGATCTACGAGTTCAACCAGGCGATGGGCGTGACGATGATGGGCGGCTTCATGAGCTGGCTGTGGATCATCCAGGCGTTTCTCATCGGGGTCCTCTTCCTGGCCGGGAACTACTACCTGTGGGTCGGGATGGGCCGCATCCCGGGCGCGGAGCGGTTCCAGCCGTACATCAAGTGGATGCTCATCGTCCTGGTGGCGGGGGTGATCGTGTGGGCGACCCCTCACACGATGATCGCGAACCGGGACGAGATCGCCGCCATGGGGGGCACCCACCATCCGTTCCTCGGCGTCCTGGGCCTCATGAGCGGAAAGAACACGGCGGTGAACCTCATGATCCTCACCACCTTTCTCTCCTTCCTCATGTACCGCCGGGCGAACAAGGAGCCCGTCGTTCCGTGGGCGCGGGCGGGAGCGGTTCTCCAGGGCGTGGCGTTCGCGGCAGCGGCCGGGGTCGTGGTCTTTTACGGGATCTACGGCTACTTCGTGGAGGACGCGGTCCGCATCAACTTCAGCGTGTACCAGGTGCTCACGGTTCTGGCCACGATCGTGTTCGTCGTGGCGGTGGACGTCGCCCTGCTGCGGGGTGCACGCTCACGGGGCGAGATCCGCTGGGGCCGGATGCCGGGGCGCTCCCAGTACGCCCTCTTCATCCTGGCCGTCACCTTCACGTGGCTCATGGGGCTGATGGGCTTCGCCCGCAGCGGGATTCGCCAGCACTGGCACGTGTACGAGGTGATCCGGGACACGAGCCCCCAGGCGGTCACGCCGGCTCTGGGGCCCGCCTCGACCATGATCAGCGTGTGTGTGCTGATCTTCTTCGCCCTCGTGGCGCTGATCTTCTGGCTCGGTGGGCTGGTGGAGAAACCGGCCCTCGCCAAGCCGTCCGCCGAGATCGACGAGCCCGTGATGGCCGCGGGGGCGGAGTGATCCCGACCCGGGGGTGCTAAGGGAAAGCCGATGTGGCGAACGAACCTGAAGATCCTGCTCACGGTGATCGGTACGCTGGCCGCGTATACGGGGGTGGCGAACATGATCCCGCAGCTGGAGTCCTCCGTGCCCGAGGCCGTCGAGGTGGGCGCGGACGTGACCCCGGAGGAGCTCGTCTCGATAGGGCAGGAGCTGTTCGAGGGTGCCGGCGGCTGCACGGCCTGTCACGGGCTGGGGACCCGGGCGCCCGATCTGCTCGGGGTGGCCGGGACCGTGTGCGAGACCCGGAGGCCGGACCTGGGCTGCAAGGAGTACCTGCACGAGTCGCTCGTGGATCCGGCCGCGTACGTGGTCGAGGGGTTCAACCCGATCATGCCGGCGATGAGTCGGACGTTGAGCCCGCGGCAGATCTGGGCGCTGGTGGCGTTCCTCGAGAGCCAGGGAGGCACGGTGGACGTCTCGGCCGCCGATCTCTCCTCCGCGGAGCCGGCGGCGGCGGCCGGGGCCCCCACGGGCGGGGCGGCCGCGGCGGGCGATGTCGGCGGGGGCGTCCAGGATGCGGCCTCCGGCGATCCGCGCGCGCTCATCCAGAGTCTGGGGTGTGTGGCCTGCCACCGGTTGGACGGTGAGGGGGGCGAGGTCGGTCCGCCGTTCGAGGATCTGGCCGGGAGGGAGCCGGAGTTCATCCGGCGAAGCATCCTCCTGCCCAACGCCGATACGGCGGAGGGTTACGAGGCGTTCGTCGGCACGATGCCGCCCAACTTCGGCGAACGGATGACGGCTGCCCAGCTGGAGGCGCTGGTGCAGTTTCTGGCGGGCGGACGTTGAGCGTGCCGAGGCGGTCCGGCGGCGGTGGGGCGTCCGCTCGCCCGCCACACGAGGGGAGGAGCGGCATCCATCGTCAGCCGTTCTGGCAGGCGTTCCTCATCCTGGGCCTCGCTTACCTGCTGTTCGAGTTCGGGATCCCGTACCTCCTGCCGGCCCTGGGCGTGCGAAGCGCTCCGGTTCCTCGCTCCGTGCTTCTCCAGTACATGCTGACCGTGCTGGTCGGGGTGCTCCTGTACGTGAGTGCGGACGAAGACCGGTGGAGACGGTTCCAGGAGCCGATCCACCGCACCCTGACGGATCCCGGCCGCGGAAGGCTGCGGGCGGTTCTGCTCGTCGCTCTTCCCGCCCTCGTGGGCTTCCTCGTCTACCAGAGCGTGAAGCCGAGCTTCGGGGTCCCCGCCGGCCTGCGCTCCATCCACCCGGCTCCGCCGGGCCAGATCACTTTCCGCGAGAAGACGCTCCGGCTGCAGGGCCTGGAGAACCCGCTGCGCCGGACGGGCTCGTCGGACGCCCACTACGCGACGGGACGCCGGCTGTACGCGCAGAACTGCGTACCCTGCCACGGGGATCGACTGGACGGCCACGGCCATTTCGCGCACGGCCTCAACCCCGTGCCCCTGGCGTTCACGGGCACCGAGACGATCGATCAGCTTCAGGAGAGCTACGTCTTCTGGCGGATCGCCAAGGGTGGACCCGGCCTGCCCAACGAGGGCGCGCCGTGGAACTCCGCCATGCCGGCGTGGGAGGAGGTGCTCACCGAGGAGGAGATCTGGTCGGTCATCCTGTTCCTCTACGAGCAGACGGGGGCGACCCCGCGAACCTGGGAGGCGTCGGGCGCCGCGGGGGAGGAGGAATGAGGCGGCAGCGGTGGGCTCCGCACCCGGGCAGATGGGCGGCTTACGGACGGGCGACGGCAGCGAGCGGCCTCCTCCTTCTAGGCGTGGCTCGCGCGGCGGTCGGCCAGGAGGAGGAGGGGAGGCGGCTGTACGAGCGCTGGTGCCTGGAGTGCCACGGCGCGGAGGGGAGGGGGGACGGGCCGGCGGCGGACCGGATGCTGCCCCGACCCCGCGACTTCACGGCCGCCCGCTACCAGGTTCGGACCACGGGAAGCGGTGAGCTCCCGACGGACGAGGATCTCCGCCGCGTTCTCCGGGACGGCCTGCCGGGCACGACGATGCCGGGCTGGCTGAACCTGAGCAGCGGCGAGCGGGAGGCGGTCATCGGCTATATCAAGAGCCTTTCTCGGTTCTTCGAGGGCCCCGCTCCCGAGCCGCTGACGTTCAGCTCCGACCCCGGGAGCGGGGGCGATGCGCTGGAGCGCGGCCGGCAGGTGTACGAGGTGCTCGAGTGCTTCAAGTGTCACGGCACGGCCGGCCGCGGCGACGGATCCTCCGCCCCGACCCTGGAGGACTGGCGCGAGCTGCCGATCCGGGCCGCGGACCTGACGGAGCCATGGTTCTTCAACGGGGGAGGCGGGGTCGAGCAGATCCACGCCCGGATCCTCACGGGGCTCGACGGGACGCCCATGCCGTCGGCCGTTGAAGCCGTGCAAGCAGAAATCGTAACGGAAGATGACATCTGGTATCTCGCCCACTACGTGAACAGTCTCGCCCCGACCACGCAGCCCCCGGTTCGGGAGGTCGTGCGGGTGCGGCGCTGGGAGGCCGAGCTTCCCGTGGAACCGGACGACCCACGGTGGGCCGAGGTCGAGGCCGTGTACTTTCCCCTCGTGGGACAGGTCATCCGCACTCCTCGCCTCTTCGCCCCGACGGTGGACGGGGTGTGGGTGCAGGGCGTGCACGACGGCACGGAGCTGGTGCTGCGGCTCGTGTGGCACGATCCTTCACGGAGCCCGGACCCCGCATGGGACGAGTGGCAGGAGAAGGTGGCGGCCACGCTGTACGCCGACGGCGAGCCGATTCCCACCGCGCCGCTGCCGGATGCCTTCGCGGTGCAGTTCCCGCTCCGCGTCCCCGAGGGGAACGAGCGTCCCTACTTCCTCATGGGAAGCCCCCGGCAGCCGGTGGGCCTGTGGAGATGGACGAGCGGGGTGGGGGTGTCGGAGGGCCAGGCCGCCGGGTTGGGCTCCGTGACCGCCGTGGGGAGCACCGGCTTGACGGGGGCGGCGACGTACGCGGACGGGGAGTGGCGGCTCCTCTTCCGGCGGTCGCTGGCGAGCGAGGGTGAGGGGCCGAGCTTCGCCGAGGGGGTCCCGATCCCGGCCGCGTTCTTCGCCTGGGACGGGTCGAGCGGGGAAGAAGGCCGGCGCGGCTCGATCTCCAGCTGGTACTACATCTTCCTGGAGGAAGCCGGCTCTGCGATGCTCTTTCTGGCGCCGCTGTTGGCCGCGCTCTTCACCGGAGGCCTCGGCCTTGTGGCCGTGCGGCGGGCCCGGGGACGGTGGGAGGTCTGAGAGCCGAGGCGTGGGGCGGGAAGCACCGGCAGGGCGAGGGTCGAAGGCGCCCGCCGGGGAGCTCGGTCGATCCTGGCCGAGAGACGATTCATGCAGGGAGGATGAGATGACCGACGATTCCTGGAAGCGTTTTACCGGCCTGTTGGCGGCCGTTCTCGTGGCGGTCGGGTGCGGGGGCGGGGAGGAAGGCGGGGCGGCTGGGGGTGGGGAGCCCGAGGCGGCGGCCGAGGCGGCGGCGCCGATCGTGGACCCGGCCACCGCGGCCACCGTCCGCGGCACCGTCTCGTTCGAGGGAACGCCGCCGGCAGCGCAGCCGATCGATATGGCGGAGGAGCCGAGCTGCGTGGAGGCGTACGGGCCCGAGGGCCCGAGGACGCAGGAGGTCGTCGTGAACGACGGTCGCCTGGCGAACGTCTTCGTGTACGTGAAGGAGGGGCTGAGCCAGGAGTTCCCCGCGCCCTCGGAAGCGGCGACCCTCGACCAGGTGGCGTGCCGCTACCACCCCCACGTGCTCGGGGTTCAGGTGGGCCAGCCGCTGGCGATCCTGAACAGCGACGACCTGCTGCACAACATCAACGCGAAGCCGGCGGTGAACCGGGGCTTCAACATCAGCCAGCCCCGGGCGGGGATGGAGAGCACGCGGGAGTTCCGGGCCCCCGAGGTGATGATCCCGGTGCAGTGCGACGTGCACGGGTGGATGCAGGCGTACGTCGGCGTTCTCCCCCATCCGTACTTCGCGGTGGCCGGGGCGGACGGGACGTTCGAGATTCCGAACCTCCCGCCCGGTGAGTACGTGATCGAGGCGTGGCACGAGACGTACGGCACCCAGACGCAGAACGTGAGCGTGGGGGCGTCCGAGACGGCCGAGGTGTCGTTCACGTACAGCGCGGACATGGCCCGGGGAGCCGTGGTGCCCCTGGGCGAGCCGCTCATCGTGCGGCACGAGGAGGCGGGAGCGCACCTCGCTGGCGGTTCGCGGTCGGACGCGGGGGTGACGCCGTAGGACACCGGGCGACCCCGCGGAACGCCGGAGCGACGCCATAGCAGACCGGGGCAATGCCGTGGGGCATCTCCGTTCACTCTAGCCTAGGAGAAGCCGTGGACTGGTCGCTGCCACCGAACCTGTCGACCCAGGGCGTGGCGATCGACAGGCTGTTCTGGATCATCGTGGTGATCACGGGAATCGCCTTCCTCCTGGTGGAGATCGGGATCGTCTGGTTCCTGATCCGGTACCGGCGGCGCGAGGGGAGCAGGGCGCGGTACACCCACGGGAGCAAGCGGCTGGAGGTGGTCTGGACGGCCGTGCCGGCGGTCACGATGGTCTTCCTGGGGATCTACAGCGGGCGGATCTGGACGGGGATCCGGAGTGCCGACTCCTTCCCGGAAGGGGCGCTCACCCTCGACGTGCGGGCGAAGCAGTTCGAGTGGAACGTGACGTACCCGGGCCCCGATGAGATCCCGGGCAACGAGGACGACTTCACGATCCGGAATCAGTTCCACATCCCGGCTGGCGAGCCGGTCATCGTGCGTCTGAGCTCCGAGGACGTGATCCACTCCTTCTTCATCCCCGAGCTCCGGGTAAAGCAGGACGCCGTCCCGGGAATGGAGACCTCCGTGTGGTTCGAGGCGACGGAGACCGGAGACCTCGAGATCGGGTGCGCCGAGCTGTGCGGGCTGGGGCACTACCGCATGCGGGCCCGGGTGACGGTGCACGAGCCGGGGGAGTACCGGAGCTGGATGCGGGAGCGGGCCTCCGAGTCGTGACTCCCGCCTTCCGCAGGGCGGGGACCGGAGGAGACGGATCGCGGCACGGCGGGGAAACCGGAGGGAAGAAAGGGCACACATGGCGACGATCGTAGCAGAAGCGACCGGGCAGCCGATCCTCAGGGAGGAGCACGAGCTTCCGTTCATCCGGAAGTACATCTTCTCGACCGACCACAAGATCATCGCCATCCAGTTCCTCTTCCTGAGCCTCTTGTTCCTCCTCATCGGGGGGCTGCTGGCGATGCTGATCCGCTACCAGCTCGCCTGGCCGGGCCGGGGGATCCCGGGGGGTGGGGGCCTGCCCGACACGCTGGCCCCGGACGGGATCATGCTCCCGGAGTTCTACAACTCTCTCGTCACCATGCACGGGACGTTCATGGTCTTCTTCGCCATCATGCCGCTGTTGGTCGGCGTGTACGCGAACTACCTCATCCCGCTCCAGGTGGGGACGAACGACATGGCGTTCCCGAGGCTGAACATGGTCTCGTTCTGGCTGATGATCCCGTCGGGGCTCATCATGCTGGCCAGCCTGGCGGTGACCGGTGGGGCGGCCGGGGCGGGGTGGACCGCGTACGCGCCCCTGAGCGCGCTCCCGGAGGCGAGCGGCGTGCACCTGGGTCAGCAGATGTGGTGCGTGAGCCTCGTGCTCCTGGGGCTATCCTCGATCCTGGGCTCGGTGAACTACATCACGACGGTGGTGAACATGCGGGCCCCCGGGATGACGTGGTTCCGGCTGCCGTTGAGCGTTTGGGCCCTCTTCGTCACGGCGATCCTGGCGCTCCTGGCGATGCCGGTCCTCTCCGCGGCACTCATCATGCTCCTCTTCGACCAGACGATCGGCACCCACTTCTTCGTGCCGAGCACCGGCGGCCAGCCGCTCCTGTGGCAACACCTCTTCTGGTACTTCGGCCATCCGGAGGTCTACATCCTCATCCTCCCGGCGATGGGTTTCACCTCGGAGATCATCGCCACCGGCTCGCGGAAGCCGATCTTCGGGTACCACGCCATGGTCCTCGCGATCGTGGGGATCGCCTTCCTCGGCTTCATCGTGTGGGGGCACCACATGTTCCAGAGCGGCATGAACCCGACGCTCGGGACGAGCTTCATGATCTCCACCCTGGTGATCGCCGTCCCATCGGCGATCAAGACGTTCAACTGGATGGGGACGATGTGGCGGGGGAACCTGCATCTGCACACCCCGATGCTGTTCGCCGTCGGCTTCGTGATGATGTTCGTGATCGGCGGGCTGAGCGGGATCTACATGGCCGCGACGCCGGTGGACATCTACATCCACGACACGTACTTCATCGTGGCCCACATCCACTACGTCCTCTTCGGTGGCAGCCTGTTCGCCATCTTCGGCGCCATCTACTACTGGTTCCCGAAGATGTTCGGCCGCCTGATGAGCGAGAAGCTGGGCAAGGTCCACTTCGCCCTCACCTTCCTCTTCTTCAACGTCACCTTCTTCCCGATGCACGGGCTGGGGATGAAGGGGATGATGCGGCGGCTGTACGACCCGACGGGCTACGCCCACCTCCAGGGGATCGAGGACACGAACCGGCTCGTGACAGTGGCCGCGTTCGGCCTTTTCCTGAGCGGGCTGCTCTTCCTGGCGAACTTCGTGTGGAGCCTCTTCCGTGGACGGCGCGCCGAGGCGAACCCGTGGAACGCCTGCACGCTGGAGTGGCAGACGCCTTCGCCGCCGAAGCACGGCAACTGGAAAGAGGTCCCGGTGGTCTACCACGGGCCATACGAGTACAGCCATCCGGAGGTGGAGAAGGACTGGCTGGCCCAGAACGAGCGCCCCGACGTCGTCTCGCCGTCGCCCGAGGGCCACGCGATGAGCGGCGCCGCTTGAACGGGCCTCGGCCCGGTGGGACGGATCGGCTCGAGGACGCCACGAGCCTCTCACGATCGACAGGAGGGATGATGCCACCAGACGGAAGCGAGGGAGGGAGCGGATGAGCGCGCAGGCGGCGGCGCTGAGCCCACGGGCGCCGGAAACAGGGCTCGGCGTCTACACGAAGAAGGTGGGGATGTGGGTATTCCTGTGCTCGGAGGTGATGTTCTTCTCCGGGCTCATCGGCTCCTACATCGTCCTCCGGTTCGGTGCCTCCGAGAGCTGGCCGCTGCCCGGCGAGGTGCTGAACGTGCCGGTGACCGCGGTCAACACGTTCATCCTCATCTGCAGCTCCGTCACCATGGTGAAGGCGTTTGCGGCGGCGGAGCGGGGGGATCAGCGTGGGATCCGCCTCTTTCTGCTGGGGACGTTCCTCCTGGGGGCCGTCTTCCTCGGGATTCAGGGGTACGAGTACACGCAGCTCGTGAAGGAGGGGTTCACCCCGGCCGCCGGCCTGTACGGCTCCACCTTCTACACGATGACCGGCTTCCACGGCTTCCACGTCTTCTGCGGAGTCGTCTGTATGGGGTGGGCCACGATCCAGGCGTTTCGCGGGAGATGGGGAGCACAGAACTACCAGGGGATCGAGGTGCTGGGCCTCTACTGGCACTTCGTGGACCTCGTGTGGATCATCCTGTTCACGATCGTCTATCTTATCTGAGCGGCGGGATCGGCGGGGAAGGGAACTCGACGAGGAAGGGAGCACGACATGAGGGAGACGGAAACCCCGGGGGAGGGATCGGTCGGCGGCTCGCCAGAGGGGCCCGCAAGCGCGCGGGGCACGTTCACCGGCGGCCGGACGGCGGAGGACGGCTCCCCCGGAGCGCCGGCGGCGGAGACCCACCGGCAGCCGAACTACATGGCCGTCTGGTTCGGGCTCTTCGTCCTCACCGTGGCGGAGGTGGCGGTGGCGTTCGTCAGCCACCTGCCGAGGCACGTGATCCTCCTTCTCCTCCTCGGGATGGCGATCTGGAAGGCGCTTCTGGTCGCCCTCTACTACATGCACCTGCGGTTCGAGCCGAACCGCCTGAGGCTGGTGGCCCTGGCCCCGCTCCCGCTGGCCGTGATCATGGTGCTGGCGATCCTGACCGAGTACTAGCAGCCGATGACGGCCATCCGCGTGCAGGCGGCCCTCGGCACCCGTCTTCGCCTCTCCCTCCCGCGGCTCGGAGATTACCTGGAGCTCACGAAGCCCCGAATCACCGCTCTCGTCCTGGTGACCGCCGCGGCGGGATTCTATCTCGGCTCCCTCGGCGCGGTCGAATGGGGCCTGCTCCTTCACACCCTGCTCGGGACGGCGCTCGTGGCGGCGGGCACGAGCGCCATGAACCAGGTGCTGGAGCGGGAGGTGGACGGGCGCATGGCGCGCACGCGGGGGCGGCCTTTGCCGGCCGGCCGGCTCGCACCTCGGTCCGCCGGCGTTTTCGCCGGCGCCCTGGCGGCGGCGGGCGTGCTCTACCTGTTCCTGGCGGTGAACCTCCCCACCGCGCTTCTCGCGGCCGCGGCGTTCCTCGTCTACGACCTGGCGTACACGCCGCTCAAGCGGATCCACTCCCTGGCGACCCTGGTGGGCGCGATTCCGGGCGCCCTGCCGATCGCCGGGGGCTGGGTCGCGGCGCGAGGGGAGCTGGGAGGCGAGGCGTGGGCGCTGTTCGGGATCCTGTTCTTCTGGCAGCTCCCCCACTTCCTGGCGCTGGCGTGGCTCCTCCGGGAGGACTACCGGCGGGCCGGGCTGCCGATGCTCTCCGTCGGAGATCCCGAGGGACTCTCGACCCGGCACCAGACTCTCGTCTACGCGCTCACCCTCCTTCCGGTGAGCCTGCTTCCCGCCGCCATCGGCATGGCGGGAGCCGCGTACTTCTGGGCCGCCCTGGGGCTGGGGATCCTCTTCCTGGCGAGAGCCGCCGTCTTCTCCCGCCGGCCGGCCGCCGCGAGCGCCCGGCGCCTTTTCCACGCCTCGATCCTCTATCTTCCTCTGCTGCTGCTGCTGCTCACCCTGGACAAGCTGCCGTGAGGGAATCGTGAGCCTGGCGAAGGGTTCGGTCCGAAACGGAATGCTGGCGGGGCTGCTGGCCGGAACGGTGCTGGTGGTCCTGTTCTACTTCTACGACCTGGGAAGGGGGGAGGCGCTCCGAACGCCGGCCTACCTGCTGGGGGCCCTCCTCGACCGGGAGCTCTCCCCGACCGTGGGGGTGATCGCCGTCTACACGGTCCTCCACTACCTCGTGTGGGCCCTGCTCGGCGTCCTGGCCGTCGCCCTCATCCGGTGCGGGGTGCCCCCGAACCCGCTGATCGGCGCCGCCTACGGGCTGTTCGCCTGCTCCGTGCTCTTCTACGGCGGGCTGATCATCACCGGGCCGGAGGGCGTGCTGCGGGCGCCCGCCTGGCCGGCCGTCTTCTTCGGCAACGCGCTCGCCGGGCTGACGATCTTCGCCACCCTGCACGCGGCCAGCTCGGAGCCGGGGATCACCGGCTTCTTGAGCTTTCTCGAGGCCCATCCCGTGACCCGGCACGGGCTCGTCGCGGGTCTCCTCGGAGCCGTCGTGGTCGCCACCTGGTTCCTCGTCATAGACACCCTGCTCCGGGACCCGCTCTTCACCCCCGCGGCGCTGGGGACCGTGCTGTTCCGGGGGGGCGGCCCGGCGAACGTGGCGATCACCCCGGGGACGGTCTTCGGCTACTCGCTCGTCCACTTCGCCGCCTTCGTCCTCTTCGGGATGATGCTCTCCGGACTCACCGAGGGGGTGGAACGGCACCCGCCGCTCATCTTCGGGCTCCTCATCCTCTTCGTCGTCTTCGAGGTCTTCTTCGTGGCCCTCGTCGCCATCCTCGGCCGCTGGGTGCTCCAGGCGCTCGCCTGGTGGTCCGTGATGGTCGGCAACCTGCTCGCCGCGGCCGCCATGGGGACGTACATGTGGAAGGTCCACCCGGCCCTCTCGGGCCGGCTGAAGAGCAGCGTCCTGTGGGCGGAGGAATGAGCCGGTAGTCGCGCACCGACGCGCCCGGTGGCGCGGGGCCGTGTCGGTCCGCCGAATGCCCGTGAGGAAACCTGCGGATCGGGGCGCGAGCACGGCGGCATGCGTAAAGGACCCGCGGATCGGAGACCGAGCCCGCGGGCACCGATGAACCGCGGCCGTTGTCGTATCCTCGTCGCCACCCGCAGCGTCCCCAAGCTCGCCGAGCTCAGGACGCTCCTGGGCGACCTGCCGGTGGATGTCGTCTCGCTCGCCGACCTCGAACTGGAGCCCACGGCGGCGGAGGAGGAGCTGGAGCGCTTCGAGACGTTCGCCGAGAACGCCGCCGCCAAGGCCCGGTACTTCCATCGGCTCACCGGGCTGCCCGCGATCGCGGACGACTCCGGCCTGTGCGTGGATGCGCTCGGGGGGGAACCCGGGGTGCGCACGAAGCGCTTCGCCCCCGAGGAGCTCGCGGCCCGCTGGGGCCGGGATGCGGCGAACAACCGGTACCTGCTCGAACGCCTCGGGCGAGTGCCCGAGGAGGAGCGGGGAGCGGAGTACCGGTGCGCGCTGGCAGGCGTGGCGCGGGGAGACCCGTTCATGGTCGAGGGCCGCGTCCGCGGTCGGATCACCGCCGAGCCACGGGGCAAGGGAGGGTTCGGGTACGACCCCCTCTTCTACTATCCGCCCGCCGGGGGCACCTTCGCCGAGCTCCCTCCGGCCGTGAAGCGGGAGCACAGCCACCGGGCGGAGGCGATCCGCGGGCTGCGGCCGTGGGTGGAGGCTCTCGTGGAGGGAGGGGGATAGAAGCCCGTCGAGGAACTCCAGCGGCCCACGCGGAGCGGCGCTCGGTAGCAAGCCCAAGCCCTCGCGGTCCGGCGCTGGTCGGAACTCCATGCAGCTCCCGGTAGGTCGGCCAGGCGCCTGCTTCCGGTAGCGGCGGGGAGGGTGGCTGGACAGATTCTGCGTACGGGGCGTGGCGCAGTCCGGTAGCGCGGTTGCTTTGGGAGCAACAGGTCCCCGGTTCGAATCCGGGCGCCCCGATGGAAACGAATCGGAGAGGGAGGCTCAGGCCGCCGTGGCGAGCTGGACCGCCCCCTCCGCCAGGTCGTCGATGAGCCTGGCCTGGTTTCTCGCCTTTGCCAGAAGTACGACTCCCTGGTGATAGGCGACGAGCTCCCGGGCCTTGTGCTGAATCTTGGCTTCCCGGGCCTCCCTCCTGCCGTACGCTTCCCGGAGCGTCGCCGCGAAATAGGTGGCGATTCCGTCGAAGATCTCCTCCAGGCGACGGCGGAGGAGTGGGTCCAGGGTGCTCATCTCCAGCGCGAGGTTCGCGAACGGGCAGCCGCGAATCTGACCGTTCTCATCTCGGCCTGACTCCTGATACGTCCGCACCATCCGGAACAGGCGGCGAATTCGATCGAACGGGGGAACATCCTCCGCGAAGGCGGGCTCCAGCAACTCCAGCCGGTAGCTGTCCCAGTGAGCTTCCACCGCGGCCAGCGCCAGATCGCGCTTCGTGTCGAAGAAGTGGTAGAGACTCCCCTTCTGCACGCCGGCCTGGCGGCAGATGTCGTTCACACCGACAGCGGTGTAGCCGCGGAGGTGGAACAGCTCCTTCGCCGCCTCGACGAGCTGCACCCTGGAGCTGCTGGTCCTGGGCACTGTCCTCGCTGGGGTTTGGTCAGGTCGTAGTTTGGCCAGCTGGCCGGAGAATCGGGAATACTCTGCTGGTGGAAAAGGGTTCCGTTGCCGACGAGTTGGCGGGACACCGGGCGCTTGACAGACCGACCGGTCTATTTGATGTTTTGACCAATCGCTCTCGAGACTCCATTTCCCCGCGCGGGATGCCCGCGCCTAGCTTCTCCAGGCATCATGCCATTGCTCTCGGACGAGCGTCGCTCTCGTTCGCTTTGCCCGCCTCCTGTGCGAAGTGCCGCGGGGTCCTGCAGCACTCTGCGGGTGCCTGGCCCGGACGGCCTTCCGAGAAGGGTGACCTCCATCGGTGTGGCCGGACTCCTGCTTGGATGCGCCGTTTCAGCCGCCGGGGCTCAGGATCTCGGCGGGGCCCTCGAAGGCAGGGTGGTGGACGAGTCGGGAGCGCCGCTGAGCTCCGTACAGGTGAGGGCGGTGAGTTCGCGTCTCCAGGGCCCGTTGCGGGTCAGATCCAACGCGCACGGGCTCTTTCTGGTGCCCGCGCTTCCCGTTGGCACATACTCCCTGCGTCTCGAGCTGCCCGGTTACCGGAGCCTCGTCGTCCAGGCGGTCGAGGTGCACCTGGGTGCGGCGACGGCCCTCGGTGATCTTGTCTTGTCCGAGGCGGCGGTGGAGCTCGCGCCGCTCGTCGTCGAGATCCCCCCATCGGGGCTGGAGATTGTCTCCACCTCCATCGGCGCATCGCTGCGGCGGGCGACGTTTGAGCGCCTCCCCACGGAGCGCGACTACAAGTCGATCACGACTCTCCTGCCGCAGATCAACCAGAGCTTCCTCGGGGATGAGACCAACGGGTCTGGAGCCACCGGGCTGGAGAATCAGCTCTTCGTGGACGGCGTGGCGGTGACCGCGCCCTACAAGGCCGCGACCGGCACTCGTCTGCCCTACAACTTCATCGAGGAGATCCAGGTCCGGCAGGGCGGCTACGAGGCGGAGTACGGAGGCGCACTCGGAACGATCGTGAACGCGGTGACGTACACCGGGACGAACGAGTTCGACTTCCGAGCATTCGGCTATCTCTCCAGGAGCGATCTGGCTGGCCGGCAGAGGCCCGGCGTGGCGGATCTTCAGGTGGAGGACTTTTCCTCCTTCGACGCCGGGTTCCGTGCCAGCGGGCCGGTGATCCGTGACCGTCTCTGGTTCTCGACCGCCTACAACCCGCGGATCGACCGCCAGGATGTCGAGATCCCGGGTTTCGGTCCGCAGGGGGACCGCCGAACCGTTCACCAGTTCGCGGGGAAGCTGAATTGGAAGCCGGCCGATGGTGCGGATCTCACCTTTGCCGCATTCGGCGACCCCAGCACGCACCGGCGCGTCGGGCCACTGGGGTTCAGCGGTCCCTTCGGATCGCCCAGCGCGCTTTCGAACAAGGATCCTTTCCTGGGGCGGCGCTCCGAGGGCGGGGTCAACCTGTCGCTGCACGGCGTCTTCCGAGTCCGTAGCGACCTCACCCTAGAGGCCAAACTCGATCGGCACAACCGTGCGGAAGACGAGGTCGGTGCGACCTCCAGGGCGAGCACGGAGCCGCTTTTCATCGATCGGAGGACCGGCGTGTGGTCGGGGGGCCTCGGGCAGCGCGTCGATATCGGAAGCCGCCGGAACTCCCTCCAGTTCAGCGCCTCCTGGGCCCGGGGTTCCCATGCGCTGAAGGGAGGGTTCGAGTACCAGGCCAACCGGGTGAACAAGAGCGAGATCTTCACCGAACCGGGCATCATTGAGTTCGATGGCGCGCTGTACACGACGTCCGCCGTCCGCAACGTCAACAGGACGCATGGCCGTATGCCGACCGTCTACCTTCAGGACTCCTGGCGGATATCGGAGCGCGTTCGCCTGAACGCCGGTCTCCGGTGGGATGGTCAGTACTTCTTCGCGGCCGGCGACTCCGTCGCTCAGGCGTTTACGAAGCAGTGGCAGCCGCGGGTCGGCCTCATCTTCCTGCCCGGCGATCCAGGCGTCCAGAAGCTGTTCGCCCATTACGGCCGCTTCTACCAGCGGCTCCCCCTGAGCGCCTTCACGATCGCCCACTCACAGAACGACCAGCGCCTGCGCATCTCCGACGTGGACCCGCGCGCGGATCCGGATTCGGTTCTGTTCGAGCAGACCATCGTGGATCCGTGCTGTCCGGCGGTGAAGAAGGTTCCGGGGATCTCGGGCGACCACGTCGACGAGTTCGTGCTCGGGTACGAGCGGGTTCTGAAACGAAGCTGGGTGCTGGGCGTGCGCGGGACCTATCGGAGCCTGAGGGGTGCCTTCGCCAGCGGCTTCGCCTTCGGGCCCGGAGGTCCCGAGCCCCGCATGGGCACACGCGGGAAAGGGCCGCTGTCGTTCCTACCCCCGGGGAAACGGGACTATCGAGCGCTCACCCTGACGCTCTCGCGCCGTGCCGATCCCTGGGATGTATCGGCCGCCTACGTGCTTTCTCGGACGACCGGGAACTACACGGGACAATACGACCTGGACACCCGCAATGCGTTTCCGGGCATCCCGTTCCTCGTGGAGCTGGCGAGCCAGGCCCCAAACAGCTCGGGTCTCCTGCCGAACGACCGGCCGCACGTCTTCAAGCTCACCGGTGCGTACGACCTCAGCTTCGGGCTGGACGCGGGGGCGTTCCTCACCTGGCAGAGTGGCACGCCGTTGAGCGAGTTGGGCTCCACCGGGTTCCTCTTCCGGCCCCTGTTTCTCACGAAACGGGGCTCGGCCGGCCGGATGCCCTCGATCTGGGATGTGAATCTCCGGCTCAGCTACAGGGTCGCCAGGCTGCTGGGGAGAGGAGGGGCGAGCCGACTCGTCCTCGATCTCCTCCACGTCGGCAACCCCCGCCGGGTCGTGGACGTCGATCAGACGCGATTCCGGGGGGTGGATCCGGCGCTCGGGCCGCTGGCTGCGCTCACCGAACCGTACGAGGTCCTCGTTGCGAACCAGGTCGCCCCGAACCCGAACTTCGGGGCGGCGCTACGCCATCAACCTCCCATGACCTTGAGGCTCGGGCTTCAGATGGAGTTCTGAGCCGCCTCCCCCTGCGCCGCGAGCTTCGCCGCCACCTGGCGCCGGGAGTGGATGTCTAGCTTGAGGAGTACGCGTTCGGTGTGATGACGGGCGGTGTGCTCGCTGATGCCGAGCCGCGCCGCGAGTTCCCGGTTCGTGAGACGGCGGGCCAGCAGGAAGGCCACCTCTGCCTCTCTGGGGGTCAGATCGAACCGCTCCGCGAAGTCCGCCCGTACGCCGGTTCCTTGGGGAAAGCCGGCGGATGAAGGTGCGGCCGGGGACGAGAGGGGGAGCCGATCCTCTACGTGCACCGTAACGATCACCGACGGATGGAGGCCGCTCGCCGCCCTCTCCAGCAGCGATCCCTCGAGCATAAAGGTTCGTGACCCGACCCACACTTTGCGGGCGACGCCGGAAGGCTCCGGACCGCCCCGGGGCCGACGGGCCGTGCAGAGCGCGGAAAGACTCCGTGCCAGTTCGCGGGCCGCGACCGCCACGACCTCGGCCTCCAGATCGGTGAGGGACAGCTTCAGATAGGCCGCATTGCGGTGCAGCAGCCTCGCGTCCATGTCGAAGACACAGACGCAGTCCCCCAGCTTGTCCAGCGTGGCAAACAGCTGCGATCGGTGCGCGTGGAAGCGCTGAAAGATCCCCACGCCCGCCTCGAAAGCGGGATAGAGGAGTCGGAGGAGGTGCACCCCTCGACCGCCGAACCGGGGCCCGTTCCGCTTCGAGTGATGCAGGTACAGCATGGCGGGCAGTTTTGCGCCCTCCAGCCGCGTGGAGGCGCAGAGCATGTCGAAAGCCCGGCACGGGACGATGAACTCGTTGTAGTAGGAGCTCCGGTAGTAGTCCTCGAGGTCGTCTCTCCAGAGCATCCGTCGGTTGCAGACCCCGAGTTCGGCCGTCTTCTCCAGCGTAGGGACGGAGAACCTCGGGTCCCGGTCGTCGAGTGTGGGCAGGTACCGGCGCAGATGCGCCGCGTCGACTTCGTCAGAGATCAGCAGCTCCAGTCGCGGGTAGGGCAGCTGGAACGTGGCCATGTCGGCCGCGAGAAGCGGCTTGATCGCCCGGTTGACTGTCGCCCGCCACGCGTCCGGGCGCTCGTGCTCCAGCGGGGAGAGCAGCGCCCGCATGCAGCGCTCGAAGCGGGTGGCGTCCGAGCCCGACAGGTTGAGGTCCGCGATGACGTTATCCTCCTGGCAGGGAGTCGACCCAGCGGGCCACGGTCGAAACGAACCGCTCGCGCTCCTCGATGAACGGGAAGTGTCCGCTCTCCTCGAAGACGACAAGCTCGGCGTGCGGTAGTTCCCGCTGAATCCTCATGGCCCCCTGCTCGGGCGGGCAGATCCAGTCGTACCTTCCGACGAGGAGCAAGGCCGGTAGCTGTAAGCCGTTCAGGCGACCAACCATGCAAAAATCGGGCAGACATTCGAAGAACGCCCGGTTGAACGCCGCGGCGCTGTACGTGGAGCGGCGAGCTGTCTCGGCTGCCACCTCGGCGTCGTAGCGGTGGAAATAAAGAGGAAGGAGAGTAGTCCACAGCCGGTGTAGCGCGGAATCATCAGCTACCGGCACGCTGAACACCTGCCTCACCGCCTCAACGATCTCGGGTGACCCGGCGGCCTCCGCGTTCGCCATGACGACCTCGGGATAATCGAGAGCCGGCGCCGTCGAGCACAGAATGAGTCCTTCCAGCCAATCAGGGTGCGCGAGGGCATATTCCTGGGCCAGGAACCCGCCGTAGGAGTGCCCGAACAGGACGATGCGGTCCGCTCCCACGGCGGTGCGGAGCCTCTCGATGTCCTCCAGCCACACGGAATGTCCCAGTTCTGAGGGGTCGCTTCCGTCGGCCGACCTTCCGGTGCCGCGATGGTCGTAGTAGACCAGGCGAACCGTCTCGGCGAGCGGGTCGAGCCAGGGCCGCAGGTAGGCATGGTCGAGATGGATGCCGCCCGCGACGACCATCGTGCGGCCGCTTCCGAGGATCACGTGAAAGGGGACGTCGCACGGCCGGTTGCCTGCCACACGGCCTCACTTGCTGCGCAGGATCGAGCGAGGTGCCTCACCAAAAGAACCCCGCGCCGCGGAATGGGCAATTCCTGCCCATGTGCAAGGGGCTTTCCGGACGCACCGTCAGGCGAAGCTCCGACCGCTGCCTGGAGCGTGGCGGCCCCCGTCATCTGAGCCGAGAGCGGCACCAGCTGTACGATGCGCGACCCCTGGGCCAGATCCTCCGAGGAGCCGATGGGATCGACTTCCGAGCGCGATCACGGCGAGAGTACGTGCCGATCTCTCGAGGCGCTGTGCGACCTTCGCCCGGGTCTGTACCGCTTCTCCTACGCCGCTCTCGGGAACCGGGAGGACGCCGAGGACGCGGTACAGGAGACCCTGCTCCAGGCCCTCGCTGTCCTCCGGAGCGCGGAAAGCCGCGCGGTGGACCTCCCGGCCTACGTTTTCGGGATCGCCCGGCACGTGATTTCGGACCTGCACGCCCGCAGGTACAGGACCGGTGACGTGCTCGGGTCCCGAAGGATCTCGAGTAACGGCCGCGGCAACGGGAACGGATTCCGCGGGGGCTCCAACTCCCACGAACGGGCCACAGCCCTGGACGCAGCGATCGCGTACCAGCGGAGCCGGACTATCGAAAGAGCCCTGCGCCAGCTGACACCGCCTCAGCGGGCCGTCATTCGGGCCTGTTTCTGGGACGGGGACACGTGCGCCACGTTCGCCCGGCGCCGGTCCATCCCCCCTGCGCGGGTGCGGAAGACGAAGTCCCGGGCTCTGGCACGTCTCCGCGGTTCGCTGGGATCCGGGGCGTGGCTGGCAGTGATGACGCTCCCGATATGACGGCTCGCGAACCCACCTATTCCACGATCACCCGGCCGTACATGCGGTGGAAGACGAAGTGGGGGGTCGAGGTACAGACGGCCAGGTAGCGCCCCGGTTGATCGAACGTACCGGCCGGCGTCGTCCAGGTCACCGTTCTCTGGGTCTGCTCGGGGCTCAAGGCCAGCCTTCCCCTGGGGTCGTTGATCCGGAAGCTCGTCAGCTCGAAAGGGCCGAACTTCACGGTCTCGAGCGTGCCAGGTCCGACTTCGATCGCCGCCAGGTTCGTCCCCGGTGCGTAGATCGCCACCTGAAGGAACGGGGCGATCTCGAACGTCACGGAGCCGCCGCGTCCGATGCGGACCGTGCGCGGCGTGACGGCCGTCGCCGCCTCGGCCTGGGGTCCCTCTTCGGGTGAGATGGGAAACGGCGATGAGGCGGTGGCGCTCCCGAAGCGGACCGTCGCGCTGACGGCGGGGCTCCGCGCGACCTCGCCCGTTCCCTCCTGCGTCGGATCGGGCTCCCGGTCGAACCCCTCGCGCGTACCGGTCGACTCTGCCTGACCGGTGTTCGCAGGCTGCTCGTCAGGATCCGCGGGCTCCTCGAACTCGAGCTCGAACCTGCCGCGCAGAACGTAGATCCGTCGCATAAGGGGCGTCCGGTCCGTTGGTGGCGCCGCGCGCCGGTGTCATCGGAATGTGAGCGTCGTCCGCATCTCAGCCGCGGCGCTGGCCCGCGGGCCCTCTTGAGCGCCAGCGAAATTTCCCTCTCCCAGTGTCCCCACAGGGGGAGTGCTCGATCTCCGGCAGAGTGTGACGGACTTGGACGCAGTGTGAGCCCGGAGAACGCTCCCGGCGGGCCTCGGCTGTCACACTTTT
>JBHHYJ010000050.1:0-22383 GCA_046757485.1 Gemmatimonadota bacterium
TCCGGCCTCGGAGGAGCTCAAAGTTAACTTTTGCAGCAGATCTCGGACTTGACCTCAGTTGCCGCGTGGCGGTGACCACTTGACCTCGGTTTCGAGGGGGACCTCAGTATCCTCCAAGATCTCGTTTACCGTGGTCTCGACCGCGGCGAGATGCTCGATTGGCATGAAGAAACCACCGAAGGCGATGAGCTTCCCCATCCCCTCACGGGCGCCGCGCGTTGCTGAGTCGTCCGCGAAGAACACCTGCATCTCGGGGTTTTCCTTGGATCGGGCTCGTTGGGCAAACGCCATCAAACATATGCAGAGCAAGATCCCAGCGCGCCGTTCCAGAAGCGGTGATGCTTCCAGAGGCTCACGCCCACCGCGTCGCCCCTCGTCGCCGCCCCGTCAAACGCCCCGAGGGCGAGCGCCACGGCGTCGGCCTGGTCGGGCCGAGCCCCGGGCCGCTACATCACACGAGAGATCGGACGACCGGTTCGCCCGTCTCCGCGATCGACTTCACGAGTGCCTCCACCCGCTCGCGATGCCGCCTTATCGGCCGGTGGTGCCCGTTCTCCCACCCCCAAACACTCGACTCGTCCACGCAGAGCCTCTCGGCTAGTGTCCGCTGCGAGAGCCCAAGGCGCTGCCGCGCCAGCCTGAGCCGAGCTGGTAGGTTCTCGCCCGATTCGGCCTCCGCCAGCCTGAAGGAACCGGGAGAATCATCGCCTGCGATGTTGGGTACGTGGCCGAGGCAATCGACGATCGCGGGCAGGTACCGGATCTCCGGCTCGGTTCGGTTGCGCTCCCAGTTCGCGATCGTGTCCTTGTGAACGCCGATTAGGTTAGCTACTTGCCGTTGCTTAAGTTGCAGCTCCGCTCTCCGCCTTCTCAGGTGATCGCCGAGTGTTCTTAGCAGCGGCTGGCCGCACCACTTCGAGCCCCTAATCGTCAGATTGCAAAAAGGCAACGCAGGAGTGAGGGGTCAGACGGGCGATCAGCGTGAAACGACCGGGGATGCTCGTGGCGGTGATGTCCCAGGGCCGTATCCGGCCACGTGATTTGAGTGTGCGCTGCGGATCGTCGAACGGCATTGGGGTGGCTTCGTGATGACCCGGCGAAGAGCTGCTGCGGCGTGCCGTCGAACGCTTCGGGCTCTCCGCTAGGACCACAGGATCCTGAAGATCGCCCGGACGATCGCGGGCCTCGGCGGTCCGTCATCGCCTACGGCACGTGTCGAATCGCCGGGCTTGACAGCTGACTGACGATCGGGTGCGCCGCTTGCCGGAATCGGTTTGGTGTTCCTTAAGCAGGCAGGACGCGATCCAAGCAGAATAATGGGCATGCACCTGCAGCTCGACCCGGTTGGAGGTGTCGCAGGCGACATGTTCGCAGCGGCGCTCCTCGACGCCTTTCCGGAGCTCTTCGCCGATCTCGAGGCCGCTCTTTCGACGGCGGGTTTCTTGCCCCTCGCCACGGTTGAGATCACGCCGCAACGTGACGACGCTCTGACCGGGACCCGATTCCTGGTTCACACCTCACCCGAAGCCCATCCACATCGATCGTTCTCGGAGATCCGGACCTTCCTGAGCGACGTCGCACTCGATCCCGGCGTGCGGGATCGATCGCTGGCGATCTTCAAGCTCCTCGCAAAAGCGGAAGGAAGGGTGCACGGGGTAGCTCCTGGGGCAGTGACGTTCCACGAGGTGGGAGCGTGGGATTCCATCACGGATATCGTAACGGCGGCGTGGCTGGTCGAGTCTCTGGGCCCCAGCGGGTGGTCGTGTGGAGCGCTCCCGCTTGGGTCGGGAAGGGTGGAGTCCGCACACGGGCCGCTCCCGGTACCGGCTCCGGCGACTGTCTTACTCCTCGAAGGCTTCCCTTGCGTCCAAGATGGCGTGCCCGGGGAGCGGGTAACCCCGACCGGAGCAGCCATCCTTCGACACATGGCACCTGATTTCGGAACGCCAGCGGGCGCCCGCACGCTCCGGAGAAGCGGTACCGGCTTTGGGAGCCGAACCCTGAACGGGATCTCGAACGTCCTGCGGGTTCTGGCGTTCGATGAAAGCCCGGAGGGGACTGACGCTGATCGAGTCGCCGTCTGCGAGTTCGAGCTCGACGATCAGACACCCGAGGATCTCGGTGTGGCGATCGACCGCCTTCGGGGCGAACCCGGCGTCATCGACGTCCTACAGGCGCCTGTATTCGGGAAGAAGGGACGCGTCGGGATGCACGTGCGAATAATTGCGAGCCCCTCGGCTCTCGAGACGGTGCTCGAAGCCTGTTTCGTCGAGACTTCCACCCTTGGCGTGCGGTGGCAGATCGTGTCCCGAGCCGTGCTTCCACGAGATAGCCGGATGGAGGACGTTGACGGTGTTCGCGTGCATGTGAAGACAGCGCGGCGCCCCGACGGCACCTCGACCGACAAGGCGGAGATGGATGACCTGGCCGGAGCGGCCGGCGGCCGAGCGGCCCGGGAGAGGCTCCGCCGGAGTGTCGAGGGCAGCGGTCGACCGGATGGATGACTCCCTCACACCGCTGCGGCGCCTCGAGGCGCTCCTCGCCGGCCTGGAGGAGGCATCGGTGGCCGTGAGCGGAGGCGTCGACAGCATGACGCTCTCCGTGGTTGCCGGGCGGGTCCTGAGGAGCCGGGCCACCATGATGCACGCGGTCTCGCCCGCGGTCCCGCCCTCGGCGACCGCACGAGTGCGCCGATACGCCGACCGAGAGGGGTGGCGGCTCAGCCTCCTCGATGCCGGCGAGTTCGACGACCCCCTATATCGGGCGAATCCCGCCAACCGCTGCTTCTACTGCAAGGAGAGCCTGTACTCGGCGATGCGGCGTGCGACCGTCGGAATCATGCTTTCGGGCACCAACCTCGATGATCTCGATGATTATCGCCCCGGTCTCGAGGCCGCACGGCGACACGGCGTGCGACACCCCTTCGTGGAAGCGCAGATCGACAAGAGTGGTGTGCGGGGGATTTCCCGAGCGCTGGGGCTGCAGGATCTGGCGGAGTTGCCCGCGGCCCCCTGCCTCTCCAGCCGCATCGAGACTGGCATTCGGATCCAGGCGAACCTTCTCGCGTTCGTCGATCGGGCGGAGCGAACGATCCGGGAGTCGCTTGCCGCGTCGATTGTCCGGGCCCGGGTCCGGGAGGAGACGATCGACATCGAGCTGGATCCGGACTCGCTATCGCGACTTCGCGCCGAGGTCCCCGCGAAGCTCGCTCGCCAGGTCGAGGCGATGGCGACGGAGGAGGGAACCTGGCGACCCGTGAGGTTCGCCCCGTACCGGAGGGGAAGCGCGTTTCTGCGCGCGGCGCCCGATGGCTAAGATCCGACGGATCCATCGCCGGTTCGACGAGCACGTCGTGCCCGACCGGGAGCGAGCTCGGCGACTCGGGTTCGATGAGGCGATCCTCTGCGACTCGAAGACCGAGGATCAGCTACGTGCGATCGTCGATGATGCCGACCGCCGTGGAGGGATGCTGCTCCTCACGCGGCTCGATCCCGCGACCGCGGTGCTTCTCGCTGCAGAGTACCCGGAGAAGCTGGACTACGAGCTCATGTCCCACACCGCGTACTTCGGGGCGATCGCGGAACCGCGGGAGGCTGCGCGCGTGGCCGTGGTGTCAGGCGGGACCTCCGACGTCCCTGTCTGCCGCGAGGCCGTGCGGACACTCCGCTACCACGGGGTCGCGTGCGTGGAGGTGGACGACGTGGGGGTGGCTGGCCTCTGGCGCCTTCTGGATAGGGTCGACGAGATTCGTCGCTTCCCCGTCGCCATCGCGGTGGCAGGGATGGACGCGGCGCTGCCGACCGTCCTCGCCGGACTCGTCCCCGCGCTGGTGGTGGCAGTGCCGACGTCGACCGGCTACGGAGTGGCGGAAGGCGGTCGCACCGCCCTTAAGGCGGCCCTGTCCAGCTGTGCCCCCGGGCTGGTCGTGGTCAACATCGACAACGGCTATGGTGCGGCCTGCGCGGTAATGCGGGCTCTGCGAGCGCTTGACGGCCCTTCGTAGTGGGGTGTGATCTCAGAGAGTAGCGCCCTTGAGAGTGGCCGGAGGGAGGTGGAGGAAGTTTGCCGGCTCGACGCAGGGGGCGAGCGGCGGATCGCGGACGCCCTTGAGCTCCCCGCCCTCTCCGCGCGGGCATATCAACGGATCCTCAAGATCGCCTGGGAACTTCGCGTTCGAGTGTGTAGGAACCCATGCCTGATGGGTCTGATGGGTCTGGGGAAACCATCTCGAAGTCGCCCCGGAGCGAGCTCAGGTCGGCTCGGATGCTCTCCGGGCTCAGCCCCAGCTTGTCCGCGCCGGCGACTAGAGCATCGAGATCGACCGGGTAAAGACGGTTACGTGGCGGATCGGCCAGGCCGGCCACGTTCCGCGCCGCGATGGCGCGACGCATACCGGCGGCGAATCCTTCGCGTTTCCCGGACGAAGCGGGGAGCCCCGAGCGATCCTCGATCGCCGCCAGTGCCCACCGGAGCGCCTCCCGTAGGACAGGGTCGTCGGCGCCGAGGAACGTCTGCCAGGCCCATGTCTCTCGCCCTATGGGCTCGGGGAGGAGGCGCTGGGCCGCCTCCGCGTAGCTCACCGCGGCGAAGTACAGGAACGTGTACTCAACGAAGACGTCGAAGTCCCGGCGGACGCGATAGGCACCGGGGATGAGCCGTCCGAGGTGATTCGCTTCTGCGTCCAGAATGGCGCCGTAGGCAGTGGTGTCTAGTGACCGCGTCCCCTCCTTCGCCGCAGCCTCCAGCATTAGAGCGAGCCGTTCTACGGCCAGCAGACTCCACGCTATGCCGGTGGAGAACAACGGACTGAGGAAGCAATACGTATGAGGGAGGAGGGTCCATCCCTCCCCCGCCGGTCGCAGGAGACGGCGCTGGAGCCCGCGAATCCGTTCGATGGGCCGGACAGGCCGGGCCTCGGCGAACTGGTCCAGCAGGGTGGGATACTTCCTCAGCAGCCGGTACCACGCCTCCTCCGGGGCGAGGGTGTCCAGCGCCCCGACCCACGCAGGGTCCCCGCTCCGATCCAGGACGAAGCCGGCGCTCACCACCCCGTGGTCGAAGGGGAGGACGTACATCCACCCTTCCTCGAGCAGGTGATGAACGGCGGCCTGCTCGTCCGGGTAAGGTCCCGACGGGAACTCGGCTCCCCGGGCAGCGGCGACTTGGGGGAACGACTCCACGGCCTCGAAGTGTCCGTACAGCAGGTCGGTCCGGAGGGGCGTCCGGTTCCGGCTAGGGATTCCGAGCCGGCTCGCCAGAAAGCCGCCCGCCCCGGAACCATCCACGACAAAGTCCGCCTCGAGCCGCA
The DNA here is from genome assembly GCA_046757485.1 of Gemmatimonadota bacterium. Classification (GTDB taxonomy): domain Bacteria; phylum Gemmatimonadota; class Gemmatimonadetes; order Palauibacterales; family Palauibacteraceae; genus JBHHYJ01. The sequence continues at coordinate 5,309 of JBHHYJ010000050.1, forward strand.
GGGCCCGTCCTAGCCGCCGCCCTCGGAGGCAGAATCCGCCGGTGCGCCTGTCGCACCGGTCGAGCTCCAGGTGGTCGAGGTATTCGACCCCCTCGGCGACCGCCCGTTCGACGAGGAACGCATCCACGTCTTCCCGCAACCAGTGTGAATCCGCTACGGCATCGGAACGGCTCGCGGCGACCAGAAGACGGTGCTCGTTCGAGGGGCCGTTCGAAAACGGCTCGCCGGGCCGGTGTAGGTAGAAGGTGAAGCCCCGCTTCAGGCCGCGGCGGAGCCCGGGCATGTGCTCTAGCCAACGCCCGTAGGCCGCCAGGCAGGCGAGGTCGGGCAGATCGTACCGTCGGGCAAGACGCTCCAGGCAGAGCGCCGCCAGGGGCGTCGACGACTCGCCGAGGGCGAAGCGAGGATGCGTCGTGCGCTCGCATAGGAAGACCCGGTGACCCTGCCGGTTCAGGGCCCGGGCCAGGATGCTCCCGGCGAAGCCCGAACCGACGATCACAACCGTGAACCTCCCCATAGCTTCAGCTCCAGCCGCACGCGGGACAGCCGGGTCGGGGTTCGGGCTGGCCGGTGAGGTTCATCCTGGCCAGCCGCTCGATTCGGGCAGTCGAGCAGGCGGCGCACGAGGCGAACAGGTGGGCATCCCACAGATCCACCTGCGCGATCCCTCCCTCGAGCTCGAGGGTCCGTTCGAATGCTTCCTCAAGCTGGCCGAGGCAGGGAGGGAAGAACTTCCCGTCTCGATCCAGGACCTCGAGGGCACCGTTCCCGCCGCGGACGGGGATGAGGCTGACCCGGCCCGCGCCTCGCTGGTACGCGTACTCGGCCGAGCAGACCGCCCAGTACACGGCCTCTTCACGCGCCACGAACGGGGCGCCTACGAGGACGAACGCCCGAATGGGGATGCCGGCGCATCGGAGGACACGAGCCGCACGGTCGAAGTCGGCTAGGGTCATCTGCTTGTTCAGGCGAGGGAGCGCCTCGGGGTGGACGGTCTCGAGCCCCAGGGCGACCTCCAACCGTCCCTCAAGACGGGACGCAAACTCGAGGCAGTGTCGGCCCACTAAGCGCGGATGCGACTCCACGGTCACGCGCACGAACGGCCGCAGAAGCTCGAGAAGTGCCGGCTCGTCCGCGGGGGGGACGGCCCGCGGGTCGAAGAAGTTACTGGCGTTGTAGAGCTTGACCGCGGCGGACGGGGGCACGGTCTCCACCTCCAGCGCCTGGTGGAGCTGTGCCGGAAGGGCACCCGGAGGCGTCGGCCCCTCCAATGTTCTCCGCCACAGGTCACAGTAGATGCAGGTGAAGGGACACTCAGCGCCGGCCAGAAAGACGGTGAGGGTCGGCAAGGTTCCGCCATCCGTCCGCTCTTCCTCCCAGAAATGGCCCAGCGGGACGAACGGCTCCACCCTCTCCTTGGAGGGTCTAAGGGACCGGATCCAACGGGTCGAATAGGCGGCTTCCAACGTGGTTCAGCCGCGGTCGTATAGGCTCAGGAAGTGGCTCCGGTACCGGCCGGCCGGTCCGGGGAAGAGGCGTCGGACGGTTCCCTGCGGGGCTACCCCGTGCTGGAAACGTCGTTTCGGAAAAACGGGCAGTTCCAGCCCCGTGGTCTGCCGGAGCCCCGAGGCCAGGATCTCACCCTTAAGTCGATAAAGGGCTTCGTGAGAACCGCGGGTGAGCATGTCGAAGGGGATCGCCTCGGCCGCGGCGACGACCCGTGGGCTCGTGTAGGGACTGAACACCCTGAAGCCGTACAACCGGGCCGGCGCATAGCCCCGAACGCACCCTCGGCTGAGCCCGCCTGTGTAGGTGAGAGAGTGCTTGATCGCGTCCACGCCCCACCCTTCCTGGTAAAGCATGCGGTTGCTCACCACGCTGCGGATCGTGAGTTCCGGGTTTTCCTCAATGGGGTAGTCCTTGAGGTTCTCGTCCCCGCCGTCCCCGTCCACCAGGAGCCGCCAGGAGGGATAGCGATCCCGGATCCCCTGCATAAGGGCGAGATTCACGGCCGCACACTCTACATCCAGCGGCTTGTAGTCCTCGATCACCTCCACAGCCCGGAACGGGTCCACGGCGCGGGCCTTCACACCGATCTCCTCGCCCAACATCTCAAGTCCCGTCTGGCACAGGAACTCCCTTGCCTGCCTCAGGTCCGGCGCGTCCTCATCCACCGAGAGGGTGAACGCCTTGAGCCGGGCCGGGCTCTGTCCAAGGGCGAGGAGCTGGTGGTGGAGGGCCAGGAGCACCGCGCCGCTGTCCACGCCGCCCGAGAAAAGGACTCCAATGGGAGCGTCGCGGGGGACGTGCTCCAGCCACGTCTGTAGCTCGTCCAGGACGGCGCCCACGTACGTGCGGCCGATGAGATCCACGTTCGGCGGTAGCACCGCGCGCGCGGGGTCGAAAAAGCGCCGGTAGGTCGGGTTGGGGTCCGGACACCCGACGAGCCGGATCTCGGTGACGTGGTGGGCCGGCACCATCCTCGTGTAGGTAGGATGAAACTGGTCCCCGTAGCCCTCCCTGTTCAGGATCTTCCGGATCGCGTCGATCCGGTCCGCCACCACCAGCATCGGCCCGTCCTGCTCCTTTGCGAGGAAGTAACGCATGGGCCGGTTGAGGCTCCGCGCCAGACACACCCGTTCCCCATCCCGGGCGACCAGGGCAAAAGAGCCCCGGATCTCGGTGAGACCAAGCGGATCCCGATCGAGCAGCCGCCCGCGCCCCTCCTCGAGTGACATGTTCAGGATCTGCTGGCTCTCAGGGGGGACGAGATTCACGACTCGCGCGATCGGCTGCAGCTTCATTCGGGTTTCGATGGTTTGGGTTCCAACGGGTCCAGCCAACGTCTCGGCCTCTTATTCTACTCCGCCAGTCGGTTGAAACCAGCATGGCCCGCCTGGGGTCGGAAGCACCGCCGGAGAATTGTACTCGGGCGCCGGTTCGAGCGAGAGATTCCGGGGTCACTTCCGCAGGCTCCTTGGGGCGCGACCGCTGGTGGGGGCAGGCCGAAGAAGTATGGATGAGGTGATCTAAGTAGGGGACGCCAACAGCACCTCGATCCGCTCCCGGCACTTGCGGATCGGCCGGTGCCGGCCCGTCTCCCAGCCCCAGACCGTGGTCTTGTCGACGCCGAGGCGTCGGGCGAGGGCCTCCCTCGAGAGCCCGAGGCACCACCGGGCGTGACGGAGTTGATTTCCCAGCGTCGTGCCGGACTCGAACGGGACGTAGCCCAAGAAATCGAGGATAAGGGGCACGTTACGTAGTGCCGGCTCGTGCCGGTTCCGCTCCCAAGAACGCACCGTATCCCTCCCGACCCCCAGTTTCGTCGCCACCTCGCGCTGGAAGAGTCCCAGATCGAGCCGTTTCCTCCGAAGGTGGTCGCCCAGCGTGACGAGCTCCGTAGGGTATTGAGATGCAAGCGGTTTCGGCGCTCGCAGCTTGAGATTGCAAAAAGGCAACGCAGGGGTGTCGGTGAGTTCCGTGCCGTTCGGGACCCGAGCCGTGACGCTTCAGACAGGAGCCGCGAGCCATGATGTGCCGGTTGCAACGGATCCGATTCGCCTTCCTTCCCCTCCTGATCGCCGCGCCGACCGCCCCCGCTGCGGGTCCTCGGGCCGCCGCGGGCCAGGAGCCGAAACGGCCAATGACCCTCGTGGATCTCATCGAGGTCCCCGGAGTGGGGGGATCCACAGATCTCCCCCGACGGCACCCGGCTCCTCTACGTCCGGACCGACGCGGACTGGAAGAAGAACCGGACCGTCTCCCACATCTGGCGGGTCGGGATGGACGGATCGGGCTCCGTAAGGATGACCAACGGCGAGAAGGGGGAGTCGAGCCCGCGGTGGTCTCCCGACGGCCGGACGATCGCCTTCCTGGCCACCCGGAGCGAGGACGAGCACTCCCAGGTCTACCTGATCTCGAACCAGGGGGGAGAGGCCCGGGTCCTCACGGACCACCCCACGGGCATCTCCTCGATCCAGTGGTCGCCGGACGGCCGCTGGATCTACTTCCTGGCCCCGGACGGGAAGACGGAAGCGGAGAAGGCTCGCGAGAAGGTGAAGGACAACGTCTTCCGCTTCGAGGAGGACCGGAAGAACCGGCACCTGTGGCGGGTGGCGGTGGAGAGCGGGGAGCGGGAGAGGATCACCAAAGGGGAGTTCTCGCTCCGGGGGTACCGGCTCTCCCGCGACGGGCGCCGGATCGTCCTCCAACGCGCGCCCACTCCCCTGTTCGACGATCTGCTGAACTCCGAGCTCTGGGTGATGAAGGAGGACGGCACCGAGGCCCGGCAGCTCACCTCAAACGCCGTGGGCGAGACGGGGGCCGAGTTCTCACCGGATGGCTCCCGGCTCCTCTTCCTGGCGGACACGGACGACTCGCTCGAGGGCTTCTACTACAACCAGCGGCTGTTCGTGCTGCCGGCCTCGGGGGGCACGCCGGAGTCGATCGTCCCGGGGGGCGCGTACGACATCGACGGCGCCACCTGGTCCGCCGACGGGCGCTCGATCTACTTCCGCGGGAACACGGGAGTTCGCGAGGACCTCTACCGGGTGAGCCTCGCGAGCCGAGAGGTCGTGCGGGTGACCGAGGGAGACCACGCGGTACGGGGATGGGACTTCGAGCCGCGGGCACGGCTCCTCGTCTTCTCGGTGAACGACCCGTCGAACGCGGGAGACTTCTGGGCGCTGCGGGTCGGCGCGAGGGGGAACGGACGGGGAGGGCCTCGGCGAGTCACCCACGTCTTCGACTACCTGGCCGAGCGCTTCCGCCTCCCCCGCGTGGAGGCCGTTCACTGGCCGGGCGAGGACGGGGTCACCGTGGAGGGGCTCCTCTCCTACCCGCTCGACTACCGGCCCGGAACCCGCTACCCGCTCGTCGTCCAGACCCACGGGGGCCCGGCCTCCTCGGACAAGTTCTCCTTCCCCCGCTCCCACAACTACGAGTCCGTGCTGGCGGCCCGGGGCTACTTCGTCTTCAAGCCGAACTACCGGGGCTCCACGGGCTACGGGGATGCGTTCCTGCGGGACATGGTGGGCCACTACTTCCACCAGGCGCACAAGGACGTCATGACCGGGGTGGACGCGCTGATCGCCCGGGGGCTTGTGGACGGCGACCGGATGGCGAAGATGGGCTGGAGCGCCGGCGGCCACATGACGAACAAGATCATCACGTACACGGATCGCTTCAAAGCCGCCTCCTCCGGAGCCGGGGCGGTGGACTGGATCTCCATGTACGCTCAGAGCGACGTCCGGATCTACCGCACGCCGTGGTTCGGGGGATCGCCGTGGGGCGAGGAGGCCCCCATCGAGCAGTACCTGGCCGATTCTCCCCTGTTCCAGGCCTACAAGGTCAGGACCCCCACGATCATCCTGGTCGGGGAGGACGATCCCCGGGTCCCGATGCCGCAGTCCGTGGAGCTGTACAGGGCTCTGAAGGAGAACGGGGTCCCCACCCACCTGTACGTGGCGCCGAAGCAGGGCCACGGCTGGCGGGAGCTCCAGCAGCGGCTGTTCAAGGCGAACGTGGAGGTCGACTGGTTCGAGCGCTGGGTGAGGGACCGGACGTACGAGTGGGAGAAGTCGCCGGTCCATCCGAAGGAGGGGGAGAAGGAGGCCGGTGCCGCGGATGAGCGCGATGGAACGCGCCGCGTAACTCCGCGCCGCGCCGGCGAGTCGGCACAGGGCTCGCGGGCGCCCGCTGACCGCGTCACCGGACCGCCACCGGAGTGCGAGACGGAGTTTGCGAGGCTCGATCGCGACGATGAGGAAGACTTGCGGAGCTGCATCCCGGGGCTGGAACTGCGTCCGCGAACGCAAATGCCGGCCCGGCCTTCTGGATAGGTTCGCCTCCCGCGCTCAAACCGCCGGGTCGACGACCTCCAGGCGATCAACGGAAGATCACCGTCCGAGGCCCGACTCGAGGGCATCCCGGCGGACCGGCGCGGTAGTTGCCACATGGAGTGCTGTTCAGCGGTCCGGGGGATGGGGAAACCTGGCCGTCCGGGGGGGCGTGGCGGGTGGACGAGGCCCCCGGGTTGAGGGGCGGGTGCGGCGGAGGGTGGCAACATGAAGCAGGGCGATTGCTGGGCGTGGACGACCCGTTGGTGCGCCATCTCCTTACTCGGTAGCCTGTTGGTGGTAGTCGGACGCCCAGCCACGGCTCGGGCCCAGAGCCTCGGCATCGCGCCCCACGTGGGGACGCTGGGCGTCGGGATCGACATCGCCACGGCACCGTCGGATCGGGTGTCGCTGCGCGGGGGTGTAAACTTCTTTCCGTTCGACGTTGACTTTACTGCATCCGACGTCGATCTCACGCTCGATCTCCCTTCCCCGCAACTCACCGCGTTGCTGGACCTGTTCCTGGTGGGGGGCGTCCGCCTCTCGGGCGGCCTTCTCATCTCCCGGGACGACGTGAACCTCCGGGGCGACTTCGGCGGCAGCGTGAACCTGGGGGGCACGACGTATACGGCCAGCGAGGTGGGCAGCCTGAGCGGAGCCATCGTGACGAACGAGGTGTCCCCCTACGTGGGGTTCGGCATCGGGAAGGTGGCGAGCCGGGGAGTCGGGTTCCTCCTCGACCTCGGGGTGGCGTTTCAGGGTCGCCCGAGGGTGGGCCTGACGGCGGACGGCCCGATCACTTCGCTGCCCTCCTTTCTGGCCGATCTGGAGGCGGAGCGGCAGGCGATCGAGGACGACGTGGAGCTGTTCCGCTACTATCCCGTCCTCTCCGTGGGTCTCTCCATCGGGGTGCGGTAGCGCCTCTCCGAGCCTGTAGTTCTTCAACAGGGTTCTACGTCGTGGCCCACTCCTCCGGCCGGTGGGAGAAGCGCCTTCGGCAGCGGGGGCAGCAGAAGTAGTACAGCGTGCCGTCGTGCTCGTAGGTGTGCAGGGCGTCGACGACCTCCACATCCATTCCGCATACGGGGTCCACGGCGGTGGAGGGAACCGCTGCGGCGAAGCTCTCCGCAGCGGTCTCGGCGGAGCTTCCGGGCACGGTGGCGTCAGTCCTCCCGGCCGCGGAGCTTCCGGGCACGGCGGCGTCAGTCCGCCCGGCCGCGGCATCGGCAGGACCCTCGGCGGACGCCGCTCCCCCCGTTCCCGGCCGGCGGCGCCGCTCGACGATCTGCGCCAGGATCGTGACGGCGATCTCGCCCGGCTCCACCGCTCCGATGTCGAGGCCGGCGGGGCTCACGAGACGGGAGGCGGGCTCCTCGCCCAGCCGGGCAGCGATCGCCCTCCGGATCTCTGTCGCGCGCCGGGGGCTGGCCACGACACCCACGTAGGCGGCGCCCGCCTCCAGGGCGAGCGCCACGGCCTCCTCGTCCCACTCTCCCATGGTGGCCACCACCGCGTAGCCCTCCGAGCACGGGGGCGCGGCGTCCGCCGGGCCGATCATCGAGTGCGCTCGGAAGCCGGCGGTCGGAGCGATCGCGGCGAGGGCCCGGTTGACGGGGGAGTCGCCGAACAGCGCCAGCACGGGAGACGGGAGTCGGGGTTCCACGTAGATCTCCACGGTTCCTCCGCTGTGGCAGGTCATCGGGTGTACGACGGAAGCGGGATCGGTGTGGCCCTCCGCCCGCCGCTCCCCCGGCTCCGGCACGAAGAGCACGAGTCGCGGCCGTCCCTCTCGCATCGCGGCGATCGCCTCCCGACGCACGGTGGGCTCGATGCACGCTCCGCCGAGCCAGCCTTCCAGGGTCCCGTCGGCGGTGATCAGCGCCTGGAAGCCGGGTCGGGCGGAGCTGGGAGGCGTGCGCCGGACGACGGTGGCCAGCGCGAACGGCTCCTCCCGGGCCGCCAGCTCCGCCTGCCGCGCGATGAGCTCCGAGCCGGTAGGGGGCCTACTCCGTGACCCCGGCATCCCGCAGCACCTTCCACACCTTGTCGGACGTGATCGGCATGTCGATGTGCCGCACGCCGTAGGGGGAGAGGGCGTCGATCACCGCGTTCACGAACGCGGCCGGGGAGCCCACGTTCGGCGACTCGCCGACCCCCTTCGCCCCGATCGGGTGGTGGGGCGACGGGGTCACGGTGCCGGCCGTCTCCCAGGCGGGGGTCTCCACCGCGGTCGGGAGCAGGTACTCCATCAGGTTCCCGCCCCGGATGTTTCCGCTGTCGTCGAAGTCGATGAGCTGCATGGAGGCGATCGCGAACCCCTCGGCCAGGCCCCCGTGGATCTGTCCCTCCACGACGACAGGGTTGATCACCGTTCCGCAGTCGTCCACCGCTACGAAGCGGCGGACGTGCCACTCCCCCGTCCCCCGGTCGATCTCCACCACGCAGACGTAGGTGCCGAACGGGTACGTCATGTTCGGGGGGTCGTAGTAGTGGACCGCCTCGAGGCCCGCCTCCACGCCGTCCGGCGTGTTCGTGTACGCGGCGAAGGCGATCTCCGACATGGAGAGGGAGCGCTCCGGGACGCCCTTCACCCGGAAGGTGTACTCCTTCCACTCGAGATCCTCGGGGCTCACCTCCAGGACGTGCGCGGCGATCTTCCGCGCCTTCTCCCGGATCTTGCGAGCGGCCATGGCGGTCGCGGCCCCGGCCACCGGGGTCGAGCGGCTGGCGTACGTGCCGAGTCCGTACGGGGCCGTGTCCGTGTCCCCGTGCTCGACGACGATGTCGTCCACGGGCAGCCCCAGCTCCTCGGCGAGGATCTGGGCGAAGGTCGTCTCGTGGCCCTGCCCCTGGGTCTGGCAGCCGATGCGGGCCAGCACCTTCCCCGTCGGGTGGACCCGAACCTCGCAGGAGTCGAACATCTCGATGCCGGCGATGTCGCACTGGCGGCGGGGGCCGGCGCCGACGATCTCCGTGAAGCTGGAGATCCCGATCCCGATCAGCTCGCCCCGCTCCCGGCGCTCCGCCTGCTCCTTCCGGAGATCGTCGTAGCCCACCATCTCCAGCGCCTTCTCCAGGGCGGCCCCGTAGTTGCCGCTGTCGTACGTCCAGCCCAGCGGGGTCTCGTACGGGAACTTCTCGGGAGGAATGAAGTTCTTCCGGCGCAGCTCGGCCGGATCCATCCCCAGCTCGTCGGCCAGCACGTCCACCGCCCGCTCGATCAGGTAGGAGGCCTCGGTGACCCGGAAGGAGCAGCGGTAGGCGATGCCCCCCGGCGCCTTGTTCGTGTAGGCGCCGTCCACCTCGACGAACGCGTTCTCCAGGTCGTAGGAGCCGGAGCACACGTTGTAGAAGCCGGCCGGGAACTTCGAGGGCTGGGCCGCCGCGTTGAAGGCGCCGTGGTCGGCCAGCGTCTTCACGCGCAGCGCCCGAATGCGTCCGTGCTTGGTGGCCGCCAGCTCCGCCCGCATGTGGTAGTCGCGGGCGAAGCCGGTGCTCGTGAGGTTGCCGGAGCGTTCCTCCGTCCACTTCACCGGGCGGCCCAGGGTCAGGGAGGCGACGGCCGAGACCACGTACCCCGGGTAGATCGGCACCTTGTTCCCGAAGCCGCCTCCCACGTCGGGCGAGATCACCCGGATCTTGTGCTCCGGCAGGCCGGCCACCAGGGCGAACAGGGTCCGGTGGGCGTGCGGGGCCTGGGAGGTCATGTGGATCGTCAGCCGCCCGTTGGCCGCGTCCCAATCCGCCACGCAGGCGCAGCACTCCAGCGGGGCGGGGTGGCACCGCTGGTAGACCATCTGCTGCCGGATCGCCACCTCGGCCTCGGCGAAGATCCGGTCCGTCTCCTCCCGGTCTCCCGCCTCCCAGTGGAAGATGTGGTTCGTCTTCTCCTCCCGGTCCTCCCGGAGGAGCGGGGCCTCCGGCTCCAGCGCCTTCCACGGGTCCACGACGACGGGCAGCTCCTCGTACTCGACCCGGACCGCCGCGGCCCCGTCGGCGGCCGCGAAGCGCGTCTCCCCGACCACCGCGGCCACCTCCTGGCCCTGGAAGAGCACCTTGCCCGTGGCCAGGACCATCTGCCGGTCCGCGGACAGGGTGGGCATCCAGGCGAGTCCCGCCTCCTCGAGATCCGTTCCGGTGATCGCCGCCAGGACCCCGGGCACGGCGAGGGCCTCCGAGGTGTCCATCTCCCGGATCCGGGCGTGGGCGAACGGGGACCGGACGAGCGCCAGGTAGACCATGTTCGGAAGCTTGAGGTCGTCCACGTAACGGCCCTGGCCCCGGATGAAGCGGGCGTCCTCCTTGCGCTTCACGCCGTGCCCGATCCCGCCGAGATCGGCGCTCGTCGTCGGGGCGGCCGCGGCCGCTCCCCCCGCGTCGGCGCTCATCCGACACCTCCTTCCCCGGAGACGTCCGCACCCGCGGCCGCCTCCCCGGACCCCGCCGGCGCGGCGGCTTGCCCTCCGCCCTCGAGGCTCGCGGCGGCGTGCCGGACCGCCTTGACGATGTTCTGATAGCCCGTGCAGCGGCAGAGGTTACCGGAGAGGGCCCGGCGGATCTCCGCCTCGCTCGGGTCGGGATTCCGCTCGAGGAGGGCGGCCGCGACGAGCATCATCCCCGGGGTACAGAAGCCGCACTGCAGACCGTGCTCCTCGTGGAAGCCCACCTGGACCGGGTGGAGGCTTCCCTCCCGCTCGAGCCCCTCGACGGTCGTGATCTCCAGGCCGTCCGCCTGGACGGCGAAGACCGTGCAGCACTTGACCGGCGTCCCCTCGAGCAGGACGGTGCACGCCCCGCAGTTCGTCGTGTCGCAGCCGATGTGGGTGCCGGTGAGGCCCAGCTCGTCCCGCAGGAAGTGGACGAGGAGCGTCCGGCTCGGCACCTCCCGCCGGTACGCCGTTCCGTTGACCGTCACCGTCACGGCCCGCGTGGGCTCCGCGGCCGTCGCCGCTCCTGTCGCGTCGGCCATCGTCACTCTCCTCCCCCCGCCCGCTCGACCGCCCGCCGCAGGGCGCGAGCGGTGAGCACGCGGACCATGTCGCGCTTGTACTCCTCGGAGCCGCGGTTGTCGGCCACCGGGTCGGCGTCCTCGGCGGCCGCGGCGCTCGCCTCGGTGATCCGCTCCTCGTCCGGCGGGCCGCCGACGAGGGCCTCCTCCGCCGAGGGCGCCCGCAGGTTCGTGGGGCCCACGGCGGTGAGACCGATGCCCGCCCCGGTGCACAGACCCTCCTCGTCCAGCGTGACCCGGGCCGCGACCCCCACGGTGGCGAAGTCTCCCACCTTGCGCTCCAGCTTCTCGTAGGCGCCGCCCTCGCCCGGCCCGGCTTTGGGGAGCCGGGTCTCCGCCAGGATCTCCTCCGGCTCCAGGGCCGGCGTGAACGGCCCGAGGAAGAAGCCGTCGACCGGTAGGGTTCGGTCCCCGCCGGGTCCGCGAACGAGGAGCTGCGCCCGGCAGGCCAGCATCACGGCACCCCAGTCCCCGGCCGGGTCCGCGTGAACGAGAGACCCGCCCACGGTCCCGCGGTTGCGAACCAGGGGATCCGCGATCACGTCCGCCGCGTCCGCCAGGAGAGGGTACCTCTCCCGGAGCCAGCCGGTCGTCTCGATCGTCGCATGTCGGACCATCGAGCCGATCACGAGGTGCTCGTCCGTCTCCTCCAGCCGGGTCAGCTCGCCGCACCGCCTCAGGTCCACAATCACGCCGGGCTCGGCGAGTCGGAAGCGCATGAGGGGGATGAGGCTCTGTCCGCCGGCCAGCACCTTGGCGTCGGGGCCGTGCTCTCGCAGCAGGGAGAGAGCTTCCTCGAGGCTGGCGGGCGACCGGTAGTCGAAGGCGGCGGGAATCATGGCGCGGCGCTCCTTTGCGACTGGCGAAGGATGCTCCCTCGGGCGACGCCGGCGACAAAGCCGGGCCGCCGGGAGCTCCCGGCGAGCAAAGTAAGCGCCGAAAGGGACAGCGTCACTCCCGCGTGGGTGGATCCATCACCCGGCCGGGCACGGCGGGAGGCCCGTGCCCGGACTCAGGCCCGCCCGGCCCGTGTCAGCCGGTGACGCTGAAGTCCACCGGCTGCGAGAGCCACACCGCGGTCACCTTGTCGCGATTTATGGCGGGGGTGAACAGCATCGTACGGGCGACCTCCTGAGCGGCCCGGTCCAGAGCCAGGTAGCCGCTGGACTCGGCCACGCGGGCGTCCTGCACTTTCCCCCGCTCATCGACGTAGATCCACAGGAGCACCGTTCCTCCCACGCCGGCCGTGCGCAGGTTCCGCGGGTACTGCTTCTGAAGCTGTGCCAGCACCTGCTCCTTGTTCTTCAGCCTCGGAGCCACCGTGTACGGGATGAACGGAGGGCGATCCCCCTCGGCCTCCTTCTCCGCCGACGGCGGGGCCAGGTTTCTGACCGGATTGCTGTCGAACGTGGTCGGAGCGATCGTGATCTCCTCGCTGACCTCCACCGCGGCGATCTTCGGCGTGGCGGGTCGGGCGATCTGTTCCGGAGGCGGAGGCACCTCGACCTGCGGCGGCAGCTCGACGGATTCGAGCGTGCCGGCGACCGCGGCGGGCGGCGCCGCTCTCATGTGCGGGAATAGGGTGAAGACCCCGAAGTGGAGCACGGTCGCCGCCACCACGCTCATCGGAAACATCTTGGACCACCGCCGCTTGAAGCGGTCGTTGGCCGTGAGATTCGGTTCCCCCGCGTGCACCATCATCGTACCACCTCTGCGCATCGGCACGACGCGCTCGCGCCGTCCAACCCTCCCGTGGCACCTTCTCGAGAATACAACGAGGGCGGTGGCCCCCTTGTTTCAGACGCCTGAGGTGGCCAGCGGGTTGTGCCGGGTCCGGGAGACTCCCGCGGCGTGCGGCGGAAGCGCCCGAGATGTCCGGGCTCAGTTCGCCAGCATCGAATCGCGGATCGCCCGGAACTCGGTCCCTTCGCGCCAGTTGGGGTACGCCGAGCCGTCGGCTGCCCGGTAGCCGACCCGGAAGAGGAGGCGCAGGTCCTCCACGCCTCCGGAAAGGTCCCAGCTCGCATCGTACTCGTCGGACGGCTTGTGGTACCGCTCGGCCGTGTACTCGTCCCGCATCCGACGGCCGTACTCCTCGCCACCCTCCACGTGGTCGATCCCCGCGTCGGTGTACAGGGCCGGGACGCCCCGCTTGGCGAACTCGAAGTGGTCGGACCGGTAGTAGAAGCCCTTCTCCGGCTCCGGGTCGGGGCGCAGCACCCGGTTCTGTGTCCCGGCCGCGGCCTCCAGGTAGTCGTCCAGCTCCGACATCCCGAAGCCCACCACGGTGATGTCCCGCATCGGACCCCAGATGTCGATCCCGTCGATGTTGATGGCGGCCACCGTCCGGGCCAGGGGGTACACGGGGTTCGAGGCGTAGTACTTGGAGCCCAGGAGCCCCTGCTCCTCCGCCGTCGTGACCAGGAAGAGGATCGACCGCCGCGGTGCCCGCTCCAGGGTGGTGAACGCCTGAGCCAGCTCGAGGAGCGCGGCGGAGCCCGAGGCGTTGTCCAGCGCCCCGTTGTAGATCTGGTCCCCCTCCAGGCTCGGGTCGCGGCCCAGGTGGTCCCAGTGTCCCATGTACACGACGTACTCGTCGGGCCGGTCGCGCCCCGGCAGCACGGCGAGGACGTTGCGGGAGGTGGAGCGCCGGACCTCGTTCACGACACGCAACGAGGCGGTGAGGCCCATCGGGACGGCCCGGAACTCCCGGGTGGCGGCGGACGCCTTCAGCGCCTCGTAGCTGAGCCCCGCCCGCTCGAACAGCTCCCGGGCCGTCTCCAGGGTCACCCAGCCCTCCACCTTCACCCGGGAGAGGTTGGCGTCGGCGGCCACCAGGTCGAACTGCGGGCCCGACCAGCTCCCGCTCACGACCTCCCACGGGTAGCCCGCCGGCTCCGTCTCGTGGACCACGATCGCTGCCGCGGCCCCCTGGCGCGCCGCCTCCTCGTACTTGTAGGTCCAGCGGCCGTAGTACGTCATGGAGCGGCCGTTGAAGAGCTCCGGGTCCCCGGTGGCGAACCCGGGGTCGTTCACCAGGATCACCACCGTCTTCCCCCTCACGTCCAGCCCCTCGTAGTCGTTCCACCCGTACTCCGGCGCCACCACGCCGTAGCCGACGAAGACGAGCTCGGAGTCGTTGAGCTCCACCCGGTCCACGACCTGCTTCGTCCAGGCCATGAACTGGGAGCCGTACTCGTAGGCGCGGGCCTCGTCCCCCTCGGCCACCGTGAGGGTCATCCCGGGATCCGCCGTGAGGGAGACGAGCGGGACCTCCTGGAAGTAGCTGTTCCCGTTGCCGGGCCGCAGACCCAGGCCCTCGAACCGATTCTTCAGGTAAGTGACAGCCTTCTCCTCTCCCGGCGAGGCGGGAGCGCGGCCCTCCATCGAGTCGGCAGACAGGACCTGGATGTGGCGCGCCAGGTCCTCGGCGGTGATGGACGCCAGGGCCGCCTCGAGGCTCGGCGACTCCCCGCCCCCGCAGCCCACGGCGAGGATCGCGAGGGCCGGGAGAACGAAAACGGTGGCCGCGCATCGGCGCGGGGGGCGGCAGCGGCCGGCAGATCCAAGACTCTTCAATCCGCACCTCCAGGAAGGTTCCGGGGCGTTGTGGGTGCTCCTCCGCTCAGCGCCGGGGACCGGCCTGCCACTGCGGCGTGCAGAGTCCCCGCGCCGGGCGGCGGGCCCGCGCGCGTCGAGCACCAACGCTACGCGAGCCTTCCGTGGAGGGCAACGCGAGGGATCCGCCGCGTCTCCCGGAGGTCGGATGGTGGGCTGCCGGCACTCTCTCTTGCGGAACCTTTGCTCACCGGCCGTGACATAAGCTTGACGCTTCAACCCTATGCGAACATGCTCGTGACATAAGGCTCGGGTGGAACAGGTGGCGGACCGTTAGGTAGAGGCGTTGTTCTCCGGCCCCGTAGCTCAGGTGGATAGAGCGCGGGATTCCTAATCCCGAGGCCGCAGGTTCGAGTCCTGCCGGGGTCACTTCCACAAGTCGGGTCGTTGTGCCGAGATGGCCCGACTCCCGTCCGCCGTGCGGGAGCGGCCGGAGGGCCGATTCTTTGCCATTCTTTGCCGCTCGGGCCACCGTACCCCCCTCAAACGGCCCTCTCCCGCCTCTCCTCGAGGCCGACGATCTTTCGCTCCGGCTCGACCCGAGCCAGGTGGGAGGTGAGCTTTTCGGCCTGCTCCCGGAGCATCCCCTCGTCCACGATGTTGTAGCGATCGAACACGGAGCGGGTCGGGTGGCCCGTGTACTCCATGGCGACCTTAGCACCCGCAGAGCCACGCGCACGTCGCCCTCCTCGACCGCCGCGGCCACGGTCTCGACGGCCTGAAGCGCGATCGCAAGGAGGCGTTGCGAAACGGTCTCGGAGAGCTCGCGGCGCCGGCGGTTGAGGCTCGCCTGAAAGTCGAAGTCGTCCCGGAGCCAGCGGTGGAGTGTGGTCCGGTCCACTCCGGCCGCCTCGGCCGCGGCGGTCACCGTGGTGCCGCTCAGGAGGCCCTCCAGCGCCGTCAGTTGGGCGGTGGAGAGTTCGGATTCTGTGCTATTCTGTGGCATTCCGTGGGTCCGTCTCGGCGGCAAAGACGCGGCAAAGTCGGATTCTATCACGTTGTCGGCACAGGAGCTACAGGCGGACGCGGGTTGCGAAGTCCCCTTCCCGGCGCCTGGGGACGCTCCGGGGCGCTATAGATGGAGTCTCCGGAAATCCCGGGGCGATTCGATCCTGGTTCGCTACTCTCTGTTGACTGGTCCTGTGTGCCGGGGTACGATGGGCTCGCGCAGATTGCTCACCAGCGCGATTCTGCTCCTCACGCAGGAGGGCCCGATGCACAATAAGCCGGTTGCAGCGGTGTTCCTGTTCTCGTTCTCCCTTACGGCCTGTGGAACCCTTTTCAACAAGGGTGTGAAGACGCTGCCCGCCGAGTCAGAGCCGGCGGGCGCGGAGGTGTACGTTGACGGGGAGCGGAGGTGTGTCAGTCCTTGTACCCTCGAACTCAAGAACAATAAGGACCATACGATCGTGTTGAAGAAGGCGGGCTACAAGGACGTAACGTGCGAGGTGAGAGCGTCGGCGAAGGCCGGGTGGATAGTGCTGGACATCCTCATCTTCCCCGTCGGTGTCATCGTCGATGCGGTAACGGGTGAGTGGAAGGGGATCGGCCAGAAGACGTGCCAGGTGAACCTGCCGGCGGCTGACGGAGCGGCTCAGGACGCCACGGCGATCAGGGGCAGGTGACGCATGGCTGACGAGCCCCTGGTGTGCGCGAGGTGTGGGCGGGAGATCAGAGACTTCAAGGAGTACGAGGTGTCGTCGGCAGAAGGGTATACAGCCCCCAGGCCGGATCTGCTGGCATCCCGGGGGACTGAGTGAGGTAGGGGGAAAGGGCGAGTAGGGAGATCTCCCTGGTCCCTCCTGAGGCGGTCGCTTCTGTCCGGGATTCTTTGCCGCCACTTTGCCGGACTCCTCCGGATTCCATAGGAAATCGCCCCCCGAGGGAGGGGACCGCCCGCCTAGAGGGTTCCGTTCCGTCTAGGGATTCAGTCCCAGGGAGGGGGGATCGCCGCCTTCCTAATCCCGAGGTCGCAGGTTCGAGTCCTGCCGGGGTCATTTCGACTACTTCGCTCTACCTCCGGCACTGCGCAGGTCCGCGGGTTACGCCGGGCTATAGAGCAGCCGCCGGGTTATGGAGTAGTTAAGCTCGATTCTCCCGCCGGACCGCGATTCCTTTCATGATCGGTAGGCATGAGCGAGGCGGTCGACGTGTCGGGTCTGCCCGGCCGGTATTGTCAACTTGAGCCGGGTCGCCTCAGACTCGCCCGATGAAAACGAACGTAAGTAGGTATGGCGGCCACCGGTTCCCTCCCGAGATCATCAGTCACAGCGTCTGACTGTACCACCGATTCTCCGTGAGCTTCCGGGATGTGGAGGACCTCCTCGCCAAGCGAGGCATCGTCGCGATCTACGAGACGATCCGGCAGTGGTGTCGCAAGTTCGGACCCGAGTATGCTCGTAAGCTCAAGAAACAACAGGGCCGGCTTGGCGACGTGTGAACCGCCCCGGGATTTCCGGAGACTCCATCACATGAGAGGATGGGGTCATGAACAACGCAAGGCGGTACTCCCCTGAGGTACGGGAGCGGGCGGTGCGGCTGGTGTTCGCGCACGAGCGAGAGCACGCGTCGCAGTGGGCGGCGATCTGCTCGATCGCGGAGAAGATCGGGTG
>JBHHYJ010000051.1:0-20746 GCA_046757485.1 Gemmatimonadota bacterium
TAGGCACGCCGCCAGCGTTCGTCCTGAGCCAGGATCAAACTCTCCAATAGAAAGTCCGGTCGACGTCTTGAACGGACGAGCCGCCACGACGCCGTTACCTGGTGAACGCCTTCCTGCCCGGACCCGCTCGGCGGAATCCGGGCCGCGTCCGAAGTCACCACTTTGGTTCCCATGAACCGCGGGAAGTGGCGCCCACGGTTCTTCGGTTGCCCACACGCCACTCACCCCTTCTTGTCAACCAGCCGGAAACAGGACTCGCGCGGGGGTGAACCCCCCGCGCGAGGGACCGCCATTGTAAGAGGCGCTGGCGGTCATGTCAAGCAAAGTCGGTCGCGGCAACTCGATTCACCTCCGCTCGTTCGCCGATTCCTTCCCTCTTGACTTCGCGGTCTGTCGGGCCGTATTGCTACCGACACTCATTATCGCCCCGTGTCTCCATTTCCGTTATCCCCGGCCACAGGAGGAATCATGCGACGGATCTCCCTCACCCTCGGCCTGCTCACCGCCCTCGTCCTGCCGGGCACCGCCCTCGCGCAGGAGGAGGCACCGCCCACCCTGCGTCTCTCCTTTTATAGGTGCGACTTCTCGCAGCTCGAAGCCGCCATGGAGGAGATCGAGTCCCTCCAGATGCCGATCTGGCAGGAGCTCGTGGACGAGGGGATGATCGCCAGCTACGGCCATTTCATCCACTCGTGGGCCAGCGAATGGAACGTCGGCGTGTACACGGTCGCCCAGGACATCCCCGCCGTGCTGGCCGCGGTCGAGGAGTTCGGACGACGCATGGAGGAGCGGAACCCCGACGCCGCGAACGCGTTCGCCGAGGCGTGCCCGGCGCATCGGGACGGCTTCTACACCTTCGGGCCCCGGACGGGGGACGACGACGGGGACGAGGCCGAAGAGGAAGGCGAGGAAGGCTAGAAGCCCTGGTCAAAGAAGTGGCAGCGACCGCGGTATGAGCTCCGTGGGGCCGGATCCAGGGCGGCCCGACGGAGCTCGTTTCGGAGGAGTCGTTGGCCCCCCGCTCCGCTTCGGCTACATTGAGGATGCAAGGGCCGTCTCGCGGGAACGACTCTCGTGGTGGGCGTAGCTCAGTCGGTTAGAGCGCCAGGTTGTGGCCCTGGAGGTCGCGGGTTCGAATCCCGTCGCTCACCCTCGGCAGGACCCTCCTCAAGAAGGCGCCGGCGCCGGTCCGGCAACACGGAATCAGCGGAACAGGGCTTCGAGCCGCTGCCGTGGCCACACGCGCTGCCCGCCCTCCGCCCAAAGCCGCAACGGTCGGCGGGCGGCGTTACATTTCGGCATGGCGAACCTTGCGATCGGGATCATAGGGCTCCCGAACGTCGGCAAGTCCACCCTCTTCCAGGCGCTCACCGCGGTGGAGGTCGCGGCGGAGAATTACCCGTTCTGCACGATCGATCCGAACGTCGGGCTGGTCGAGGTTCCGGATCCCCGACTCGACCGCATCCACGAGATCGCCGGTGAGGGAAAGGCGCGCGTCCCCGCCGTGGTGGAGTTCGTGGACATCGCCGGCCTTGCCGAGGGCGCCTCGCGTGGGGAGGGCCTGGGGAATCGGTTCCTGCACCACGTTCGGGAGGCTGACGCGCTCCTCCACGTGGTCCGCGCGTTCGAGGACGAATCCGTGGTGCGGACGGGGGGAGCTTCCACAGACCCGCTCAGGGACCGGGAGATCGTGGAGACGGAGCTGGCGCTGGCGGACCTGGAGACGGTGGGGCGCGGGAAGTCGCGGCGGGCGAGAAAGGTCCGAGGCGGGGAGAAGGAGGCGGCCGCCGAGCTCGAGCTTCTGGAGCGAGTCGAGGCCGAGCTGGATGCCGGCGAGCCGGTCCGTCGCCTTGCACTCCGACCGGAGGAGGAGAAGACGCTCCGTCCGCTCGGCCTGCTCACCGGGAAGCCCGTGATGTTCGTCCTCAACGTCGGCGAGAGCGGGTTGGCGGAGGAGGCGCCCCCCGTTCGTCGCTTTCGCGAAACCCTCGAGGCGACCGATCCCGGGACTCCGTGCCTGGTGATCTCCGCCGAGCTGGAGGCGGAGGTGGCTCAGCTGCCTCCCGGGGAACGGGCCGAGTACCTGCGGCTGCTGGGGCTGGAGGAGAGCGGCCTGGGACGCGTGGTCCGGACGGGGTACGATCTCCTCGGCCTGCGGACGTTCTTCACGATCGGAGATGCCGAGGTCAGGGCCTGGACGGTGCCGGCCGGCGCCCGTGCCCCGGAGGCGGCGGGCCGCGTGCACACGGACTTCGAGCGGGGCTTCATCCGGGCCGAAACGGTCGGCTGCGAGGAGTTCCTGGCGGCCGGCTCCCTGAAGGAAGCCCGGAAGCGGGGACTCGTCCGGTCGGAGGGGAAGGAGTATGTCGTGCAGGACGGGGAGATCCTGCTCTTCCGGGCGGCCAGGTGAGAGAACGGCCGAGCTGCCCGCCGCCCGCCCCGGGAGGCGAGAAGCCGCGCCCTGGGCGAGGAAACCCCGAGGGCCGATCTTGCGTAAGAGGAGGCGATGGACGGCATTTCGGGCGACACAGATCTGGGTGAGGGAGCGGCCATGAGTGGCGGAGCGGATGCTCCGGCGGTCCCATACGGCAGTACGAGTCCGGTGGAAGTCCCTGGGATGTACAGGGACAGCATCGGCTACGCGCTGTGGTGTCTCTTCTTCGTGGGCCTGTGCGGCGTGCACCGCATCTATCTGGGGAAGTACGGGACGGGGATCCTGTGGCTGTTCACCTTCGGCCTGTTCGGCATCGGCCAGTTCATCGACCTGTTTCAGATGAAGAACCTGGTGCGGGAGGCGAACGTTCGGGAGGGCTACCTTCTCCACCCGCGTTTCGCGCGCCAGCTCGAGGCCACGCGGCAGTCCCTGATCGGAGCTGAGCCGGAGAACCGGCGCATCATGCGGGTGCTGCTCTCGGCGGCGGCGAAGAACGGGGGCAAGCTCTCCGTGACCCAGGGCGTGGCGGCCACCGGGCTCACCTTTTCCGAGGTGGAGAAGGTCCTCACGGAGATGCTGGTCGAGGGCTACGTGGACGTGGACAACGAGCCCCGGACGGGGGTGGTGATCTACCGATTTCCCGAGCTCGCGGGCCCCGCGGACCCGCTCGCCTGAGGCGGCTGGTCCGCGAGCTTCCGCAGGGGCTCGCCCGCCCGGCCCGGCGTGGTTCTTCCACGGGCTTCTAAGCGGGCCCGGCTCAGTACGCGGCGCCTTGGATGTAATCCCGCAGATAGCGGTTCTCGACCTCCATCGCCTTGCGACAGGCGTTCACGAGATCCCCGATCGACACGATCCCCTCCAGGCGGTCGTCGTGGACGATCGGGAGGTGCCGAACGCGGTTCTGCGTCATCACGCCCATCGCGTAGTGCACGTCATCGTCCGGCACCCCCACCACGAGCTCGCGGGTCATCGCCTCGCCGACCGAGGTTTCGGCCAGCGCCTCGGGACTTCGCGCTCCCAGACGCAGCACGTCGCGCTCGCTGAGAATCCCCACGATCGCACCCTCCTCCATGATCACCACGGCGCCGATGTTGTGCTCGACCAGGGTGCGCATGGCGGAGAGCACCGTCTCGCGCGGGGAAGCGGTGACCACGCCGTGGCCCTTGGCGCTGAGAATGTCACGGATCTTCATGAAGCCTCCGGGGCAAGGTCACGGGGCTCGCGCCGCGGGATCGGGACGCGCGACAGCGAGCAAAACGGATGCGGAAACAGACTCCGTTCCAAGGTAGGTGATTGCGCGGCCGCGGGCACGCGGGCGGTCCGGGCCGGCCCGGGGACCGCGTCGTGGCCCCGCGGGGAAGCGACGATCCCGGTAGGCGGGCGGCCCCCCGTTGCCCTCCCGCGTCACGGCCGCCAGCTTCTGCGTGCCCGTGCCCGGCGTCCTCGGGGCAAGCAAGCCGGACAGCCCGCGAGGGAGAACCGCTCACGACCTGGGAGGCCCACACGACGATGCGCGACACACCGGCAGCTCCGGCCACCCTGGAGGGGTGGTACCTGCTGCACCAGCTCTTCCGCCTCGACTGGCCCCGCGTGAAGACCGTCCCGCCGGAGACCGCCGCGCGGATGGGCGAGGAGTTCTCCGCCCTGTTCTCCGGGCCACGTGAGGAGGCGAAGGACGGATGGAGCGGAGCCTACCGGCTGGTCGGGGGCGGGGCGGACTTCCTGCTGATGCACTTCCGGGAGGATCTGGAAGCGCTCGTGCGGGCCGAGCGGCGGATCCAGGCCAGCGAACTCGGCGACTATCTTCAGCTCACCGCCGATTACCTGTCGGTCGTCGAGCTCGGACTGTACTCCGTGAGCACGGACGTGGCGGAGCGTCTCGCGCGGGAGGGTCGAGCGGAGGACCCGGAGGCGTGGGCGGCCGAGCTCGGCAAGGCGCTGGAAGAGCAGCGGGAGATCCCGTACGTGCAGCGGCGGCTGCGCCCGGTCCAACCCGAGGGGATGCCGTACGTTTCCTTCTACCCGATGAACAAGCGGCGCGAGGCGGGGCGCAACTGGTACACCCTCCCCCTGGAGGAGCGCGCGGAGCTGATGCACGATCACGGCTCGGTCGGCCGCCGGTACGCCGGTCGG
The DNA here is from genome assembly GCA_046757485.1 of Gemmatimonadota bacterium. Taxonomy (GTDB): domain Bacteria; phylum Gemmatimonadota; class Gemmatimonadetes; order Palauibacterales; family Palauibacteraceae; genus JBHHYJ01. The sequence continues at coordinate 4,568 of JBHHYJ010000051.1, forward strand.
ATCTCCCAGGTGATCTCGGGCTCCGTGGGGCTGGACGACTGGGAGTGGGCCGTCACCCTGTTCGGTGAGGATCCGCTGGCGTTCAAGGAGGTCGTCACGGAGATGCGCTACGACCGGGCGAGCGCCGAGTACGCGGAGTTCGGCGACTTCTACGTGGGCGTGCGGATGCGGCCGGACGAGTGGAAGGACCCCGAGGCGTGGTGAGCGCCGTGGAGGCCGGCCCCGAGGAGGTACGCCTTACGGGTGCCGGGCTCACGATCGAGCAGGTCGTCGCCGTGGCACGCTCCGGGGCCCGGGTCGCCGAGCTCGATGCCGGGACGACCGCCCGCTTGGAGGCGAGCCGGAGCTGGGTGGACGAGGCGGTCCGCGGGGGCGAGGTGATCTACGGGGTGAACACGGGCTTCGGGTCGCTCGCCAACCGCAGAATCCGGGCGAGCGAGGCCCGCCAGCTCTCCCGCAACGTGATCCTCAAGTGCGTCACGGGCGTCGGGGATCCCCTGCCGGCCGACTGGGTGCGGGCGATGCTCGTCGTGCGGGCCAACTCCCTGGCCAAGGGCTACTCCGGCGTGCGGCCGGCCGTGGTGGAGAACCTCGTCGCGATGCTGAACCGCGGGGTGACCCCGTGGGTGCCATCCAAGGGCTCGCTGGGGGCGAGCGGGGATCTCGCTCCTCTGGCGCACATCGCCACCGTGCTCACCCGCGGCGTCGAGGAGACGGAGGACCGCTACAGCGGACGCGCGTGGTACGAGGGAGAGCTCCTCAGCGGAGAGGAGGCGATGCGCCGCGCCGGGATCCCGCGGCTCGTGCCCGAGGCGAAGGAGGGGCTCGCCCTGACGAACGGGACGGCCCAGATGGTCGCCGCTGGCGCCCTGGGTGTGCACGACGCGGAGGATCTCCTGTGGCACGCCGAGCTGGCCGCCGCCCTCAGCATGGAGGCGCTCCTCGCCCTGTCCGATTCGCTCGATGCGGCGGTACACGAGGTGAACCACCAGCCGGGGCAGTGCCGGGTGGCCGAGGAGCTCCACTCCCTGCTCCACGGAAGCCGGCTCATCGACTCCGACGCCGAGAAGATGCAGGATGCCTACAGCCTGCGGTGCACACCCCAGGTGCTGGGCCCGGTGGCGGACGTGCTGACGTTCCTGCGGCAGCGGTTCGAGGGAGCGCTGAACGCGGCGGCGGACAACCCGCTCATCTTCCTCGACGGGGGAGAGGGCGAGGAGGGAGAGCACGAGGGGCGGGAGGGCGCAAGGGGCCGGGGACCCCGGGCCGTCTCCGGGGGGAACTTCCACGGGGAGGGTCCGGCGATGTGGCTCGACTTTCTGGGCGTCGCGGTCGCCGAGATCGCGAGCCTGGCGGAACGCCGGATCTTTCGGCTCCTGACTCCGGAGCTGAACGGCGGCCTGCCGGCGATGCTCGCTCCCTCCGAGGGGCTGAACAGCGGGCTCATGGCGGCCCAGTACACCGCCGCGGCGCTGGTGTCGGAGAACAAGACGCTCGCCCACCCCGACTGCGTGGACTCCATCCCGACGAGCGCGGGCCAGGAGGACCACGTGAGCATGGGAGCGAACGCGGCCCGGCACGCGTGGGAGATTCTGGCGAACGTCCGGACGGTCGTCGCCATCGAGCTCCTGACGGCGGCCCAGGCGATCTGGCTCCGGCCGCGGGGCCCGGAGTGTCTGGGCCGGGGCACGGGCGCGGCGTACCGGGCGATCCGGGAGCGGGTCGAGCCGGTCGAGAGGGACCGGGAGCTGAGCCCGGAGATTCAGGCGGTCGAGGAGCTCATGTGGAGCGGGGCCCTGCGGAACGCGGTGGAGGGGCGGCGGGCGTGACGGCGCTCGGCCGGCCCCGGCCGGAAGCGGGCGGGTGAAGCGGACGCTGCTCTGCGTCCCGAACGTGAGCGAGGGCCGCGACCGAGCGACGGTCGAGGCGATCGCGGCGGCGATCCGCGGTACGGAGGGAGTCGGACTCGTGGAGCACTCCTCCGACCCCGATCACAACCGCTCCGTCTTCGCCTACCTGGGGGAACCCGAGGCGGTGCTCGCCGCAACGCGGTCGCTGACCACGGAGGCGTTTCGCCGCATCGACATGAGTACCCACTCCGGCCGCCACCCGCGCCTCGGGGCGGTGGACGTCGTCCCGTTCGTCCCGCTCCGGAGCGTGAGCCGGGAGGAGGCGCTGGAGATCTGCCGGCGCTTCGGTCGCTGGGTGGGCGACCAGGGCGTTCCGGTGTACTACTACGAGGAGGCGGCCACCCGCCCGGAGCGCCGGAGCCTGCCCGAGGTGCGGCGGGGGGGCTACGAGGGCCTGGCGGAGAGGCTGGTGCGGCCGGAGGGGGCGCCGGACGAGGGGCCCGCCGAGCCGAACCTCCGGACGGGGGCCCTGGTGACCGGCATCCGGGGTCCCCTCGTGGCCCTGAACGTGAACCTGCGCACGGAGGATCTTTCCACGGCCCGGGCGATCGCCCGCAGCGTCCGCGAGGCCGGCGGGGGGTTCGAGGGGGTCCGCGCGCTGGGGATTCCGCTCAACGAGCGGGGGATGGTGCAGGTCTCCATGAACCTCACCCGGCCGGAGCAGACCTCCGTGGCCCGACTCTTCGAGGCGATCCGGGAGGAGGCCGCCCGCCGGGGGGTGCAGGTGGCGGGGACGGAGTTCGTCGGCCCCGTGCCCGCGGCCATTCTGGTCGAGATCGTCCGCCACTGCCTGGGGGCCGAGGGGCTGAAGGAGGCGCAGGTCGTCGAGCTGGCGCTGCTGGAGGAATGAACCCGTGAGCGGCGGGCGCACAGCACGACGCATGAGCCCGGGAGACGGAGCCGGAAGATGAGCACCGAAGCGGCGGCGAGAGTCGTCCGGGCCCCCCGGGGCACGGAGATCTCCTGCAGGGGATGGCACCAGGAGGCGGCCCTCCGGATGCTGATGAACAACCTGGATCCGGAGGTGGCCGAGGACCCCGCGCGCCTCATCGTCTACGGCGGCACGGGGAAGGCGGCCCGGGACTGGGCGTGCTACGAGAAGATCGTCGAGACGCTCCGCCGCCTGGAGAACGACGAGACGCTCCTCGTGCAGAGCGGCAAGCCGGTCGGAGTCTTCCGGACCCACGAGGAGGCTCCCCGGGTGCTGATCGCGAACGCCCATCTCGTCCCCCGCTGGGCCACCTGGGAGGAGTTCCGCCGGCTGGAGGCGCTGGGTCTCACGATGTTCGGGCAGATGACCGCCGGGTCGTGGATCTACATCGGCACCCAGGGGATCCTCCAGGGCACCTACGAGACGTTCGCCGAGGCGGCCCGCCAGCACTTCGGCGGCTCGCTCGCCGGCCGGCTGGTGGTGAGCGCCGGCCTGGGAGGGATGGGCGGTGCCCAGCCGCTGGCCGCCACCCTGAACGGCGGAACGTTTCTCGGGGTCGAGGTGCGGGAGGAGCGGATCCGCCGCCGGCTGGAGACGGGATACTGCGACCGGATGGCCACGGAGCTGGACCAGGCGCTGGCCCTGCTCGAGGAGGCCCGGGGCCGTGGCGCGGCGCTCTCCGTCGCCCTGCTCGGGAACGCGGCGGAGATCGTACCGGAGCTCGACCGGCGCGATGTCGTACCGGATCTGCTCACGGACCAGACCGCGGCCCACGATCTCCGGGAAGGCTACATCCCCGCGGGGCTCTCGGTGGCGGAGGCCGAGGGGCTCCGGGAGCGGGATCCCGAGGGCTACGAGGGGCGGGTGCTGGACTCGATGGCGGAGCACGTTCGTGCCATGCTCTCCCTCATGCACAAGGGGGCGGTGACGTTCGACTACGGGAACAACCTCCGGGGCCAGGTGGCGGACAACCGGGGGATGACGGAGGCGTTCGAGATCCCGGGCTTCGTCCCCGCCTTCATCCGGCCCCTCTTCTGCCGGGGGGCGGGTCCGTTCCGCTGGGCGGCTCTCTCCGGCGACCCCCGGGACATCCACGAGACGGACCGGGCGGTGCTGGAGACGTTTGCCGAGAAGGAGGCGCTCGGGCGGTGGATCCGTCACGCGTCGGAGAAGGTGCGGTTCCAGGGGCTCCCGGCCCGCATCTGCTGGCTGGAGTACGGGGAGCGGGCCGAGATGGGTCGGTGCTTCAACTGGCTCGTGAACAAAGGGAGGGTCCGCGCCCCGCTGGTCATCGGCCGCGACCACCTGGACGCGGGCTCCGTCGCCTCGCCGAACCGGGAGACGGAGGGGATGCGGGACGGCTCGGACGCGATCGCCGACTGGCCGCTGCTGAACGCGCTGCTGAACGCCGTCTGCGGGGCGAGCTGGGTCTCCGTCCACCACGGCGGCGGGGTGGGCATCGGCTACTCCCTCCACGCGGGGATGGTCTGCGTGGCCGACGGGACGCGGATCGCCGACCGCCGGCTGGAGCGGGTGCTGACGGCGGACCCGGGCACCGGGATCATGCGGCACGCGGACGCGGGCTACGAGGAGGCGATTCGCGTCGCCCGGGAGCGGGGGGTGGATCTGCCGATGGGGGACCCCGCGATGGCGGATGTGACGATCGGGGACGCGACGACGGTGGACTCGCCTCCGCGTGAGTAGCCGCTCCGGCCTCCTGCGGGGGATCGGGACCCTGGCGGCCTGCGGAGCGGGCGGAGGCCAGGGGGAGGTCGAGCCGATCTCCGGGGCCGCCCTGGCCTGGCAGGGGGGCCGGATCGTGTGGGCGGGCCCGGAGTCCGAGCTTCCGGACGCCTGCGCCGCGGAGAGCGTCCGGGACGCCGGGGGGAGGGTCCTGGAGGCCGGGGGCGGTCTCGTCGTCCCCGGCCTGGTGGACGCCCACACCCACCTCGCCTTCGCCGGCTGGCGGGCCGGGGAGTTGGTGGAGCGGATCCGGGGAAAGAGCTACCTGGAGATCGCCCGAGCGGGGGGAGGGATCCTCTCCACGGTTCGGGCCACCCGGACGGCGAGCGAGGAGGAGCTGCTCGAGCGCTGCCGGGGCTTCGCGTGGGAGATGCTGTCGCTCGGCGTGACGACGGTGGAGGGGAAGAGCGGCTACGGCCTGGAGACGGAGACGGAGCTCCGCCTCCTCCGGGTCTACGGCCGGCTGGCGGGGGAGATGCCGATCCGGGTGATCCCCACCTTCCTCGGGGCCCACGTCCTTCCCCCCGAGCACGCCTCGGACCGCGGCGCGTACGTGCGCCTGCTGCTCGACGAGATGCTGCCGGCCGTGGCCGGCGAGGGACTCGCCCGCTTCTGCGACGTCTTCGTCGAGGAGGGCGCCTTCACCATCGAGGAGGCCCGGGAGATTCTCGAGGCGGCCCGGGAGCTCGGCCTCGGCCTCAAGCTGCACGCGGACCAGCTGACCGACGGCGGGGGGGCGCGGCTGGCCGCCGAGGTGGGGGCCGTCTCCGCGGACCACCTGGAGCACGTCTCGGCGGCCGGGATCGAGGCGCTGGAGGGGTCCGGGACGGTCGCCGTGAGCCTCCCCCTGGCGGCCCTCTACCTGGGGCAACCTTCCCTTCCCGCCCGCGACCTGATCGAGGCGGGGGTCCCGGTCGCCGTCGCCACCGACTTCAATCCCGGCTCCGCCCCCTCGTATCATCTACCGCTGGCGATGACGCTGGCCTGTCTGCGCCAGCGGATGACGCCGGCCGAGGCGCTCAAGGGGGCGACGATCTACGCCGCCCGGGCGGTGGGGATGGAGGACGAGATCGGCTCGCTGGAGGTCGGGAAGGCGGCGGACTTCGCCCTCATCGACGCCCCCGGCGTGGAGACGTGGCTCTCCCACTTCCGGGGCAACGCGTGCCGGATGACCGTCGTCGGGGGAGAGATCGTGTGGGAGAGGGGAGCCTGATGGAAGGACACACGTCGATCCTCATGCCGGAGCTCCTGTACTCCGGCGGGAGGTTTCGGGCGCACCAGGCGGTGGAGGTGGATCGGGAATCCGGGCGCATCCTGCGGGTGGGACCCGCGGAGCTCGTGTGCCGGGCAGGGGGCGCGGAGCCTTCCCAGGGGGTCGAGCTGCCCGGGCGGGCCCTGCTGCCGGGTTTCGTGAACGCCCACTCCCACGCCTTCCAGCGGATTCTCCGGGGACGCACCCAGTGGCGCCCGGCCTCCTCCGAGGCGGATTTCTGGAGCTGGCGGAGGGCCATGTACGAGGCGGCCCGGAGCCTCTCACCGGAGGATCTCGAGGTCGTAGCCCGCTTCTGCTTCCTGGAGATGCTGCGGGCGGGGTTCACGACGGTGGGCGAGTTCCACTACCTGCACCGGGATCCGGAGGGGAATCGCTACGAGAACCCGGACGAGCTGGCCCACCGGGTCCTGGCCGCCGCCTCCGAGGTCGGCATCCGGATCGTGCTCCTGAACGCCTGCTACGCGGCCGGCGGGATCGGGGAGCCGTTGCGGCCCGAGCAGGCCCGCTTCGCGACCCCGGATCTCGAGGTGTTCCTGCTCGATACCGAGCGGCTGGTGGGGGAGCTGGCGGACGTTCCCCTGGCCGGGGCCGGGCTCGCCCCCCACAGCGTACGGGCCGTCCCCCGGGCGTGGCTCCGCCGGCTGGCCGAGTTCGCCGCGGAGCGAGAGCTCCCCCTGCACATGCATCTCTGCGAGCAGCCGGGGGAGGTCGAGGCGTGTCGGGCGGCGTTCGGGGTGGGACCGGTCGAGCTGGCCTCCGCGGAGGGGCTCCTGGACGGCGCCTTCACGGGGGTCCACGTGACCCACCCCTCTCCCGCGGAGGTCAAGCTCCTGGGCGACGCCGGAGCCAGCGTCTGCCTCTGCCCGACCACGGAGAGGGATCTCGGGGACGGGATCCCCCCGGCCTCGGAGCTCCTGGAGGCCGGGGTGGGCTTCGCCGTCGGCACGGACAGCCATACGCTGCTCGACCCGTTCGCCGAGATGCGGTTGATCGAGTACCACGAGCGGCTCCGAGCGCTGCGCCGCGTCGTGCTGGCCGGTCCTCGGGGGGCTCCGGAGCCCGGGGGCGCGCCCGATCTGCCGGAGCGGTGGACGGTCGCGCCCCGGCTATTGGCCTTCGCCACGCAGGGAGGGGCGCGCTCCGTGGGGCTGGAGGCCGGCCGGATCCGGGAGGGAGAGCTGGCCGATCTGGTGGCCGTCGACCTGGAGCACCTGGCGCTGGCGGGTTGGAGGACGGAGAATCTGCCGGAGCTTCTCGTCTTCTCCGCCTCCCCGGGGGTCGTGACGGACGTGTGGGTGGGGGGCGTCCGGCGGATCTCCGGCGGAAAGCACCTCCTCGAGGAGGAGGCGGCGAGCGCCTTCCGGGAGGTCGCCCGGCGTCTCTGACCCTTCCGTGGCGACCCCGGCCTCGGCCCGCGTTCCCTCGGCTCCGCGTTTCCGCGGAAACTCCGTAACGCCCGATCTCCGCCGGCCTGACGAGCGGCTCCTCTGCCGAGCTACCCCTCCGCGCGCTCCGCGGCCCGCTCCAGGGCCCGGCGCGCGAGGACGGTCGCCAGGTGGACGCGGTACTCCCCCGAGGCGTACAGGTCGCCCATCGGCTCCGGGAGCGCCGCGGGGACGGAGGCGGCTGCCGCGGCGATCGCCTCCGGGCTGAGCGCCGCGCCTTCCAGCGCCTCCGCTGCCCCCGGCACCCGGGCGGGCATCCCCGTCACGCCGCCCACGACGAGCTCCACCCCGGAGCAGGCTCCCGAGTCCAGGGAAAGGACGGCGGCCACCCCGACGACGGCGTATCGGGAAGCCGGGTGGGGGTGCTTCTCGTAGGCCGCCCCCGTTCCGGCCGGCGTGGCGGGCACCCGCACGGCGGTCACCAGCTCCGCGGGTCCGAGGGCGGTGGCGAAGATCCCCTGGAAGAACTCCCGGGCCGGGACGGAGCGCTCTCCCTCCACTCCCACGATCTCCACCGTGGCGTCCAGGGCGACGAGGACGGTGGGCAGATCGGCCGCCGGGTCCGCGTGCGCCACGCTTCCGCCGATCGTTCCCCGGTTTCGCACCTGCCGGTCACCGATGAGGGCCACGGCCTCCGCCAGCACGGGGCAGCCTCGGCGGACCTCGGGCGAGGCGGCGATCTCGGCGTACACGGTCATCGCCCCGATCCGAAGCACGCCGCCCTCGCGCTCGATCCCTGTCAGCCCGGGGATACGGCTCACGTCCACCAGGGCAGCGGGCGCGGCGAGCCGGAGCTTCATGGCGGGCAGCAGGCTGTGGCCGCCGGCCAGGGGCCGGGCCTCGTCGTGGCCGGCGAGGAGCTCGATCGCCTCGGCGAGGCTCGCGGGACGGTGATAGTCAAAGGCTACCGGCTGCATCTCGCTTCTCCTGAAAGTTCCCACCCATGCCCTGGCCGCCGCGATTCACGCGGCCTAGGCCCATGAGCCGCGGCTTGCCCCGCGCCTCCGCGGCCTCCTCCCGCGCCTGCGCGGCTACTCCGCGGCCTCTCGGACGGCCCGCCAGATCTTCTCGGGCGTGAGCGGCATCTCCACGCTCCGCACCCCCAGGGGCGCGAGGGCATCCATGACGGCGTTGTAGACGGCGACGGGCGAGGCGATCGTCCCCGTCTCCCCCACCCCCTTCACCCCCAGCGGGTTCACCGGCGTGGGGGTCACCGTGTGGTCCAGCTCCAGACGGGGGAGCTGGTCCGCGTGCGGGAGGGCGTAGTCCATGAAGGAGGAGGTCACGAGGTTGCCGTCCTCGTCGTACGCCGCCCCCTCCCACAGCGTCTGGCCGACCCCCTGGACGATGCCCCCGTGCACCTGTCCCTCGACGAGCAGCGGGTTGATCCGCGGCCCGCAGTCGTCCACCGCGATGTACCTCTGGAGCTCCACCTCCCCCGTCTCCGCGTCCACCTCCACGACCGCGACGTGGGTCCCGAACGGGTAGACGAAGTTCGCGGGGTCGAAGAAGCCGGACGCCTCGAAGCCGGGCTCCAGCCCCTCCGGGTAGTTCCAGGCCGTGTTCGCCGCCAGGGCGATCTCCTGGATCGTCTTCGCGAGGTCCGGGGCGCCCTTCGGGAAGAACTTCCCGTCCTCGAACGTCACGTCCGCCTCGGCGACCTCCAGCAGGTGGGCGGCGATCTTCCTTCCCTTCTTCCGGAGCTTGCGGACGGCGCCGATCACCGCTCCCGCCCCCACGGCCGTCGTCCGGCTCCCGTACGTCCCCCACCCCATCGGGGACTCGTCCGTGTCCCCGTACTTCACCTCCACGTCCTCCACGGGGATCCCGAACTGGTCCGCCACCACCTGGGCGAAGGTCGTCGCCTCCCCCTGGCCGTGGGGGTTCGTTCCGAGGTAGACGTTCACCTTGCCGCTCGGGTGGAAGCGGATCGTGGCGCTCTCCCACAGGCCGCCGCCGAAGCCGACCGCCCCCACGACCGCCGAGGGGCCGACCCCGCAGATCTCGACGTACGTGGCGAGCCCGATCCCCAGGTACCGCCCCTCTCCGGGCAGCTCCTCCTGGCGGCGGCGGAGATCCTCGTAGCCCGCGATCTCCAGGGCCCGGGCCAGAGCGCCCTCGTAGTTCCCCGTGTCGTACGTGATCCCGGTGGCCACGTCGTGGCCGTCCTCGAACGGGGGAATGAGGTTCCGGCGGCGAAGCTCCACGGGATCCATCTCCAGCTCGCGGGCGAGGAGATCCACCATCCGCTCCACGAGGAAGGTCATCTCGGGCCGCCCGGCGCCCCGGTACGCGTCCACGGGGGTCGTGTTCGTGAAGACCCCCAGGACCTCCTCGTGCACGGCGGGGATCTCGTAGCAGCCGGAGAGCATGAGGCCGTGGAGGATCGTCGGGACCCCGGGGGCCGCGGTGGAGAGGTAGGCGCCCATGTTCGCGTACGTCTTCGCGCGCAGGCCCAGGATGCGACCGTCCCGCGTACCGGCGATCTCCACCTCCTGGATCTGGTCCCGGCCATGGATCGTCGTCTGGAAGTTCTCCGACCGGGTCTCCGTCCACTTCACGGGCCGCCCCACGGCCCGGGAGGCGAAGACGGCCATCGCGTCCTCGGGATAGTGCGGGATCTTGCTCCCGAAGCCGCCGCCCACGTCCGGCGAGATGACCCGGATCCGGTGCTCCGGGATCCCGCTCACCAGGGAGAGGAGGAAGCGGATGATGTGGGGCGCCTGGCAGGCGACCCACAGGGTCACCTCGTCCTGGGCGGTGTCGTACCGGGCGATGACCCGCCGGGGCTCCATGGCGGCCGGGATCAGCCGCTGGTTCACGATCCGGTCCCGGACGACGACCTCTGCCTCCTCGAACGCCCGGTCCACCTCCCCGCCCGAGACGGTCCAGCGGAAGGCGAGGTTCCCCGGGGCGTCGTCGTGGAGCTGGGGGGCGCCGTCGGCGAGGGCCTCCAGGCTCCCGGTCACGGCCGGGACTTCCTCGTACTCCACCACGACGGCATCGGCCGCGTCCCTCGCCAGGTACGGGTCCTCCGCGACGACCAGCGCCACCGCGTCGCCCACGTGGCGGACCCGGTCCACCGCGATCGCGGGGTGCTCCGGAAGCTTGAGATCGGAGTCGGGGATCGCCCAGGCGCAGGGAATCCCGCCGAAGCCCGCCGCCGCCATCTCCTCTCCCGTGAAGACGCCTATCACGCCGGGCATCCGCCGGGCCGCCTGCGTGTCCACGCCGAGGATCCGCCCGTGGGCGATCGGCGAGCGGGCGACCGCCATGTGGCAGAGTCGCGGGAGCTCGAGATCCCCCGTGTAGCGGGCCTGCCCCGTGATGAAGCGCGGGTCCTCGACCCGCTTCAGCGCCTGTCCGAACGGGCTCGTCCTCTCCGCTCCCTCGCTCATGGCTTCTGCCTCCGGATCGGCCCTCGCGGCCTCTGCCTCCGGGCTCCGGCGCTCACGGCGCTCCCTCCCCCCTCATCTCGGCCGCCGCCTCGAGCACCGCGGCCACGATGTTCTGGTAGCCCGTGCAACGGCAGAGGTTGCCGTCGAGGCCTTCCCGCACCTCGCTCTCCGTGAGCTCGCCCTCGCTCTCCTCGACGAGCTTCACGGCGGCCATGATCATCCCCGGGGTGCAGTAGCCGCACTGGAGCCCGTGATTCTCCCAGAACGCCCGCTGCATCGGGTGGAGCTCTCCGTTCGGGGTCAGACCCTCTATCGTGGTGATCTCGGAGCCGTCCGCCTGCACCGCGAGCACGGTGCAGGACTTCACGGCCCGCCCGTCCAGATGGACCGTGCACGCCCCGCACTGCGAGGTGTCACACCCGACGTTCGTCCCGGTCAGGCCGAGCCCGTCCCGCAGCAGATCGACGAGGAGCAGGCGCGAGTCCACGGCGCGCCGGTACGTCGTGCCGTTGACGGTGAGAGTGACCTCCACGGCGCGTCTCCTTTCGGGGGCTCCGGGCGAAGGACGATCGTGACATCGGGAGGCTACTCGGGGGGACGGGGGTCGGGCAAGAGGGGTGGGCGTCGGAGGCGACCGGTCGCGGGAGCAGAGGCCGGATCGTCCCGGGGGCGGAGGCGGGCGCCTCCGGGGGTGGAGGGCGGGCGGCCGCCGATGTCGCGGGCTGACACTTCCGCGGCCGTCCGGCGTACGGATAAGAAAGAGAGCGGGTCAAGTAGGATGAGAGACGCCCGTTCCGGCGCTGCGCCGGGAAAGCAGGGAGACGGGAATCGGGGGAGAGTCGGAAGGAGAGAGCGTTGGCCAAGAGCGGAAGAGAGCGCGCCCCGCGGGATCGGAAGCGGCCGATTCGCTTCCCGCGGCCCCCGTGCGAGCCCCGCCCGCCGGGGCCGCCGGAGCCGGTCCGCCCCACCCCGCCCCCCTGTGGGACGGGGCCGGACCCGCGCCGGCTCCTCGGGCGGAGGAAGCGGAAGAAGAAGCGCTGAGAGCTACCTCACGTTCGCTTTCACGCCCAGGGTGATCGGGAGGGAAATCGCCAGATCCATCGGCTCCACGGGGTTCGGACCCTGGAAGAAGGCGGCCGTCTCGCTGTCGCTCGTGAAGACGAAATAGACGTCCGTCCCGAGGAACACCTCGATTCTCGGGCTCACTTGATACCCGATCCGACCGCCCGTATCCAGCGTGTAGTACGTCTCGCTGAGATCCACGCTTCGGCCCGCGCTCAGCGCCGTGATCCCGTTGATCACCCGCAGGCGGAAGGTGAGAGGCTGGTCCTGCATCGACGGGCGGGGGAAGTCCAGCACGAGACCCACCCCGAAAGAGGTCAGATCCACATCCGTCGTCCGAATGACGTTGAACGGATCGGGCGAGGAGGGGCTCAAGAGCGAAGCCTGGAAGTCGCCGATCACTCCGACGTTCGGGTGGAAGAAGTACGCCACACCGGCGCCGAACGAGGGACCGGCGTCGGTGATGTCCGCCAGCTCGCCCAGGGGAAACGCGACCCCGGCCCGACCCTCCACGGTCACCCGGCCCCGCTCCTGAGCCGTCACCCCTTCGGCGGCCAGCAGCAGGAAAAGGAGTCCCGCCGCGAGGACCGCGGGGCGTTCCCGCATCCGCACCACTCCACTCTCCCGCATCATCGCGTGCCCTCCATTCGGATCTGAACCTGGCCGTCCCCCGCCGGGCATACGAGGCGCGCGGTGGTGAACACCGAAAGCGCCGCTCCGGTCACCGCCCCGTTCATCCCGTTGGTGCCGCCCACGAGCGTGCATCCCGCGGCCCCGGGACCCACGAACGGAAGCACGGTCAGCGTGAACTCCAGCCCGCCGTCCGCCCGCACCTCACCGTTCACCAGCTCCCCCGAGATCGGACTCAGTCCCTCGCAGTCGCCGGCGGCCGTTACGAGAAACGTTCCCCCGAAGCTCCTCCCCTCCTGCTCGGAGAGGGTGATGGAGCCCGGACACGTGTTCGTGCTCGTCAGGGCACCCGTCTCGTCGAACGCCTCGAACGTCCAGTCGCCCGTGTACGTCCCCTCGACCTGCAGAATCGGCCCCGTGGGGTCGCTCTTGCATGCCCCCAGGGTGGCCACGATCAGGAAGAGGGCCGGGAGCGTCGTTCCTGGGCCCCGTAGTCGATCCCCCATCACGTCACACTCCTCGCTGGTTTACAGGCCTGGCTCGGACAGCCGAAGAGATGGTCCTCTCCGCCTGCCTCTTCGCCTGCAAGAACCGGGGACGGGGGGACGGTGGCCCGCTGCATGTGGTAATGGACTATCACAGAAACAGATAGTGTGTATTATCTAGAAATCATCTAGGGGATGAGGGGTCGGTCCGTGGCCGATCTGTCGCCCGCTCGCTACACCGAAGTGCCGCCGCGAGCCCTCCAGCCGCAGCGCCCGCGGGGAGGTCGTCGGGAGAGCCGACGACCTCCCCCCGGAGTTCCGATCGCTACAGAGGAGGCTCCTCCTCCTCTTCGGGCGTCCCAAAGGCCTCCCGGTCCTCCTCGGCCTCGGGCTCCGCGGGCTCGGGCTCTTCCTCTCCCTCGCCCCCCGCGTACGGCTCTCGCTCCTCCTCCACCTCGTCGAACGCTTCCGCCTCGCTCGGCGGAGGAGGCTCGGGAGCCGGAGGAGACTCGGGAGCCCGAGGAGGCTCCGGAGCGAGAGGAGGCTCGGGAGCCGGTGCCTCCGGAGCGGGAGGGGGCTCGGGCACCGGCGGTGGGGGTGCCATCGGCGCACCGGCAGCCGCCGTCGCCAGACCCGCCCCGCGGCCGCTCTGCACGGCGGCCACCGCGAAGGTGATCGGTATGAGCGCCAGGGTCAGGAAGTAGTACGGCGCGCCGGGGAGCACGAGGGTGGGAGCGATCACGCTGCTCAGGCTCCCGATCGTCACGGGCAACAGGCCCACGAGCGTTCCGAAGAGCATGAGACCGAGCCCGTGGGCCGCCCGCCTTTCCGGCGATGCCCCCGTGTAGTTCCGGACGACGACCACGATCCCCAGGCCGAAGTACGCCACGACGAACAGCCCGAAGAGGAGACGGAAGAAGACGTTCACGCCGCTGGTGGCCGGCGGCTGCAGGAGAAAGAACCCCGCCGCGATGAGGACCACGACGACGGCCGGAGCATAGATGGAGCTCTTTCTGCGTGACGTGCCCTCCGGGTACGTGACCAGGAAGTCCAGGAGGACGGCGAGCCCCAGGAGGATCGCGGCGGTGATCGCCGTGCCGGTCAGGAGCCGAAGAGTCGCCGAGGCCAGGTACGGACCGCTGAGCAGGGCCGGGGCGAAGAGGAGCCCCAACACGGCGAGGAGCATCGTGCTCCGCCCGGGCGCGGCCGAATGCGCCCACAGGCCGAAGAGGAGGAAACACAGACCGATCAGGGCGGCCAGGTGGGCGACGGCCCTCTGCGTGCCCGGAAGGGCGGCGTACTCGAGGCCCAGCTCCACGGTCTCGCCGTCGCGCTCCACCCCCAGCGTCCGGGTCTCGCCGATCTCGGCCCGACCCTGGCGTGTCAGACCCCTCGTGTCCTCCACGGACACGCCGCCGATGCTCCGGATACGATCCCCTACCCGCAGTCCGGCCGCTTCCGCGGGGCTGCCTCCCGAGACGCTGGTGACGGTGTTGTTGCCGTCCGTCTGGTAGCCGGAGTACGGTTGCCGGGCGACGTCGAAGGTCCCGAACAGCCCCCACAACACGAGCAACGCGGCGATGATCAGGAACGTCCGGCTGCGGGTACCGCTCTCGGCGCTGGCCATGCTGTCCCCCCGGGGAAAGGGTTACGTGACGAGAGAGTCGGAGGCATGCGGAGCGGCGAGACGTCACCGCCCCAGGTCAAGGTAACAAAAAGTCCGCCGCTGTTGCAGGGGCGGGGGCGCTATCGTGCGACGAGCGTGGAAAAACGAAGAGGAGGAGGCGAAGGTCCGGTGGAATCGGCCGTTCCGCCGAACCTTCGCGACTCTTCACAGGCGTAGCGACACAGGACCCCGCGGGCTCAAAGGGCGCGACGCACGCTCACCCTCCCACGGGACTGGCCACCCGAACGGGGACGTTGCTGTCGGTCTGTGTCCCGTCACCGAGCTGGCCCCAGGCGTTCCAGCCCCAGCAGTAAAGCTCGCCCGCCGGCGTCCGTCCGCAGACGTGGAGACCGCCTACCGAGAGTTCGGCGAAGGTGAGGCCACCGGTTACGGCAACCGGCGCGATCTCGCAGGCTACGTCACCCACTACGGTAGAGCAGACGTTTCCCGCCCCGCCCACGCCGAGCTGACCGTTCGAGTCGTTCCCCCAGCAGTAGGCGGCTCCGGAAGTAGTGATCCCGCAGTTCACGCCGAAAACATTGTTGTGGCTGTGGGCCTCCACGTCCGCGAAGGAGAGGCCGCCCGCGACGGGCACTGGCACGTTCGAGTTGGCGAACGTTCCGGTGCCGTGCTGGCCCACGAACTGGTTGAATCCCCCCCAGCAGTGGGCGGTGCCGTCGGGCTCGAGTCCACACGTGAACACGGTTCCGGGCTCGATCTCCGCCAACGTCAGGCCGCTCGCGGCCGACACCGGCAGGGGGCTGTCAGGGCTCACACCGCCATCGCCGAACACCCCGAACAGTGCCCTTCCCCAGCAGAAGGGCTCTCCGAGCCCCGTGAGCCCGCAGGAATGCCAGAAGCCGGCATCCACGGAGACGAGGGGCACACCCCCCGCCACGGCCACGGGGCTGGAGCTCTCCGTCGTGGAGCCGTCGCCGAGCTGGCCGAAGTTGTTTCGCCCCCAGCACGCGAGGGCGCCTCCGGTCGTTGTGCCGCAAGCGTACCGGAAACCGACGTCGATCTGGGAGAAGAGCGTGCCCCCCGGAACCAGCGCGGGCAGATCCCCCGCCACAAAGGCAGCCTCGAGGGTTCGCCCCCAACAGTAGACGTCGTTGGCGGTCGTGACCCCGCACACGCTGTTGTCTGCCGCCGACACCTGGCTGAACACGATCTGGCCCTCTACGGGCATCGGTACCGTTGAACAGGGGTCGGTGACGATGGGGGAGTCCCCGACCGGCGAGCCCAACTCCTTGCAGGTGGCCGTGGTCTGATTGGTGCCGAGGGCACCCGCGTTGTCCCGGCCCCAGCAGAACGCCTGGCCGTCGGGGTTCACCGCGCAGGTGAAGCTGCCCGCGGCCGCGACCGAGGCCGCGGGCTCGAGGCGTACGGGCGCCACCCCCCCGGTGCTGAAGTGCGAGAGGGGGGCAGAGACGGTGTTGGTGACCGGATCCACCATGCTTCCGGCCTGGAAGAACCACCGACCCTCCGCCGGATCGCCCACCTGGAGATGGAAGCCCAGCTCCTCCTCGGTCACGCCCGGAGGAAGCGCGGAGGGATCGTAGGCCAGCGTGACGGTGATCGGCTCGTCGAACTGAAGGCCGTCGGGCCCGAACTCCACCGCCGTCACCGCTTCGCC
>JBHHYJ010000052.1:0-19575 GCA_046757485.1 Gemmatimonadota bacterium
TCCCGCTGGCGCTGAACGAGCGCGGCGATATCGTCGGCTGGAGCCGCACCGCCTCCGGCGCGGTGCACGCCTTCCTGTGGACGGAGCGGGACGGCATGCGCGACCTCGGCACCGGCGACGGGCTCGGCAGCGTGGCGGTCGCCGTCGGAGAGGACGGCAGCATCGTGGGCCGGACGGCCAGCCTCGCCTCACCGGTTCCCGCCGACGGCCGGATCCTTCGCCGCCCCGCGGGCCCGTTCCTCGTCGTTCCCCCGAATTCGCTGGGCGAGCGACGCGGCGCGCGCGGCGGGCTTCTGGAGGGAGTCCCCGTCGCCAGGGAGTACCGGGCCGCCGCCTGGTTCTCCGGACGCGGCCCCCGCGGGCTGGGCGCCCTGGGAGGGTCGGCCGGCACGGCGAACGCGGTCGGGCCGGCGGGACACGTCGTCGGCCTGGCGGAGACTCGCCCGGGCCAGATGCACGCCTTCGTGTGGACGCCCGGGCGGGGAATGATGGACCTGGGTACGCTGGGAGGCGACGGCAGCGGGGCCGTCGCCGTCAACGAGACGGGCCAGATCGTCGGCTGGAGCCGCACCGCCTCGGGCCGGACGCACGCCGTGCTGTGGGAGCTGCGCTAGAAGACCGTGGAAGAGCCACGGGGGGTCGGGTTGCGGGCGCCGTGGGGTCGGATCCGAGGCGGCCGGACCCCGGGACCCCGGCGACCCGGGACCGGCCCCTTCCCTACTCTCCCTCCATGAACGGGTAGCGCCACTCGCGGGGTGGATCGAACGTCTCCTTGATCGTGCGGGGCGAGACCCACCGCAGGAGGTTCAGCGCCGAGCCGGCCTTGTCGTTCGTGCCGCTGGCACGCCCCCCGCCGAACGGCTGCTGGCCGACCACGGCGCCGGTCGGCTTGTCGTTGATGTAGAAGTTCCCCGCGGCGTGGCGGAGGAGCGCCGTCGCCTGGCGGATCGCGCTCCGATCCGTCGCGAAGACGGCCCCCGTGAGGCCGTACGGAGACGTCTCGTTCACCAGGCGGAGCGTCTCCTCCCAGTCCGCCGTGCGGTACGGGTAGATCGTCACGACGGGCCCGAAGATCTCCTCGCGCATCAACCGATCCCCCGGGTCTTCGGTGACGACGACGGTGGGATCGATGAACCACCCTCTCTCCGCACTCGAGCCACCGCCTGCCAGGATCTCGTCCGCCTCCGACTCGCGGGCGTGGTCGATGTACGAGGTGATCTTCTCGAACGCCGCCCGGTCGATCACGGCGGCCATGAAGTTGCGGAAGTCCGCCGGGTCCCCCACGCGGATCTCGGCGACCATCTCCAGGACCCTCTCGCGTACGTCCGGCCACAGGTTCTCGGGCACGTAAACCCGCGATGCGGCGCTGCATTTCTGTCCCTGGTACTCGAACGCTCCGCGCCCGATCGCCACGGCGAGCGCCTCCGGGTCCGCGCTCCGGTGGGCGACGATGAAGTCCTTGCCGCCCGTCTCTCCCACCAGCCGCGGGTAGGAGCGATACGCTTCCAGGTTCTCCGCCACCGCCCTCCACAGGAGCCGGAAGACCTCGGTGGAGCCCGTGAAGTGGATGCCGGCGAGCTCCGGGCTGGCCACGATGCTCCGGCTGATCGCGGAGGACGGTCCGGGGATGAAGTTGATCACCCCGGGCGGCAGGCCCGCCGCCTCCAGGAGGCGCATGATGTAGTAGGAGCTGAGGACGGAGACCGCCGCCGGCTTCCACAGGGTCACGTTCCCCATGATCGCCGGGGCGGTGGGCAGGTTGCCGGCGATCGAGCTGAAGTTGAACGGGCTGATCGCGTAGACGAACCCCTCGAGCGACCGGTGGTCCAGTCGGTTCCACATGCCCGCAGCGCTCTCCGGCTGCTCCTCGTAGATGCGGGCCGCGTAGTGGCAGTTGAACCGCCAGAAGTCCGCCAGCTCACACGCGCTGTCGATTTCGGCTTGATGGACGGTCTTGCTCTGACCCAGCATCGTCGCCGCGTTCACCGTCGCGCGCCACGGACCGGCCAACAGCTCGGCGGCTCGCAGAAAGACGGCCACGCGATCCTCCCACCCCCAGGAGGACCACTCCGACCAGCCCTCCCTGGCGGCCTCGACCGCGGCTGCCACCTCGGCGGCTCCGACCTGGTGGCAGCGGGCGAGGACGTGGCCGTGATCGTGAGGCATGACGACCTCGCGTACCTCGGCGGTCCGCATCTCCTCTCCGCCGACGATGACGGGGATCTCGATCTCCTCTCCGCTCATCCGCTCCAGGACGGCCTTCAGCTCCCGCCTCTCGCGGCTCCCCGGGGCGTAGTCGAGAACCGTCTCGTTGCGCGGCGGCGGCGGCCGGAGCGTCCCTTCCACCCGGCTACCCTTTCCCGTGGGGACCGGGGGCGAGCTCCCCGCGGTCGTCGTGGTCTGCGGAGAGGTGGCGGTTGCCGTATCCATCAGCGATTCTCCCGTTCAACCCCTGTTCGTTGCCCCGAGCACCGATCTCGAGGCGCAGATCGGTGTACGCACGGATCGAGGCTGGCCGGCGCCCTCCGTGCTTCACGTGGCGCCGCGTGCCGGCCCGGCCGCGAAGGGAACCCGCCTCCCTCGCGACCTGTTCGAACTGACCGCGGGAGGACGCCCGTCCTCCCGCCCGGACAGCACCGACACGCTAGCATGGAAACGGAATCGAGGCGATAGCTATGAACGACGAATACCGGGCGTACTGGGACGCGGCGTACGAGGCGAAACAGTACCTGGGGGACGAAGTGGAAACGCACCGGGAGCTGTGGGATGGGATCTTCCGAAAGCACCGAACGCCGGAGTGGGCCCGGAATCGAGCCTGGGAGATCGGGGGCGACTGGAAGCTGCTCGTCCTCGCCGAAGATTGGTGCGGCGATGCCTCCAACACCGTACCCGTGCTCGTACGCTTCGCGGAGGCGCTACCGAACGTCGACCTCCGGATCCTGAAGCGGGATGAGAACCTCGAGCTGATGGACCGGTGGCTGACGAACGGGTCGCGGTCCATCCCCCTGGCCCTCGTTCTCGACTCCGACTTCGAGCCGGTCGGCCGCTGGGGTCCACGTCCCGCGGTCCTTCAGGAGTTCGTCCTCGGGGAGAAGAAGGCCGGCCTCCGCCCGAAGGAGGAGATCTACAGAGACGCCCGGCGCTGGTACGCCCGCGACAACGGCGAGACGACTCTCCGCGAGCTGCTGGAGACACTCGGAGCGGCGCGCGGGGAGATGGAGAGGGTGGGAGAGAAAACGGAATGAAGCTCCGCTTTCCCTTTGCGGGAGCCCCGGCGATCCCGGTGTCGGCTGTGGTGGTTCTGCTGTGCGCCCTGGCGGGCGGTGCCGCGGCACAGGAGCCGGACGCGGAGCTCCGGAGCGCCCGGGCGCGGCTCCAGGCGGCGCGGGTCGCCGCCCTGCATCTGATCGCTCCCCGCTCCTACGAGCTCGCGGTCCGGAGGCTCGAGCTGGCCGAGGAACGACAGGCCCGCGGTGAAGCTCCGGGAGCGATCCGGCGGGCGCTCGATGAGGCGGAGGAGGCGCTCTCCGAGGTGGAACGACTCGGGGAGGTCGGCCGCGCTCTCTTCCGCGCCGCGCTGGAGATTCGCCGGCGGGCGATGGAGGTGGACGCGCCCCGGCTCGTGGCGGACAATTGGGCCGTGGCGGAGAGAGAGCTGCTGGAGGGGGGCCGGCGGCTGGAGCGAGGGGATCGTGCGGGGGCCGAGGCCCGCGGAAAGGCGGCGGCCCCTCTGTATCGGGAGGCCGCCTTGGACGCACTCCGCCTTTCGGTGCTCGGCACGGCTCGGCAGAGCCGGGAATGGGCCGTGGCGGTGCAGGCGTACCGGTGGGCCCCCGCCACGCTTGCCGAGGCGGATCGGCTCCTCTCGGAGGCCGATGGTCTTCTCCTGGGAGATTCGGCACAGCTCGCCGACGCGGCACGCCTCGGAAGCGCCGCCGCCCGGACGTACCGCCGGGCAGCTCGGATCGCGGCGGCGGCGGACAGCGTTCAGCGTCGAGAGCTGGCCGTCGAGACGATCGTCCGGCGCCAGGAAGAGGCGCTCGCCGACGTGGCTCGGCAGCTCGATCTCGAGCTCGAGCTGGGCGCCGGCGCGGAAAGCGTCGCGCGGGAGGCCGGCGCCGCGATTCGCGGTCTACAAGCGGATCGGGAGAACCTCGAGCGTCAGCTCGCTCGGCGGGAAGCGGAGCTCCGAGAGGCGCGAGAACGCTTCGACAGCCTCGAAACCCACCTGGCGAGCGTCGAAAGCCGGGAGGCTCGACTGGCCGCCGACCTCCGCGAGCGGGAGCGCCGGGAGCGGCGCCTCCGCGAGGTCCGGGCGATCTTCACCCCGCAGGAGGGCGAGGTGCTCGTGCGCGGAGATACGCTGACGATCCGGCTGTACGGTCTGACGTTCGAGACGGGCTCCGACGAGATCCGGCCCGAGCAGTACCCCCTGCTCACGAAGCTCCAGCAGGTGCTCCGGGAGTTCCCGGGTGCCCGCATCACCGTCGAGGGCCACACGGACTCTCGGGGCAACGACGAAGCGAACCGAGCCCTCAGCCAGCAGCGGGCCATCGCGGTACGGGAGCACCTGCTCACGAGTATGGCGATCAGCTCGAGCCGCATCACGGCCGTCGGGCTCGGAGAGGAACGGCCGATCGCCTCCAACGAGACGGCGACCGGACGCGAGAAGAACCGACGGATCGAAGTCATCCTGGACCTGGCCCGGCGCTGACCCGAGCGGCCCTCAGGCGGGCGCGGCCTTTCGGCTCCCCGTCTTTTCGGCGTCCGGCGGGGACTCCAGGAGGGCGTCGTACATCTCCGGGCGCCGGTCGGCGATCCGATCGTACTCGTACGCGCCGGGCTCCACGACCTCGCGCGTGTGGTCTGCCGCCTCGAGGTCGAACTCCACGTGGAAGCGGCCCGTCTCCGAGCCGGCCGCCAGCAGCAGTCGTCCCTGAGAGTCGGCCGCGCAGCTCCCTCCCTCGAAGCGGACGCCCCGCTCCACCCCCACCCGGTTCACGGCCAGGACGTTCACGTGGTTCTCGTACGCCCGCACCTGCACGAGCTCCCTTTTCAGACGCAGGTTCGGCCAGTTCGTGGGCAGGAGAAGGAGCTGAGCTCCCAGGAGCTTCAGGATGCGAGCGCTCTCGGGGAAGCTTCCATCATAACAGATGTGGACCCCGAGGCGGCCGAGCGGAATCGGAAAGACGGCGAACCCGTCGGGGCCCGGACGGACGAACCGATCCGCCCCGAGGCACAGGGTGTGGACCTTGCGGAAGCGCCGCACCCGGCCCGCCGGCCCGATCAGAAACGCCGTGTTGTACAGCACCGGCTCCCCGCCGGGTGCCTCCTCTCGCTCGATCGCTCCGCACACGGCCCAGGCATCCGCGCTCCGGCACGCTTCCTCCAGCAGCCTCACCTCCTCCCCGTCGGCGTGCACGGCAGCCCCCATCGCTTCCTCGCGCGAGTCGAAGACGTATCCGGTCAGCGCGGCCTCCGGCAGGACCACCAGGCGGCCCCCCTCCGCGGCCCCGGCCACGATCTCCTCCGCGGCGGCCCCCGCGTTGGCCAGGGGCCGGCCAAGGGCCGGGGCCATCTGAACGCCGCACGCTTGAATCATCCCGCGCAGCCGGAGGCGATCCCCTTCCCGAGGTCCGGAGACCCTCCGCTCCCAACGCCGGTGCTCAACGCGAGCGACGCCATTCCACGTACGCCGCCGCCCCGGCTCCCCCCGCGAACGCCACGATCGCCAGGGCGAAGCCCACCCAACGGCCCGTCTCGGCCACCGCTCCCCGCCGGCCCTCGCGCCAGGGGCGCTCGACCTCCCGACGCCAGGCCCGGAGCTCCCGGTGCGCCTCGCTCCTCAGGAGCCTCGCCAGGGACGCGCCGGCCGCCATCAGGCGGTCTCCCGGGGAAGAGAGCCGACGAAGTCCTCGCCGCCGTCCACGCGGATCGTGTTCCCCGTCATCCACGCCGTCTCCGGTACGGCCAGGGCGACCATACAGCGCGCCACATCCTCCGGGGTCGTGAGCCTGCCGTGCGGGTTGCGGTGGCGGGCCTCTTCGATCATGAACTCCGAGCCGGGGATTTTTCGCAGGGCGGGCGTGTCCGTCACCCCGGCCCGGATCGCGTTGACCGTAATCCCACGCGGCGCCAGCTCCAGCGCCAGCTGGCGGCAGTGCGACTCCAGCGCCGCCTTGGCCGCCGAGACGGCTCCATACGCCGGGATCACGCGATCCCCTCCGGAGCTCGTCATGGCGAAGATCCGCCCTCCCTCGCCCATCAGCCCGCGCGCCACGAGCCCCTGGGTCCAGTAGACCAGCGTGTGGGCCATCACGTCCAGGGTCATGTTCATCTGGTCAGGGCTCAGCGACGCCGCGCCGGCGTCGGCGACGAGCGGCCGCAGCGTTCCGAAGGCGAGCGAGTGGAGGAGCACCCGGACGGAGCCTGGGCTCGCCCGCTCCGCCACCTCGTCCAGCACCGCCGATCGTTTCTTCTCGGCGGCGGCGTTGACGTTGAAGAAGACGGCCTGCCGGCCGCTTCCCTCGATCTCCGCCCGGATCTCCTCCACGTGCCGGAGACCCGCCCGCCGGTCCAGATGCACTCCCAAGATGTCGTATCCGGCTCCGGCGAACGCCCGGGCGGACGCCTCGCCGAACCCGCTGGAGGCACCCAGGATCAGGGCCCACCGACCGCTGGCATCGCTCACTTGCGTCTCCTCTCTGCGCTACGCGTTCCGACAGTGCCTTTCCCACGATAACCCTCCCGGCCCGAGCCGCGCACGGCCTCTGCACGGGCTCCCGATTCCGGCGTTCGGACCGGTTCGCCGCGACCGGATTCCGCCGACGTTCGCGGACCTGTCTTTTTCGAAAAAAAGGCGCTCGGCCACCTCCCTGCCCACCCTCGCCCGATCGCGGGACCGCCCGTTCACACAAGGCCTAGTCTCGATGCGACGACCCCGAGCCCCTCGCCGCTCCCCTCCGCAATCCACACCCGGAGCGGAGTTTTCGACAATCACGATACGGCTCCGCAACACACTGTCATATCGGTAGATACATGTATGGAGAGCGAACCGCGCCGCGGGCCCTCGGCCGCACTACGGGTTGCTAGCCTCCGACCTCCTGTCTTATACTGGCGGCGCAACCGGCAGGGTGGACGCGGCCGCCAGCTCACCGGTTACATCGAACCAGCTTCGAAACTAAAATCTACTGATTTGGGGAGCGTGTCGATGTGGGAGACCCGACCCGTGCAGCTCGTGTTGCACCTGCCCGCCGAGCTGGCCGAGGATGTGGAGGAGGTGCAGGGCCGTGACCCGGAATACCTCGGCAAGGCCCTTCGCTACGCGCTCGCCCGCCGCATCGTCTTTCGAGAGCTGAACGACTCCCTGGAGGTGCGGTCTCGCCCCTCGTGAGGGGCGACGCCGCTTGACAGGCGCGACGCCGGAGCACTACATAGCAGCGTTTCGAAGCCACCAACCGCAGAGGCGGCTGCTGTGAGCGGGTCCGGCGAGCTGGACGTCCAGGCAGGCGACGGGGAACGGGGCACGGCGGCGAGAGACGAGGCGGTCGATCCCGTCCTGCGGGCCAAGTACATCGACTTCTGCTCGGCCCATCTCACCGAGGTCTTCCTGTCGCTCACCGACGAGAGAATCTTCGAGCTGGTCGAGGAGGCGGCTGAGGACGCCCGCCTGAACGTGGGCTCCCTCGGCTTCTCCTCCATGGTGCGTCTCGTCACCCACAAGCTGCGGGAGAGCGTTCCTCTACCCGACTTCGCCACCTGGAGCCGGGACTACGAGGCGAATCCGAAGCGGTACGATCCGTACCTCTTGGGCCTGTGGAAGGATCTGCTGGCGAACCCCGCCGCGGGAACGGGATGAACGGCCGGAGCACCAACGGCTCGCGGGACGACGCGGACGTCCCCCAGCTTCAGATGTGGGACGACGAGGGCCGCAACCGCCCGATCGGGACGATTCAGGAGGATGGGGTGGAGTGGGAACTGGGCGTGATACTGGAGCCCGTCTCCTCCGACCTGGTCCGCGGTCGCCTCTCCTTTCGGAGCGGAGAGGAGCGCTACGTGACGGCGCCCGTCCTCGTGGAGGAGTCCACCGCGGCGGTGATTCGCCGCGCTGAAGAGCTGCCGGGAGCGATGGTCCGGCAGCTGCTCGCCTCCGCCCGGGGCTGAAGGCTCCCGCTCCCCTACTCCCTCCCAGGCCTGACGATCTCCGCCGCCAGCGTGCGCAGGATCACCCGGCCCGCGACGAGGGAGGCGCGCAGGGAACCGGAGACCTTGGACCTGCCGCGCGTCCGCCGCCGGAACGCCACGGGCACTCCGACGACCCGAAAGCCCGCCTTCAGGGCCCGTATCTGCATCTGCACGTACCAGCCGAAGGTCCGATCGTCGAGCGCCAGCTCGCGCAGCGCCGCCCAGCGGATCGCCCGAAACGGTCCCAGGTCACGCGTGGTGGAAGCGTACACGCCCCGGAGGACCCAAGAGACGCCCCGGTTTCCGAGGAGAGCGTGGATCCGGACGCCTTCGCCCCGCGGGTAGTGGCGTTCCCCGATCACCAGGTCGGCCTCCTCCTCCCGAAGCGGCGTGAGCAGCGTGCGGAGCTGCCCGGGGGCCAGGTCATCGTCGGCGTCCAGAAAGACGAGGATGTCGGGCGGCGAGCCGAGGCCGGCCAGCGCCGCGATCCCCCGCAGGCAGGCCCGTCCGTAGCCCTTCCGCGGCTCCCGGACGACTGCCGTGCCGGCCCGGCTCGCCACCCGGGCCGTCGCGTCCGTGGAGCCGTTGTCCACCACGACGACCGTGGCGAGCCGAAAGCCCCGGCCCGGATCTGCCTCCCCCAGCGCGCCCAAGACGCCGGGAAGGCTGGCCTCTTCGTCGCGAGCCGGGATGAGGACGGCGACGGACGCGCTCCGGCTCACGCTCTCCCCCTCCTCACGGCGCCCGAGCTGAACTCGCCCATCGGAGCGCGGGCGTGACGCCGGGCAGGCCCGGAAGGCGCCTGCTGCTTCTCGGCTTCGCCGAAGCGATCCTGCTCGCGGCCCTCGGCTGGGTGCCGGGCGCCCGGGCGACTCCGTTTCCCGCCCTTCTTTTGTGGAGCACCGCCTTCCTCGCCTACGCGGCCGCCGGGTGGGCCCAGGCGAGCCGACCCGTCTCCGAGGCCGTGGTGTGGGGCGTGGGAATCGGCATGCGGCTCGCCCTTCTCCCCCTCCTCCCTCACTACTCGGACGACATCTACCGCTTTCTGTGGGATGGATGGGTTCAGGTGAACGGGTTGAACCCGTTCACCTACGCTCCCTCGGACCCGGCTCTCGCGACCCTCCGGACCTCTTGGCACGGCCTCATCAACCACCCGGAGATCTCCACGATCTACCCCCCGGCGGCCCAGCTCGTCTTCCGAATGCTCGCCTCCGTGGAGCCCTCCGTGCTCTTGTTCAAGAGCGCATGGGTGGCGTGCGACCTGGGGATCGCCTGGGCCGTGGCCCGGCTGGCCGCCGCTCGCCGTTCGACGCCCGGCGCCTCCCCGGCGCTCCTCCTCTATCTGTGGTCTCCCCTCGCCGTTCTGGAGATCGCTTGGAGCGGCCACCTCGAGCCTCTGGCGCTCCTTCCGGTGCTGGCGGCGCTCCTTCTCGCGCGTTCGCCGCGGCACGTGCCGGCCGCGGGGGCCCTTCTCGGCTTGGGAGCGGGCGTGAAGTTCGCCCCGGCCGTGGGGCTCCCCGTGCTCGCGCGGCGCGGCGTTCCGCTCGCCGCCGGTCTGGGTCTGCTCACCTTCGGCCTCCTGTATCTTCCGTACCTCGACGCCGGGGCCCGGCTGTGGGCGGGCCTGCGCGCGTACGCGGCCCGCTGGGAGTTCAACCCCGGCGCTTTCCGGCTGCTGGAGGTGCTCCTGGGGGCCGGCCGGCCGCCTCGCCTCGCGGCGGCCGCGCTGGTGGGCGGTGCCGCGCTTCTCGCGCTGGGGCGGCGCTGGTCGCTCGAGCGCACCCTGTTTTGGGTTCTCGGGTCGACGCTCCTCCTGACCCCGACGCTTCATCCCTGGTACCTGCTGTGGATCCTCCCGTTCGCGGCGCTCCGTCGCAGCCGCGGCTGGCTGCTCCTGGGCGGCCTCGTCTTCTTCGCCTACGGAGGGCGGGACATCTATCATGCCACGGGAAGCTGGCCTCAGCCCCGGTGGCTGGCGGCCTTCATCTACCTGCCGCCGCTCCTCGTTCTCGCCCACGACGGCCTCCGAAGTCGCGCCGCAAGGACTCTCGGGTCGTCGCCACGTAGCCGGCGGCGAACAGGCCAGTGAACGGGACCGCGGTGAACAGTCCCAGCGTCACGAGATTCGCCACCGCGCCCCCGAACCCCAGACCCAGGACCCCGCGCAACCAGACGGCGGTCCGGTTCGGTGGAGCGACGTAGCGCCGCACGATTCCGCCCCCCCATCCGGCATATCCAGCCTCCACCCGGCCGTTTCCACTCTTCGGAGTGCGCCGAAACGGAGTCCGGGCCCGCGCCAGACCTCGCAGCAGGGCGAACGTCACCGGGATCCCGAGGCCGACCCCCAGCACGAGGCCCTCGGCGATCCGGCACGCCGCCGCCACCGGTCCGCATCCTCGCAGATGGGCCGCCAGTCCGTAGAAGATCACGAACGGCGACAGGGCGAACGCCAGGGCGCCTACATGGACCGACAGGGGGAGAAGGGCGTTGGAAGCCCCCAGGTACCCCAGGCCGCACAGGCAAACCGCCAGGAGAAGCGTCGGGGGATGAGCGCCGTGCGCCAGCAGGTGGGCCGTGGCCTCCAGCTTCACCCACGGACCGGCTCCGCTTCGCCACACGGAGGGGAGCAGCTTCCGGGCCGTCTGGATCCCTCCCTGGGCCCACCTCTCCTGCTGGACCTCCAGGGGCCCCAGGCGCGCGGGAAGCTCGGCGGGCACGCTGATGTCGTCGAGATACGCCAGCCGCCAGCCGGCCAGCTGCGCCCGGTAGCTCAGGTCCAGGTCCTCGGTCAGCGTGTCCGCCTGCCAGCCGCCGGCCTCCTCCAGGCAGCTCCGCCTCCACATCCCGGCGGACCCGTTGAAGTTGAAGAAGAGACCCGCCCGGAACCGGGCCTCCTGCTCCACCGCGAAGTGGGCGTCCAGCAGGATCGCCTGGGCCCGGGTCAGCCAGTTCTCCGCCTGGTTCAGGTGTCCCCACGCCGCCTGGACTCCCCCCACGGACGGGTCCATGAACGGAGGCAGGAGTTGCCGGAGGAGCTCCGGCGGGGGAAGAAAATCGGCATCCAGCACGAGAAAGAGCTCCCCCCCCGCCCGCTTGGCCCCCTCCGCCAGGGCTCCCGCCTTGTAGCCGCTCCGGGTGCCGCGCCGGATGTGATGGACGTCCACGCCGCGCGCCCGCCACCGCCGGACGCTCGCCGCCGCGATCTCGACCGTCTCGTCGTCGGAGTCGTCCAGCACCTGGAGCTCGAGGCGGTCGCGCGGATAGTCCAGCCGGCAGGCCGCGTCGATGAGCCGGGACACGACGTTCGCCTCGTTGAAGACGGGAAGCTGTACGGTGACCGGCGGAAGCTCGCCCTCCCACTCGCGGGGCACGTCCCTCGGCGGCCGGCGCAGCCTGAGCCACACCAGCCGCAGCCGGTGCAGGCCGTACGGAAGCAGAAGGGCCAGAAAGAAGAGGTAGGCGGCCCCGAACAGAGCCGCCGCCGGCCCGCCGACCACCGACACGTCGGCGCCCGAGCTCAACGGTCGCCGCCCCGCCGGAGGGGCGACCCGGAGTCAACCGGCCGAATCTCTCCCTCCCGGCGGAACCGTCCCCGCCACGTACAGATCCCCGCCCGCCTCCCGAAACTCCACCGCCTTCTCCCGCATCCCCTCCTTCGCCGCTTCGTCCTCCGTAACGCCCCGGGCCCGGGCCAGTTCCCGCAGCTCCCGGGTGATCTGCATGCTGCAGAACTTCGGCCCGCACATGGAGCAGAAGTGGGCCAGCTTCGCCCCCGTGGCCGGCAGCGTCTCGTCATGGAACGCCCGGGCCGTCACCGGGTCCAGGGAAAGGTTGAACTGGTCCTCCCAGCGGAACTCGAACCGCGCCCGGCTGAGGGCGTCGTCCCGCCCCCGGGCCCCCGGGTGTCCTTTCGCCAGGTCCGCCGCGTGCGCGGCGATCCGGTACGCGATGACGCCCGCCTTCACGTCCTCCCTGTTCGGCAGCCCGAGGTGCTCCTTCGGGGTCACGTAGCAGAGCATCGCGGTCCCGAACCAGCCGATCATCGCGGCCCCGATGGCGCTGGTGATGTGATCGTATCCGGGCGCGACGTCCGTCGTCAGCGGTCCGAGGGTGTAGAACGGCGCCTCGTGGCACCACTCCACCTCCTTCTCCACGTTCTCGCGGATCAGGTGCATCGGGATGTGGCCCGGCCCCTCGCACATCACCTGCACCTCCTGCTCCCAGGCCCGCTCCACCAGCTCCCCCTGGGTGCGGAGCTCCGCGAACTGGGCCGCGTCGTTCGCGTCCGCGATGGAGCCCGGCCGTAGACCGTCTCCGAGGGAGATCGAGACATCGTAGCGAGCCAGGATCTCGCAGATCTCGCCGAACCGCGTGTACAGGAAGTTCTCCTCGTGATGCGCGAGGCACCACTTCGCGAGGATCGAGCCGCCGCGGGAGACGATCCCCGTGACCCGCTCGGCCGTGAGGGGAACGTAGCGCAGCAGCGCCGCGGCGTGGATCGTGAAGTAATCCACCCCCTGCTCCGCCTGCTCGATGAGCGTGTCGCGGTACACCTCCCAGCTCAGCTCCTCCGGCTTGCCTCCCACCTTCTCCAGGGCCTGATAGATCGGCACGGTGCCGATCGGAACGGGGGAGTTGCGGAGGATCCACTGGCGGGTGGCGTGGATCTCCTTGCCGGTGGAGAGGTCCATCACCGTGTCCGCGCCCCACAGGGTCGCCCAGCGGACCTTTTCCACCTCCTCGTCGATGGAGGAGCTGACGGCGGAGTTCCCGATGTTGGCGTTGATCTTCACCCGGAAGTTGCGGCCGATGATCATCGGCTCGAGCTCCGGGTGGTTCACGTTCGCCGGCAGGATGGCCCGCCCCCGGGCGATCTCCGCCCGCACGAACTCGGGATCCATCCCCTCGCGCACGGCGACGAACTCCATCTCCGGCGTGACGTCGCCGCGCCGGGCGTAGTGCATCTGCGTCACGGGCCCCGTTCCCCGCAGGACGCGCGGCCGAAGCAGGGTGGCGGGCGTGACCCCCCGGTCCTGCCGATCCGCGAACCGCGGGACGACCTCCTCCACGTCCCCGCGGCTCGCGATCCATCCCTCCCGCAGCCGGGGAAGGCCATCTCGCGGATCACAGCCCTGCGGTCCGCTCGTGTCGTACACGCGGAGGGGCCGCTCTCCGCCACCGAGATGGATCTCGCGCATCGGGACCCTCACGTCCCCCGGACCTTCCAGGAACACTTTTCTCGAGTTCGGATACGCCGCCGCGAACCGGGCGCCGTTGACCGTCGACATATGACCTCCGTGGGCGAAACGGCCGGTCCGGCGGCGGAGCGGCGGGTGGGTGGCCGGGGGTGGCGGCGCCTTCCTCCGGCGGGCCGCGGTCCGGAGGACGGCCGGAGGTCGACGGGGACCTCCGCACGTGCTGCGCTCCCTACGCCGGTGTCAGCCGGATCAGGTTCCGAGGGTCTCTCTCAACCCCGGCCTCCGCCGGGGTACCCCTGGCAGCCCGCGGCCCCATGCTACCCCCTCCTCCGGGGGTGCGCAACGCGGAGCCGCAACGTGAGTACCCCTCGGACGCTCTCGGTTTCCCCCGCCACGACGCGGCGTTCGGGCGCCGCGGCGGTCCGTGGCGTGTGGCGTGTGCCGTGTGCCGGCCGACTGTCGGATCCGCTAGGAGGCCTCCTCCTCCCCGCCCCCGTGGCGGATCGTCGTTCCCTGGACCATGTAGACCACGTCCTCCCCGACGTTGGTCGCCAGATCGGCGATCCGTTCCAGGTTCCGACCGATGAGGATCACCTGCAGGCAGCCGGAGATGTTGTGCTCCGGCATGTGGGTGAGCATGACCCGAAAGAGGGAGTCCTGTAGCCGGTCCACCACGTCGTCCCGGGTGAGGACGTCGCGCGCCTCGTCGGCGTTCTGGTGCACGAAGGCGTCCAGGGCGTCCCGCAGCATCGCCCGCGCCAGCCGGCTCATCTCCTCCAGCTCCGGAGGCCGGGGGACAGGCTTGCGGAGCTTCGCCAGGCGCTCGGCGGCCTCCGCGATGTTCACCGCGTGATCGCCGATCCGCTCCAGGTCGTTGTTGATCTTGAGGATCGTGACGAGCACGCGGAGGTCGATCGCCATCGGCTGGTGGAGGGCGAGGAGCTCGATCGCCGTCTCCTCGATCGCGACTTCCGCCCCGTCGATCGCGTGATCCGCCTCCCGCACCTCAACCACCGTGAGCAGCTCTCCCTCCCCCGTGACGAGGTCCATCGCCCGGGCGACGAGCTCCTCCACGTCGTGGGACATCTGGTGGAGCCGCTCCGTCAGCTCGTCCAGTCGCTCGTCGAAATGCCTGTGCACGCTCATCCGAATCGGCCCGTGATGTACTGCTCGGTCCGCTCCTCCTCCGGGTTCGTGAAGATCCGCTCCGTGGGCCCGTACTCCACGAGCTCGCCCATGTACAGGAACGCCGTGTGGTCGGCCACCCGGGCCGCCTGCTGCATGTTGTGGGTCACGATCACGATCGTGTACTCTCGCTTCAGATCGCCGATGAGCTCCTCGATGCGGCTGGTGGCCAGGGGGTCCAGGGCGCTCGCCGGCTCGTCCATGAGGAGGATCTCCGGCTCGACGGCCAGGGCCCGCGCGATGCACAGCCGCTGCTGCTGGCCGCCGGAGAGACCGAGCGCGCTGTCGGAGAGCCGGTCCTTCACCTGCTCCCACAGGGCCGCGGCCCTCAGCGCCTCCTCCACCCGCTCGGGAATCTCGCCCCGGTAGCCGTTGATCCGGAGACCGAACGCCACGTTCTCGAAGATCGACTTCGGAAACGGGTTCGGCTTCTGGAAGACCATCCCGATTCGGCGCCGCACCTCCACGGGGTCCACCTCCGGATCGTACAGGTTCCGGCCGTGGTAGCGCACCTCGCCGGTCACCCGGGCCGCGGGGATGAGGTCGTTCATCCGGTTGAAGCAGCGGAGGAGGGTGCTCTTGCCGCACCCGGAGGGACCGATGAAGGCGACGACCCGGTTCCGCGGTATGTCCAGGGTGATGGAGCGCAGCGCTCTCGTCCCATCGTAAGAGACCGAGAGATCACGGACCCCCAGGGCGAGCCCGGGCGCCGCCGCGGTGGACGCCGGAGCCGCCAGTCGCCGGTCTGCCGGATCGTGCCGTATCCTCATGGCGGGCTACAGCCTCCCCCGGTACCGGTTTCGCAGCAGAATCGCCGTGGCGTTCATGAGCAGCAGGACCACCAGCAGGACGAGGATCGCCCCCGCGGCCAGATCGTGAAAGGCCGCCTGCGGCCGGGACGCCCAGTTGAAGATCTGGATCGGGAGGACGGTGAACGGGTCCATGGGGCTCCGCGGGGGGAAGGCGATGAAGGTGAGCGCCCCGATCATGATGAGCGGCGCCGTCTCGCCGATCGCCCGCGAGAGAGCGAGGATCGTCCCCGTCAGCACGCCCGGCATGGCGGCCGGCATCACCTGGTGGCGGATTACCTGCCAGCGGGTGGCGCCCAGTCCGTACGCCGCGTGGCGGAGCGAGACGGGTACCGCCCGGATCGCTTCCTGAGCCGAGATGATCACGACCGGCAGAATCAGCAGGCTGAGCGTGAGCGCTCCCGAGAGGAGGCTGCGGCCGAGCGCCAGCGTCCGGACGAACAGGGTGAGCCCCACGATCCCGTACACGATCGACGGAACGCCGGCCAGGTTCGCGATGTTCGTCCGCAGGAGACGCGTGAGCCAGTTCTGGGGCGCGTACTCCTCCAGGTAGATCGCCGCCCCGACGCCGAGCGGGAAGCTGAAGAGGCCCACGAGCCCCATCATCCACAGGCTGCCGAGGATCGCGGACCGAATCCCCGCCCGGGAGGGGATCCTGGACGGGTAGTTCCTCAGAAAGTCGGCGGACAGCACTCTCACCCCGTCCGCCGTCACGTCCACGAGGAGGACCGCGAGGCTCAGGAGCCCGAGGCAGACCGCGCCCAGACACACCCATCGGAAGGCGGCTCCACGGCGCTGCCGCTGTCGCAGGTTCGGCCGGAAGGCAGCCGAGGTGTCGAGACTCATTCGTACGCCTCCCGGAAGCGACGGGTGATCCGCCGGCTGAGGAGGTTCATCACCAGCGTGGTGAGGAAGAGCACCAGCGCCACGGCGAAGATCGTTCGGTACTCCAGCGTCCCGTGGGGCGTCTCGCCGAGGCTCACCTGCACGATGTAGGCGGTCATCGTCTGGATGCTCTCCAGGAGGTTCAACGTCATGCGGGGCGTCGCCCCGGCCGCCAGGGTGACGGCCATCGTCTCCCCGATCGCCCGGGAGAGGGCGAGGAGAAAGGAGGCCGCGATCCCCGACAGAGCCCCGGGGAGGACCACGCGAGTCGAGACCTCGAGCGGCGTGGCTCCGAGGCCGTAGGCCGCTTCCCGGAGCGACCGCGGGACGGCGCTCAGCGCGTCCTCGGAGAGCGAGGAGACCATCGGGAGGATCATGATCCCCACCACGACGGCCGCGCTGGCCGCGTTGTAGATGCTCGTCTCCGGAAAGAAGACTCGAATCGCCGGGGTCACGAAAGTGAGCGCGAAGTATCCGTACACGACCGTCGGGATGCCGGCCAGCACCTCGAGCGCCGGCTTGAGCGCCCGCCGAACCCCGAGGGAAGCGTACTCGCTGAGGTACAGGGCGCTCGCCAGCCCCACGGGAAGCGCCACCACCGACGAGCCCGCCGCGATGATCAGCGTGCCGTTCAGAAGCGGAAGGATACCGAACGCCTTGTCCCGGTAGAGGGGCGCCCAGCGGGTTCCGGTGAGAAACTCGACGAGCGGGACTTCCCGGAAGAAGCCGGCGGATTCCGTCACCAGGACGACGACGATGCCCACCGTGGTGAGGACGGAGAGCAGGCCGCACAGGAAGAGGAGGCCGCCCACCGCCCGCTCCCGGAGCCGCCGGTGGCGCGGGGCCCGCAGCGCCGGCGGGGCGGCGTCGGAGACCTCGCTCCGGGCGCCCGGCGCGGGCACGTTCGGCCCGCTGCCACCTTCCGTCGTGCCCGAAGCCGATCCGTCAGAGGCCGGCCCACCCGCCACGGTCTCTACGCTCCCCGGCCGAGATCAGCCGCCGGCTCCGGTGGAGCCGAACAGCCCCGCCAGGCTTTCGGCGTACCGCTCCGTGGCGAGCGGCACGTACCCCACCTGAGGGACGAGCTCCGCGGCGTTCTGCAGATAGAACTCCACGAAAGCCCGCACCTCCGGACGCTCCAGCGCTTCACGGCTCACGTACAGGAAGAGGGGACGAGAGAGAGGGCGGTACGCCCCCGACTGCACCGTTTCCCGGCTCGGCGCGACACAGCCCGAGCCGTCGTCCACCGCCACGGCTTTCAAACGGTCCCGGTTCTCCTCGTAGTACGCGTAGCCGAAGTAGCCCAGGGCCCCCTCGTCTCCTTCCACCCCGATGACCAGGACGTTGTCGTCGGCGCTGGCCGTGTAGTCGGAGCGGCTCGCATCCTCCTCCCCGACGATCGCCTCGGTGAAGTAGTCGAACGTACCGGAATCCGTATCCGGCCCGTACAGCTCGATCTCGCGGTCCGGCCATTCCGGACGCACCTCGCTCCAGTGCCGGATCGTGCTGCCGGGCTGCCAGATCCTCTTGAGCTCATCGACCGTCAGGCACTCGGCCCAGTCGTTGGAGCCGTTCGCCACGACCGTCAGCCCGTCCCACGCCACCGGGATCTCGAGCGGCTCGATCCCGTTCGCGGCGCAGGCCTCCCTCTCCGGCGCCCTGATCGGCCGGGAGGCGTCGCTCACGTCCGTCTCCCCGGCACAGAACTTCTTGAAGCCCCCTCCCGTGCCGGAGATCCCCACCGTGACCCGGACGGCGGCGTTGGCCCGCTGGAGCTCCTCGGCCACCGCCTCGGTGATCGGGTAGACCGTGCTCGAGCCGTCGATCGCCACCGCCCCGGAAACGCCGCCCCGTTCGCCGGCCTCTCCGCCGCCGCAGGCGGCCAGCACCGCCACCGCCAGCGCTGCCTCTATCGTCCATCGAACCATGGTCCTCTCCTTCGGCTCACGTCGTGGCCGTCCGGCCGGGTCTCTGTTCCGGGGCGGCGCTCGGCTCCCCCGGGGCTCCGGCCTCGGGGCCGAAGGGGCCTCCCCGGGCGACCCCCCTCTCGATCTCCTCTCAGAAGTAGAACTGGTACATCACCTTGAAGGAGCTCTCGGAGCGAGACACGTCGTCGCTGAAGCTCGCGAAGTCCCAGTTGATCGCCACTCTGTTTCGCCCGTCGAAGAAAAGCTGGACGCCGGGCGTGAACCCCCAGGCCGCATCTTCCTCCAGGTCCGTGTTCGGGTCGGCCCGCGTGACCCGAAACAGGGGCTCCACCGCCTTGACGAAGAAGCTTCGCTTCACCGCGAGCCGGTACGTGCCGATCACCTGCCACGCGATCGCGTCGGCCAACGGATCGTTCGCCTCCAGGTCGAGCTCCTCGCCCGCCACGTTCTGGAGCGGGTTCTCGCTCAAGATCAGGCCCGCCTGCACGTGCGGTCCGCCGTCGAAGTCTCCGAGCTCGGCCCACAGCTCGTACGCCCCGAAGTACTCGCCGTCCAGCTGGCCCGAGCTGCGCTTGAACGGCACGTCCGTGAGGGCGGCGGCCGCTGCCAGCTTCAGGGGAAGACCCCCGACCTCTACCGCAACCTGGCCCCGGCCGACGAACTGCTTTTCCGTGTCCAGGTCCTGGTTCTCCTTCGGGCCGCGTCCGTTGAAGGCGCCGACCCAGTAGCGGAGGAGGCCGTCCCGTGTGCCGCCGTTCAGCATGATTCCGACGTCGCGGTCCGACAGGTGGAACTTCGTCGTCAGCTCGTCCAGCGAGGCGGCCTTGAGGCTGGAGACGCCCGGGATGTCCAGGTCCCTCTCGATCGTGAGGATCCGGGTGGAGCTGGTGAGCTGGAAGCCGTCGAACGGGCGCTTGAAGTGGCCGATCGTCAGGTGCGCTCCCGGGCCGAGGAGCAGCCGGCCCCACGCATCCTTCAGCTCCACCTCGTCCACCTGTCCGAACTCCGGCTGGAGGCGTCCCTCGATCCAGTCGTTGAAGCGGGCCGTGAGAGTCAAGCGGGCGCGCCGGATGAACCAGTCCAGCCCCGGAACGTCCTCCTGGCAGGCGGAGGGCTCGTCGATCGGGAATCCCGAGCAGCTCGATGTCCGGCCCTGCACCTGGAGGCGGCCGTGCAGCTCGATCTCCGCCGCTCCCGACTCCAGGACGACCTCCTGCCCGGCCGTCGGGGCCGCCCACCCGGCGCCCGCGAGGCCCGCGGCCACCACCCAGCCCAGCTTCCGCGCGCGCATGGTGAGCATCTCCGCTGAGATCCCGGTCGAAGCGAGAAGCCTAGCGTCCGGTTCCGGAGGAATCCGAGGCGCTCGAACACGAGGGAAGGATGGGG
>JBHHYJ010000053.1:0-19565 GCA_046757485.1 Gemmatimonadota bacterium
CCTCGACGTGCTCGACGTGCAGACGGCGGGCGATTCCCTGACGTTCAACTCCCGCGGCCTGCTGGCGAACGGCGCCAGCGTGCGGATCACGGTGGGGCGGGGAGACCGTCAGCGAGATGTGCAGATCAACGCCCTGGGCCGCTACCAGGTCCTGAACCGCGGCGGATGAGGGCAAACGGAGTGGAGGAGATGATCCGGAGCCGGTTGGGCGCGACGGAACCGCGACGCAGAGAGAGAAGGGGAGCGATCGGCGGGCGCCACGGTCCTCGGCGGCGGCTCTTCGCCGACCCGGCGGGCTTCGGGCTCATCGAGGTGATGATCGCGCTGACGATCTTCGCCATCGGAATGCTGGCCGTGGCCCGCCTCAGCCTCTCCGTGGGGGCCCAGACGAACTGGGCCACCTGGCAGACGGACCAGTCGCTCGCCGCCCAGCAGGTGCTGGAGCGCCTCCAGCGTGGCGGGTACGACGCGGCGGCCTCGGGCACGGACACGATCACGGTGGGGAACCGGACGTACGTGGCCCAGCGCACGGTGACGAATTTGACTCCGCGGGTGAAGGAGGTCTCGGTGACGATCAACCCGACGCGGGCCGACTCCTACGGTTCTCCGCCGCGCACCTTCGTCTCCCGGCTGTACAAGACGCGACCTCTGCCGAGCGCGCCATGAGGAACGGAGATCCGATGGGAGCCGGTCGAAGGGAGACGGTCGGGCGCCGCCCGGCGAAGGGCGGCTTCACGCTCGTCGAGCTGATCATCGCGATCACGGTCGCCACCGTGCTGGGGGCCGGCATCCTGGGTCTTCTGCTCGGCCAGAACCGCTTCTACGGGGAGACGGACGACGCGATCTACGCGGAGCAGAGCATCCGGGCGGCGATGGATCTGATGGCGGCCGAGATGCGGATGGCCTCCCCGTCCGATCTCACGGCGGCGGCCGCGGACAGCGTGAGCGCCCGCTTCGATCTCGTACGATCCGTGGTGTGCGACGTGACCGGCGGCGACCAGGCGGACCTGTTCGTGTATGACACCGTCTCCAACGCGAACCTTCCCGCCTCGTTCCGCGGGGCGGCGACCTCGGGTCCGTACGACTCCGCGTTCGTCTACGCGGACGGGTGGACGGGAACCGTCTCGGTCAGCGCCGCGGCCAAGACGACGTGCGTAAACAACGGGTCGCCGAGCCTGACGGACAACACGCGTTATCGTCGCGTCACCGGGTGGGCGGCGGGCTTCGGCTCCGTCCCCGCGCGCGGCTCGATCGTGCGCACGTACGGCCGGCTCACGTATCGGTTCGCGGCGTCCGGGCTCGGTTCGGGGCAAGCCGTGTGGCGGAACGCGCAGGAGCTCGTCTCGCCGTTCGACACGGGGGCCCGGTTCCGGTACGAGATGGCCGACGGGACCATCCAGAACAGCGTGGTCTCCGCCCAGCTGGACCAGGTGCGGATGATCCACATCGAGGCCACGGCGATCGGCGACGGGGCCAACCGGTACGACGTGAAGCGAGATATCGCCTACGTCGTCCCCCTGCGGAACTGATCGCGCTCGGGCAGGATCCAACGGACGGCAGGCCCGCTCGCCGAGGGGTGAGTCGAGGTGCTGCGGGCGACCCGCGACCGCGGAAGCGCGTGACGACCCGGATGTTTGACACGTCCGGAGCCTCCGTTTAGCTTGTCGTCGTCCCGCCCAGCCCTGCGCCTGCCGTGACAAGAGAACGGGACGCATTCCCTATGCTGCCATTCGGTTTGGGCCGAAGGAAGAAGACCGTAGGCCTGGACGTGGGGTCCGGGTACATCAAGGTCGCGGTCGTCGACCACAGCAAGGACCTCCCCCAGCTCGAGAAGGTGGCCGTGAGCCCCGTCGAAGGGGACGCGATCGTCGACGGTGACGTCGTCGACCCCGGCCTGGTGGCGGACACGATCGCCGCCACGTTCGAGCAGGAGGGAATCGACGACCGCGAGGTCGTCGCGGCGGTCGGCGGTCGGGATGTGATCATCAAGCTGATCCGCATGGATCGCATGGAAGAGGAGGAAGCTCGGGAGGTGATCCCGTGGGAGGCCGAGCAGCACGTGCCGTTCGACACCGACAACGTGCAGCTCGACTTCGTGATCACCGATCCCGACGCCGAGGGCCTCGAGATGACGGTCCTTCTCGTGGCGGCGAAGCGAGAGCTGATCGACACCCGGATCGGTCTCCTCCAGCAGGCCGGGCTCACTCCGAGCATCGTGGACGTGGAGGCGTTCGCCCTTCACAACGCGCTGGAGGTGAACTACCCGTCGGCGATGCAGGGCATCACCGCTCTGGTGAACATCGGGCACGACACCAGCACGGTGAACATCCTGGAGGACGGCGTACCGGTGCTCACCCGAGACCTGACGTTCGGTACCCGGGCCCTGGCCCTGGACCTCCAGCGGGAGCGGGGACTGACCGCGGAGGAGGCCCAGGCGGGTCTCCGGGGCGGTTCGCCGGACGAGAGCCTGCGGGACTTCCTGCACGACCGGGCCCAGGAGATCGCCCGGGGGGTGGAACGCGCGACCGCGTTCTTGGAGACGAAGGAGATCGGGGCGAGCATCGGGCGCCTGTATCTGTGCGGCGGCGGGATCGGGGTCCCCGGTCTCGCGGAAGTGCTCGCGGACCGACTCCAGGTGGAGACGCACGTGGCGAGCGCGGTGGAGCGCGTCCAGGTGAAGCCCGACACGCTGGACTACATGCAGCTCCAGGAGATGGCTCCCATGCTCATGCTGGCGGTGGGGCTCGCCCTTCGACGGCCGGCCTGACCGGCGTCGGAGACGGGGCGACGTGAACCAAGGGATGACCGTGGACAGGGCCGGATGAGCGGATGATCGAGGTCAATCTTACTCCGGAATCACAGCGGGGCGGCAAGAGACGGCGGCGGGCCCGGGGTCCCTCGGCCGGGCGGGGCTTCGGGCTGCCATCGGGGCGGGATCCATGGAACGCGGCCCTCGTTCTCTGCGCGGTGATCGTTCCCGTGGCGATCCTCGCGCTGTGGCTCACCCGACGATCGGAGGCGCGGGGGCTGGAGGAGCGCCTCGCCGTGGCGACGGCGGACTCGGCCGAGCTCGCGGACCTGCGCGCGGTGAGCGACAGCCTGACGGAGCGGCAGAGGCTCATCGAGGAACGGATCGATCTGGTCGAGCAGCTCGACCAGAACCGCTTCGTGTGGCCGCACCTCCTGGATGAGGTGAGTCGGGCCCTGCCGCAGTTCGCCTGGCTCACGGGCTTGAGCCAGGCGAGCGGTCCCTCCGGGACCGCGGTGCAGATCCTGGGCAGAGCGGCGAACCCGCTGACGATCACGGAGTTCGTCCGCAACCTTCAGGCGTCCCCGTTCATCGGCGAGGTGCGCATCGTGGGAAGTCAACGGGAGGAGGTCGAGGAAGGCCTGGCCGTTCAGGCGTTCACTCTCGTGGCGATGTACGAGCGGCCGGAAGGGGTCTCGACGGAGCCCCTGGTTCCTTCGGAGGGCTAGCGATGCCGATCTTACCGCAGGATCCCAAGAACCAGTATCGTCTGCTCGGCATCTTCCTGCTGCTGGCGGCCGGTGCCCTCTACTACCTGTATATCCACCGGCCCCGGGGGGAGGATCTGTCCGAGCTCCGACAGCGCGTGGATCAGATCGAGCAGCAGAACCGCCTGGCCAAGGAGCGCATGGAGAACCTCGATGCGATCCGCCGGCAGCTGGAGCTCGGCGAGCGTCAGTTCGCCATGCTGGAGCGTCTCGTGCCGGCCCGGGCCGAGGTGCCGGCGATCTACGAGGAGATCGCATCGGAGAGCCAGGCCCTCGGCCTGGAGCTGGTGAACGTCACCCCGGCAGAACCGCTGCCGGACACGGCGGGCTACTTCCTGCAGCAGAACTGGCAGATGGAGGTGGAGGGCCAGTATCACGACATCGGGGACTTTCTCACCCGGGTGGCCTCCCTCCCGCGCATCGTCCGCCCCCAGGTGTCGGAGATTCGACCCACGCGACAGACGCCGTCCGGCCGGCAGCTGGTCTCCGCCCGCTTCGGACTGGAGACGTACGTGCTGCCGCCACCGGAGACAGAGCGCACGGAAGGGGGGTCGGAATGAGGATCGAGCGCGTGGGCCTCGGCCTCGGCCTTCTGTTCGCGAGCGTCCTGCCCGTCCAGGCCCAGTCCGACACCGGTGGAGGACAGGAGCGGTCCGAGACGGCGACGGTGTACGCGCGGGAGACGTTCGACTATCCGTCAACGGGCCGACGGGATCCGTTCCGTGGCCTGAACGCCGGGGAGCGGATCGGACCGCGCTTCGACGACCTTCAGCTCACCGGCGTCCTGTACAACCCGGAGATCGCCAGCGTGGCGACACTCACCGACCAGAAGACCCGCCGGCGCTATCGGGTGCGGGAGGGAGATGTTCTGGGAGAGGTGCGGATCCTGGAGATCCGACCCCGCGAGGTGGTCTTCCTGATCACCAGCTACGGGGTCAGCCGACGCGAGGTGCTGCGAGTGAAGAAAGACAAGGAGCTTCAGGGATGAGCGCGAGAAGCCTCCTGCCGGTCGTCTTCGCGACATGGGTGGGAATCGCCCCTGCGGGCAAGGTGGATGAGGTGCGGATCGCTCCTGCGGGAGGCAACACGGAGATCACCGTGCTCCTGCAGGGCGACGTGTCGGTCAGCGATTTCCTGCTCGACGACCCGCCACGTCTCGTCCTGGACATCGACGGAGCCGCCAGCGGCCTCCCTCGAGAAGCGTACGACGGAATCGGCCGAGGCGGCGTCATCCGGATGCGCTCGACCCTCTTCCGGGACGGCGTCGTCCGGCTCGTCTTCGATCTGACCCGGCGCCAGACGTACGAGATCGAGCGCGGGCGGTCGGAGGTGCGCATCTCCTTCCCGAATCCGGGCGAGGCGTTCGAGCGGTGGTCCACGACGCCGGGCGACAGCGAGTCCGTGGCCGAGGGCCCCGGGCTCTCCACTCGGGCCGACCCGGGGGTACGCGAGGGAGTGGCCGCCCCCGGCCGGCTTCCGGAGGTGGATCCCCGCGGTCGACCGCGGATGGAGCTCGAAGGGCCGCGGGCCGTGGGCCTCCCGGTGCAACAGAGCTCCCAGCCGCGGATCTCGGTGACGTACGACAGCGCGAGCATGCTGGATGTGTTGGCGGGCTTCTCGGAGTTCGCTGGCGTCTCCATCGTGCCGAACGGCGAGGCGGTCGACGGCGTGGTGCGGGGTGTCGACATCCGTGACCAGCCGTGGGACGTGGCGTTGAGCGCCATCCTCTCGGCCCAGGGACTCGGCTGGCAGACGACCGAGAGCGGGATCATCATCGTCGACAAGCTGGAGAACCTGCGAGCCCGCGACACTCTGATCACGGAGACGCGGGTGCTGCGCATCAACTACGCGAGCGCCGACTCCGTGGCGAAGACGCTCGAGCGGCTGGCGACCAAGGACAGGGGTCAGGTCGTCGCCTATCAGGGAACGAACTCCATCATCATCACGGACGCCCCCTCGGTGGTCGCCCGGATGGACAGCCTGGTCCGGGCGCTGGACAAGCGGACGCCGCAGGTCTCGATCGAGGCGAAGATCGTCTTCGTGGACCGCAGCAACGTGAACGAGCTGGGCATCGTCTACGACCTCAAGGAGCGCGACGGCGGCTTCATCGAGCAGGGCCTGAACCAGGAGATCGACGTTCCCGACTCGAATCAGCCTCCGCAGTTGGTGGATACGGATGGGGATGGCATCCCCGACCAGTCCTTCTTCCAACGGACGAACGAGAACCTGGTGAACATCGGGGGCAGCGCGGTCGCCGCCCTGGCCAACGCCAACGATCGGCTCTCCGCTCCGGCCATCTCCATCCTGACGGCCGTGGCGTTCGGGGACTTCTCGCTCTTCACCTTCATCGACGCCCTGGAGCAGCACTCGCTGTCCGACGTCCAGGCAGCTCCGGCGATCCAGGTCGTGGACAACCACAAGGCCCGGATCCAGGTAGGTGAGCGGACCCCGATCCGCATCCTGGAGCGAGGGGCGCAGGTCGAGGAGGCGCGGATCAACGTCCAGTTCGAAGACACGGGCATCATCCTGGAGGTGACCCCGCACATCACGAACAACAACCAGGTGTTGCTCGACCTGTCCGCCGAGCGGTCGAGTCTGGAGGTGGGCCTCGCCGACGTGGGCTTCATCTTCAACAAGCAGATCGGGCAGACGCGGCTGCTGCTGGACGATGGGGAGACGGCCGTGATCGGGGGGCTCACCCTGAGCGAGGTGACGCGCAGCGAGAGCGGCATCCCCGGCCTGATGAACATCCCGCTCTTCGGACGACTCTTCCGTACGACGAAGCAGAACGAGGTGAAGCAGGATCTCATCATCCTCGTGACCCCCCACATCGTGGGTGCCGGGGCGGAAGCCGCGGGAGGGTGATGTCGCATGGCGGGGAGGAAGACTCCCCGCCGTCTTTCTCTCTCCAGGAAGGAGTTCCTAGATTGGGGCCCGGTACCGCGCCGGGCCCCTTTCTCTTTCGACCCCGGCCGCGCCACGCGCAGATGAGCCCTCGCGACACGGGGTAACATGTTCGAACATTTCCGGTTCACGACGGCGGGCGAGTCCCACGGCAGGGGACTGGTCGTGATCGTGGAAGGCGTGCCTGCCGGGCTCCCGCTGCTTGTCGAGGAGATCGCCGCCGAGCTGGCGCGCCGGCAGGGGGGGCACGGCCGAGGGGGGCGGATGAAGATCGAGCGGGACGCGGGAGAGATCCTGAGCGGCGTCCGCCTGGGCGAGACGCTCGGCTCTCCGCTGGCCGTGTGGCTTCAGAACCGAGATTTCGAGAACTGGCGCATCGCCATGTCCGTCGGCCCGCGGCCGGAGGCGGACGAGGAACTGCTGAGACGCGTCCACCTGCCGCGGCCGGGTCATGCCGATCTGGTCGGGCTGTTGAAG
Organism: Gemmatimonadota bacterium; assembly: GCA_046757485.1. Taxonomy (GTDB): domain Bacteria; phylum Gemmatimonadota; class Gemmatimonadetes; order Palauibacterales; family Palauibacteraceae; genus JBHHYJ01. The sequence continues at coordinate 6,898 of JBHHYJ010000053.1, forward strand.
TACGATCGGGTGGACGCCCGCGATGTCTTGGAGCGGGCGAGCGCCCGGGAGACGGCCGCCCGGGTCGCCGCGGGCGCGGTGGCCAAGCGACTGCTGGCCCGCTTCGCCATCAGGGTGGACAGCCACGTCGTGATGCTGGGCGGGGTGGAGGCGGAGGTGCCCGTCCCGCTTCCGGAGGAGATCAACGAAGCCGCCGCGGCCTCCCCCGTTCGTTGCCTGGATCCCGGCGCGAGCCGGAAGATGGTTCGGGCCATCGATGAAGCGGCCGCGGCCGGCGACACGCTGGGAGGCGTCTTCGAGGTGGTGGCCCGAGGTCTGCCGCCGGGTCTCGGAAGCCACGTCACCTGGGAGACGCGGCTGGACGGGCGGATCGCCGGCGCGCTGATGTCCATTCCGGCGATGAAGGGGGTGGAGATCGGGCGGGGGTTCGCCGCCTCCCGGGCCCGCGGATCGGAGGTCCACGATGAGATCGAGCGGGATCCGGGCCGCGTGCGGACCGGGGGGTTCCGTCGTCGACGCAACAGCGCGGGAGGCACGGAGGGGGGGATCTCCACCGGCGAGCCACTCGTCGCCCGGGTGGCGATGAAACCGCTCAGCTCGCTCCGTCGTCCGCTGGACAGCGTAGACCTGCGCACGGGCGGGCCGGCGAAAGCGGTGCGGGAGCGTAGCGACGTGACGGCGGTGCCTGCGGCCGCTGTGGTGGGGGAGGCGATGATGGCGCTCGTCCTCGCCGACGCCATGCGCGAGAAGTTCGGAGGCGACTCCCTGGGCGAGATGGAGGAGAACCATGCGGCCTATCTGCGGCGAATCAACGCCCGCACGTTTCCCTCGGCCGGCTAGCGAAGCCGGTTGAAGAACCAGGGCGGGTCGCGTTACGAGCGCCGTGGGGCCAGCGGGCACCCGCCGCGCTCGACTCGGAAGCGGGTGAGCGGGCGGGAGGACGGAGAGCCGTGAGCCGTCCGTTGCGCATCGTCCTGGTGGGCTTCATGGGAGCGGGGAAGTCGACTGTCGGCAGAATCCTCGCGGAGCGCCTCGCCTGTCCGTTCGTGGATCTGGACGACGAGGTGGCCCGGCTCGCCGGACGCCCGATCCCGGAGATCTTCCGCTCGGAGGGAGAGCCCGTCTTTCGCCGCCTGGAGGCGAAAGCCACGGCGCGGCTGGATGGACTGGACCGAGGGGTGGTGGCCGCGGGCGGCGGGTGGATGGCTCGAGCGGAGCTCCGGGAGAGGTGGAGCGGCGCGATCCGGGTGTGGCTGAAGGTCTCACCCGCCGCGGCGATCGCCCGGCTGGGCTGCGGAGTAGCGAGTCGTCCGATGCTCGATCCGGCGGATCCCGAGCGGTCGGCTCGGTCCCTCCTGGAGGCCAGGGAGGAGGAGTATGGTCGAGCGGAGCTGTGGGTGGACACGGAGGGACGAGGCCCCGAGGAGGTGGTCCAGGAGATCCTGAGCCGGGTACGCCGGAAGGGAAGGGTGCCGGAAACGCCGGAGATCATCTGAGTCCAGTGCGGGCGGGCCGGGAGGCCGCCCGGGGAACGTCCCGCGGGTGGGTCCCGCGAGTGGGTCCGGAACCAATCGAGGGCCCCGAGCTTACAAGAGCAACGCCGCATCCCGACCCGCCCGGCAGACACCGGGGCGGGACGGGTGGCGGGGAGTCGAGGTCCCCGGAGAGGGCCCCGGAATCGCGTCAGAGACGGGAGGGCTGGATCCTGGAGACGGAAGAGGGCGTGTGAGCTCGGAGAAGGGACGGTACCGTCTGGTGGTCGTGGAGTCGCCGGCCAAGGCGCGCACGCTGGGTCGGTACCTGGGCGACGAGTATCGGGTGGAAGCCTCCGTGGGTCACGTCCGGGACCTGCCGAAGAGCGGTCTGGGCGTGGACGTGGAGAACGGCTTCGAGCCCAAGTACGTGACGATCCAGGGGAAAGGCCCGGTTCTCAAGAAGCTCCGCCAGGCCGCTCGCGACGCCTCGCACGTCCTCCTGGCCACCGACCCCGATCGGGAGGGCGAGGCGATCGCCTACCACATCGCCGAGCAGCTGGGATACCCGAAGGAGGACGGCGGTCGTTTCGGGCGCATCACCTTCAACGAGATCACCCGGGACGCGGTGCTCGAGGCGCTCGAGCGACCGGGGGAGATCGACATGCGCCGGGTCGAGGCCCAGCAGGCGCGCCGCATCCTGGACCGGCTCGTCGGCTACGGACTCTCCCCCCTTCTGTGGAAGAAGATCACCCGGGGACTGTCGGCCGGCCGCGTGCAGTCGGTCGCCGTCCGCCTGCTCGTCGAGAGGGAGCGGGAGCGGCGAGCGTTCCGTGCGGCGAGCTTCTGGGACCTGCGGGCCCATCTGTCTGCCGGCGGACGGAGCTTCACCGCCGACCTCGTGTCGCTGGACGGCGTCCCCCTGGTGGTCGGACGGGACTTCGACCCGGCCACCGGCGAGCTTCAAGAGGGCCGGGAGGTGGTCGTGCTGGACGAAGCGGGGGCGGAGTCGCTGAGGCGGCGCCTGGCGGACCTCCCGTTCGCCGTCACGTCGGTGGAGGAGAAGCGCTCCACCCGGAAGCCGTATCCCCCGTTCACGACGGCCAGCCTCCAACAGGAGGCGAACCGGAAGCTGAACCTGAGCGCACGGCGTACGATGCGCGCCGCCCAGACCCTGTACGAGGCCGGGCTCATCACGTACATGCGCACCGACTCGGTCCATCTGTCGTCGCAAGCGATCGAAGCGGCGCGGCGTACCGTGCGGGAGCGATACGGGGAGCGCTTCCTGAGCCCGGAACCCCGACGCTACCAGACGCGGGCCAAGCTGGCCCAGGAGGCCCACGAGGCGATCCGGCCCGCCGGCACCCGGATGCGAAGCGCCGAGGAGCTGAAGCTCCGCGGTGAGCAGCGGGCCCTGTACGAGCTGATATGGAAGCGCACCCTGGCCACACAGATGCCGGATGCCAGGCAGAAGCATCTGACCGTGCTCCTCCAGGCGGACGACGCCCTCTTCCGGGCCACCGGGAAGATCCTCGAGTTCGAGGGCTTCTTCCGCGTGTACGTGGAGGGTTCGGACGATCCCGAGGGGGCCTTGGAGGATCGGGAGATCCTGCTGCCCGACATCGGCGAGGGGGACGAGCCCGAGCTCGACGAGCTCGAGGTCGTGGCGCACGAGACGAAGCCTCCGGCGCGCTTCACCGAGGCGACCCTGGTGAAGGAGCTGGAGAGCGACGGCATCGGGCGACCGAGCACGTACGCCACGATCATCGCCACGATCCTGGAGCGGGGCTACGTGGAGCGTTCGGGCAAGCAGCTCGTTCCCACCTTCATCGCTTTCGCGGTCACGGCTCTGCTGGAGAGCCACTTCCCCGACCTGGTGGACACGGGATTCACGGCCAACATGGAGACGACTCTGGATCGGATCGCCGCCGGCGAAGTGGACTGGCGATCCTACCTGGAGAGCTTCTACCGGGGAGAGGAAGGGCTCGAGGCCCGCGTGGCGAGTCACGAGGGGGCGATCGATCCGCGGGAAGCCTCCACGGTCGTGCTCTGCGACCTCCGACCGCGGGTTCGCATCGGCCGCTACGGCCCGTTTCTCGAGATGGAACGGGACGGCGAGCGACTGACGGCGCCCCTGCCCGAGGGCGTGGCCCCGGCCGACCTCACGGATGCGGAGGCGGTGGAGCTGCTCGAGCGGCGTGCGGAGGGACCGGAGGAGATAGGCACCGACCCCGCAACCGGGAAGCCGGTATACCTGCTGACCGGACGTTACGGGCCGTACGTTCAGCTCGGGGAGACGGGGGAGGGCGGCGCGAAGCCGCGGCGCGCCTCTCTCCCGAACGGGATCTCTCTGGAGGAGGTGACCCTCGAGATCGCCCTCAAGCTGCTCGCCCTGCCCCTGGCCCTGGGCTCGCATCCGGAGACGGGGAAGCCGGTCAAGGTCGGCGTCGGGCGCTACGGACCGTACGTCGTGCACGACGGGGACTACCGGTCGCTCGCCGCCGGAGAGGATCCACTCTCCGTCAGCCTGGCACGCGCTCTCGAGCTCTTGGCCGAGCCGAAGAAGGGCCGCGGAGGACAGGGAACGAAACCCGTTCGGGAGCTGGGCCCGCACCCGTCCGACGAGGGGGTCGTGGCGCTCTACAAGGGGCGCTACGGGCCGTACGTGAAGCACGGCCGGACGAACGCCTCCCTGCCGAGGGGGATGAGCCCGGAGGAGGTCACCCTGGAGGAGGCGGTGGAGCTTCTGGCCCGGAAGCGGGCCCGGGCCAGGAAGAGGAAGAAGGGCGGCAGCGGTGGTTGAGGCCGCGGCGGCGGGCGAGGACCGCACCGAGGCCGCGGCGACGGGCGACGAGGAGGGCCGGCTCTTCGAGGTCGCCGACTTCCTCCGCTACGTGGAGGTCGAGAGACGACTCTCTCCGAACACGGCGCGGGCGTACCGGCGGGACCTTCTGGAGCTGTACCGCTTTCTCGTCGGCCACATCGCATCCGAGGAGTGGAGCTGGGGCGACGTGGACCGGCTGACGATCCGCGCCTACCTCGGCTCCCTGAGCGAGCGCGGCCTCAAGCGATCTTCCGTGGCCCGCAAGCTGTCCACCGTGCGCTCCTTCTACCGCTTCCTGCACCGGACCGGACGCGTACCGGGCAACCCCGCGAAGCTCGTGCGCTCGGGCCGCGGCTCACGGGAGCTGCCCGGCTATCTGACCGAACGCCAGGCAGAGGAGCTCTTCTCCCAGCTCACCCGGCGCATGGAGGACGCCGGCGGCTTTGTCGCCTGCCGCGACCGGGCGCTGATCGAGCTCCTCTACTCCTGCGGCCTGCGGTTGGCCGAGGCACAGCAGGCGGATCTCCAGGACATGGACCTCCGGACCGGGCAGCTGCGTGTACGGGGCAAAGGGGGAAAGCAGAGGATCGTTCCGGTCGGCCGGAAGGCCGTACGGGCGTTGAGCGCCTACCTGGAGCAGCGGGCGCCTCTGGCTGCCGCGGCCGGCGGCCGGCCGACGACGCCGGCGGACCGGGCGGGGAGGGCGGATAGGCCGGCGAGGGCGCCCCTCTTTCTGTCCGTGCGGGGGAGACGGCTCTCCCGGCGCCAGATTCAGCGGTCGGTCGGACGTGCGCTGGAGGCCGTGGCCGCGGGCGAAGGCCTCTCGACGCACGCCCTGCGCCACTCCTTCGCGACCCACATGCTGAACCGCGGGGCGGACCTCGTGGCGGTCAAAGAGCTGCTGGGCCACGCCAGCCTTTCCACGACGCGGGTGTACACCCACACGTCGGTGGACCGGCTGCGCCGGGTGTATGCGCTGGCTCACCCGCGCGCGGGCGATGGAGAAGAAGCCATGGGGAATCCGCGGACAGGCCACGGCGGGCCGGCCGTCGGGGACGGAGGTTAAGTGCGGAGTGTCATGCGGGGACCCGGCGGATCGGACGGCGGCCCGCTCCATGGGACCACGATCCTGTGCGTCCGGCGGGACGGCGAAGTGGCCATGGGCGGGGACGGCCAGGTGACGATGAGCGACACGGTCGTGAAAGCGCGGGCTCGCAAGGTGCGCCGCCTGAAGGAGGGCCACATCCTGGCCGGCTTCGCCGGCGGGGTCGCCGATGGCCTCACCCTGTTCGAAAAGTTCGAGGCTCAACTCGAGCGCCACCCGAAGAACCTCACCCGTGCCGCGGTGGAGCTCGCGAAGGAGTGGCGCTCGGACCGATACCTCCGGCGGCTGGATGCGCTCCTGGCCGTGGCCGACCGGGAGCACAGCTTCCTCGTCTCGGGGCAGGGCGAGGTGATCGAGCCGGACGACGGGATCCTCGCCCTCGGCTCGGGAGGCTCGTTCGCTCTGGCGGCGGCCAGGGCTCTCTCGACCCACTCGTCTCTCTCGGCCGCGGAAATCGTCCAGCGGGCCCTGGAGATCGCCGCCCAGATCTGCGTGTACACGAACACGGAGATCAGCGTGCTGGAGCTCGGGGAGTGAGCGGCGTGGCACTGCCCGAGGGGAGGGAGGCGGCAGGCGCCGGGAGCGGGGGCGCCCAGGCGGGACCGTTCGCGGAAGAGCTCGAGGAGAGCTACCTGACGCCGCGGGAGATCGTCGAAGAGCTCGACCAGTACATCATCGGGCAGGAAGAGGCGAAGAAGGCGGTGGCGATCGCCCTCCGGAACCGATGGCGCCGCCAGCGCGCCGAGCCGGAGATCCGAGAGGAGATCCTTCCCAACAACATCATCATGATCGGCCCTACCGGGGTCGGGAAGACCGAGATCGCGCGGCGTCTCGCCCGGCTCGCGGGGGCCCCGTTCCTCAAGGTGGAAGCCTCGAAGTTCACGGAGGTGGGATACGTGGGCCGCGATGTGGAGTCGATCGTCAGGGACGTGGTGGACGTGTCGGTGAAGATGGTGCGAGGCGAGAAGGAGGAGGAGTGCCGGGAGGTGGCGGAAGCTCGGGTGGAGGAGCGTCTGCTGGATCTCCTGTTCCCGCCCGTGGCCGAGGAGACATCATCGGCCAGCCCGACCCGGCCGGCGAACGAGGGCGGCCCGTCGGAGGCGCGCACCTTCGTCGTTTCCGGCTCGGGAGAGACGGCGGCGCGCTCGCAGGAGGAGCCCGGGGGCGAGCGTAAGCGCCGCACGCGGGAGAAGCTGCGCACGCTCCTGCACTCGGGACGCCTGGAAGAACGGGAGATCGAAGTGGAGGTCAGCGAGAGCTCCGTGCCGCTCTTCGACCTCGGGGCACCCGGCATGGAGGGGCTGGACTGGAGCGTGGGCGAGATGCTCCAGGGGATCCTTCCGAAGAAGACCCGGCGACGCCGCGTGACCGTAGCCGAGGCGCGCCGAATCCTCCTCTCGGAGGAACTGGACCGGATGGTCGACATGGACGAGGTCGTGGAGGACGCCCTGGATCGCGTCGAGACGATGGGGATCGTCTTTCTGGACGAGCTGGACAAGATCGCCGGACAGCGGGGTGGCGTGGGACCCGACGTTTCCCGGGAGGGGGTGCAGCGGGACCTTCTCCCGATCGTGGAGGGTGCCACCGTACAGACACGGTACGGGATGGTGAACACGGATCACATGCTGTTCATCGCGGCTGGTGCCTTCCACGTCTCCCGGCCGGCCGACCTGATCCCCGAGCTGCAGGGACGCTTTCCGATCCGCGTGGAGCTCGGCAGCCTCGGCGAGGAGGAGTTCGTCCGCATTCTGCAGGAGCCCCGGAACGCGCTCGTGACCCAGTATCAGGCGCTCGTTCGGACGGAGGGGGTGGAGCTCGAGTTCAGCGAGGGGGCGATCCGGGAGCTCGCCCGCATCGCCGCCGATGTGAACGACCGCACCGAGAACATCGGGGCCCGCAGACTTCACACGGTGCTCTCCACGTTGCTCGAGCAGTTGATGTTCGACCTTCCCGATGCAGGTACGGAAGGCCGGGTTCTCATCGACTCCGATTTCGTACGCGCCAGACTGTCGAAGATCGCCGGGGACGAGGATCTCCGCCGCTACATCCTGTAGGGCGGTCCCGGCGGTCGGAGGAGGAGGCGGGGACGGGCCGGGATCCGGGCCCTCGTCCCGACAGCCGCGCCGACCGGGAGAGGGTGACCGTGCCACATGCTGACGCGGAGCGAGACTTTCTATCCATCGCGGACTGGAGCGCCGCGTCGCTGGAAAAGGTGCTGGATCTGGCGGGTCGGCTGAAGGCCGAGAGGCACGCGGGTGCCGGCCGCCCCCTGAGCGGCCGTACCCTGGCGATGATCTTCGCCAAGAGCTCCACCCGGACGCGGGTCTCCTTCGAGGTGGGGATGTACGAGCTCGGCGGCCATGCCCTCTTCCTCTCTTCGCGGGACCTGCAGCTCGGCCGCGGAGAACCGATCGCCGACACCGCTCGCGTCCTGTCGCGCTACGTGGACGGCATCCTGATCCGGACCTTCTCCCAGGAGGAGGTGGAGGAGCTGGCTCGGCACGCCTCGGTGCCGGTGATCAACGGCCTCACCGATCTCCTTCATCCCTGCCAGGTGATGGCGGACCTCCTGACCGCGAGGGAGGAGTTCGGGGCCGACCTGTCGGAGCTTACGGTGAGCTGGATCGGAGATGGCAACAACATGGCCCATTCGTGGCTCAACGCGGCCCGCCGCTTCGGCTTCGCCCTCCGCCTCGCCTGTCCGGAGGGGTACGAGCCGGCGTCGGAGATCCTGGAGGCGGCGGCGCGGGAGGCGGCGGTCGCCCTGCTGCGGGATCCGGCGGAGGCCGTCGACGGGGCGCAGGTCGTGACGACGGACGTGTGGGCGTCGATGGGGCAGGAGGCGGAGGCGGAGGAGCGTCGCGGAGCCTTCCGGGAGTATCGGGTCACCGAGGCCCTCATGCGGCGCGGGGCGGCGGGTGCGATCTTCCTGCACTGCCTGCCGGCGCACCGCGGAGAGGAGGTGACGGCGGAGGTGATCGACGGTCCGGCCTCGCGCGTGTGGGCGGAGGCCGAGAATCGACTCCACGTTCAGAAAGCGCTGCTCGTTCGCCTGCTGGCGCAACGGGTGGTGAAGGAGGGCCGGGCAGGATGAGGGAGCTCGGGGCCGACCCGCGGAGGACTCCTCTGTACGAGGAGCATGTGGAGCTGGGGGCCCGACTGGTCCCGTTCGCCGGCTTCGCGATGCCCGTTCAGTACGCCGCCGGGATCCGGGCGGAGCATCGGGCCGTACGAACGGCGGCGGGGCTGTTCGACGTGTCGCACATGGGAGAGTTCCGGGTTCGGGGGCCCGACGTGTGGGAGCTGGTCTCATACGTCACGACGAACGACCCGGCGCGTCTCGCCGTGGGACAGGCCCAGTACAGCGTCATGTGTCTCCCCGGCGGAGGGATCGTGGACGACCTGCTCGTCTACCGGATGGGAGACGAGGACTGCCGCCTGGTCGTGAACGCGGCGAACGAGGAGAAGGACTGGCAGCACCTGAGCGCTCACGCGACGGGCTTCGACGTGGAGATCCAGAACGAGAGCGAGGCGGTCGCCCTCCTCGCGCTCCAGGGCCCGGCGGCCCGCGAGGTCCTCCAGCCGCTCACCCCGACGGGGCTGGACTCGATTCGGTTCTATCATTTCCTCACCGGTGAGGTGGCGGGGATCTCCGCCGCGATCAGCCGCACGGGGTACACCGGAGAAGACGGGTTCGAGCTGTACGTGGGGGCGGCGGAGGCGCCGGAGCTGTGGCGACGGCTGCTGGCGGCGGGAGAGGCGGCCGGCCTCCAGCCCGCCGGGCTGGGAGCCCGCGACACGCTCCGACTCGAGATGGGCTATGCGCTGTACGGGAACGACATCGATGAAGACACGTCTCCGCTGGAGGCGGGGCTCGGATGGCTGGTCAAGCTGGAGAAGGGCGAGTTCGTGGGCCGGGACGCGCTCCGGGGGCAGAAGGAGAACGGCGTGGCCCGCCGGCTGCGCGGTTTTCGGCTGACGGAGCGGGGCTTTCCGCGGTCCGGCTACGACGTCGTGTTCCGCGGCGAGACGACGGGAACGGTTCGGAGCGGCACGCTGAGCCCGACGCTCGAGCAGGGAATCGGGACGACCTACCTGCCCTCCGACGCGGGTCCCGGGGACCCGCTGGCGGTTCGGATCCGGGACCGGGAGGTGGCCGCCCGGGTCGTGAAGATGCCGTTCTACAGCGGCGGCTCGCTGCGCCGGTGAGAGCCCGGCGTTTCGGGGCCGCGCCGACCGGGTTACGATCGGCGGCCCCGCCGTGCGGGGTACCATCGGCAGCCCCGGCGAGCGGGGAGGGATCGGCGGAATGACGGGAGATCCTCCCCCGCGGGTAGGAATCTTGACGGTCTCCGACGGCGTCTACCGGGGGGATCGAGAGGACAGGTCGGGGGACCTGATCGCGGACTGGGCCGCGCGGAGCGGACTCGAGCAACGAGTCCGGGAGGTGACGCCGGACGACGCGAGCCGCATCACCCGCACGCTGGCGAGATGGTGCGATGAGGAGGGGTGCGACGTCATCCTGACCACCGGGGGCACGGGGTTCGCGGAGCGGGACGTGACGCCGGAGGCCACGCGGGCGACGATCGAGCGCGAGGCTCCGGGGGTCGCCGAGCTCCTCCGCGCCCGGGGGATCCGTGAGACGCCGTTCGCCGCCCTCGGTCGCGGCCTGGCCGGACTCCGTGGCCGGACCCTCATCGTGAACCTGCCCGGGAGTCCGGCGGGAGTGGAGGATGGCCTCTCGGCGCTCTCGGAGCTCCTGGGCCACGCCGTCTCGCTCCTGCGGGGGGACACGGAGCACGCCTGATGGCGGACGTCTTCGTGGATGCCCGGAACGTGGAAGCGGCCGTCGCCGTGCGGGAGGCGGTAAAGGTGGATGGCCACGAGGTCTCTCTGGTGGAGTCGGCGAAGGAGCTGGAAGGACGCGTCAGAGAGGGGGCCGAGGTGGCGCTCTTCGTGACCGGCGACCCGGAGGACCGCGAGACGGCGCGCCTGCTCTCCCGATTCTCCCACCTCATCCCGCGGCCCCCGGTCATCGCGGTCGCGGAGACGGACGCGCCGGATGAGCTGCACCGGGTGGCCCACCGCCTCGACGTGGATGAATGCCTCGGCTCGAGGCCGGACCCGGAGGAGGTTCGCGTCGTTCTCACCCAGCAGCTCGAGCGGTTCTTCCTCCAGCGGGAGACCGGGATCATCGGGCGCACGGAGGAGATACGGGAGGTTCTCGAGCGGGTGCACCAGATCTCGCCGGTGCACTCCACCGTCCTTCTGACCGGGGAAAGCGGCACGGGCAAGGAGCTCGTCGCCCGCGGGATTCACCGCCTCTCCCCGCGCCGCGGAAAGCCGTTCATTGCGGTGAACTGCGCCGCCCTGGCGGAGTCGATCCTGGAGTCGGAGCTCTTCGGGCACGAGAAGGGGGCGTTCACCGGCGCCACCTCCCTCCGGCGCGGCATGTTCGAGCTGGCGGACGGGGGAACGCTGCTGCTGGACGAGATCGCGGAGATGTCGCCCTCCACCCAGACGCGGCTGCTTCGGGTGCTGGAGTCCCGCCGCTTCATGCGGGTGGGCGGCGACCGGGAGATCGAGGTGAACGTGCGGGTCATCGCGGCCACGAACCGCGACCTGCGCGAGGCGGTCCGGGCGGGAAGCTTTCGTCGTGACCTGTACTACCGCCTCAACGTCCTCCGCATTCACCTTCCTCCGCTTCGGGACCGTCGCAAGGACATCTCGATCCTCGTGCAGCGCTTCGTGCGGGAGTTCACCCGCCAGCACGACCGGGAGTTCAAGGGGATCTCCGAGGAGGCGAAGCGGATCCTGCTCGACTACTCGTGGCCCGGCAACGTGCGGGAGCTCCGGAACCTGATCGAGTCGATGGTCGTTCTCGCCCCCGGCTCGGTGATCCGGCCGGAGGACATTCCCGCCGAGATCCGTTCCGGGGCCGGGGCGGCCCTGCTCCCAGTCCGGGCGGGAGGGGCGGTTCCGGAGCGGCGCTCGGGGGCGGCGGAGCTGCCCGAGATGGAGTTCGTCTTCCGGACGCTCGTGGAGCTGAAGCTGGATGTGGAGGATCTGCGGCGGGAGTTCGAGCGCTACAAGGAGCGGCACCCGGAGCTGGTCGGCGGCCCGCTGACGCTGGAGCGCGGCGGCACCGAGATCGAGCTGGCCTCCTTCTCTTCCGAGGAGCCGCCGGAGGAGGCACCGGAGAGCCCCGGGGAGCCGGCGGAGGAGGGGACGCTCATCACCTTCTCGCCGGGGATGACGATGGCGGAGCTGGAGCGGGAGGCGATCGTCGCCACCCTGAAGGAGGTGGGGGGAAACCGCCGCAAGGCGGCCGCGAAGCTCCAGATCGGAGAGCGGACCCTGTACCGTAAGCTGAAGGAGTACGAGATCGACCTGTAGGCTGCTGGCACCCTCCCGCCCGGCCCGGATCCCGCCCCGGGTCCTCGGAGCTTCCCCTCTGCCGGGCGATCAACGCCGCTCGGAGGTCGTCGGATCGATGTCGGTGACCAAGCTCTCCAGCCACCGGACCGTGCGGCCGCACTTCAGGACTCGTACAGGCTACGGGCCTCGGAAGAGACGGTCCCGGACCCCGCAGGGTAGGCGGCGGATCGCGCCGCGGTCAAGGGCCGGACCTCCGGCGGTGCGCGGACCACGGAGCGACGACTCGTGAGCCGCCACGACCGGGCCCGGGAACCTTCCGGCTCTCCGACGTGTTGCGGGGACGGTTCCCGCATCGTCGCCACCGCCGAACCGGGAGTCCCGCATCGTGCCCCCTCACCCGCGGGCCACCGGGCGGCCCGACCACGGAGGACCCGATGACCGCAGGACGTGTCGTCCCCCCCCCCCCGGGGCAGGTTCCGCGCCGCGCTGCTCCTGCTGCTGATCGCCGCCTGCGATGGGGGTAGCCGCGACCCGCTCGGCCCGGGCGGGAGGCCCGACTTCGCGGCCCTCTCGATGCAGCAGCAGCCGTTCTACTGGTTCAAGGACACGCAGATCCCGCTTCAGGTGGTCCCCGGGGAGTTCGTGGTCAAGGCGGCGCCGTCCGCCGATGCGGTGGTCGCAGCCCGGGATGCGCTGGCCGGTATGGGCCTGGACGCCGCGGAGGCCAGGCGCCTGATCCGTGGCCACCGGGTGCTCGCGGTCGCGGGCGGCGATGGGAGCCCCGCCCAGACGAGCGCGATCGCACGCCAGCTTCGCGCCCATCCGCAGATCACGTTCGCGAGCCCGAACTACACCGTTCAGGCCGACGGCAGCCCGTTCTTCCCCCTCG
>JBHHYJ010000054.1:0-18731 GCA_046757485.1 Gemmatimonadota bacterium
CGGGGAGGGCGGTCCGGCGCGGGCCGGGGAGCCTCCGAGACGGAAGCCGCGGGCCGGGGAGCCGCCGAGACGGAAGCCGCGGGCCCCGAGGTCCACCTGTTCAGCGAGCGCTACGCGTGCGCGGCGTGCGGGATCAACATTCCGGAGCTGGAGCCGAGGCAGTTCAGCTTCAACTCGCCGTACGGCGCGTGTCCGGAGTGCGACGGCCTCGGCGTGCGCCGGGAGCCGAACCCGGAGCTCATGGTGGGGGACCCTCGGATCTCCATCCTGGAGGGCGTCATCCTGCCGTGGGGCGCGCCCCGAGGGCGCCTGCGATCGGAGCGGCTGTCGGCCCTGGCGCAGCGGCACGGGTTCGATCTGAACGAGCCGTGGGGCAACCTGAGCCCGACCCAGCGGGAAGCGGTGTTGCGTGGCGATTCCGAGCTGGGCTGGGAAGGCGCGGTGGCCCACCTGCGGAGACGGTATCGGTCGGCCGAAGGCGATGCGCTGCGGAGGAGCCTCGCCGCGTACATGACGACCCTTCCGTGCAGCGGGTGCGGCGGGGCGCGGCTGCGGCCCGAGAGCCGGGCCGTCACGGTCGACGCGTGGCGGCTGCCGGAGGTGGTGGAGCTGTCGGTGGAACGGGCGTTCGGGGTGATGCGGGAGCTGGAGGACCGGGCCCGCGCCTCCGGCTCACCCGAGGCGGAGATCCGGAGCCCGATCCTCAAGGAGATCACGGAGCGGCTGCGCTTCATGAACCGGGTCGGCCTCGGTTACCTGACCCTGGGGCGCTCCGCCGAGACGCTCTCCGGCGGGGAGGCGCAGAGGATCCGTCTGGCCACCCAGATCGGCAGCCGGCTGGTCGGCGTCCTGTACGTGCTGGATGAGCCGAGCGTCGGCCTTCATCCGCGGGACAACGCTCGGCTGCTGGAGACGCTGGCCACGCTCCGGGACCTGGGGAACACGGTGCTGGTGGTGGAGCACGACGAGCAGACGATCCGGGCCGCCGACCACGTCGTGGATCTGGGGCCGGGGCCGGGCCGGCGGGGAGGCCACGTTCTCGTATCTGGCACTCTGCAAGACTTGTTGCGCAATCCGGAATCTCTGACCGCCGCTTATCTGCGGGGAGAGCGGGGAATCCCGGTGCCCGGGAGGCGGCGGAGGCCGGGAGAGCGAGGGGAGCTCGTCGTTCGAGGGGCCCGCCAGCACAACCTCAAAGAGATCGACGTTCCGGTCCCTCTGGGGCTGTTCATCTGCGTCACGGGCGTCTCCGGCTCCGGGAAGTCCACGCTGGTCGAGGAGATCCTCTACCGAAGCCTCGCTCGCCGGCTGTACCGGGCGAAGGAGATGCCCGGCGACCACGACGGCATCGAGGGCATGGAGCGCGTGGACAAGGTGATCGACGTGGACCAGAGCCCGATCGGGCGCACACCCCGCTCCAACCCGGCGACCTACACGGGCGTCTTCACCCCGATTCGCCAGCTCTACGCCCGGCTGCCGGAGTCACGGATCCGGGGGTACGGTCCGGGCCGCTTCAGCTTCAACGTCAAGGGGGGGCGATGCGAGGCGTGCCGGGGCGACGGCCTGGTGAAGATTGAAATGCATTTCCTGCCAGACGTTTACGTCCCCTGCGATGTGTGTCGGGGCCGGCGGTACAACCGGGAGACCCTGGAGGTCCTCTTCAAGGGGAAGAGCATAGCCGACGTCCTGGAGATGGCGGTGGAAGACGCTCTGGAGTTCTTCGACGCCGTGCCCCTCATTCGCCGCCGGCTGGCCACCCTGGCCGACGTGGGCCTCGGGTACATGACGCTGGGACAGTCGGCCACCACACTATCCGGAGGCGAGGCGCAGCGCGTAAAGCTGGCCACGGAGCTGGCCAAGCGGGCGACGGGCAATACTCTGTATATTCTCGACGAGCCCACGACCGGGCTCCACCTGGAGGACGTGCGGATCCTGCTTCGTGTGCTGCATCGCCTTGTAGATAGAGGGAATACGGTCCTCGTGATCGAGCATCACCTCGACGTGATCAAGACGGCGGACTGGATCATTGACCTTGGCCCGGAAGGTGGAGAAAGAGGCGGCACAGTAGTTGCCGAAGGTCCCCCGGAAACCGTCGCCGGGGTGCCGGCGAGTCACACGGGAAAGTTCCTGGCCGATCTGTTCGGTCGGAGGACGGCTTCCCCCGGCCGGGCGGTGGGAACTGATCTGTTTTCCAGCACGGAGGTTAGCTCTTGACGAGCGGCCAGCATGGTGCGATACTCGGGCGGCACCGGCAATGACCACAGGGGGCATTGTGCCCTCCCCTCACGGCGCGCGAGCCGGGGAGGTGGCCGCTTCGAGATACTTCAAGGGGCGTGGACCGGGGGTCCATCCGTCGCCGATGGTGCGCTCAGCGTGAGTTTCGGTACCCTTGACCTTGTCCATGGGCGACGGTATGATGCGCCCGTTTACGGGGAAGGGTGGTGTTCCTCATATTCCTCTCGTGTGGGTGTGGAGCGGCGGTCCCTGGGGGTCCGCAACGAGTCAATCACTACCGAAGGACTTCATCCCTGAGGAGGAGTGAATGAAGAAGGTCAACAGACTTCTGCTTCTAGCTACCGTTGCGGCTATGGGGCTGGGTGGCGTCACCGCGTGCTCGGACGACGTGACCGTCGTTCCGCCGGCACCGCCTCCACCGCCGCCTCCACCGCCACCTCCGCCGCCGCCTCCGCCGACGCCGGACGTGAACAGCGTCACCGTGACTCCGGCCGCCGCCTCCATCGAGGTCGGCAAGACGGTGAACCTCGTCGCGAACGTCGACGCGGATGCGGGCGTGGGGGACCTGAGCGTCACGTGGTCCACGAGCGACGCGACCGTCGCCACGGTCGCCGCGACCGGCCCGAACTCCGCCACCGTCACCGGTGTGGCGGCCGGGACGGCCGGGATCACGGCGACGTCGAACTTCAACACCTCCAAGTCCGGGAGCGCCCAGGTCGACGTCAAGGCGGCCGTGCCGCCGGCCGAGGCCAGGCTCTCGATCCAGGGGGTCCGGAACGTCGCGACCGGCCTGCCGACGAACCTGAACAACGTCGTCGGGCAGGTGATCGTGACGCTGAACGTGGAGCAGGGGGACTTCGAGGTCGACTCCGTCTTCCTGCAGTTCGACGGCACGGACTTCCAGTGCCAGTCGATCGCGCCGTCTCCGTCGATCGGGATCGCGGCCGCCGTGGCCGCGGCGAACGCGCCCGAGGACGTGGAGTGCTTCGTGGACACGGCCGCGACCGTGAACCAGTGCACGGGCGTCGACTTCGGCACCCAGCTGACGGCCCAGTTCCTGAACGGGCTGACGGTTCTCGGGGCGCGTCTCAGCCTCACGGACGGCTCGTCCGTGGAGGCGGAGAACGAGTTCGACCTCACCCTGAACAACCCGAACGTGCTCCAGGTCGTCCATGACGGGACGAGCGGGAAGGGGTTGATCGGGGCGAACGGCCGCCGCTACTGGGGCGGCGAGACGGTGAACTTCGGCGCCTGTCCGGTCGCGTACGACGGCAAGACGGTCGGGACGGTCCAGCTGCGGGGTGACACGGACCCGAACGGTGACATCGACGTGGACGGCTCGACGGTCGGGACGCCCGATGCCGACGCCGACATGGACGTCGACTTCGGCAGCGGCTCGGGAGCGCTGCACACCGACGCCGCGTCGCCGTGGATCTTCTCCGCGGTCTCCGGCGGGATCAACATCGGCGTGGAGGACGACTTCGCCGACGGCCGGTTCGGACACACGATCGGCGGGACGCGGAGCATGGCCGGGGTGGTCACCTCGACCCCCAACACGGACTTCCGCGTGTTCGCCGCCGACGGCGAGAACCTGACCACGAGCTTCACGGGCCTTCCGCTGACCCAGTTCTGGCTCGATCTGACGGGTCCGCGGGTGAACTGCTCGCCCTGCTTCGGTCCGCCGGTCGCCTCACCGTCGGTCATCACGATCGCCGGGGCACCGATCGTCGCGGGAGCGTTCTACTTCGGCGGGGCGATCACCGTCAGCAGCATCGACGACCTGGCGGATCCGTTCGGCGTGCTGCCGCGGAGCTTCATCCAGATCGACGTCGAGGAGCCGGGCGTCCTGCCGAGCATCACGGTGGCCGACGTCGGCGACATGAGCGACGCGGTGATCCCGGAGGATGACGCGATCTGCGCCGGCGGCGGGGCGCCGGGAGCCGGCTTCGGCGGACCCCCGGGCGGCACGGGCGCGGACGCGAACGCGGTGGACTGCTACGAGGCGGAGGTCAGGAAGATCGAAGACTTCCTCGGCAACACGACCTCGCCCACCCTCATAGCGGCGAACCCGGATCCGGCCCACTTCGGAAAGGACATCTTCCCGCCGGTCTTCTCCTCTCCGGATCCTGACGACCCGACGTTCGTGTGGAACCCGGACATCTTCGATGCCACGATTCCGGGGGCGGGTCAGGACGAGGTGATCAGCGCGGCCGCCGGCGACGAGTTCATCATGTTCAACCTGGTCGATCCGCTGCTCGGCAGCGGCGACTCGGGGAGCCTGGTGGACGACGCGCTGTGCAGCAGCACGATCCCGGGCCCGGCGTTCAGCAGCTTCTGCACGATGATCACGGCCGCCTCGGCGATCGGTGATCCGCTCAGCATCGCGCTGCCGGTGGACGACCTGGGAACGGACGAGGTGTTCGCGGCTCCGCCGGCGGACTGGGGCGTGGTGATCGACGCCCTCACCGGCTTCGACGGGTCGTACAACGTGACGGTCTTCGCTCAGGACAACGCGATTCCGGGCGTGACCGGCAACACGTCGTCGTTCGTGTTCAACTTCATCCTCGACATCACCGCGCCGGACATCAAGCCGTTCACGCAGTTCCCGTCCGACGCGACGATCGGTGGCGGCGCCGACGGGCAGTTCGACCTGGCCGGAAGCGTGACGGACGCGAACACGATCAACAAGGTGATCATCCGGATCTTCATCGACAATCTGGTCACCCCGGCCGCGTGTGATGCGGGGGACATCACCCTCATGACACAGGGCACTGCGGCGGGGAACGTGGACGACAACACGAAGACGTACGACCTCACGGATGGGCTGCCGGAGGATCCGGAGTTCTCCGGTTCCGGTGGCGCCGTGTCGTTCGACGCGGACTTCACCATCGTGAACCCGGCGGCCACGGTCACCTACTGTCTGATCGTGGACACGGAGGACAACGCGCAGCGCAAGACGGACGGACCGGACCCCGACAGCGTGGGTCCGGACCCGAACCCCAACAAGGCCACGCAGTTCATTCAGTGGACGGTGACCTGGTCGTAGCGCCGAGGTGAGGGGGAAGCTCCGGCTTCCCTCTCACCTTCACTCCTCCTTACCGAGACCCCGCCCTGGGCGGGGTCTCTTTTTTTGCTTCCTTCTGACGCGTAGCATCCGGGAGGGAGCGGCGGAATCCGAGAGAGGCGGGGGGGAGGCGACAGGAGTGGATGAAGCGATGAGCCGCGGAGGCGAGCTGAACCTGGGGGCCCGCGCGTGGCTCCGGGTCGGCTGCCGCCGGCTGCCGCCGATCGCCACCACGGCACCGCGGCGGCCGGTGGTGCGGGCGCGGGTCGCCCTCGTCTCCACCGGCGGCGCGCACCTGCCGGGGCAGGAGCCGTTCGACACGGGGAAGCTGGGGGACCCCAGCTTCCGCCGGATCCCCCGCGATACGGAGCCGGACGGGCTCCGGTGGGTCCACCCTCACTACGACACCACGATCCCGCGGGAGGACGTGGATGCCGTCTTTCCGCTCCCCCTCCTGCGGCGTCTGGAGGCCGAGGGGGCGATCGGCTCCCTCGCCCCCACGGCGTACTCCATGATGGGGTACATCCCTCTCGTTGGGAGGCTGATCCGGGAGACCGCCCCCGCCATCGGCGAGCTCATGCAGGGGGAGGCGGTGGACGCGGCGCTCCTGTGCCCCGCCTGACCGGCGTGCAACCAGTCCGTGGGGCTGGTGGCCCGGGAGCTCGAGTCGCGGGGGATCGCGACCGTCTGTCTCATCCTCCTCCGCGAGGTGGCGGAGAAGGTGAAGCCGCCCCGCAGCCTGGTCGTCCCGTTCGGCTGGGGACAGCCGCTCGGCCCGCCCGGGCAGGCGGGGCTCCACCGGCGGGTGGCCCTGGAGGCGCTCCGCTTCCTGTCCGAGGCGGAGGAGCCGGCGGCGATTCGGGAGCTGTCCGTTCCCGGGGTCCGTTGATGGGCCCCACGGGAGCCGTTACTGTTCTAGAAGCCTGTTGGCCCCACGGCGCTCGTGACGCGACCCGTCGTGGCTCTTCGGCAGGCTTCTATAGGGGCCTAGCAGGCCGCTGGGGACCGGACGCGTGCCGCCCCGGACCGGACCGGGCGCCGACAGGGACGAAACCGCGGCGCGTCGGACGACGTAAGGAATGCCGACCGAGGCGGCCATGAGCTTCTGGTTCGCGATCATCGCCATCGTCGTAGTGGTCACCTGCGGTGAGGTGCTGACGAAGGCGATCGAGGGGTTCTCCCGGAGGCCCTCGCCGCCGCCTGTCGCCGGGGAGGAGATCCAACGCCTGCGCGAACAGGTCGAGCTCCTGTCGAAGCGCGTGGATCGCCTCTCGGAGGACCAGAAGTTCCTCACGCGCCTCCTGGAGGAGCGTCCCAGGCTGCCCGATCACGGCCAACGAGAGGAAGCGAACGAATGGTGAGTAGAGAAGGCATCGAGAGCTTTCTGATCCAGACCGAGCTCGACTTCGAAGAGGTCGAGGAAGGGATGTGGATCGTCCACCCCCAGAAGTCCGAGGAGGGAGCCAGCCCGGTCGTGGTGGTGAGCTACGCTCCCCCCGTCGTCGTCCTGCGCTCCGACCTCCGTCGGGCGCCCGAGGATGACAGCGCCGCTCTCGGCCTGTACCGCAAGCTGCTGGAGCTCAACGCCACGGACCTGATCCACGGCGCGTACGGGCTGGAGGACGGCAAGGTCATCCTCACGGACACGCTGGAGCTCGAGGACCTCGACTTCTCGGAGTTCCGGGCGTCGCTGGAGAGCATCGCGCTCGCCGTGACCTCCCATCTCCCACACCTCACAACGGACTGAGCCTACCATGGGCATATTCGAGAGACTCTCACGGGTCGTCCGCTCGAACATAAACGACCTGATCGCGCGGGCCGAGAACCCCGAAAAGATGCTTACCCAGATCATCGAGGACATGCGGCGGCAGCTCGCCCAGGCGAAGCAGGAGGTCGCGGTGGCGATCGCCGACGAGCGGAAGCTGCGGGCCCAGGTGGAGGAGGAAGGCGGGCAGGCGAAGGAGTGGGAACGCCGCGCCCGGCTGGCGATTCGCGAGGGCCGGGACGACCTCGCCAAGCAGGCGCTTCTGCGGGGCCAGGAGCACGCGGAGCATGCCCGGGAGCTCGAGGCCCAGTGGCAGCAGCACCGGGTGGAGACGGAGCGTCTCAAGGACTCGCTTCGGCAGCTGAACGCGAAGATCGAGGAGGCGAAGCGCAAGAAGAACCTCCTCATCGCGAAGCAGAAGCGCGCTCAGGCCCAGCGGCGGATCCACGAGACGATGACCGGCCTCCAGGACCGGAGCGCCTTCCGAGCGTTCGACGAGATGGCGGAGAAGATCGCGACCGCCGAGCGTCAGGCCCTGGCCTCGGCCGAGGTCGCCGCCGAGCTGGAAGGGGACAGTCTGGACCACGAGTTCCTGGCCCTGGAGTCCGGCGGGGATGTGGTCGTCGAGGAGCGGCTGCTCGCGCTCAAGCGGGAGATGGGTCTGCTGCCCGCCGGCGAAGAGGAGTCGGAGCCGAAGGCGCTGGAAGCGGGCGACACGGAGGAGGCGATTCAGGACGCGGAGATCCTGGAGGAGGAGGCGGAGGAGGAGGGCGCGGTGGAGCCGGTGGCCGGTGACGGAGGCGAGAGCGAAGTAGAGGCCTCCGAGCGCCCGTAGGTGAGCCGGGACGAGCCGCTCTTCATCATCCTCGCCGAAGGAAACTTCGGCGTGGAGGCCGCCAAGACGGCCTCCAGCGCCGTCCGCTATCTGCCCGGCCGCGTGGGTGCGGTGATCGACTCGGTTCAGGCGGGCCTCTCCGTGCAGCAGGTTCTGGGCTTCGGAGGGGAGATCCCGGTCGTGGGGAGTCTGGAAGAAGCCCTGGCCCGCGCCCCCGAAGCCGACGCCCTCCTCATCGGCATCGCCCCCCAGGGAGGAGCCCTTCCCGAGGAATGGAGAATCGTGATCCGGGCGGCCGTGGAGGCGGGGCTCGACGTGTGGAGCGGCCTGCACACCTTTCTGAGCGACGATCCCGAGCTGGCCGAGCACGCCCGCCGGGCCGGCGTTCGGCTGAGGGACCTCCGCCGCCCCCCGCGGGACCTGCCGATCGGCACCGGGAAGGCTGCCGAGAGCACGGCGTTTCGCGTGCTCACCGTCGGAACGGACTGCAACGTCGGCAAGATGACGGCCGCGCTCGAGGTGCGGCGGGAGCTCCGTGCCCGGGGGCTGCGCGCCTCCTTCGCCGGCACGGGCCAGACGGGGATCCTCATCGAGGGGCGGGGGATCGCGGTGGACGCCGTCGTCTCGGACTTCGTGGCCGGGGCCGCCGAGCAGCTCACGCTCGACGCGGCGGAGGGGGCCGACGTGGTGCTCGTCGAGGGGCAGGGATCGCTCATTCACCCCGGGTACTCCGGCGTCACCCTCGGCCTCATCCACGGCTGCATGCCTCAGGCGCTCCTTCTGAGCAGCATGCCGAACCGCAAGACGATCTACGGTGGCATGTACGACTGGGTCGAGATCCCGCCCCTGGACGAGGTCGTCGCACTGTACGAGGAGGCGGCACGCTGGAGCCAGCCCCCCTTCGAGAGCCGGGTCGTGGGGATCGCCTGCGCGACGTGGGACCTGCCGGAGGCCGAGGCCCGGCGGGAGGTGGCACGGGCCCATGAGCTGACCGGTCTTCCGGCGACGGACCCGATCCGATTCGGCGCCGGCGAGCTGGCGGATGCGATCCTCCAGGCGATGGGCGGGTAGCGAGCGTGGGCAGGGAAGGGGCGTTCGTCGCGCCGGTGTCCAGGGCCTCCGTCACCCGGGGGCGATCGTCTGGCGAAGTGCCTCCGTAAGCCGCGCGTTCGTCGCCAGGTATGCCCCCGCCCGCGGCTCGCCCGGCGGCGCCCCACCGGCGCATGCGGCGAGGAACTCCCGGGCGCCCCGGACGGCATCGCCGAGCGCGGCCGCCGGCTCCGCCTCATCTCGGCCGCTCCCGCACTCCAGGGGCTCGAACGTGCCGCCCGCCTCGCGCACGATCAGGGCTCCGGCGGCCACGTCCCACGGCATCAGCCACAGCTCCCAGAACGCATCCAGATGGCCGGAGGCCAGTGCACACAGGTCGAGGGCGGCCGAGCCGGCTCGGCGCACGCCGCTGCTCGCCCGGAGAACCCGGCCCAGCATCGGGAGATACGTGTCGAGGAGCTCCCTGCGCTTGAACGGAAAGCCCGTGCCGACGAGCGCGAGTCGGAGGTCGGACAGCTCGGAGACCCGGATCGCCCGGCCGTCCCGGCGGCTTCCCCCTCCCCGCACGGCGTCGAAACGCTCACCGGTGGCCGAGTTCAGGACGAGGGCGGCCCGCAGGCCTCCCGCGTCCAGGGCGGCGAGCGACACGGCGTACTCCGGATACCCGTGCAGCCAGTTCGTCGTGCCGTCCAGCGGGTCGATGATCCACCGGACGGGCGGCGCACCGGACCCCGCGGAGCGCGTCTCCGACGGGTCTCCGCGTGGCTCGAACCAAGTGCCCTCCTCTGCCAGCAGGGCGTGATCGGGGAAGCGCTCTCGCAGCGTCTCGACGATGAGCCGCTCCGCCTCCCGGTCCACCTCCGTCACGAAATCGGCCGTCGCTTTTTCGTGCCAGCCGTCGGGATCCAGGCGGCCCGCCTCGCGCCGGTGCAGCTCCGCCGCCCGCTCCGCGGCCTGGACCGCGGCATCCAGCAGCTCGGCGTCCGTCGCCCCCCGAACGCGACCGGGCCCGGACCTCTCCTCCTTCTCCCCCCAAGGTTCCACGGCGGCTCCTCGCGCTTCCCGGCCTGGCTGTCGACCAGTCGCGGCGATCGCCCTGGAGCAGCGGAGCGAGCGCTCCCGCGCCGAGGGCGGGGGGCTCGCATTCCCGCCCGGCTCCCCCGATACTTGGGCCATGACCGACGATCCTCTGATCACGGCCGGCCGGAGACGCGTCTTCAGCGGGATCCAGCCGACCGGCGAGCCCCACCTCGGGAACTACCTGGGAGCGATCCGGCACTGGGTCTCCCTGCTCGACAGGTACGACTGCATCTACTGCATCGTGGACCTGCACGCGATCACCGCGCCGTACCAGCCCGCCGAGATGCCGGGCCGAATCTTCGACCTGGCCGTCTCCCTGATCGCGAGCGGGCTCGATCCCGAGCGGTGCGCCCTCTTCGTGCAGTCGGACGTCCCCGAGCACGCGGAGCTCGCCTGGATCCTGAGCACGGTCACGCCGTTAGGCGAGCTGCAGCGCATGACCCAGTTCAAGGAGAAAGCGCAGCGGGCGGAGTCGGTGGAAGCCGGACTCTTCAACTACCCCGTGCTGCAGGCGGCCGACATCCTTCTGTACCGCGCGGACCTCGTTCCGGTGGGAGAGGACCAACGACAGCATCTCGAGCTCAGCCGGGAGATCGCGCGCCGCTGGAACAACCGCTACGGAGAGCTCTTCCCGGAGCCGGAGGCGCTCATCGGCCGGGGGCGTAGGGTTCTGGGGTTGGACGGAGCCTCCAAGATGTCCAAGTCACAGGAGAACACGATCCCCCTGCTGGCGGAGCCGGAGGCGCTGCACCGGATCGTCGCGACCGCGGTGACCGATCCGGCTCGCCGGCGCCGGGACGATCCCGGCAACCCGCACGTGTGCAACATCTTCGCCCTCCACCAGCACTTCTCCTCGCCCGTGGAGCGGGAGGAGGTGGAGCTCCGCTGCCAGACCGCCAGGATCGGTTGCGTGCAGGACAAGCGACGGCTGGCGGAGAACATCGCTCGGGAGCTGGCTCCGATCCGAGAACGGGCCCGGGAGCTCCGGGAGGAACCGGAGCGAGTGCGGGACGCGCTGGCCCAAGGGGCTCGGCGCTGCCGCTCGATGGCCCGCGAGACGCTGGACGAGGCGTACGACCGGATGGGACTGCGGCGCCGGGCGCCCATAGGGATCGGTTCCTGAGGCCGTGGGCGTGGCGGACTCGCTGAGCGGGTTCCTGACCGGGCTCCCCGCGTGGCTCGAGCTCCCGATCCTGGGCCGGCTTCTCCTGGCCCTCCTGCTGGGGGCCGCGGTCGGGCTGGAGCGGGAGATCTCCGGCAAGCCCGCCGGGCTCCGGACGATCATCCTCATCTGCCTGGGCGCGGAGCTGCTGACCGAGATGTCGATCGCGGTGGCCGGCCTCCAGCTTCACGGGCTCGTGCGCGCGGATCCGGCCCGCATCGCGGCGGGGGTCGTCACGGGGATCGGGTTCATCGGTGCGGGAACGATCCTCGTTCACCGGGGGAGCGTGGTCGGTCTCACCACGGCCGCCACCCTGTGGGTGGCCGCCGCCATCGGGATCGCGGTGGGGGCGCGTGCGTACGTGGCGGCGGTCGGAGCGACGGTGCTCGTGATGGCCACCCTGGTGGTCCTCCGGTGGCTGGAGCGCCACCTGGTCCCGGACCGCATCGAGAACGTCCTCCGCATCACGCTGGTCGGCGACGACGAGCGGGCGAGGGAGATCGAGGCCTGGCTGGAGGAGCTGGGCTTCAAGCGGTGGCCCCTCGAGGTGGCCCGCCGCGGGGAGGAGTTGACGCTCGGCTTCCGGATCATCGGACGGGCCGGGGCCCGAGATCGGCTCATGCGGCGGCTGGCCGCGGATCCGAAGGTGCGCAGCGCCCGCGTCGAGTGAGCCCCACGGGGTCGGCGAAGCGGCTCTTCCTCCTCTGGATGCATTCCCCGCGCTACCCTGCGTGGTCCGTTCCCCGGCGCTCGCTGGGAACGATCCGCGAAGCCCTCGGCCAGGAGTGGGAGCTTCGCTCCCTGGAGGTGGAGCTGTACGCGCCGGGGGACGGGGCCGCCAGCCCGCCGGCGGAGCTCCTTCAGGCGATCCGCCGTGCCGAGGTCTACTGCGGCTTCGGGATCCAGCGCGAGGCGTTTCTGGCCGGCCAGGAGCTGCGCTGGGTCCACTCCGGTACGGCGGGCGTCGGCGCCTCGCTGTTCCCGGAGATGCGGGCGAGCGACGTCCTGTTCACGAACTCCGCCGGGGTCTATGCCGAGCCGATGGCGGAGCACGCGATCGCGATGATCCTTCACTTCGCCCGGGGTCTGGACGTCGCCGCCGCGGGAGCTCGGGAGAGAGTCTGGCGGCATCCCGCCCTGGCGGGCCGCGGGAGCCTCGTGCGGGAGGTGAGCGGCAGCACGCTGACCGTCGTCGGGCTCGGGGGCACGGGTCGGGCCGTGGCCCGGCGGGCCGCGGCGCTCGGCATGCGGGTTGTGGCAATTCGACGCAACCGTGGCATATCGCCTCCCGGAGTGGAGGTGACGTACGGTCCGGAGGGGCTCCCGAAGGCCCTGTCGGAAGCGGAATTCGTGGTCCTAACCTTGCCGGAGACTCCGGAGACGGAGGGCCTGATCGGCGCCCCCGAGCTGGCCGCGATGGGTCCGGAATGCGTCTTGATCAACCTCTCACGTGGCGGGGTCGTGGAGGAGACGGCCCTGATCCGGGCCCTGGAAGAGGGCCGGCTGCGGGGCGCGGGACTGGACGTCTTCCGGCGGGAACCGCTGCCGCAGGAGAGTCCCCTGTGGAGGCTGGAAAACGTGCTGATCACGCCTCACACGTCGGGCGTCTCCCCGAGGTTCTGGGAACGGGAGACGGCGCTGATCGTGCGCAACATCGGCCACTATCTGGCGGGTGAGCCGCTGGAGAATCGGGTCGACAAGGAGCTGGGCTACTGATGGAACTGATGGAGAGGCTGGTCCGGGCGGCGGTGGAGCGGGGAGCTCAGTCGCTGCACATCAAGTCGGGAGACATCTTCCGAGCCCGCATCCACGGGGATCTCGTCGGGCTCTCTGAGAGCCCCTTCACGCCGGAGGACACGCGCCGCATCGCGCGCCGGCTCCTGCCGACGGAGACGGATCGAGAGCGCCTCGACGAGATCCGGGACATGGATTTCGCCTGGGAGCTGAAGGATCTGGCCCGCTTCCGAGTGAACATTCTCAGGCAGCGGAACTCCTACATGGTGGTGATGCGGGTCATCCCGTGGCGGGTGCCGACCCTGCGGGAGCTGAACCTGCCGCCGGTGCTGGGGGAGATCGCGGACTACGACGACGGGATGGTGCTGGTGACCGGGGCCACGGGGGTGGGGAAAAGCACCACCCAGGCGGCGATGGTCGGTTGGCTGAACCGAAACCGGCGCAAGCACATCATCACCCTGGAGGATCCGATCGAGTACTGGCACGACAACGACCAGTGCACGATCACCCAACGCGAGGTCGGGATGGACACGGAATCCTTCCGGACCGGCCTACGAGCGGCGCTTCGACAGGATCCCGACGTCATCCTGGTGGGGGAGATGCGCGACCTGGAGGCGGCGGAGATCGCCCTGGAAGCGGCGGAGACGGGGCACCTGGTCGTCTCCACCATGCACGCCGCGACCGCCACCGGGGCCCTCAAGCACCTGACGGCCCTCTTCCCGGACCAGCACGAGGAGATCGTCCGCACGCGCCTCGGGGACGCCTTGCGGGCGATCGTCTCCCAGCGGCTCGTTCTCACCGCGGACGGCAGCGGGAGCGTGCCGGCGGTGGAGATCCTGCGGGTGACGGAGGCGATCCGCGACTGCATCCTCCGGGGCGAGGTGCAGCAGGAGATCGTGGAGCTGATGAAGCAGGGCCGGGAGCAGTACGGCATGCAGACGTTCGACCAGCACCTCATGGACCTGGTCGAGGCGGGCTTCGTCTCCTACGAGACGGCGCTGGAGAGCGCCACGAACCCCAGCGACTTCGAGCTGTACATGCGGACGCTGCGCCGCCAGGAGGACGAGGGTGCCGATGAGGCCCTGGAGGCGGTAGGTTCCGACGGACAGTTGGTGGGAGAGAAGGGCCTGACCCAACGCTTCTGAAGCGAGTCTGAGCCGAGACTGAACTTCCACGGCATACTCCTCCCGGTCACGACGCCGTTCGCCGCCGCCGACGGCCGCTTGGACGAGGCCGGGTTCCGCGAGAACCTGAGGGTGTGGAGACGACGGCCGATCGCCGGCGTCGTCGTCGGGGGCTCCACCGGCGAGGCGCCGCTCCTCGACGAGGAGGAGCTCCTCCAGCTCGTGGAGTGGGCGCGAGAGGAGTGCGGAGAGCTCCTCGTGGTGGCCGGAACGGGCTTCGAGTCCACCCGAGCCGCCGTGCGCCTCTCCCGGGCCGTGGCCGCCTCCGGGGCCGACGCGGTGCTCGTGCGGCCCCCCGCCTATTACCGCGACGCCATGACGCAGGGAGCCCTCGAGGCCCATTACGGGGCCCTGGCCGACGAATCCCCCGTTCCCATTCTCCTGTACAACATGCCACGATACGTTCCGGTGGAGCTGACCCCGGAGATCGTGCGGCAGCTCCTGGGCCACGAGAGGATCGCCGGGATGAAGGACTCCTCGGGTGACCTGCGGCTGCTCGGCGCCCTGGCCGACGCCTGCGACGGACGGGGGGAGCTGCTGGTGGGCTCGGGAGCCGCCCTGTACGGAGGCCTGGAGGTCGGCGCGGTGGGTGGGATCCTGGCCGTGGGCCTGCTGGCCCCCGGCGAGGCCTGTCGGGTGTACGAGGCCTGGCGGGGGGGCGATTTCGGAACGGCGGGCCGACTCCAGGAGCGGATCGGATCCCTGCACCGGCGAGTCGTGGGGCAGCTCGGCGTCCCGGGAATCAAGCACGCGCTCGACCTCCTGGGACTGGCCGGCGGGGCCCCTCGTCTTCCTCTGCTTCCCCTTCGGGACGCGGAACGCCGCCGCGTGGAAGAGGCTCTGATCAAGGCCGGAATCGTCTGACCGGCCCCGCATCCTTGACGGTGGTCGCGGGTCGCCGAAGCGTCCTGGCGGTCCGCCGGGAGACACTCGGGCACAGCGGGGGGTGAGAGCGTCCGATGTTCGGTGAGAGTGTCCGGTGCGTCGCCGTGGTGGGGGCGCAGTGGGGCGACGAGGGCAAGGGCAAGATCATCGACGTCCTGGCCGAGCAAGCCACCGTCGTGGCGCGCTATCAGGGGGGCGCGAACGCGGGCCACACGGTCCGCGCCGGGGGCGAGGAGTTCGTCCTTCACCTGATTCCCTCGGGGGTCCTGTATCCCGATGTCCGCTGCCTGCTCGGCAACGGCTGCGTGGTGGATCCGTGGACCCTGTCGGAAGAGCGCGGCCGGCTCCGGGAAAGAGGGGTGAAGCTCGAGGGAAGGATCGGGGTCAGCACGCGGGCGCACCTCGTCCTCCCGTACCACCGGCTGCTCGACGCCGCTCAGGAGAAGAGCCGAGAGGGCGGTGGCATCGGGACCACCGGTCGCGGAATCGGCCCGGCGTACCGCGACAAAGTCGCCCGCACCGGGCTCCGGGTCTCCGATCTGCGGGATGCGAGGCGCACGGCGGCCGTGGTGGGGGAGGGGGCCGCGGCGGCCAACGCGACCCTGGAACGGCTGGGGAGCGAGCGGCGCGCGGATCCCGAGGAGGTGCTCGCCGCTCTGGAATCCGTGCGGGCCGAGACCCTGGCGCTCGCCACGGACGTGGGAGCGGAGATCCGCGACGCTCTGGGAGGCGGCGGCCGCATCCTGCTCGAGGGGGCGCAGGGCTCCCTCCTGGACGTGGACCACGGGACGTACCCGTACGTCACCTCTTCCTCCACGACCGCCGGTGGGGCCGCGGCGGGTGTGGGAATCGGCCCCACGCTCATCGACGAGGTGCTGGGCGTCGTGAAGGCGTACACCACCCGGGTCGGCAACGGCCCGCTGCCCACGGAGCTGTCCGGTGCGGAGGGAGAACGGCTCCGGACGCTGGGCGACGAGTTCGGAGCCACCACGGGACGGCCGCGGCGCCCGGGGTGGTTCGACGGCATGGTCGTGCGGTATGCGGCGGGGGTGAACGGGCTCACCGCCCTCGCGGTCACGAAGCTGGACGTCCTGGACGAGTTCGAGGAGCTGAAGCTCGCCGTGGGGTATGAGCGGAAGGGCGCACCGGCCGCCGGCTTCCCCGAGGCCGCGGACGAGCTGGAGCGCGTACGACCGGTGTACGAAAAGCATCCCGGCTGGCGGGCCTCCACTCGAGAGGCGCGCTCCTGGGCAGATCTGCCGGCGGAGGCCCGGCGCTACCTCAGCCGAATCGAGGAGCTGAGCGGGGCGCCGATCCGCTACGTTTCCGTGGGAGCGGCGCGGGGGGAGATCATTCGCTTGTCCGCGGGTGGCGTTGCCTCCCTGAGATCTGATATGTAGACTAAAGGGCTATGCCCCGTATCGGCCGCCGGGGGTGCCGGCGGCGGCGAACAGGACGCGAACGGGCTTGGGCCGTCGCGTCTTTTCTTTAGTAGGCCAGTAGGCCGGAGTAGGCCGCCAGCAGAATGTTCGAGCGTCTCAGCGACCGGATGGACAGCGCGTTGGGCCGGCTGCGGCAGCGAGGGGTCCTCACTCCCGACCTGGTCCGGGAGGGGCTCCGAGAAGTCCGGCGCGCCCTCCTGGAGGCGGACGTCAACTACGAGGTCGCCCGGGAGTTCCTGGGGTGCGTGGAGGCGCGGGCGCTGGGCGAGGAGGTGCTGAGCTCCGTCCGTCCCGGCGACCAGGTCGTGAAGATCGTCCACGACGAGCTCGTCAGCCTCCTCGGAAGCGGTCCCGCGGAGCTGGAGAGCGCCGTCGTACCTCCGACGGTCGTGATGCTGGTGGGGCTCCAGGGCTCGGGGAAGACGACCACGGCCGCCAAGCTGGCCCTACGGCTGCAACGCGAGGGGAGGCGACCGGCGCTCGTCGCGTGCGATCCGTACCGGCCCGCGGCGGGCGAGCAGCTGAGAACCCTGGCGGACTCCGCCGGCCTGCCCGTCCTGGACACGCCGGATGCAGCCGACGTGGTCGGTCTCGCGACGGACGCCGTGGAACGCGCTCGCCGGGAGGGACTGAGCCACCTGCTCCTGGACACGGCGGGACGTCTCCAGGCGGACGAGGAGCTGATGCGGGAGCTCCGGGCCCTGAAGGAGGCGGTCCTGCCCCAAGAGGTTCTCCTCGTCGCCGACGGGATGACGGGTCAGGAAGCGGTGCGGATCGCCCGGGGGTTCCACGAGGCGGTGGGACTCACCGGCCTCGTCCTCACGAAGATGGACGGGGATGCCCGAGGGGGCGCGGCTCTCTCGGTATACAGCGTCCTCGGCGTACCGATCAAGTTCGTGGGCGTCGGGGAACGGCCGGGTGATCTGACCGCGTTCGACGCCCGGAGGATGGCCGGTCGGATCCTTCAGATGGGGGATGTGGTGGGCCTGGTGGAGCGGGCCCAGCAGGCGATCGACGAGGAAACGTCGAAGCGACTCGAGGAGAAGGTCCTGGGGCGCGGCCAGTTCGATCTCCAGGACTTCCTGGCGTCGTTGCGGCAGATCCAGAAGATGGGTCCGCTCAAGGGGCTGCTGAAGATGGTGCCTGGCGTGAAAGCGAGCATGCTGGACCAGGTGGAGGTGGACCCCCGGCGGCTGCGGCACATCGAGGCGATCATCCTGTCGATGACGCCCGAGGAGCGGGCGCGGCCCCAGATTCTGAACGGCTCGCGCCGGGCGCGGATCGCTCGCGGTTGCGGGCGCCCCGTCCACGAGGTGAACCGCCTGCTGAAGCAGTTCGGCGAGATGCAGAAGATGATGAAGAAGATGCGGACGTTGGCTCCGGCCCTGAAGAGTGGAGAGCTCACGGGGTTGTGGGACGGGCCGCCCGCATGAACCGTTGACCATCCAGCGAGACGATACATGCCGACGACGATCAGATTGAAGCGCGTGGGCCGCAACAAGCAGGCGACCTTCCGCATCGTGGTGACCGATTCCGCCACGGGGCCCGCGGGTCCCTCCATCGAGCGCCTGGGGTTGTACAATCCGCGCACGCGGCCCTCCCTCCTGAGGCTGGATGCCGTCCGGACCCTGCACTGGCTCCGGGAGGGCGCCCAGCCGTCGGACAGCGTTCGCTCCCTTCTCCGGACGGCCGGCGTCTGGGAGCAGTGGACACGCGGCGTCGCGCCCGAGGAGGTAGAGGAACGGTTCGTCGTGCTGGGTCCGCCGCCGGGGGAACAGAAGACCTCCCAGCGCCCGACTCCGGAGCCCACGACCGGCAAGATCCAGGTCGATCGGGTGACGATCACGAGCAAGACGAGGGCTGCCAGACAGGCCGAGGAGGCGGCGGCCCGGGCCGGGGAGGACGAAGCAGAGGCGGCCGATTCGGGGGCGGAGACGGCGGAGGAGTCCGTCTCCCAGGTGGAGGCCGAGGAGGCTCCGGCGGCCGAGGCGGAAGCTGAAGAGGCCACCCAGCCCGAGGAGCCTGAAGCGGTGACGGAAGCCGAGGCAGCTCCCGCGGACGAGGCGGAGGCCGAGGAAGGTCCTGCGGGGGAGGCGGAAGCCGCAGAGGCTCCCGCGGCCGAGAGTGGGACCGAGGAGGGGCCGGCGGAGCCCGAAGCGGAAGCCGAGGCGCCGGTGGCGGAGGAGGAAGAGGAGTCCGAAGCGGTGACGGAAGCCGAGGCGGAGGCCGAGGAAGGTTCTGCGGGGGAGGCGGAGGCCGAGGAGGCTCCCGTCGCGGAAGGGGAGAAGGCAGAGG
>JBHHYJ010000055.1:0-18679 GCA_046757485.1 Gemmatimonadota bacterium
GGCAGCGGTGGTTCCGGTGGCAGCGGAGGCGGCGGCTCGGGTGGCAGCGGCGGCTCGGGCAGCAGTGGCGGCAGCGGTGGCTCGGGCGGCAGCGACGGCTCGGGCGGCGGGGACGGCGGCCATGGCGACGAGTGGCCATCGGGGCCATCGCACGGGGATCCCCCGATGACGCAGGTTCCAGAGCCGGTCAGCACGACCCTGTTCGGGCTCGGCCTCCTGGGTTACGCGGGGGCACGGCTGCGACGGCGCCGGGCGGAGGAAGCCGAGGACGACGCCATCGGTTGATCCCCTCTCGCGGGGGTAGCTTCTCGCCCGCCAGACAAGTTTCAGGGAAGGGGTGGTCTTCGCGGACCACCCCTTTTTTCGGTACACTACCCTCACCACCTGCGTCGCCCACCCGAGCCCGAAGGAGGTCCGGTGACAGATCCTCTGTATACGACCCGTGCCACGGTGGCCAAGGTTCGAGGCGTCCACCGCCGGGCTACGCTCGCGACAGGAGAGCGCTTCGACATGGGGGTCCATGGGCCGATCAAGGCCCACTACAACCTCGATGTCGAGGATCTTCCGCTACCGGTGGACTACGTCGTCGCGGCCACCGGTGGGTGAATGCTGGGGACCCTGAACGGCGTACTGGAGGTACGCGGGATCCAGCTTGACCCGGAAGAGGTCACGGCCGAAGTGGAAGGCTTCACCCGAGTGCGAGACCGCCTGCCGGTGCTCACGGAGATCCTCGTCCACTATCGACTCCGCATCCCACCCGGCACTCGCGACGTGGTGGATCAGGCTCTGGCGCGGCATGCCTCCCGCTGCCCGTCCGCGGCGTCGCTGCGGGGTGCGGTAGAGGTAGGCTGGACAGCGCAGATCGAGGAGCGGGACGCGTAGGGAAGCGGTGGCCGACGGCGGCGCTTCGCCTGACACCCGTCGCTTCATCCCCGGGTGAGTCGGATCGTTCCGTTCACCGTCTTGAGCTCCAACGACGGGCCTCCCCCGCCGATCGTGCCGCGGATTCTCCTCGGTCCCCACCGGAGGCCTGCATTCCCGCCCCGTATGGTGATCGGGAGCTCCGAAGAGAAGTAGCCGTTCACCGTTTCCGCCTCGACATCGAGTCTGACCCCGTCGGGCAGGGCGACCGTGATCCCGCCGTTCACCGTCTTGAAGGAGAGGTGCTCGGAATCCACCCGACCGAGGCCGGCCCGGATGGAGCCGTTCACCGTTTGAGCGGTGGCTTCACCCGAGGTGCGAAGCTCGATGTCCCCGTTCACGGTGTGGGCCTCCGCGTCGCTCTGAAGCCCGGTCGCTTCCACCCCGCCGTTCACCGTTCGCCCGACGAACCGCACTCCACGCGGCAGCCTGACCGTGAAGTCGACCCGGGTGTCGTCGTCCTTTGCCCGCAACCGACCCTCGCCGCCCGGCTTGCGCACGTTGGGCTTTTCGTCGGCCCGGGTAGGATACACGGCGCAGATCGTCACCCCGTCGGCGTGCTCCACCACCTCGATGTGCACCGCACCGGGATCCGACCGCCGGGCGCGCTTCATCGCCTCCACCACCGCCGGCCCGTCCGTGGCGTGGAATGCTCGCACGTCGCCGCTCACTCCCTTTACCTCCAGGCTCTTACCCGCCGCCAGAGCCCCCTCCCACCGAAAGTCGCCCTGTGCCAGGGCCGGTCCCTGGGCGAGGAGAACGCACAGACAGATCAGACCGAACCCCGATCTCACGTGTCGCATCTCGGCCTCCGTTCCTCCCTTTTCTTGGTTCAGCGGAGTCGCACAGCTGTTCCGGATCTAGCCGCGGGGTCTCGCGGCTCACCGATCCCTCTGGCCGCGCTCTCCGGGACGGCGCAGACGGATCTCGCCGTCGAACGCCTGAAGCTCGAGCCGAGCCGCCCCGCTCCCCAGGGTGAACTCTATGCGGCGATTCTCTCCTTTGCTCTGCAGGGTCACGGGAAAGCTGGAGCCGAACGCTCCCGAGAACGTGTCCACCGAAACGGTGACGTCGCTCCCCTCCGGGATGGCGACGAGCAGGTCTCCGTCGTGCGTCGAGAGGCGGTACAGGCCGTTCCTCGCCAGCGTACCACCAAAGGTGATGTCTCCGTCTATCGTCGTCGCCTTCACGTCCGAGGAGTCGATCTCCTCGAGTCGGATGTCTCCGTCGAGCGTGCTGGCGGTGATGTCGCCGGAGAGGCTCGAGAGCTCGAGCTCGCCGTCCACGGTGACCGCCGAGATCCTCCCCGTGGCGTCCCGAAGGTCGATGCTGCCTTCCACGGTCTGGAGGGAGATGAGCCCCCTGCCCCCCGAGACTCGGATGTCGCCGTCGACGGTCTCCGCCGTCACGTTCGCCTCCACGCCCTCCACGGTCATGTCGGCGAACGGACCGTTCAGGCTCACGGGGCTGCTCGTCGGCACGGTGACGGTAAGCTCCATCGCCGCCGCCCCTCCGGTCTCGAAGTTTCGAGCGCGGATCAGCAGGCCCCGGCCGGCGCGGCTGAGCTCGAGCCGAGCGTCGCTGCGGTCGCTCACCACCCGAACCGCGGCTCGATCCCAGCCGCGGACCGTGATGGAGCCCTCGTGGTTGCGGATGGAGATTCGCGTGCCGGGTTCCACTTCGACGAGCGTGTCCGCGGCCGCGGGCGGGCCCGTCAAAGAGAGGGTGGTGACGAGGATATGTGCGAGCATGACTCTATCTCCATTTCAAGGAGCCTCGGACAGGGCCCTAGGCTCCGGTCAGGCGAAGGGTGACCGCCTCCTGCAGGAGCTCGACCTTTCGCCGCATCGTCTCGGCCACGTGCTGGTTCAGGTACGGGTCCGACGGGTCCTCCTGGAGTGCGCGGCGCGCTTCCTCGATCGCCCGGTCGATGACCTCCAGGCTATGGCGCACGGTTCGAATCGTGACCGGATCCAGGGTCCGTTCCCGGGTGAGGAGCGCCTCCTCCAGCTCCGCGATCGCCGCTTCGTAGCGTGCCGCGGTGCTGGACCAACCGCGCGGCGTGCCGGCGAGTGATCCCGCCGGGAGCCGGCCGGCCGGGAGAGGCCGAACGGCGAATCCCGCATCGCCCGCCCCCGATCCGTCTCCGGGTCCGAAGCGCCACACGACCGTACCGGAGAGCAGCACGAGGGCGAGCGCCGCGGCGGCGAGCTGGGGAGCCGAGAAGCTGAATCGGCGGGCTCTCCAGCCAGGGCGTGAGCGGCGAGAGAGAGGAAGCACGGAGGCTTCATCGCCGACCGCCACATCGTGAAGTCGGGCCTCGATTCCCGGCCACAGATCCGTCGCGGGCGGCCGGTCCGTCAGGGTTCTCGCCCGCGCGACGACCGCCCGCAGCTCCTGTAGGAGCGCCGCGCACTCCGGGCAGACGTCCAGGTGCCTCTCGACACGTCGTGCCTCCCGTGGGCTCAGGTCGCCGTCCAGGTACTCCGACAGCCTGCCCGTCCAGCGGTCCGTCATCTCGTGCCTCCCAGGGCGTGCCTCAGAATCATCCGGGCCCGGTGCAGCTGTGATTTCGACGTTCCCGGCGATATGCTCAACATCTCTGCGATCTCCCGGTGCTTGTAGCCCTCGACATCGTGGAGGACGAAGACCTCTCGGGCCCCGCCCGGCAGCGTCTCGATCGCCCGCTCGAACTCCACCTTCACGTCGACCGGCTCTCCCCCGCGGCCTCGGCCGGCCCGCGCGACCGCCGTCTCGTCGAACGTCAGCCGGCTCCGCCGCGCGGACTCCGACCGAAGCCGGGCGTAGATCACGTTCACCGCCAGCCGGTACAGCCAGGAGCTGAAGGCCGCCTCGCCCCGGAACGTGTGCAGCTTCTGCCAGGTGCGGACGAAGACATCTTGCGTGAGCTCCTCGGCCTCCGCCTCCCCGGCGAGACGGCGGGCGAGCGAGTGCATTGCGCTCACATGACGACGGTAGAGGCGTTCGAATGCCTCGGTATCACCGCCGGAGGCGCGAGCCACGTCCGCCGCGTCCGGGTCCCGCGAGACTCTCACCTGTGCCGCGGGCACGCCGGGCAGGGTCTCCTCCGTCGACCTCGGGTCTCTCAAGCCGTTCGACGTCCGTTTTCCGGGAATGGGATGCGGGCTTCGAGAGGAAGGTTGGAACCGGCGGCGTACACATCTGCCCGCGACCGCCCTCGCTCCGCCGTCGGCGGGCTCGAGCTGTCGATCGCCGCTCGCGACTCACTTCCCATCGCGTTCCACGGAGAGGTTCGGATGCGTGAAGTGGAGGGCCACCCGAACCGGGGTCGACGAGCCGGCCGATGCCGCAGGTCCGGGCGCGAGAACCGCCTCGGCGGCCTCTCGGTACAGCCGGACCTGAATGTCGTACTCGCGGGCGGTCTTCTCTGCCTCTCCGGCCCCGATCTCGTGCGTCTTGAAGTCGATGATCCAGTGCTGCGCGTCCCGCGAGTCCGGAGCCGCGCCCTGGCGCGCCGGCCGGAACAGGTCGTACGCTCCGTGCCGCCATTCGCGGAGGCCCGACAGGTGCACGAAGGCGAGCTCCCGGTGGTTCTCCCCTTCCACGTACCAGCGCCACTCCTCGCCGCGGACGACCCGCTCGATCTCCCTTTCCAGCGCCTCCCGGTACGGTGTTCCCGGCTCGAGCAGCTCCTCCATCTCCGGCGCATCGAGTCCCGAGATCGTCTCGTTCAGGACACCGGCGATCTCCGCCTCCTCCTCGATTCGCTCCAGAACGCCGTGGATCAGCCGGCCCCGGAGGGTCGGGTCCGCGAGGCCGCCGCTGCCCGCCGCCGGAGCGAAGCGCCGCGGAGGGCGGACGCCGTGACGGTAGATGAGCTCCCACTCCGCCGGGTCCCGGTCCCGCTTCATGAGCTCGGTGGCCGAGGAGAGGAAGGAGCGAACGGGAGACGGAACGGGGCGCACGAAGTCGGGAGGCTCGGTCGGCTCCAGCTCCGCGAGCCAGCCCAGGGTGATCGGGGGCTCGGCGATCCGCTCCTGGATCGGGGTCGGCTCCCGGTGGATCACCAGGGGACAGGACGGCGGATCGGGGCGTTCGTCGCCGCTCGTCACGGGTTGCTCCGTGGCCGGCTGCGTGGCGTCGGCGGGCTCCGGGGACCGCGCCTCGGTGGCCTCGGACGCCGGCGGCTCCGCGGCCTCCGGCGCGCCGGCCCGCGCTCCCGGGGCGGAGAAGAGATCGAGCTGCGCCTCGACCGCCGCTGCCCCTCCGGCGGCCGCCGCGGCCTCCGGATCCTCCCGCCCGAAGGCGCCGATCACCGGCTCGGGGTCCGCCTCATGCGCCTCGACCGCCTCCGGCAGCGCGATCCCCAGCCAGGCGGCAAAGCCCGTGAGCTTCTCCGTGGGGCCGGAGAGAATGAGCCGATCCCGGGCCCGGGTGAGGGCCACGTACAGCAGGCGCGCCTCCTCGGCGTGCTCTTCCCGCAGGTAGCGCTCGAAGAGCCGGGTCGCCCAGGGCCCGCGATCCTTCTTCTTCGGCAGGAGAACGGGGCCGTACGCGGGATCGCTCCAGTAGCTCCCCGTCAGTCTCCCGCCGCTGCTCGGTCCCTCGTTCGTCGCCGCCAGGAAGACGATCGGCCACTCCAGTCCCTTCGCGGTGTGGATCGTGCTCAGAGTGACGACATCGTCCTCCTTGCTGAACAGTGGGGCCTGCGGGATGCCCAGGTCCTCCTCCCGCCACCGATCCCAGATGAGCAGCAGCGTGCCGAGCGGCAGATGGCGGTGCTCCTCCAGAAGGGCGAGAAAGCGTTCGATGTTGGCGAGCGCCTGGCGGGCGCCGTGCCGCAGCAGGAGATGGAGCCGGTAGCCGGTCGTCTCCAGAACGCTCTCGAGGATCTCGGAGGGATCCGTGCGGTCCACCAGGGCATGGGCCTCGCGGATGGCGAGCAGGCCCCGGCGCAGCGCCTCCCGCTCCACCTCCCCCACTCGAGGGCTCTCCGGGGCCGCGAACCACTCCGCCTCCCCCGCGTCGACCCGCGCCAGCCACCCCTCCGCCTGGCGCAGATAGGAGCCTCGGCCCGCGTCCGGATCGAGCCGGATGCGGGCCAGGATCTCGTCGCGGAGACCGACGAACGGGGAGCGCAGGTACGCGAAAGCCCGCAGATCGTCCCGCGGATTCTCGATGAGCTGCAGCAGGTTCACGAGATCCAGGATCTCCTGTCGATCGGCCAGCCCGCGGGTGGAGGTGTTGTAGTACGGGATCCCGTATTCCCTCAGCCCCCGCTCGATCGCCGCGAGGTTGTCCTTCTTGCGGGCGAGAACGGCGACGTCACGGTACCGGCACTCGCGTTCCCCGTTCGTCTCCGGGTCGATCACCGGAAAGCGATCGACCAGACGCGCGATCCGCGAGGCCACGAGGCGCGCCTCCGTATCCTCGCGCTCCGCCTTGTTCTGGCCGGAATCGGCGGCCAGCCACTCCAATCCGGCCGCGCCGCTGGGCGATCGGAAGGCGCTCAGCGGGTGATACTTCACGGCGCTCTCGGGCGACTCCGCGCCGAGCACCTGCGCCTGTTCCTGCATGGCGCGGCCGCAGGTGCGGTTCACGAAGCGCACGAGCCCCGGCTCGCTGCGAAAGTTGTGGCTCAGCCGGAGCGGTTCGGCGTCGCCGCACAGCGCGCGGCGCACCTCGTTCCACACGCTGATGTCGGCTCCCCGGAAGCGGTAGATGCTCTGCTTCGGGTCTCCGACCAGGAAGAGCTGGGGCCGCTCGCGCCGCCGGTGCGTGCCGACGCCGGCCAGGGCGAACGCGATCTCCCGCTGGGCCCCGTCGGTGTCCTGGAACTCGTCGATGATCAGGATCCGGTACCGGCGCCGGATGCTCTCCAACGCGGGCCGCGTGCCTTCCCGCGTGAGGAGCCGGCGCACGTCCAGAATCAGGCTGTCGAAGTCTCGCAGATTCTCCTCCTCGAGCCAGGAGAGCCACTCCCGGGTCGCCTCACGGCCCAGGCGGTGGAGGGCGGCCGCCAGCCGCATGGTGCGCAGGTCGAGCTCGGCCGCTTCCGGGTCCGACGCCCAGATGCCCGCGCTCTCGGCCGTGCGCCGGAGGATCGCCGGGTCCACCGTCCGGTCGTCTCCGTCGCTCGTCCACGCCGCGTATCGGTGGGCCCGCCAGCGCAGATCTCGCATCACGTTGCGGACGTGATCGATCGTCGCCTTGCGGTCGCCGCGGGCGTAGAGGCCGTACTGCTTGACCAGCTCGGTGGATGCCGGGTCTCCGGACCTGAGCCCGCCCAGGATCAGGTCCCGGATCAGCTCGTCCTGCTGGATCCGGGTCTCCCGCTCGTCCAGGACGCGGAACGTGGGGTCGATTCCGAGCCGGAGGGCGTGGTCGCGGAGGATCTCGGCGCAGAACGCGTGGATCGTTCCGACGGAGGCGCGATCCACCTCCCAGCGGAGCTCCTCGCCGCGCTCGGACTCCAGGATCTCTTTGCGGAGCTTCACCTTCAGGTCGTACGCGGCCTTCTCCGTGAAGGTGATCGCCGCGATCCGTTCCAGGGGGCAGGGGTCGGGGCACGGCAGGATCGGTTGCCCGTCCTCTCTCTGTCCGACCTCCAACCCCAACAGCCACAACACCTTGCCCACGATCGTGGTCGTCTTCCCGGTTCCCGCGCTCGCGGTGAGGAGCACGTCGTCCGTCGCGGTGATCGCCAACTCCTGCTCCCGGGTCCACCGCACCTCAGCCCCCTCGGCTCTCGGAGCGGTTCGCCACCAGGTCGAATCGGGAGCCGGTGGAGATGCGGGCCGCGGTGCGCGTGACCTCCCGGCCCGGCTGCCAGTCGCCCAGCTTCACCGCCCGGGCCTGGACCGCCTCGAAGAGGCCGGAGCGGACGCGGATCGGAATGGTGAGCGCGAAGCGGAGGACCGCGTCCAGCCTCGCCCGCCTCAGCTCGGCGGAGTTCATGATCCGTTTCTTGATGGACCGCAGGACGGCGCTCTCGGCCTCGCCGAGTCCCAGGTCCTCCACCGCCTTCATGTACAGCGCCGTCTGCAGCAGCGAGCCGTCGTCGTAGCCTTTCTGGCTGCCGGTGTGGCCGCTCTTGTAGTCGATGACGCGGAGCCGCGGAGGCTCCCGGGCCAGGCGGTCGACCCGGTCGATCCGGCCCTGCAGGAGGAGGGAAGCGGGCCGGCCCCACAGGTCCATCCCCTGGATTCGCACGGGCGGCTGGCCGGCCTCGCCGAAGCGATGCTCCAGCAGCCACGGGGCTTCGTTCTGCCGGGCGAGATAGGAGAGCTCCTGCTCGAGGAAGGCGCGGACCGTCTCCCGAACACTCTCGCGGCCAACGGCCCACAGGGGAGGAAGGCCCAGCCACTCGTCCTCGTCCGCCTCGAACGCCGCGAAGACCTCCTCGGCCGCCCTCTCGTACGTCTCCGCGGCCTCGGCGTCGAGCCGAACGGGGAGAGCGTCCTTCACCTCCGCGTAGAAGCGCTCCAGGACGGCGTGCGCCACGCTGCCGAAGGCCAGCGGGGTCGTCTCCTCCTCCGCCTCCGCCGCGTCTCCCAGATACAGCACCCGGCTCAGAAAGAAGTCGAACGGGCGCCTCCCGTACTCCTGGAGCTTGGTGGCCGACCAGGTGAACGCGTCCCCGAAGCGTTGGGCGAGAACCGAGAGCACGACCGGATCGCGGAGCTCTCCGTTCCATGGGTGAGGCCGCTCGGAGAGGGGCCTGGCGAGGCCGAATGCCACGGCGAGCTCCGCTCCGGCGGGCGCCCCGTCTTCGGCGGACGCCCCGTCTTCGGCGGACGCCCCGTCTCCGGCGGGCGCCCCGACGAGACCCAGGCGGGAGCCCGTGAACGGATCCAGCCCCCCGCTCCGGAGCTCATCGGCAAACGCCCCCAAAACGGCATGGCGCACGAACCACGGGTCCGATGTACGAAACGGTCCCGCTTCGCCCACGCGTCTTTGGATGGCCAGCCGGCCGACTTCCCGGCGCCGGTGCTCCGCCCGGCTCACCGGAGGCGCGGCGAGGGCGGGACCCGCGCCCGGGGAGGGCGCCAGCTCCTCCAGCGTGCGGGGAAGCTCGGTGGCGGGATCGTGCGGCGGGACCATCAGGGAGGGAAGGCGGGGGACGCCGTTGGCGTCCGTCGTCCGGTACGTGATCGTGACGTTCGTCCCCTGGGTGACGGCCCGCCACAGGGAGCGCTCGCGTCGCAAGGTTTCCTCTCGATTGGCCAGCGGAAGGCCCAGCTCCCGCAGCCTGCGGCGCTCTTCGTCGGAGAAGACGCCGCTCCCTCCGGGCACGCTCGGGAAGACGCCGTCGTTCGCGTGCACGAGGAACGTGTGCCGATAGGGTGTCAGGGCGGCTTCGTGGGCCTCGAGCACCTGGACCCCCGCCTGCAGCGGAGTGGAGAGGGCGAGCTCGTTCGCCTCGAACAGGTGCCGGAGACGAGTGTGCCACTCGCCGGGACCGAAGGGCTCCGGCGCATCGACGAGCTC
Organism: Gemmatimonadota bacterium; assembly: GCA_046757485.1. Taxonomy (GTDB): domain Bacteria; phylum Gemmatimonadota; class Gemmatimonadetes; order Palauibacterales; family Palauibacteraceae; genus JBHHYJ01. The sequence continues at coordinate 9,394 of JBHHYJ010000055.1, forward strand.
GCGCCACTCCCGCAGCAGGGCCTCAACGGCCAGAACGCCCCGCTGATCGAGCCTCACGACGTCCCAGCGATCGCCCACCGGGCGGCACAGCCGGCGCCGAAAGTCGAATCCGCGTCCCGCCAGGATCTCCAGCGTGAGGTCGAGCCACTCCCGCTCGGTATGAGCGTCGCGCAGAGCGGCCACGCTCTCCCGCAGCTCCCGAACCCTCGCCAAATCCTGGTCGAGAAGCTCGACCGGAACGCCCGCCCGCTGGAGCCGCGCTCGGCCGTCGGTGCGGGCGGTCCGGATCAGGCGTTCGAGCGCATCCTCCCACGCGTCGAGACCCTCCACCCGGCGGCGGCTGGCCACGAGATCTATGGCCCGGAGATCCGCCCCCGATCCCAGGTACGAGCTGGCCAGCACCTGCCGCAGGGAGCGATACGGCCATCCCCGGCTCTCCGCCTCGAAGAGCCCCAGCAGCGAGCGGAGCGCGGGGACCTCGGAAAGGCGCGTGCGGAGGCGTGCGGTGGCCGGGACGCCCGCGGCGCGCAGGGCCCGATAGACCAGGCGGGTGTCCCGCTCGCCGGAGCGGGCCACGACGGCGATCTCGTGCGGCCGGGCTTCGCCCTCCACGAGGAGCCGCTTGATCTCGCGGGCCACCCAAGCCGCCTCCCTGAGGGCGTCGGGTGCGGGTTGCACCGTGATGTGCACATCGGGCGAGGGGCTCTCGGGCTTTCCGGAGGAGGAAGGCTCGGCGGGTGCCGGAGCCAGTCGCTCGGTGGAGGCGGCCAGCTCCTCCCACTCCGAGGCCTCGTCCTCCCAGGGGAGGTAGACGCTCACCTCCACCTCCGTCTGGCCGGCCAGAGCCCGGAAGAGGCGCCGGCGGGCCCGGAGCGAGGTGATGCCGTAGATGTGGAGGCGTCCGGCCCCGTGCAGCGCGCCGGCGAGCTCCCCGCGCTCGATGCGCTCGGCCACGAGCGCGTGGATGGACCGTGGGTCGTACCTGTCGCGTGCCTGAAGCTCGCGTCGAAACGCCTCGTAGCTGTCGGCCACCCACCGGTTTCGCCTCCGGGCGAAGCTGTCCCCGTCGAGCCGGCCGAGCGCCGTCCGCAGATCCTCGGTCGAGAGGCCTTCGGGCAGCAGCTCGCTGAAGATCCGATCGATCATGTGCACGCGGGCGGGCCCGGGGCGCCCGCCGGCCGCCTGCAGCTCGAGGCGGTGCTGAAGCCGGACGGCGGTCCGCGCGACGAGGAGTCGGCCGGTGAGGATGCCCACCGGCCGGGCCCGGATGCCGAACTGCCGCCTCAGCTCCGAAAGGAAGGAGTAGGGGGGCCCCAGCCAGCCGGGCAGGCCCCGGTCCGTCGCCCGCGCGAGCAGCGCGTCGCGCTGGCTCCGGTGGACGATCCACAGATGGGACGGGTATCCCCTGGGTCCCGGGTGACGGCCGATCTCGTCCAGAAACCGGTCGGCACAGGTGGACCACAGGAGATGGGCGGACGCGGAGCGGACGAGGCGCAGCGGCATCGAACTCCCTCAGCTCGCCGGAACGGCGGGAGCGCCGAACCGCCGCGCGCGGAGCGTCGAGCTGCCGTTCGACCCTGGACGGGGTCGGGTGCACGTGCGGTGACGGATCATCCGCACATAGTAGGGGGGTGCCGAGCTCCGTGCAGGCGTGCGCTCGGCTCTTCAGCGACCTGCTGGAACCCCTCTCTCCGGGGTCCGCCGACGCTCCTCCCCGAGCTCGCTTCGGCGGTGATCTCCGGAGGCCGCTGGTGCCCCGGGAGTCCGCTTCGGTGCCTACCTCCGGAGGATCCGAACCCCCCCGGATCCCGTCTCGATGTGGATCCGACCGGACCCGTCTCCCAGAGTTCCCTGGAGGTGGGAGCGCCCGGCCCGGGAGACGGAGAGGGGGAGGTCGGATTCGATGCCCCCGCTGCCCGTTTCCACGTCGAACCGCGCGCCCAGTCCTTCCGGCACGCGGAGCGTCACCCCCCCGGAGCCCGTGTCCACGAGCAGCTCCCTGATGCCACCGGTCAGCTCGAGCTCCACGCCGCCGCTGCCCGTATCGAGGGAAACCTCCTGGGCGCTCACCCCCGACAGCTCGATCCGGCCCGAGCCGGTATCGACCAGAAGGCGTTCAGAGCGGAGCTCCGAGCCGATCACGCCACCCGAGCCGGTGTCGATCAGGATCCGGTCCCCCCGAACGCCCGTGGCTCGCACGCCACCCGATCCCGTATCCACCAGCAGGTCCCCCTCCACGTCCGCGACCTCCACACGCCCCGAGCCCGTGTCCACGTTCAGCGAGCCCCGGTGGCGCTCCACGGTGACGGACCCCGCATGCGTGTCCAGGAGCAGGTCGGCCTCCACCCCGGATGCGTGTGCCTTCCCGACGCCGAGGTAGACGGCCACCTCTCTGCCCGCCGGCACCGAGACGGTCAGGTCGGCGTAGGCGCGCGTCCCCTCTCCGGAGCCGGCCACCGTCACCCGACGGCCCGCGCGGCCGAAGGTGCCGTCCTCCCGGACCCGCATCTGCGACCGCGATCCCCGGCCGATCTCGCGATACACGATCCGGTCTCCGGGGAAGAGCACCCGCAGCGTCTCCCTGCCCTCCAGGGCGCCGGACTCGATCCTCAGCCGAGAAGCATCCTCTCCGCCCCGAGAGACGGATACGCTGACGGTGCGGCCCGAACCGGGCACGACCCGGAGCTGACCCGCGAGGTTGTAGATGGCCACCCTCTCTCCGGCCAGCTCGTAGCGCTCGGGCTGCTGCCCGGCGAGGGGCCCTGAAACGGCGGTCGCGCTCGCGCCGAGAGCCGCTCCGAGCCAGATGACGACGGTTTTGTGCACGGGTTCCTCCTCCTCGAGTTGAGGTTCTCTTGCTCGCTCCGACTACGCTGGACCGGGTCTCCGCTGCCGGACCGAGAACGCGTTCGGAAGGGACTCCCGGGTCCCTCGCGGAGTGAGATGCCCCCACGGGTCAAAAGGTTGGGAGGGGCCGGGCCCCGTGTCTCCTTCTCGCGACACTCGGGCCGCGCGGGACCGGAGGGGAGGGGAGTATGGCGGGGCCGCCACACCTGGTCCCGGGGTTGCACCTGTCTTCAGGGGTGCAGCGTCGGGGTGCGCTTCTGTAATCCGTCCCGGCGGAACGTGTTACAGGTGCCGATGCCCAGGGTCGGGCCGCGTCCGGCACGGAGCCGGCAGCCGCCGACCGCTGGCAGATCGCAACGACGGTGGCGAAAGGCGCCGTCGCCGGGGAGGAGGGGAGGATGAGAGGGATCGCGTTCGGTCTTCTGAAAGAGTCGCTCCGCGAGGAGTTGGACGGAACGGAGTGGGAGCGGTTGCTGGGCGGTGGGGCAGCCTCCGCGGCGGACTCCGGCGGCAACGAACTCGGCCAGGTCTCCGACCTGCCCTCCGACGCGCTGCTCTGCTGGCTGGGGCGGCAGGCCGTCTCCCGGATGGCCGTCCGCTTTCCGAGCCTGTTCGCCATTCACCCCGACTTCTCGACCTTCCTCCATTCCCTCGAGGACAGCCTGGCGGCGGGCTGGCTGGAGAGCGATCGTGACGGAGTGGCGCCTTCTCTCGCGGTCCGCGACACGTTGGGTGGGCGCTCCTACCTCACCCTGCGGCAGGGCGGACACGCCTGCGCGCTGCTGAAGGGCTTCGTGACGGGTGCGGCCGAGCTGTTCGGGCGGTCCGTAGATCTGCGCGAGGTGAAATGCTCTCACCACGGTGACAACGCCTGCGTCATCCTGGTGGAGCAGCTCGGAACCGCGGCAGCCGCCGGGGATGAGCCCCGGGTGCGGGTAGGCTCTGGCCGCGGTCGGGCCGTCTGAGGCTTCTAAGCGGCTCGAAACCGTTCCAGGTCCTCGCGCACGATCTCGATCGCCTCCTCCACGGTCTCCACGCAGTGCGGAATGTCCATGTCCTGCGGAGAGGCCAGGGGCCGCTCAGCTCCCAGCATGTGCTGACGGCCCCAGACGACGAGATCTTTCCACATCTCTCCCACGAAGATCAGGGGCAGGCCCCGCACGTGGCGGACCTGGCAGAGCTGCCAGATCATCATCGTCTCCAGGGTCGTGCCGATGCCTCCCGGCACGACGACGAAGGCGCTGGACAGCCGTACGAAGTGGTGGAGTCGGGAAAAGAAGGTCCGGTGCCGGTAGACCTTCTCCACGAACGGGTTCGGCTCCTCCTCCGTGGGGAGCTCGATCGGCAGGCCGAAGGAGCGAACCCGATTCTCCGGATCCCCCAGCCTCGCGCCCTCGTTCGCCGCCTGCATGAGACCCGGGCCCCCCCCCGTCACGATGTCGCAGCCGATCCGGGCGAGCTCCGCCGCCAGCCGCCGGACGTCCTCGTAGAGCGCATCGCCAGGGCGCATGCGGGAGGAGCCGAACACGGTGACCCGGTAGTACTTCGGCTTGGGAGCGCGGATGCGAGCCAGCTCGTTCACGACGGACCACAGGGAGACGAGCGAGTCCTCGACGACCTCGAACACCTCCTCGGGGTGCGAGGCGGCCACGGGCCCCTTCTCCGTGGGAGCGGTCATCGCCCTGCCTCTCTCTTCATCACCCGGCTATCCGTCACGGCTGTACCTCCGCTCGTCGCAAGTCTCCTTTCCAACGCCCGGGGAGGCAAGATACCCCGCAACGCCGGAGGGTGCACCGCGGCCCGAGGCAGGCTCCTGGCTCCCGCTCGCCGGTGCCTCTATGATCCCTGGGTCGTGGTCCCGAGTAGAGTGATGGTTCGTCCCCGGAGAGACCGGCTCCGCCGGCCGGTCGAGGTGAACGCCGATGCAGCCAGGCTGTCCCTTCTGTGAGGTCGAGCCGGAGCGGATCCGACTGGAGGCCGAGGTCGGCCTGGCGATTCGCGATCTCTTTCCGGTCGCGGACGGGCACCTGCTCGTCATTCCCCGCCGGCACGTGGCGAGCCTGTACGACCTGACGGCGAGCGAACAGACGGCGCTGTGGGATCTGACCCGCGACGCGCGGAACCTCCTGATCGATGAGCTGCGGCCGGACGGCTTCACGATCGGTCTGAACGAGGGGATGGCCGCGGGGCAGTCCGTCGACCACAGCCACCTTCACGTGATTCCCCGCTATCTGGGCGATGTGCCCGACCCCACGGGCGGGATCCGGGCGATCTTCCCTCACCGGGCGCGGTACTGGGAGCGGAGGTGAGGCCGGCTCCATCCTGCGACCCGGGCGCGGCCTGTGAGCGAGGTCTCATGCGGCCGGACCCTGTGGCCCCCCGACCACAACCGGCCGCGCCGGGGCGATTCGATCGACTCCGCGCGCGGCGGTCTAATCTCGTATATCTCTGGTATTAGTTACAGTTACTTCATATCATCTAAAGTCATTTCGCGATACGTTCCGGCGCGTACGATCCCTGCATTCGGTGGACGCCGGGAACAGGCTCGCGCGGGAATCGTTACTCGGGTCCCGGGGTCGGGCCGGAAAGCCGGGGAATCGGCGCACCGGCAAGGCTCGGGGGCGGACGAGACCGGGGGGTGCGGGAGAGGAGGAAGCGTGGAAACAGACGGTGGCCGTGCCGCGCGATGTGCGATCCGCACCGAGCGGCTCACCCGTGACTTCAGCACCCTCCGGGCCGTGGACCGGCTGGATCTGGAGGTCGCCTCGGGCACCGTCTTCGGGCTCCTGGGACCGAACGGGGCGGGGAAGACGACGACGATTCGTCTCCTCCTCGGTCTCCTGCACCCGACCGCCGGCCGGGCCCGCGTCCTGGGCCACGACACCCGCACCCAGGCGGCGAGGATCCGCCAGAGGACCGGCGTCCTGTTGGAGCACTCCGGCCTCATCGAGCGCCTGAGCGCCGAGGAGAATCTGGAGTTCTACGGACGCGTCGCCCGGATGCCGTCCGCCACCCGGCGGGCTCGGATCCGCGAGCTCCTCGACCGCTTCGGCCTCTGGGAGAGGCGGAGGGAGCGGGTGGGTACCTGGAGCCGCGGGACCCGCCAGAAGCTGGCGGTCGCCCGGGCGCTGCTCCACCGGCCCCCCCTCGTCATCCTCGACGAACCGACGGCCGGTTTGGATCCCGTAGCCGCCGTGGCCCTCCGGGAGCAGCTCGCCGGCCTGGCCGCCCGGGAGCGAACCACGGTCGTTCTGACGACCCACAATCTCGCGGAGGCGGAGAAGCTGTGTGACCGGGTGGGCGTCATCCGCGGGGGACGTCTCCTCACCGTGGGAAGGCCGGCGGAGATTCGCGCCCGGAGCCGGTTGTGGCGGTACCGAATCTCCGGACGCGGTCTCACGGAGAACGTCCGCCAGCTCGTCGGGGAGCGCCGCGAGGTGGCCGCGATCGCCGGCGACGGCGGGAACCTGGTGGTCGAGCTCCAGCCGGGCCGCCGCATGGCCCCGCTCATCAGCTTCCTCGTCCGGGTAGGCGCCCAGGTGGAAGAGGTGCAGCGGGTCGGAAACAGCCTGGAGGAGGTCTTCCTCTCCCTCGTGACGGGTGAGGAGGAGGGTGAGGCCTGGAGGCCGCGGGAGCGGTCCCCGGTCCCCGACTCTCCCGAGTGCGTTCCGGTGGCGGCGAACGGTGGCTCCATCCGGGGAGCGGGTCGCACGGAGCGGTGAGCGGATAAAGAGGGAGCGGCGGGAGGCACGGTGCGAGACGTGTGGACGGTGATGTGGCGGGAGTGGAAGGAGCTCGCCGTATGGGACGGCGGTTGGGTGACGCTCGCCACCCTCCTGGCGTTCGCCGGTCTCATCGGCGTCTTCCTGCCGTTCCAGCTCGGACCGGCGTGGCTCGGGGCGCCGTGGGTGCTTCTCTTCTGGGTGTGGATGCCGCTCTTCCTGGTGACGACGGTCACCGCGGACACGGTCGCCGGGGAGCGGGAGCGCCACACCCTGGAGACGCTGCTCGCGACCCGTCTGCCGGATCGCGCGATTCTGTTCGGAAAGATCGGGGCCGCGGTCACCTGGGTGTGGGGCGCCACCATCCTCTGCCTGCCGCTCGGGGTGCTGACCGTGAACCTTCTCCGCCGTCCCGGGGAGCTGCTCCTGTACGAGCCGGGCGTGGCGGCCGGGATCGCCGTCGTCACCTTCCTGGCGGCTCTCCTCGGAGCGGCCCTGGGCGTGCTCGTCTCGCTCCGCACCCCGACCGTCCGTCAGGCGCAGCAGGCGCTGGCGATGGCCGTGATGCTCCTCTTCCTCGTTCCCCTCCTGGCCCTCAAGCTCTTCCCCTGGGGATGGGCGAACGAGATCCTGCAGCTCTTCGTGTCGGGGAACACGGCGGGCGTGGCCGCGGGGCTCGCCGGACTGCTGGGGGGGATGGACCTCGTCCTCCTGGGCATAGCCGGAGCCCGATTCCGGCGGGAGCGGCTCCTGCTGGACTGACGCCTGCCGCCCACTCGGCCCGGAGCGTGACCACTGGATCCACCCGGGAAGGATGGCCGATCGACACGCGTTGAGAATCGAGAGTTCTACGGACGCGTCGCCCGAATGCCGTCCGGCGGCCGGGGCGGGGCTCGGATCCGCGAGCTCCTGGGCCGCTTCGGCCTCCGGGCCGGCCGATCGGGTGTCCGCATGCGGGATGCGGCGACCGGAGACGAACAACATCCCCGGCGCGGGTGGCGCTCCCCTCAGGTAGCTAACGTACACTTCTCGAGAGGCTTGGCGGAACGGGTGGCTCCGGCACACGGCCTGCTTGAGCAGGCTTCGGGATCGGTCAAGGACGGCACGTCGGCTGGGGACGCCATGGATACCCTGAGGCAGGACCTTCAGTACGCAGTGCGATCGCTCCGCCAGCGTCCCGGCTTCACCACGGTCGCGGTACTCACCCTGGCTCTGGGCATCGGCGTTACGACGGCGATGTTCAGCGTCGTGCGAGGGATCCTTCTACGGCCCTTACCCTACCCCGATTCGGAGCGGTTGGTGACGGTGTGGGAGTCGTCCCCGGAGGATGCCACGAGTCTGGACGCGGGCCTGATCTCCCACCCGAACTTCCGGGACGTGAAATCCGAAGTCTCCGCCCTGGAGTCGATCGCCCTCGTCAACAGCGCCAATCTCACGCTGATCGAAGACGGCGCGGCGACTCTCGTTCACGGGGCTTTCATCACTCCCGGGCTCTTCGACGTGTTCCGGGTTCCCCTCGAGAGGGGCCGTGATTTCAGCGACGCCGAGAATCGATACCAGGGCCCCGCGGTGGCGATCGTGAGCGCGGACTACTGGCGCGACAGGCTCGGCGGCCGGGAGGACGTGCTCACCTCGTCCCTTCGTGTCGGAGGCCGCGCTCACCGGATCGTGGGGGTGGCCGGGGCCGGTTTCCATTACCCTTCGGGCGCCGATGTCTGGGTCCCGGCGCAGAACGACGAGGTCGGCTGCGCCCGCGGCTGTGTGAACCGCTGGTCGGTGGCCCGCCTGGCTCGGGGCGCGAGCGTGAGGTCGGCCCGAGGCGAGCTCGCTGCGCTGGCTACACGGCTCGAGAAGGAGTATCCGGATACGAACGCGAACACGACGTTCGCGGTGGCGAGCCTCCACGCCGTGACCGTTGGCGACGTGAGACCGGCCCTGTGGATCCTCTTCGGTGCCGTCGCGCTGGTGTTGTTCATCGCGTGCGCCAACGTCGCGAACCTCCTCTTCGCCCGCGGCAGGAGCCGGGAGTCGGAGGTCGCGGTCCGCGCGACGCTCGGCGCGGGAGGCCGACGCATCCTCCGGCAGCTCATGACGGAGAGCGGACTGCTGGCGGTCGTCGGCGGACTCGCCGGTGTGGGCGTCGCGAGCGCGGGAGTGGACGGCGTCCTGGCTCTGGCGCCGCGGAGCATCCCGCGGCTCGACGAAGTCGCTCTGGATCCCGTGACGCTCGTGTTCGCCGGTCTGCTGGTGGCCGTGTCGACGTTCCTCTTCGGGTTGGCACCGGCCCTCGCCCTCGCCCGATCGGACCTTTCGGGGGCGATCCGGGGAAGCGGTCGCGGGGATGTCCATAGCGGGCGCGTGGGGCGCGGTCGATCGGCGATCATCGCCTCTCAGGTGGCTCTGTCCGTGCTTCTCCTCATCGGCGCGGGGCTCATGATTCGGAGCCTGGTTCGCATCACGCAGGCTGAGCCCGGGTTCGACGTGAGAGGCATCTCGGCGTTTCGACTCTCGCTGCCCCAACCCAGCTATTCTCCAGACGACCGGGTCAGGCTGGCAGGCCAGCTTCTGGAGCGGCTGGCCGCCGCGCCCGACGTGGAAGAGGTGTCCGTGATGGTCGGTCCACCGCTGAGCACCGTTGCGATGTTCGGTGGCTTCACCCGCATGGATCGGCCGGCACCGGAGCCCGGGGAAGTGCCGATCGCCAACTATCGGGCCCC
>JBHHYJ010000056.1:0-18237 GCA_046757485.1 Gemmatimonadota bacterium
GAGCCGACGGAGGGAACGTGACCCGAGACGAGCCGACGAGGCCGCTGCTCGCGCTGCTGGAGCACGGACAGAGCTACTGGCTGGACAACCTCTCCCGGGAAAAGCTGCGGAGCGGCGAGCTGGAGCGCCGCGTGCGCGAGGAGGGCCTGAGGGGAGTCACTTCGAACCCGGCGATCTTCCACGCCGCCATCACGCGGGGAGAGGAGTACGCGGAGGAGATCGAACGGCTGGTGCGCTCCGGGTGCTCCGTCTCCGAGATGTACGAACGGCTCGTCGTCTCGGACATCCAGGAGGCCTGCGACGTCCTTCGTCCCGTGTACGACGGGTCGAGCGGGCGGGATGGCTTCGTGAGCCTCGAGGTCTCTCCGTACCTGGCCCAGGACCCCACCGCGACCCTGCAGGAGGCTCGGCGTCTGTTCGCAGCCGTCGACCGCCCCAACCTGCTCATCAAGATTCCCGGCACGGAGGCCTGCGTCCCCGCGATCGAGGAAGCCCTCTTCGAGGGGATCAACGTGAACATCACCCTCCTCTTCTCCATCCAGAGCTACGAGGCGGTCGCCGAGGCCTATCTGCGGGCCCTGGAGCGCCGGATCGGGGCCGGCCGGTCGGTGGATCGCCTGGCCTCCGTCGCCAGCTTCTTCCTCAGCCGCATGGACGTCCTGGTGGACGGCCTTCTCGGGCACCGGCTGACGGGCTCGAAGGAAGCGAAGGCGGACGCGGGCGTGGCCTCGCTCCTCGGCCAGGCCGCCGTCGCCAACGCGAAGCTGGCGTACGCGAGCTTTCAGCGGATCCTCGCCTCGGACCGCTGGCGGCGGCTCGAGGCGGCCGGGGGCCGGGTGCAGCGCATGCTGTGGGCCAGCACGAGCACGAAGAACCCGCTGTACGACGACGTGCGGTACGTGGAACCTCTCATAGGCCCGCACACCGTAAACACCCTCCCGGACTCCACGATCGAGGCGTTCGCCGACCACGGGCAGGTGGCCGACACGGTGGAGGACGGGATGCGGGAGGCGGGCGCCATCCTGGCGCGGCTGGCCGAGGTGGGCATCGACATCGACTACGTCACGCGCCGGCTGCTCGACGAGGGCGTGCAGAAGTTCATCGACCCGTTCGACCAACTGCTGGAGGCGCTGGCCGAGCAGCGCGCCGTCCTGCTCGGCGGCTGTCTGGCGAACGACTCCATCGTCCCCGGAGAGCTCAGCTCCTCCTATGCGCGCGCCCTGGCGGCTCTGCGCCAGGAGCAGGCCGGGCGACGCCTGTTCGCCGGAGATCCCTCCCTGTGGACCGAGGAGCCCGAGACGGCCGCCCGCATCGGCGAGCGGCTCGGATGGCTGGACGCGCCCCTGAGCTTCCGGGATCGAGCGGACGAGCTGGCCGCCTTCGCGGAAGAGATCCGCGCCGAGGGGACCCGCCACGTCGTTCTGCTCGGCATGGGCGGGAGCAGCCTGTCGGCCGAGGTCGCCCGCCGGGCGTTCGGAGGAGCGGACGGCTGGCCGGAGCTCGTGGTACTGGACGATACCGACCCGGATGCCGTGCGCGCCGTGCGCGAGTCGGTGGAGCTGTCTCGCACGCTCTTCCTCGTGGCCAGCAAGTCGGGCACCACGGCCGAGACCTCGAGCCTCTACCGCTCCTTCTTCCGAGCTGCCCGGGAGGCGCTCGGCGAGGCGGCCGGCTCCCGGTTCGTGGCGATCACGGACCCCGGGACCCCTCTGGCCGGTGAGGCCCGGGAGCAGGGCTTTCGGCGCACCTTCGAGAACCCGGCCGACATCGGCGGACGTTACTCGGCCCTGTCGTACTTCGGGCTCGTCCCCATGGCGCTGGCCGGGATCCGGATCGATCGGCTCCTCGAGTACGCCTCGACGATGCTCGGGAGCTGTGAGCCGGAGGTCCCGCCGGCCCGCAATCCGGGCCTACGCCTCGGAGCGCTCCTCGGCCTCGCCGCGCGGCACGGCCGCGACAAGGTGACGTTCCTGTCGAGCGGTCGCACGGCCGCGTTCGGAGCCTGGGCCGAGCAGCTTCTTGCCGAGAGCACGGGCAAGGAGGGCACGGGCCTCATCCCGGTCCCGGCCGACCCGCTCTTCCCTCCCGCGGCCCGGTCGGAAGACGCGGGGCCGACGCGGGAGGATCCGGGCCACGACCGCCTCTTCGCCCACGTGCGCCTGGCGGGCGACGAAACCCCGGAGGTCGATGCGTTTCTCGACCGCGTCGCCGCGGCCGGACACCCGACGGTGCGCATCGAGCTGGACGACATCCACGAGCTGGGCGCCGAGTTCCTCCGCTGGGAGATCGCCACGGCGGTGGCGGGCTCCATCCTGCGGGTCAACCCGTTCGACGAGCCGAACGTCGCCGAGAGCAAGGCGAACACCCGGGAGCTCCTGAAGGCGTGGGAGAAGCAGGGCGCCCTGCCCGAGCCCGCCCCGCTCGCCCGCGACGCGCGCCTGTGGATCGCCCGTGCCGAAGCCGGGGTCTCGATGCCGGCGACCGAGCCCAACGGGTGGGCCGAGGAGCCGGGGAGGGTCCTGGAGGCGTTCCTGAGCGACCCGGGGGGAGGCGAGTACGTGGCGCTGCTCCCCTACTTCCGGGAGACTCCGGAGCGGGAGGAGCAGTTGGCGGCCCTGCGCCGCACGGTGGCCGAGCGGCTGCGCCTTCCGGTGACCCTCGGCCACGGTCCACGCTACCTCCATTCCTCCGGCCAGTTGCACAAGGGAGGGCCGAACACGGGCCGCTTCCTGATCCTGACGGCCGATTCCGCCGGCGAGGAGGAGATCCCCGGGGCGGAGTACGGTTTCTCGGTCCTCCAGCGCGCCCAGGCCCTGGGCGACTTCGGGGCCCTGGCGGCGCATGGACGCCGGGTCCTGTACGTCCATCTCCAGGGCGAGCCTTCCGCCGGGCTGGCCCATCTGCGCGCCGTCCTCGGTGCGGTCGCTCCCCGGACCGCGCAGGTACGGTAGGAGCCCGTCCGAGTCATGGTGCGAGCCGCGTTACGAGCGCCACGGGGCCAGATCCAAGGCGGCGCGACGAAGGCGATCGGGGAGGAGCGCCCGGTCGAGCGCCTCGCGCGAGACCTTGAGCCGCCGGCGAATCCACGCGGGAGATGGCCCCGGGCCGCCGTAACCCGGAGGGCGCAGGGGGGTTGCGGGCGGCCGCACCCCATGACTCGGACAGGCTCCTAGGATGCAGCTGGGTCTGGTCGGGCTCGGTCGCATGGGCCGCGGCATCGCGAGTCGCCTCCTGGCCGGCGGCCACGAGGTCGTGGGCTACGACGTGGCCGAGGAGAGCATCCGGGACCTGGAGGCCGCGGGGGGCGCGGGGGCCCGTTCCCTGCAGGAGCTCGTGGAGCAGCTCGAGCCGCCTCGTGCCGTGTGGGTCATGGTGCCCCACGGGGCTCCCACCCGGGAGACGATCACGCGCCTGCTGTCCGTCCTCGAGGCCGGCGATCTCATCGCCGACGGGGGGAACTCGCGCTACACCGAATCCCTGGAGCACGCCGAGGCGTGCGCGGAGCGGGGGGCGCTCTTCCTGGACGTGGGGGTCAGCGGAGGGGTGTGGGGGGCGGAAGACGGGTTCAACCTTATGGTGGGAGGCTCCCGGCCCGCCTTCGAGCGGCTGGAGCCCGTCTTCCGGACGCTCGCGCCGCCCGGCGGTTACGCGCGGGTCGGCCCCAGCGGAGCGGGCCATTTCGTGAAGATGGTACACAACGCCATCGAGTACGCCATGCTCCAGGCGATCGGCGAGGGATTCGAGTGCCTCCACCGGTCCGAGTTCGAGCTGCGGCTGGGGCAGATCGCCCGTCTGTGGGAAAACGGGGCCGTCGTGCGCTCCTGGCTGCTGGAGCTGCTCGCGCGCGCCCTCGAGCAGGAGGGGGATGCGCTGGAACGGATCGACGGCTACGTCGAGGACTCCGGGATGGGCCGTTGGAGCGTGCGCTTCGCGGTGGAGAACGGCATCCCCCTTCCGGGGATCACCACCTCCCTCTTCGAGCGCTTCGCCTCCCGCGACGAGGAACGGTTTCGCGCGAAGGTGATCGCCGCGCTCCGCAACCAGTTCGGCGGCCACGCCGTGAGGGAGGAGTGACGAGCGACTCCTCACCCATCGCCTCTCCACCGGGAAGCGGCGCTCGGGGGAGCGAGCTTCCCGGACTCTCGGTCCGCGTCGGGCAGACGGACGGCTCGGTCGAGCCACGACCGGCCGACCCCTGTGTGATGATCATCTTCGGAGCCTCCGGCGACCTGACCCGCAAGCAGCTCCTGCCCTCCCTCTTCGAGCTCCACTGCAACGGTTTTCTTCCGGAGGAGTTCGCCGTGGTCGGCAGCGCGCGGAAGGCCTGGAGCGCGCAACGGTTTCGCGAGGTGGCCCGCGAGGCCGTGCGGGGCGGAGAGTGCGCCTGGGATGCGGGGGCGTTCGGCCGCTTCGCGGAGCGCCTTTTCTACCGGCAGGCCGACTTCCGCTCTCCCGCCGAGGAGGCGTACGCCGCCCTCGGTCGGGAGGTCGAGAGCGTCCGGACCAGGCTCGGCATCCCCGACAACATCTTCTTCCACCTGGCCGTTCCGCCTCGCTTCTTCGAGCCGATCGTGGAGGGCCTGGCAGAGAGCGGGCTGGCGCGAAGCGATCGGGGATGGCGCCGACTCGTGGTGGAGAAGCCGTTCGGGCAGGACCGGCGGAGCGCGGTGGCCCTGGACGCCGCGCTGCGCCGGATCTTCGGCGAGGAGCAGATCTATCGGATCGATCATTTCCTGGGCAAGGAGACGGTTCAGAACATGCTCGCGTTCCGGTTCGCGAACCCGAGCTTCGAGCCGATCTGGAACCGGAACTACATCGATCACGTGCAGATCACGGTCGCCGAGTCGATCGGCATCGGGACGCGAGCCGGCTTCTACGAAGAGACGGGCGTGGTTCGGGACATGGTGCAGAACCACCTTCTGCAGCTTCTCTGCATGACGGCGATCGAGCCGCCGGTCCGTTTCGAGGCGAGCTCGCTTCGGGATGAAACCGTGAAGGTTCTCCAGGCGGTGAAGGTGGAGCCGCCGGATGTCGACCGCGGCCTCGTGCTGGGGCAGTACGGACCGGGAGCCATCTCGGGAGAGGGCGTGCGCGGGTACCGCGAGGAGGAGGGGGTGGAACCGACCTCCACCACGCCCACCTTCTGCGCACTCCGGCTCACCCTGGACAGCTGGCGATGGGCGGACGTTCCGTTCTATCTGCGTACCGGCAAGCGACTCTCCTCGAAGCTGACCGAGGTGGCGATCCACTTCAAACCGACCCCTCACGTGATGTTCCCCGGGGAGGAGTACCGGCGGCGCGCCAACCTGCTCTGTTTCCGGCTACAGCCGGACGAGGGGATCGTGGAGGAGTTCTTCGCGAAACGGCCGGGGCCCGACATGCATCTACAGCCGGTGCGCATGGAGTTCGACTATGCGCGGGCGTTCGGCGTCGAAGAGCCGCCCCGGGCCTACGCCTGGCTCCTGCTGGACGTCATGCAGGGCGACCAGACGCTCTTCGCGCGCGCCGACTGGATCCAGGAAGCCTGGAAGATCGTGGACCCGATCGTCGAGGGCACCGGAACGGGGGCGGGCGGCAAGGTCGAGATCTACCCGGCGGGCTCTGCCGGGCCCTCGGCGGCCTCGGAGCTCATGGCAGGGGACGGGAGGACGTGGCGGAGACTGTAGGGGAGGGGCCCCAACCAGCCACGGAGCCGGAGGAGGGCGAGGAGCGGAGCGCTTCCGAGCGCGTGCCGGGTCCGGTTCGGGTGGGCGACGAGCGAGGCTTCGCCCACGGCGCGGCGGCCTTGCTCGCCCGGGCGTTGAGGGAGGCCGCCGCCCGCGGCCCCGTCTCCCTCGCCCTGGCCGGAGGAGGGACGCCGGTACCCGTTTACCGATCGCTTGCCGCCCTCCCGGGGCTGCCGTGGCCGCGGGTGAGCCTCTTTTTCAGCGACGAGCGTCGCGTCCCCCCCGAGCACCCCCGGAGCAATTATCGGATGGTATGCGAGAGTCTGTTGGAGCGGCTTCCCGCGCCGCCCGCGGCCATCTACCGGCTGGAGGGAGAGGCGGCGGATCCGGAGGCCGCCGCCCGACGGTACGCCCGTCTCCTGCCCGACAGCCTGGAACTCCTGATCCTGGGCGTCGGGACGGACGGCCACACGGCCTCGCTCTTCCCCGGCCAACCCGCTCTCCGAGAGAACCTACGGCGGGTGGCACCGTCGGAAGCGCCCGCGGCGCCCCGGGGACGTCTCACGATCACGCCACCCGTGATCCGCGCGGCGCACCGCCTCTTCGTGCTGGCCACCGGACCCTCCAAGGCCCGAGCCGTCCGGCGCGGCCTCCTGGGCGACTGGGAGCCCGACAGCTGTCCGGCTCAGCTGGCCCGACGGGGGAGCTGGCTGTTGGATCGGGACGCGGCCGCGGGGCTCGCCGGTCGCGTAGAAGCGGAAGAACTCAGCCCGTAAAGGCGGACTTCACCCGCTCCCAGAAGCCGGGCTCATGGCGATCCGGCTCCGGCGGGGTCTCCTCCAGCGCGGCGAGCCGCTCCACCACCGCCCGTTGCTCCACGCTCAGCTTCGTGGGGGTCCACACGAGAACCCGGACCAGCAGATCCCCCCGCCCGTCCCCCCGGAGTCGAGGCATCCCCATCCCCCGGAGACGAAGAACCTGGCCGCTCTGAATGCCCGCCGGCACCTTCAGGGAGGTCGAGCCATGGATCGTCTCCACCTCCAGCTCGGCGCCCAGTGCCGCCTGGCTGAACGTGATCGGGAGGTTCAGAACGAGATCGTCACCCCGCCGCTCGAAGCGGGCATCTTCCTCCACCTCCACCTGAACGACGAGGTCCCCACGGGGACCACCGTCGGGGCCCACGTTGCCCTGCCGGCGGAGCTTCAGGACATCGTCCGTCGACACGCCCGCCGGAACATCCAGCTTGATGCGCTTCTCTCTGCGGACCCGGCCTGCTCCCCGACAGCGCCCACACGGGCGCTCCAGCCGGCTCCCCTCCCCTCCACACTGCGGACAGGGACGCACGCTCACGAACTGTCCCAGGATGGAGCGCTGTACCTGCCGGACCTCGCCCGCTCCGCCACACGTGGCACACCGACGCCGGGACGTGCCGGGCTCCGCCCCGCTTCCCCCGCACGTCTCACACGCCTCGAGCACCTTGACGCGGATCGTGCGCGCGGTGCCGCGGGCAGCTTCCTCCAGGCTCACCTTCACGTCGACCCGAACGCTCCGGCCGCGGCGGGGGCCACGCGACGCGGAAGCTCCCCCGAAGAGGTCGCCGAACGCTCCGCCCCCGAACTCCCGCATGAAGATCTCGAACGCGTCGGCAAAGCCGAAGCCCTCGAACCCGGCTCCCCCACCCCGCCTCAGGCCGGCCTCGCCGTAGCGGTCGTAGAGCCTTCGTTTCTCCTCGTCCCGGAGCACCTCGTACGCTTCCGTCACGACCTTGAAGCGCTCTTCGGCTTCGGGGTTGTCGTTCCGGTCGGGGTGGTGCTCCATGGCGAGCCGGCGATACGCCCGCTTTATGCGGTCCGCGTCGGCATCTCGGGGGACGCCGAGGATGGCGTAGTAGTCCTTCTCCATGGCTCCGCGTCAGGCCCGGGCCAGCTTGCTCACCAGCGCGGAGGTGCAGTCCACGATCGCTATCACCTTGTCGTACGCCATCCGCGTCGGCCCCATCACGCCCACCACTCCCTGGAGGTTCCCGACGCAGTAGCTCGCCGTCACGATGGTGAGGGCCTCCAGCTCCGGCGCGGCGTGCTCGGCACCTATCGTGATCTGCGGACCCTCGCTCGCCTCACGATCTCCCAGGATGGAGGCCAGAAGCTGGCGCTTCTCCGTCAACTCGATCAGAGACTTCAGGCTGGCCTCGCTGTTGAACTCCGGTTGATCGGCGAGCACCGAGGCGCTCCCGAGGTGAACCTCCCGGTTCCGTCCCGCCCAATCGAAGATCTCCGGCCCCGACTGTACGAAGATGTTGATCAGGTCGCCCACGCCCCTCCCTCCCACCGACAGATCTCGCAGGCGATCCCCGAGGCCCTCTCCGACCTCCTCCAGCGTCGTCCCTGCCAGCCGCTCGTTCAGCGCGGCGGCCACCGCCGCGAGGGTGTTCCGGGGGAGGGCCGTGGGCAAATCCACGAAGACGGTCCGGACGACGCCCGACTCCAACGTCAGGACGAGGAGCGCCTTCTCGCTGTTCACCGGCACGAGCTCCAAGCGGCGAAGCACCGCGCTGGCCAGGGCCGGCCCGACCGCCAGGCCCAGCTCGCCCGTGAGCAGGCCGAGGACCTGGGCCGCCCGACTCATCAGCTCCTCGATGGCGCTGTGCTGCGGAGAAGCGAGCTCCTTCTCGATCTTCGCCCGTTGGCCGGGCGCGATCCGCCGCTGTCCCATGAGCGCGTCCACGTAGTACCGATAGGCCAGATCGGTCGGCATGCGGCCCGCCGAGGTGTGCGGGTGGCTGAGAAAACCTTTCGTCTCCAGATCCGCCATCGTGTTGCGGATCGTGGCCGGAGAGACGCCCAAGTCGTACTCTCGACTCAGCCGGCGCGAGCCGGCAGGCGAGGCCGTGCGCACGAAGGAGTCGATGACCGCCGTGAGGACGGCTCTCTCCCTCTCGGTGAGGTCCTGTCTGCCGTAGACCTTTGCCGACCGCATCGCGACTCCAGGGCTCCGCTCCCAGCCAAGCTCGCCGCCGGCTCGAGCTCCCGCAAATCGGCGCCCCCGGCCAGGTCGCTCTCCCCGGATTCCTGGGTCCCTCCCGTCTCCGGCTCCGGCGGGACGCCACGGGGCACCGTCCTTCCTTACGCGTCCCACACGGACACGTTCCACCCCTGCCCCGCAGCGTAAGTGACGGGCCCGCGCTCCGGAGCCAGGCCCGGTACGGGAGAGGCTCAGTCTCCGCCGGCGGCGCCGTCCCTCCCGGCCGCGCGCCGCACGCCCGCCAGCTCGTAGGCTCCGCCCGGAAGCTCGCGCAGGATCCCCTCCACTTCCAGCCGGGTGAGCAGCGCGAGGGCGGATCCCGCCGGGAGGCCGGCCACCGTGATCAGGTCGTCCACGGCGGCGGGCCCTTCACGTAGACGGCCCAGGATGTGTCGCACCGCGGGCGGCCCCGTCTCCGGCCCCCCCGAAGGGGCGCTCCCGTTCGCCTCTTCCTTCTCATCCTCGAACCCCTCGCCGAGGCCCGCGAGCACGTCGCCCGCACAGGTGACCAGGCCGGCACCGTCCCGCAGAAGGCCGTGGACGCCGACGCTGGTCTCCGGGCCCACCGGGCCCGGTACCGCGTACACATCCCGCCCGATCTCCGTGGCGTGGTTCGCCGTGTTCAGCGCCCCGCTTCGCCGCGCCGCCTGCACCACGACCACGGCCCGCACGAGCGCCGCGATGATGCGGTTGCGGCGGGGAAAGTTCGACCCGAACGGACGCTCCGGCGGCGGAAACTCGCTGACCAGCAGCCCGCTCTTCCGCATCGCCGCGTACAGATCCCGGTTCTGGGAGGGGAACCGGTGGTCCAGGCCGGAGCCCAGCACGCCGACCGTGTCGCCCCCGACCTCCAGCGCCGTTCGGTGGGCGACGCCGTCGATCCCCCGGGCCATTCCGCTCACGATCGTCCATCCGGCGCGCGCCAGGCCGGCGGAGAGCCGGTGGGCCATGCGTCGCCCGTACTCCGTCGCCCGGCGGCTCCCGACCACCGCCACGGAGCCGCGGGAGAGAAGAGAGGCGTTCCCTCGCAGGTACAGAAGAACCGGAGGATGGCACAGGTGGGTCAGCCGCTTCGGATAGCCGGGCCGGCCGTACGCCACGAGCTGGATCCCCCGCGCCTCCAGCTCCCTGAGGCGGGACTCCGGAACGGGGCGCAGCCGGACGAGCTCCCGCACGATGGCGTCTTTCCGGAAACGTGGGTCCGGCAGGGCGGCCTCCTCGATCCCGTCCAGCCGTCCCACCGCACACGCATCGAGGAGCCTGGCCGGCGAGCCGTACCGGTCCACGCACCACGGGATGACGCGAGGGTCGAGATCCGATTCCTCGACGAGGGCGAGCGCCGCTCGGGTCTCTCTCCGTTCCCTCATGCCGCGCTCCGTCCGTGCCACATCAGCGGGGCGACCCACGCGAGCTCTTCAGCGACCTGTGCTCCCCGCGTCGGGGAACGGGGCGGCCTTCCCCTCCACCGAAGCGATCCGCGCCCTCTCCTCCTGGAGGCGGCGCCACAGCGCCTCCATCACGGGCGCCACCCCCTCGCCCGTCGCCGAGGAGAGCACGAACGTGCCCCAGGCACCCCGCGCCTCCAATCCGGGAACCCTTTCCTCTTCCGGGACGAGGTCCGCCTTGGTCACCAGGACGCAGTGAGGGATCTCGGCCAGGGCCGCATCATGCTCCGTGAGCTCTCGCCGCAACAGATCGTAGGCGGCCTGTCGGTCCGGAAGGTCGATCGGCAGGAGGAGCGCCAGAATCCGGGTCCGCTCGATGTGGCGAAGGAACTGGGTGCCCAGCCCCTTGCCGCGATGGGCGTCCTCGACGATCCCCGGGATGTCCGCCACGACGTAGGAGCGGCCGTCCGTGAGGGCGACGACGCCCAGGTTGGGCTCCAGGGTCGTGAACGGATAGGCGGCGATCTTCGGTCTGGCGGCGGATACGGCGGCCAGGAAAGTGGACTTGCCCGCGTTCGGCTCCCCAACGAGACCCACATCGGCGATGAGCTTGAGCTCCAGCTCGATGCGCCGCTCCTCTCCCCACTCCCCCGGCTCCCACTCCCGGGGCGCCTGGCGGGTCGATGTCGCGAAGGAGGCGTTTCCCCGTCCTCCTCGCCCGCCGCGCGCCACGCGCAGCAGCTCCCCCGGTTCGAGAAGCTCGCCGACCCGTTCGCTCGAGCCGGCCTCCCGAACCACCGTCCCCGGCGGGACGGGGAGGATCAGGTCCTCGCCATCCGCTCCCCGGCGATCCTTGCCCTCGCCGTGGCCGCCCGGGCCGGCCTGATAGTGCTCGCGGTACGTGTAGTCGAGCAGCGTGCCGAGGTTCGGATCCGCCCGCAGATAGACATCTCCCCCCCTGCCTCCGTCGCCCCCGCTGGGGCCTCCCCGGGGGACGCCCTTCTCCCGGCGGAAGGCACATGCCCCGGCACCTCCGGCGCCCCCGGTCACCCTGATCCTGGCGAAATCGATGAACATCTTTCAGAGTCCGATTCCGGCGCTCACGTCGTAGTTCCGAGCCCGCTTTCCGGGGCCTCCGCCGCCGCCGGCCCCGAGGTTCCGTGCCGGACCCGCCTCCACAACGCTTCCGCGGCGCGACGACGTCCCGGATCGGCCACCCACCCGAGACCGATCTCCAGCGCCTCTCCCACCGCCCGCTCGTCGGCCCCCACGTTCAACGCTCCCCGCAGATGGGAGTGGAGCTGGCGCGGGTGGTCGGCCGCCGCCAGCAACCCGACGATACACAGCTCCCGCGAGACCGGATCCAGCTCCGGCCGGCCGAGCACCTTCCCGTACCCTTCCATCACCATCCAGTCATCCAGCGCGGGATGAAGGCGGCGGACGTTCTGCCGCAGCTTCGCGTAGGCGCGGCCGTAGATCCGCCGACACAGCGCCTCCCCCCGGCGGATCCAGAGGGCCGGATCCGGTGCCCCTTCCGGCGGGAGGGCGGGCTGCGCCCGGCCCCGGCCCTCCTCGCGCGGCGGCGTCCGCCGCACCCCCAGCGCGCGCCACTCCGCGAAGCCGCTCAGCACGGCGGGGAACCCGAGGAACAGGTACGCCTGGAGCAGCGCCTCCTCCACGCGGGCGGGCCGCGAGACGTCGGACGCCCGCTCCAGAGCCGACCGCAGACCCGAAGGATCGGCCCTGGCGAGCGCGGCCGAGAGCTCCACCAGCGCCGCGAGCTCGGCGGAGAGGCGGGTGCGGGAGCCACCCCGCCGACCCTCGGCGTCCGCCACCCGTCCGGATCGCGGAGGCTC
Source organism: Gemmatimonadota bacterium (assembly GCA_046757485.1). Lineage (GTDB taxonomy): Bacteria > Gemmatimonadota > Gemmatimonadetes > Palauibacterales > Palauibacteraceae > JBHHYJ01. The sequence continues at coordinate 11,929 of JBHHYJ010000056.1, forward strand.
AGGTCCGGTCGGGCGTCCCACTCGATCGCTTCAGCGACCCGCCGGCACCCGTGGGACGTGCACCTCCGCGGTCACCATGCCGACCGCCATCCCCTGCGTGTTCAGCACCGGGAGACGGCGGAGGGAGCTCAGGCTCGCCAGCTCCGGCTCCGTGAGGAGGCGGAGAGCGCCCAGGAGCTCCAGGAAAGCGGGCCCCACCGCCCGGGCGCTTCCATCGGCCACCTTGACGGCCGCTCCCCAGCCGCTGTCGGGAGCCGTGGCGCAGAAGACCCCCTCGGCCCCCTCCTTCGCCAGGACTCGCCCGCCCGTGGTCTGCATGATCCTCGTCGACAGGGCCGTCGCTCCACCCACAAGATCCGGATGGCCCGTCATCGCCTCGACAACACGGCGCGCCGCGCTCTCCTCCCGACTCGCCTCTCCGAGCCGGGCGTACGCCCGAGCCATCTGCCGGAGGGAAAGATACGGAGTCGGCACCCCACAGCCGTCCCGGGCCCAGGCGAGCTCCTCCGGGTCTTCGTCGAGCCAACACGCGAGCTCGGCACGGATCCGCCGCTGGACGGGGTGCTCCAGCTCCGCGTATCCGTCCGTCGGCCAGCCGTGGTGAAGCGCCAGGGCGAGCATCCCGACGTGCTTGCCCGAGCAGTTGTTGTGCAGCCGACCCGGATCCTCCCCGCCGCGGAGCAGGCTGCGGGCGGCCTCCTCGTCGAACGGCGGGTGCGGGCCGCACGCCAGGGATGTCTCGGAGACCCCGATCCGCCGCATCATCTCCCGCACCCCCGCCACGTGCTGAGGCGTGCCGTGATGGGAGGCACAGCACAGGGCGATCGCGGTGGAGCCGAGCTCGTACGTCTCCAACGCCCCGTCGCCGACCGCGGGCAACGCCTGGAACGGCTTCATGGCGGACCGCCAGTGGGCCCGAAGCTGCGGGTCCCCGAACCGGGCCTCCGCGCCGCCCGCGAGACCCTGAACGACCCCGACCACGTGGTGCTTCGATTCCACCTCCCCTCCCCGCATGATCCGGACGACGACCGGTGATCCCGTCACGTCTCGTCCCTGACGGGCGCCGGACTCCGCGCGCGCTTCTTCCGCCCCCCGATCCCGGGCCCGGCAAGGCGCTCGAGGACCGCCGAGGTGTGGGTCCCGGCCCGCACCTCCCGCCGGAGCCGCTCGAGGTCCGCCGGCTCGTCCACATCGTACCACGCGGGCAGCTCCTCCCAGCGCAAGCCCAGGCCGGAGGCCCGCTCGCGGGTCGCCTGCAGCACGCGGGGAGTGGACCACGGAATGCCCCGGAAGAGCTCCGCGGCCATCGGCCAGGAGGCGAGGCGCAGCCCGAGGGCATAGTACCCGCCATCCCGAGACGGCCCCAGGACCAGCCCGCACCGCTCCAGGGTCCGGAACGCCTGATGGAGGTACACGGTCGGAAGCGTAGGGTGATCGCTACCCACCGCCACCACCCGGCCCGCCCCTTCGCGAAACGCCTTGTCGAACGCCCCTCGCAGCCGGCTCCCCAGCTCCTCTCCCGCCTGCCAGCGCAGGCGAACGTCGGGGTAGCGGCTTCGCAGCTCCCTCTCCGTCCGCGCCGGGGCGATCCTTCCGTCCCGACCCGGGGTCTCGGGATCCTCGGCCTCGCGGGGCTCGAGCCACAGCTCGAGCGAAGCGCCTCCCACGCACCCCCATGCCGCCACCGCATCATCCAGGAACGCCTGGTACAGGCGGGCCGCGCCCTCCTCTCCCAGCGCCGGCACCAGGCGCGTCTTCGCCCGGCCGGCGAACGGGATCTTGCCGAACAGCAGAAGGCGGCGCTGCGCGGAGACGGTGGAGGGCGGGTCGGAGGAAGCGGACACGGCGAGTGCCAGTCGCGGGCCGCGGCCTACAGGGGCGGGCCGGCCGTCGGCCCGAGCAGCATCTGTCTCGCCAGCGGAAGGGGCGGACCGCCGAGACCCAGGAGCCGGTCGTGGAACTCCCGCGAGGTGCGGGTTCGGTCCGCCCCCGTTCCGGGGCACTCCTCCGCGCCGGACCCCTGCTCCGTGCCCGGGGCCTCCCCCGCACCCGGGCCTCCTTCCCACTCTTCCCGGAGCTTGCGGATCATCAACTTGCCGAGCGTATAGTTCAGGTAGCCCGGATCGAAGGTGCCGCGCGCCGCCTGCTGGCGGGCGCTGGCGGCATCCAGGAAGGCCCGCTTCCGAAACAGCCTCTCCGCCTCGCCGACTCCGATCTCCCCCGCGTGCAGCCGGAGGGACACGAGGCAGCGCACGGTGCGCACCAGCGCGTTCATCACCTTGGCCGCGTGCACCTCCGGATCCCCCGGCTCGAGACCCGCCTCCCACACCATCTCCTCCGCGTAGTGCGCCCACCCCTCGGCGAAGGCGTAGCCGACGAACACCCGGGCAAGGGGGAACGGGGCCCGGTGGGAGTGGAGGAACTGCAGCAAGTGCCCCGGCCACACCTCGTGCGCCGAGGCGAAGAGAAGATCCGCCCGACCCGGCACGTAGTCCGCCCGCTCCTTCGGTGTCCACCGCGGGTCCGGCGGCGTGATGTAGTAGGTGGCCGGCAGGTGCGCATCGTACGGTCCGGGTATGCGGATGTGGGCGCTGTTCCAGCGCATGTACCGGGGGGACTCCTCGACCTCGACGGCCGGGTGCTCCGGGATCGTCACCAGCTCCCGCTCCCGGACGAGGCGCTCCAGGCGCGCCACCTGTCGGCCGGCCGCCGCCAGGACGCCGCCCTCGGGCTTGCCAGCCCTGACCGCCGCCACACACTCCTCGGATCGGGCCCCGCTGGCGAAGCCCGCGCACGCCTCGCGCAGCTCTTCCAGGTTCCGGTCCAGCTCTTCCACCGCCATGCGCTCCAGGCGATCCGGGCTCACGTCGATCCGCTCGGTGGCCAGCAACATCTCGGCCAGCCGGGCCTCCCCGAGGGCGAACCCCTCCTCGGCCGCGTCCTCCCTCCCGGCGAACCAGGCCGCCAGCTCGCCGGTCGCCTTCGCCGCCGCGGCGCATGCCGTTTCGTACGGCGCCCGCAAGCTCCGATCCGTCACCTCGGGGAACGCCCCGACCGCTTCCGAGGCGAAGAACCGTGCCAGACCCTGGAAGGCGGAGCGTCCGAGCGCCGCGTAGCTCGAGGGCAAGGGAGCCTGGAGGTTCGCCAGGATCTGCCCCACGGCTTCCGGCAGGCCCCCGGCGTACTCGCTGAGAGCGCGGATTCGGACCGCCGCGGGAGCGTACGATCGGGTGAGGTACAGGTCCGGATCCAGTGCCTCGACGTAGAACGCGGGGTTCCGGCGGGGCCACTCCGCCCTGTCGAGCCAGAACAGCTGGGCTTCCACGGTGGCGAGAAGGTAGGAGCGCTCGAACGCCTCCGGCGCGGAGAGGTCCGTCGGCTCGAAGCTGCCCGCGCTCTCCCGGACCCCCTTCAGCCAGGCGGTGCGCCGGCGGAGGCCGTCCTCACTCCAGTCGGGAAGCCGTCCGTCGAACTCGTGGAGCCCCGCTTCCACCGCCGCGGTCGGCTCCCACTCGAAGTACTCCCGCAGGTAGCGATCCGCGAACGCGCGCCACCGCGGGTCTACCGACCGCGCCGCGCGAGGAGAGCGGCGAGAGCCCGCCGCCGGCCCGGAAAGCTCGGGGCGGTGGACCTCCGCTCGCGTGTGGCCGATCTCCTGGCCGGCCTCCGTCTTGCTCACGGCGCCGCGAGCACGTTCCCCATCCGGGACCCGCGTCCGCCGTGCTACCGGCTGTCCTCCTGGAGGCCCCCTTCCTCCCCCGCCGCCGCCGTGGCGAGAGTCAGCAGCTCCCGCGGCGTTCGGGCCCGGTGCAACAGGGAGAGGGCCCGCCCGACCTGAACGTCGCTCTCCACTCTCCGTTGGAGCTGCGCCGTCTCCCCGAACGCCGTTCCGGCCAGCTGCCACGTCAGCAGGAGATCGACATACCCCTGCGAGTCGCGGTAGAGGTCGCGGTCGATCTCCACCCCACCCTCGCCGGTAAGGTATCCATAGAACGCCTCGCGCAGCGTTCCGTTTACCTGGAACGTCTTCTTCAGCTCCGGGTGGTCCTTCCACCACCGCACGGAGAAGCGAAGTGCCAGGTTGCGAAGGTCCGTGCCCTCGTGCAGCACGGCGGAGCGCAGCGTCTGCTCGCGGGAGTTCAGGGTGTCCGGCATCACGAACAGATCCGGGGTGATTCCTCCCCCGCCGAAGACGCGGCGTCCCCCGTCCGTAAGGAACGTCTCCCCGGTGGACTCCGGGATCCGGGTGGCCACCGGCTCCCCGTCCATCGACACGCTCTCGGCCATGATCTCGGAAAGCTGGCTCTGCCGATCCCGTGGCTTCTGGATCGAACGCCCGCTCGGCGTGAGCCACTTGGCGGTGGTGATCTTCAGATAGTTGCCTCCCGACAGCCCGTAGAGAGTCTGGACGGATCCCTTCCCGAACGTCGGCCGGCCGGCGATGACCGCTCTATCGTGGTCCTGCAGGGCTCCGGCCACGATCTCCGATGCGCTGGCGGAGTACGGACCGACGAGCACCACGACCGGCAGGTCCGGATACACTTCACGCCCGGGCGCCGTGTACTCGTAGTTCTGGTCCGGCAGCCGGGAGGCGGTCTCCACCACCTTCGCGCCCCGCGGCAGGAAGAGGTCGGCCACCGCGATGCCCTCTTCCAGGAGCCCCCCCGGGTTCGTCCGCAGATCCAGCACCAGGGAGCTCGCACCTCGCGAGCGGAGCCCGTCGATCGCGTGCTGCAGCTCGTCGCGCGACTCCTTGCTGAAGTTCTCCAGACGGACGAAGCCGACCCGGTCGTCCAGCATGAACGACTTGATCGCCACCACGTGGATCGCCTCGCGGGTGATGCTGAAATGAAGCGGCTTCTCCACCCCGATCCGCGCGATCGTAAGGGAAACCTTCGTGCCCTTCGGACCGCGGATCACCTTCACGGCGTCGGTGGAAGTCCAGTTCTCGGTGGATTCCCCCTCCACCTCGATGATCCGGTCTCCCGTCGCCAGCCCGGTGCGCAGGGCGGGCGTGTTGGGGAGCACGGAGACGATCGTGATCCACCCATCCTGTGAGTCGATCCTCACCCCGATGCCCGCGTAGTTCCCGGTCGTGCTGAGCTGCAGGTCGGCCCACTCGCCTCGATCCAGGAACGTCGTGTACGGGTCGCCGAGCTCGTACAGCATCCCGTCGATCGCCATCCGATACAGCTCGGCCGGCTCCACCTCGTCCACGAACCGGTCCGCCACCAGGTGATGGACCTCTTCCAGGAGTCGGGCCGAGGCGTACGCACCGGGCTCCGGACCGGCGCTCTGCTGGAGGAGCCAGCCCCCGCTGGCGAGGGAAATGACGCCCACCGCGACGGCGGGTACCCACGATCCCTGGAACCTCATGCCACCTCCCGGTCCTCGGTCTGAACGGTGCCGATCCCACCTCGGCCGATCGAGCCTCGACGTCGTTTCGCAGAACTCCCCCGCTGGACGGCCGCCCGTCTCCGGCCCTCCACGGAAGGGAATCTACGCGCCATCCGGTAAACCCGCCGCATCTCCAAAAGTTTCCGGCCAGCGGCCCGCCAGCTCCTGCACGATGCGGGCCTGTACCTCCTCCTGGCCTGCCGAGCTGTCCACGACGATCACGCCGGGCGTCTCCCGCGCGAGCCTCTCGTACGCCTCCGCGACCCGTCCGAAGAACGCCTCCGTCTCGCGCTCCAGCCGATCCGCTTCGCCGCTCTTCCGACGAAGCCCCTCTCCCGGAGGCGCCTGCAGAAGGACGACCGCATCCGGGCGCAGCCCTCCCGTGGCGAACTCGTTGAGGTGCTTCACGTGCTCCTCCCCCAGCCCGCGGGCGATCCCCTGGTAGGCGAGGGTCGACATCTCGTACCGGTCCGCCACGACGACCTCACCCCGCTCCAGGGCGGGGAGAACGACCGAGCGCACGAGCTCCGCCCGCGCGGCCAGGAGAAGCAGGAGCTCCGCCTCGGCGGAGATCGCCAGCTCGGGGTCCAGCACCACGCCGCGGACGCGCTCCCCCGCCGGAGTGCCGCCCGGCTCGCGGACGGCCCTGCACGGAACCCCGGCCCGGTGGAGGCGCTCCACCAGGGAGCGGGCGTGCGTCGTCTTGCCGACACCCTCCAGACCTTCGAAGACGAGGAAGAAGCCCCTCCCCGTCACGGGTGCCTCCGCCCGGGCTCGGGGCGAGACGCCACCGGCCCCTGCCAGCTCGACCGCCGCGCTCCGTACCCGTCTCGATCAGCCGTAGTACTCGACTCCCAGGTGGGTGAGCTGCTCCTCCCCCATCATCCAGCGCAGGGTGTTCTTCAGCTTCCA
>JBHHYJ010000057.1:0-17971 GCA_046757485.1 Gemmatimonadota bacterium
GGCCGGGGCGGAGCCGGCCGGGGGGGACCAGGCGGGCGGGGAGCGAAGAGCGCCGGAGATCGAGGCTCTCGCCCGGCGTCTGGAGACGGAGCTGGCCGCCGCCCCGGCCGAAGCGTTCCGGCCCCGCATCTCGGTCGAAGAGGACGCCGGCGGAGGGGGGAACGAAATCCGGGCGCTCCTCTGCGAGGCGGCTCGGGAATGCTGCCGCTGCCGCCTCCGCTACCTGAAGCCCGGGACGACCGAGCCGGAGTCGAGGGAGGTGGATCCGTACGTGCTGGTCCACGCCACGGGTCAGTGGTACGTCCTGGGGCACTGCCCCGAGCGGGACGCCGTGCGGGCGTTCCGGCTGGACCGAATCGTGGCGGCGGAGGTGCTCCCGGAGCGGTTCGAGGTCCCGGGGGATTTCGATCCCGCCCCGTACCTCGAGGGGGGGCGGGTCTACCGGGCCGAGGAGGAGAGGGAGGTCGTCATCCGCTACTCTGCCAGCATTGCGCGCTGGATGACCGAGCGGGGATGGGGGCTGGAGCAGTCCGACGGCAGCGTGGTCGTCTCGCACCGGGTGGCCGACCCCGGGTGGGCGGTGCGCCACATCCTCCGGTACGGTCCGGAGGCGGAGGTCCTGGCGCCTTCCGAGATCCGCGGGCTCGTGCGGGAGGCCGTGCGGAGGCTGGCGGGCTGAACAGAGCCGGGCCCGGTTGCGCCCTCATAAACTGACTATTATAGTCATATGTCTGTGTCCGGCGTGGTCCGGGTGCTGCATGGTGCAGGTGCGGAGGCCAGTCCGGGTGCGGAAGCAGGTCCGCCCGTTCCGGCCGGAGAAGAGGTTCGATCCGGCGGAGCTGAGCCAGCGATGAGACGCGCGCCCATATCGGAGCTGAAGGCGAAGCTGAGCCAGTACCTGGACGCCGTACGCGCCGGGCAGGAGGTGATCGTGACGGACCGAGGGCGGCCGGTCGCGCGGATCTCGCCCGTCCGAGGCGAGGCGGGCTCGGAAGGCCGAATGGAGCGGCTGGTCCGGACGGGCCAGGTGCGGCCGCCCACGGAGCCCATGCCGCCGGATCTCTCCGAGCTCTCCCGCCCGGCCGACCCCGGGGGTCGGAGCCTGGAGGTTCTGCTCGCGGACCGAGCCGCCGGGAGATGAGGTGAGGTTCTGGGACGCCTCGGCCGTGGTCCCCCTGTGTCTGATGCAGCCGACGAGCGCTCGGGTGGAGGCGCTCTATGGGGAGGACCCGGGTCTCGTCGTCTGGTGGGGGACCCCCGTCGAATGCGGATCGGCGTTCGCGCGCCTCCGGCGGGAGGGAGTCCTGGACCTGGCCGCCGAGGAGGCGGCGCTGGCGGCGCTCGAGCGCCTGCGGTGCGCGTGGCACGAGGTGCAGCCGACCCCCGTGCTCTGGCACCACGCGCTTCGGCTGCTCCGCGTGCATCCCCTGCGGGCCGCGGACGCCCTGCAGCTCGCCGCCGCGCTGACCTGGGCCGGCGGGCCCTCCCCGGGGGAGCTGGTGACCTTGGACGAGACGCTCGCCGCGGCCGCCCGGCTGGAGGGGCTCCCGGTCGTCTGAGCCGCGTCGGCCTGGCTCTCCTGCGGGTCTAACTCTGGGCGACCGAGACCGGGATCCTCACTCGCGTCTTCTCCCACTCGAGGATCCAGTAGAGATTCGGCTCTCCCTCGCCCTCCTCGGGCACCTGCTCGACCCGGATCGTGAACGTTTCGATCGGCTCGGTGAGCGCCTCACTCGGCACCTTGCCCCGCCCCACCTCCCGGGCCTCGACCTCCTTCGTGTAGAACCGCTCGTGGCCCCACTGCTCGTAGGCGCGGTTCACGATGATCTCCCACTCCTTCTCCCCCGGGACCGTGTACAGGGCGTAGGTGCCTGCCGGCACGGGGATCCCGGCCACGGAGAGGGCGATCGGGGTGTGAAGACGCGTCGGCTCGTTGGCCCCCGTCCGCCAGATCTCCCCGAACGGGACGTGGCCGCCGCCGATCATCGTGCGCCCCCGGGCCGAGGGACGGCCGTAGCAGATCTTCGCCGCGTGACCGGCGACCCGGAAGGTCACGGAATCGAGGGGACTCCCGCGCCCCTCCCGGGGCATGCGGCTGTTCTCGGGCAGGCAGGAGAGCGTCTCCGGCCCCACCTGCGTCTCCTGTGCCACCTGCGTCTCCTGCGCCGGCGCGGGCGCCGGGGCAAACAGGGCGAAACCTCCGGCCAGGGCCAGGGTCGGCAGCAGCGTGCGGGCGATTCTTCGGTTCATCCTTTCCTCCAGGCTCGGCCTCCGGGGAGGCAGGGACGCGTGGCGCTCGGGACCATCGGATCGGGCTCGCCTCTTCAGCGGGATGCCGCCCCCAGGTCCCGCACCGCGTCCGCCAGCAGCCGCACCTTCGCGCCGTCACGTGAGCGAGCCGCCTCCTCGCGGAGCTGGTTGGCGAGCGTGAGGAGCCCGTCGTGGTGGGCCGCGCCCGAGGCACCCTCCGCCTCGGCCAGTTCCCGCCGCACCGACGAGATCCGGTCGGCCGGCAGGCCGCCCGACCGCTCGAGCTGGTCCACATACGCTCGCGCCAGCGAGAAGGTGGCCGGCCACACGAACCTCGGCTGCCCCTGGGCGTTCAGGTAATCGAGCTGCACCGACTTGGCCGCGTCGATCTCGTTCTGGGACAGGAGCGCGCTCGGAACCAGCTCGAGGATGTCGAGGCCGCGCGCGATCTCCGAGCTCACGATCACGCCGTTGTACCAGTAGGCCGACCAGCTCCCGCCCGAGCGCATCCGGGTCGGGTCCACCGGGCCGCGGTCGTGGAAGGCGATCTCCAAAGGACGGCTCGGATCCGTCCAGTCGAAGACCGAGATCCCGCCCTGATACCACCCCTGCACCATCACGTCGCGCCCCGGGATCGGGATCAGCGAGCCGTTGTGCGCCACGCAGTTCTCCAGCGTCGTCTGGGGTGCGGGGAGCTTGTAGTAGCTGTGGAACCGCATCTGTCGGCCCTCGAGGGTGAAGACCGCGTCGGCGCCCCACTCCTTTGGGTCCGTGGGGCGGCACTTCGGCTGCCCGCCCCCGCCCCACTCGTCGGTGAACAGCACCTTCGTGCCGTCGTTGTTGAACGTCGCGGAGTGCCAGTAGGAGAAGTTCGAGTCGCTCACCGCATCGATCCGCTTCGGGTCGATCGGGTCGCTGATGTCGAGCAGGAGCCCGTACCCGCCGCACGCGCCCCCGGCCAGCCCGATCGCCGGGTAGACGGTGATGTCGTGGCACTGGGTGGGGCCGGGGCGCGGGCCGTCTCCCTGCTGGCCCACCCTCCGGGCGATCATCTCCGGGAGGTGCGCGCGAAGGGCGGCGCTGTCGGCGCCCGTCGGCGGACCGCTCCCCCCCCGCGCCTTGACGACGCTGTCGAGCATCACCGCCACGAACCGGTCGGGCAGCACGAAGGAGCGGCCCCGGACCTCGGCGATGAACGCCCCCCGCGCCCTCGCCTCCTCCAGGGCCCTGAGGTCCTCCGGGGCCAGGCCGTGCTGCGGCGGGGCGACGAGGTCCTGGAAGATCCGCGGGGAGCTCACGATCGCCGCGTCCTCCGGGTGAGCGAGCGGTACCCGGATGACCTCGATCCGGAAGAGCGCCGTGTTCGGGTCTTCGCTCGGCGGGGCGGCGGAGCAGCCGGGGAGCTCCTCGGCCGGCCGCGGGGGCGCGGAGCCGGAGACGTAGATGTAGACGTTCTCCCGATCCCCGGGGTCTTCCAGCACGGTGTGGGTGTGGGAGCCGCGGCACGTCTGCACGTTGGCGATGTACCTCGGGTTCCGGATGTCGCTGATGTCGAAGATGCGGATCCCGCGCAGGCGATCCGCGCTCACCGTCTCCGGCACCCCCTGCACCCCGCAGTCGAGCCGGCCGCCCAGCCCCTCTCCCGAGACGAACAGGAGGTTCCTGTAGACGGAGACGTCGCTCTGGGAGGCGGGGCAAACGTACCCGACCACCAGGGACGGCTGGCGGGGGTCGGCGATGTCCCACACCTGGATGCCGTTGTAGTTGCCCTGGATGGCGTAGCGGCCGGTGAAGGCGAGATCGGAGTTCGTCACGCCGACGAACTCCTTGGCGGGCGGCGTCTCGGAAAGCACTCGCAGGTTCCACGCCGCCTGCTCGGCGTCGAAGAGGCCCGCCCGGAGCCCGATGCGGGGGTCCGGGCTCGGGGCCGCCGCCACCGCCGGTCCCGCACTCGCGGGGGAGGCGCTCGGCGTGGCGGGCGCCGACGCGCAGGCGGTGCTTCCGAGAAGTCCCGCGGCGAAGGCGAGCGTCCGGCAACGGCGGGCCGATGCCCGGTCGGCCCGCTCCCGACGGTCGGCCAGACGGCCGGCCCCCGTTCGACGGTTGACCGGCGTCACGCGATGCCGAGTGAAGGGGCAGCGCACGGAGGTCTTGCGTTCCATGGCGGATTCCTGTGTTGGGCTCGAGCTCGGCTCGGGCGTCGTGGGCGTCCGGGAGATCAAGGAGTTCTGGCGGCCGGGTCGGAGAGCGCCTTCAACATGCGCTGCATCCGGGCGATCTCCGTCGCCTGGTCCACCTGGATGTCGGAGGCGAGCTTGAACACGGTCCCGTCCTGCGCGGCACCGTCGGTGCCGAAGAGAGCGTGCACCATCGTGACGGCCCCGCGGTGGTGCTGAATCATGTAGGTGAGGAAGGCCCGGTCGAACTCCGCCCCCCGGGCCCGGTCGAGCTCGCTCATCTGCTCCGGCGTGAGCATGCCGGGCATCCGTAAAGCCTCCTCTCCTGCGCCCCGCACGACGAGGCTCGTTCCCCGGATCTGGACCTCGGGCACCGGTTGACCGCGGTCGCCGAGCCACCGCTGCATCCAGGCGATCTCGTCCTTCTGCGCGTTGATGATGCGGGCCGTCAGGGTCCGGAGCCGCGGGCTCGCTCCGTGCGTGGGGGCGAGGCCCGCCATGACGAGCGCCTGCGCGTGATGGGCGATCATCCCGGTCATGAAGCGGACGTCGGCCTCGGTGAACCGGGCCAGGGCGCTGTCCGTCCGTGTCCGGTAGATCGCCTCCAGCTCCGCCGTCGCCGCGGTGGAGGAGGGGGAGCCGGTCGGGGCCGCCGTCCGAGCCGCTCCTCCACAGGCCGCGGCGGTCGCGGCGAGCGCGGTGAGCAGGGCGGCCATGCGGTAGTCGGTGCGCGGCTTTCTCATTCCTCATGCGGCCGAAGGTGCGTGGGCGTCCGAGGCCCCGGTGTTCTCTATGCGCGAGCAAGATGCTCGACGCGACAGTATCAGGCCGGAGGCGCCCGAGCACAAACCCGCCATCCGGGAAGGGCCTCCTCCGCGCCGGCCCGTACTCTCCGCTCACGGCCGGCGGCCTCCTCGTGGCGGGGGACGACGGGGGACGTTCACCGTCATCCGCCGGCGGTGGGGATTCCGTATCTTGATCTCCGGTTGATGCGGAACCTTACCCTGGGACGTGAGGCGGAAACCGCTGCGTACCGAGGAGCGCTTCCTAACGGTCGAGGAGTCGAGGGACTTCCCGAGGACGAGTGGCGCACGGAGCTCGTCGCGGGCCGGATCGTCCGCGAGCCGCCGGCGGGCTTCGCGCACGGTGGACTGGCGACCCGGCGCGCCTCGCGCCTGGACTCGCACGTCCGGGAGCGCGGGCTCGGGATGGTCCTCGGGGCGGAGACGGGCTTCGTCCTTTCCGAGGAGCCGGGCACGGTGCGGGCGCCCGACGTCGCCTTCGTCTCCCGGGCGCGGCTGCCGACGCCTGAGGCCCGGGCGGGCTTCGCGCGCCTGGCTCCCGACCTCGCGGTGGAGACCGTCTCCCCCTCGAATACGGTCGCCGAGGTGCAAGCGAAGGTGTTGGACTATCTGAAGGCTGGCTCCCGGATGGTGTGGGTCGTGGACCCGCGGACTCGGAGCGTCACGCTGTACGAGTCCCTGCACGCGATCCGCCTCCTCCGTGAGCCCGAGGAGATCGAAGGAGCAGATCTGCTGCCGGGCCTCCGCCTGCCCGTGGCAGAGCTCTTCGCGGACTGACGGGCTGCCCGGAGAGGTTGCACGATGGCCGATCTCGGACCGTTCCCCTCCTTCTCCTGGTCCCACAGCCGGCGCTCCACCTTCCGGGAGTGCCCGCGGATGTACTACTGGCAGTACTACGGGTACTGGGACGGCTGGACGGAGGAGGCGCCGGAGGAGGCCCGGCGGGCGTGGCGCCTGAAGCAGGTCACGAACCTCCATATGCTGGCGGGCAGCGTGATCCACGAGCTCGCCTCGGAGGCGATTCTCCTCGCCCGGGGTGGGAAGGTGCCTCCCACGGCGGAGTCGCTGATCGCCCGGGGACGGGAGCGGCTGAACCGGGCGTACGTGGAGTCCCAGCGGCGGGCGGAGTGGGAGCGGAGGCCGAAGGCTCGGACGATGCTCCACTCCTTCTACTACGGCACGGGACCCTCGGACCGCCTGATCCACACGATCAGGGAGAAGCTCGTCACCTGCCTCGCGAACCTTCTCCAGTCCGGGAGCTATCGGGAGGCGCTCGCCGCGCCGTTCGTCGAGGTCCGGGAGGTGGACCGGCCGGCGAGCTTCCGGCTGGAGGGCTACGAGGTCTACGTGCAGCCCGATCTCCTGTACCGAGGAGGGGACGGCCGCTACCGGCTGGTGGACTGGAAGACGGGCGCCCGGGACGAGCTCCATCCGGAGCAGCTCCGGGCGTACGGTCTGTACGTCCGCGCCCGGGAGGATCTGGAAGACGGACCGATCGAGGGGTGCCTCGAGTACCTGCTGACGGGGGAGCGGGAGTGCCGCCCCCTCACGGAGGCCGACCTCGAGGAGGAGCGGCGGGAGATCCTGGACAGCATCGACGCGATGCGGGGCTACCTGGCCTCTCCAGAGCGCAACGAGCCGTTTCCGCGGGAGCGCTTCGCCCTCCGCCCCGATCTCGAGCGCTGCCCCGCCTGCCGCTTCTACGAGCTGGACGAGGCGGAGATCGAGGCGGCGGCCGGGGAGCGCGGACCGTTCTGAAAGCGGCGATCGGCCGGACGCAGGCCGGGGGGCGTCCAGCGGTCGCGACCATCTCTCCGTGCGCCGTGAGCGGAACCGGATAGGGCCGCCGCGAGCCTTAGCAGCCTGTGGCGGAGGCATTCCAGCGACCCACTGGAATTCTTCAGCGACCTCTTAGTCCGCCTCCACGCCCGCGCGGGTCCACAGGAGGATGACCCCGCACGGCGACCGCGTGTCGCGGTAGGCGAGCGGGATCTCCGAGGGGCCACGGTACACCTCGATGGCGGCGATGTCCTCCTTGGGGAACGTCTCGATTCCGATCGCGCTCGAGCCGTCGGCGAGCCGAGCTCCGTCCAGGTAGACGGAGAGGGGGCACTGGGTCCTCAGGTTGACGATCTCGTAGCCGCCCCCCGCCTGGCCCGGCCGGAACGGGGTGACGGTCACGCCCGGGACGCGGTAGAAGACGGTGTTCAGGTACCGGCCCGGGGTCTCCTGCAGCTCCTCTCCGGTGATGAACCAGCCGAACCCGTGGGCCCGGCGCTCGTAGAAACCGGCCAGCCTGCCTCGCTGCCTCCGCTTCTCCACGTCGATCTTCAGCTCCTCGACCGCCACGACCCGCTCGAAGATCGTGATCGTGAGCTGGAGCCGGTCCCCCCCCTGCACCCGGAGCCTCACCACCCCGGAAGTGGAGCCCAGATAGCTCACCTCCATCAGGTAGGTTCCCGGCTCGACGCCCGGAATGCGGAAGCGTCCGTCCTCTCCCGTCGTGGCTCGATAGGGGGTCTCGAGCAGCCGCACCTCCGCCCCCGGGACGGGAGCCTCCGAGCCCGCGGCGAGCGCGGTGCCCAGGATCGTGGACGGGGCGCTCTGCCCCGCCGCCCCCGCGGGGAGCATCGTGAAGAGCAACCCGGCGGCGAGCCCGGCCAGAAGCCGGGCGGCCGTGTCCTCTCCTCCTCTCCCTCGCCGGATCCGCATGTCTGCCTCCTTCCACCGAGGGAAACAGGCGGGAGCTCCTCTCGGTTCACGGAGCCTCTCGGCGCGCCCGGGACCCCGCCCTTGCGCCGCCCTCCCCCGGCGCGTTCATTGGACGAGACGGGTTGGGCGTGGAGTGGGCGGCCCGGTCCGCTCGAGGAGCTTGACGCTCGCGGCTCCGAGCGGCTGTTCATTCTCCCACGGGCAGGGTCGGTCGTTTGGTGTCGCGGTCCCGAGATCTCGGCGCGTCGCGGTGCCGGAGACTGCGCCCGGCGCAGCTCTGGAAGCCCTGGCGATCGCCGGTTCGGAGGCCGTGACGCGCGAGTCAGCGCTCCACCCTCAGCCAGGAGTCACCACCATGAGACGTTGGGCCCACCTACTGGCGCCGGTCTTCCTGATGGCCGCCGTCGCGAGCTGCGCTCCGGGGGAGGAAGGGGAGGTCTCCTTCTCGGCGCCGGCCGGTGAGATCCCGGTCACCTCGACTTCCGATGAAGCCCTCCACCACTTCGCCGAGGGGCAGCAGGCGATGGACGCGGGGCGGTTCATCGAGGCGAACAAGCACTTCGAGCAGGCGGTCCAGGCGGATCCCGCCTTTGCGTACGGCTACCTGAACGCCGCGAACTCCGCGACCTCGCTCGAGGAGTTCAAGACGAACCTCGACGAGGCGGCCGCGAACGCCGAGACGGCGGATGAAGGGGTCCGGCTCCTCATCCAGATCGGCCAGAAGGGGCTGAACAGCGACGTGGAGGGCCAGCTGGAGACGGCGAACCAGCTCGTGGAGATGTATCCCGAGAGCCCGCGGGCCTGGCTCACGTTGGCGGGGATCCAGACGGGCCTCAACGACAACGAGGCCGCCAGGGCCTCGATGGAGAAGGCGCTGGAGGTGAACGCGGAGTTCGCCCCCGCGTACGAGGCGCTCCGCAGCTCCTACCTGTTCAGCGAGCCGATCGACCTCGGAAAGGCGGAGGAGAACGCCCGCCGGGTGATCGAGCTGACCCCGGAGGAGTCGAACGCGCACGAGAACCTGGGCGACGTGCTGCGGGCCCGGGGGCGGCTCGACGAGGCGCGAACCGCGTACGCCCAGGCGGCGGAGCTGAATACCGCCGACGCCGTGCCGGTTCTGAAGATGGGGCACATCGACTCCTTCCTGGGCAACTACGACCAGGCCCGCGCGGAGTACGATGAGGCGATCGGGCGCGCCCGCGAGGGCGAGAGGGCGACCTTCCCCAACTACCGGGCGTTCACGTGGGTGCACGAGGGGAAGCCGGAGACGGCCGTGGAGGAGCTGGGAAGCCTGGTCACGGCGATCGACGACATGGGTCTTGCACCGGACGAGGCGGTGGGGGCGAAGATCTTCACCCTGACCAACGAGGTACAGATCGCGATCCACCACCGGATGTTCGACGTGGCCCGGACCGCCCTCGAGCAGCGGGCCGCCCTCATGCGCGGGCAGACGCAGATCGTGGGCACGGAGGAGTTCCGGCGGGGTCAGGAGGCGGACATCGCCCTGTGGAACGGGATCCTCGCGGCGGAGACGGGGGAGTACGAGGCGGCCCAACAGGCGGTCGCGACCTTCTCCACCCTGGTGGAGGAGACCAGGAATCCGCGCGCCATGGAGCCAGCCCACTACCTCATGGGCCTGATCGCGCTCCGCCAGGGAGATGCCGCGGGAGCGATCCCGCACCTGGAGCAGGCGGTCCCCGGGAACATGTACATGAAATACCAGCTCGCCGTCGCCCAGGAGATGGCGGGCAACGCGGAGGAGGCCCGGCGCCTCTTCGGCGAGGTGGCGGAGTTCAACTTCAACAGCGTGAACTTCGCCCTGGTGCGGAAGACCGCCCTGGAGAAGGTGGGCGAGACGGAGGAGGGGACGTCCTAGCGCTCCTCCTTTCTTGAGAATCGGAGCCCGTCCCGGAGACGGGGCGCGGCTCCCGCGATCGGGGTGCCGGCCGGGTCACCCCCCAGAATGCGCCCGGCCCGGGTCGGTCCGGACGGGCCGTTCGGCCTGGCTGGCACCCTGTCTTGTGGGCCGTGGGGCTCCCGCAACTTGCCCGAGCCGCCGCCGGACGCCCGACCACCTGCGCCCGTCCCCCGAGAGATCCACGCTCTTTGGGTACAGGTATCTCACCATCTGATAATCAATTACAGGTAACGGCTCCGCCACCTGCACCGGGGGGTCCCGTGCGGTACGGCTCCTGCACTCCTCGAGGCGGATCCGGGTGAAGGCGAGGGCGAGGTCAGGCGAGGGTGAGGATGGGCGGGCCACGGCGGGGGAGAAGCGGTAAGCGGGTTACGTGGACGGGAAGCCGTCGCGGATCCGGCGCCCTCGTCGTGGCCGCGCTCTCGCTCCCCGTCGTGCTCCTGGCCGCGTCCAGCGGCTCGGACCGCACCCGACCCGGACTCTCGCGCGGGGCTATGACGTGGCTGGCGGGAGGCCCTGCCGGGGATCCGACCTACCTGGTGATCGAGCCTCCCCTCCTCTCGAAGCTTCGGACGCTCGCCGCCGGCCTGCACCGGGAGATCGCCCTGTGTCTGCGGGGAAGCGCGCGGGGGGACACGGCGGTGGCTCGGGACTTCTTCATGCCGGAGCCGGAGCACTCCAGTGCCACCCGATCCGTCTTTCATGCCTGTCCGGCCGGTACCCTGGCCACCTGGCACAACCACCCGCTGCCGGCGGCCGGGCCGCTGGCCGCACACCAGGCGGGCTGGCCGACCCGCCTGGAGAGGACGGGTTCCCCGGCGGAGGCCGCCCGGCTGTGCGTGCTGACGGAGACGGATCGCCAGACGGCGGCTCGCCTGGGATATCCGTTCGCCGTGGTCGGAGTGGACGGCGAGACCTGGTGCTGGTGGAACCTCGCCCAGGTGAGGCGAACGGCGGCCGGCCCGGCCCTGCCGGTGCCGGGCCAGGGGATCTGGGTCGCGGCGGGCAGCGGGGAATCTCTCGCCACGGGAAGCAGGGCGTCGGTCCCGGCGACGAGGGAGGCGAGGGCGCCCGGCGGCGGGCATCGCTGACGAGATTCTTTCCCCGGCGGCCCGCCCGTCGTATTGTGTGACCGGGTTGCGTGGGGGGGTGGTGATCGTCCCCGTCTTCCGGGAGGCTCCCCCGTGATCGCCGACGATTCGGCGGCGTCAGTTCGCTGGTTCCCGCTCCGAGGCTTCCGTCCGTTGCGCTCCGTCGTCGACGGCCCTGGCGGCATCGCTCTCCCCCCGACCCGCTCCGTCTCTCACCTCTCCCCGGACCACAGGAGGATCCCATGTCCATCTCGAGAGCGGGGGCGCCGATGAATCGGCGTTCCCCGGAACGACGCGGTGCGGCGGCGCCGGCCGCCGTGGCGGCCCTCGCGGCGTTTCTCTTCCTACCGGTGCCGGCCGCCGCCCAGGAGATGCAGTTCGAGTCCCCCGATGCGGCGACGCTGCGGCCCACCGCCTCGGAGGAGGCGGCCGTCCGACACTTCTGGATGGCGCTGGACGACGCGGAGAACATCTTCCCGGCTCGCGCCGTAAAGCACATCGAGCAGGCCCTGGAGATCGACCCCGGCTTCGGGCTGGCCCGTGCCCTGCACGGCTTCTCCGCGCCCGGGCTGTCGGCCGAGGAGCGGCAGAAGGAGATCCGGGCGGGCCTGGCCGCCATGTCGGAGGCGACCGCGGCCGAGATTCTCCTCGCCACGGCGTGGCGCGAGTGGCGGGCCGGCAACACGCGCGTCGCCAAGAAGATCGTGGCCACGGCCAGCGCCCTGGCTCCTTCCGACCCGCACCTGGCCTACGCGCACGCTCAGCTCGTGGGCGCGGTCGCAGGGGGGGAGAAGGGCCTGGAGGCGACCCGCGAGGTGACGACGAAGTTCCCCGACTTCGCCCCGGCCTGGAACATCCTGGCCTACCAGCTGTGGGCGGCCGACGATCACGAGGGCGCCTTCCAAGCGGTGCGGAAGTACGAGGAGCTGGTCCCGGACCACCCGAACTCCCACGACTCCCATGCCGAGCTGCTCCAGTGGGACGGGAAGCTGGAGGAGGCGGCGGCCCATTATGAGCGGGCCATCGAGCTCAGCCCCGACTACAACGTGGGGTACGTCGGGCTGGCGGAGGTCCGCTGGCTCCAGGGAGCCACGAAGGAGATCTATCCGCTTCTGGAGCAGGCGGCCGCCCACGCACCCACCGACGCGGGGCGGGTGAACGCCCGGCGGGCTCTCGCCGGCACGTACCTGATGACGGGGGATCGCAAGCGGGCCGTGGTGGAGCTGGCGACCGTGGCGACGGAGGCGGAGACGGCGGGTCTGACGGCGCTGGCCGCGCTGGCCCACCAGCAGATGGCCGTCATCGATGCCCTGGGGAACGGAAAGCGGATGGAGGCCCACCTCGCGCGGGCCGCCGAGCTGAGCGGGGCGGAGAACCCCGGCCAGCAGGCGTGGACGGCCCTCGCGTACGCCACGGCCGGCCGGACGGCGGAGGCGCAGAGTGCCCTGGAAGCGCTCGACAAGACCGTGGGTAGCGACGGGAACCCCGGCCTCCGAAGCACGATGCGGGAGGTGAAGGCGATCCTCCTGCTGCGCCAGAACCAGGCGACCGAGGCGATGGCCGAGCTGGAGGAGTCGACGGCGGATCGCCCGCTGACGCGCGCTCTCAAGGCGGAGTGCTACAAGAAGCTCAAGGACCGCACCAAGGCGAGCGAGATGAAGATGGACCTCGTCTCGGACCCGACGCTCAACTTCTACAACGCGATCCTTCCGTTCGCGCTCATCCGGGTCCAGAAGGTGTAGCCCACCTGCGAGCTCCCCGGTGCCACGCCGGCACCGGGGGGCTCGTCATCCCGCCGGATGACTCCGGGTTGATCGGCGGAACGAGCGTCGAGCTGTAGAGTCCGCGGGCCAGCGGTTTCCCCGGAAGCTTTGGCGGCGGCTCTCGGTGACGGAACTCGTGCGCAACTTTCGGGAGTACGTGACCGGGTCGCCTACCGCGGCGAGCGGTTTCTCCTCACCCGCGGCCGGAAGCCGGTCGCCGAGGAATCGCCGGGAGTTCGCGCGGTGCCGGGGCTCGTGGTTGAGGTGCTGGCGGAGTGAGGGGTGGCCGTGTGGCCACTTGGAGCGCGCGGCCCGCGTGAACTGCGGAGGGGCTTACCCCTCTCAGAACCGCAACCCCGTCCCCAGGCTGACGGCGAACCGCCGCCGCCGGGTCGCGCCGATCCCACCCCCGAACAGGTAGCCGGCGGAAAGCTCCGTGACGATCGGGGTGGCGCGCAGGGGCCAGCCGATGAGCAGGGCGGCACCGACGTTGCCGCCCGCCCGCGCCGCCTGGTCTTCGAACCAGGCACCTCCGTAGTCCAGGAAGCCCGAGAGCCCGACCCCGAAGAGGTCGAGGATGCGGTCCCGCGCGTACCAGCGGTGCTCGAGCGTGACGGCCACGGAGCGCGTACCGATGAACGCGTGGGGCTCCCACAGGCGGGGCGGCACCCGGAAGCCGAGGTCCACCTCTCCGCCCGGCGGGGGGTCCTCCTGGACCGCGCCCGCCACGTTCAGAAGGGTGACCTGGTGATGGGCGGAGCGAAGCGCGGCGGTCCCGCTGGCCTGCACGCGTCCCGAGTCCAGGCCCGCGCCGTTGAAGAGGGCCTGGGCGTTCACGTTCCCCTTGAGTAGCAGATCGCCGATTCGCTTGCCCGCACGCAGCAGCACGCGAGGCCCCACGCCCGTCCGGCGGTAGCCCCAGCCCCCGGGGGCCAGCTTCAGTCCCACGAAGAGGACGCGGCTCAGGTCCTGGTCCTCCTCCGTGAAGCCGTTGAAGTAGGTGAGGGTGTGGAACTCCGCCCGGCGGAGCTCCGCCCAGGCGCCGAGCAGGCCGTACACGGTGTCGGGGACGGGCAGGGCGTCCGGATCGAAGAGCACGGCTCGGGGAAAAAACTCCTCCCGCCGCACCTCGGCACTCAGCCCGACCCGCAGGTAGCCGCGCGGCGTCGCGTGGATCGCGTACGAGCCGTCGGAGCGCTGAATCGTTGCCCGGCGCTGCCAGCGCACCGTGTCGGGACGCAGCGCGTCCTCCGAACGGAACTGGAAGACCCGTCCCCGGAACGTCTCCCCGCTCGCCACGACGGACCACCGGTCCGACAGGGCCCGGAACGGACGGCCCGCCGACCAGCTCCCCGCCGTCCGGTCGGAGAGGTTCTGGAACGTGCCGCCCAGGCCGATCCCCGAGGCGCTCACCCGGGGGAGCCCGACCCCGAGGACGAGTCCGTCCCGATCCACGCTCTTCACGAACAGGCTCTGGACAACGTTCCCCGTGCCGAAGAGGTTCGTCTCGGTGCCCCCGAAAACGCCCGTCACCGTACCGTCGGACGCCACCCGGAGCTCCAGCCGCGGAAGAATGCTCCACGCGTCCAGCGTGCGGATCCGGGCGGCGAGGCGGCCATCCTCCAGGCGGACCGTGTCCACCTCGACCTCGCGGAACAGGTTCCGCGTCCGGAGGTTGCGCGCCGTCTCCGCCGCCAGGGCGCTGTCGTACGGTTGGCCCGGCTCCAGCAGGAGCTCCTGCCGGATCACGTAGGGTCGGGTCGTGACGTGCAGCGCGTTGAAGATCCCCAGGAGGAAGTTCCCTCGCGTCTCCCGGGGGGAAAAGATCGGCCGGCGGAGGAGGATCACCGTGTCGAGGACGGTCGCCCGCACGAGGCGCGTGCCGCACGGGTCGGCCTCGGGTCCGGGAGCGACGGAGTCCGTACCGGGGCAAGGTCGGCCGCGGCCCTCGTCACGCCCCTGAGCGGCGAGCGGCCCCGTGGGGGGCGTACTGGAGAGGAGAACGGCGAGGAAAGCGCCTGTCGCCCGCTGGATCCCGGTCATCGCCTCCGCCTCACGGTGGGCTGCTCCGGCAAGCTAGAGTCCGTGCGAGGACGGGGCCAGGTAGAACGGGGGTGTAACGAACGATGCCCTCGGTGCATCATGGTTGATGACCCTGAGGCTCCACTCGCGGCCGAGAGGGGCGAGAGGGAGGGATCCAGTATGCACATGATGGCCGGGGGCAGGTGCTGGTGGCCGCCAACCGTCCCTCCGCGGGCGGCGACCCGAGTGCCCGCGAACTTCTGGATGGCGATCTGCCTGGCGGCCGGCGTCAGCGCGTGCTCGAGGAGACCCCGTCGGCCCACCTTCACGGTGCGCGACAGCGCGGGCGTCCGGATCGTGGAGAACGGCGGAGCGCTGTGGACGGCCACTCAGGCCTGGCGCCTTTCGGCCGAGCCGTCGGTGACGATCGGCGCGGTGGAAGGGCTGCCGGCAGAGGAGATTACGCGCGTGTCGGGGGCCCTCCGCCTCGCCGACGGCCGCCTCGTGGTGGCGAACGCGTATCGCCCGCCGGAGCTGCGGGTGTACGATCCGGTCGGCCGACACCTCCGGAGCATGGGGCGCGCCGGAGGAGGACCCGGAGAGTTCTCCGCCATTCATCGCCTCTTCCTGGCACCACCGGACACGCTGATCGCCTACGATGCCGACCGGGCGAGGCACACCCACTTCCGGGTCGACGGAGAGCTCCTCGGGGTCGTGCCGTTCCGGTGGGAGGGTGACGTACTCGCCCGGGTCGTGTGGGGTCGCTTCTCGGACGGGACGTACCTCACCCGGCCGAATTCGGTCGTCCCGTCGGACGCCTCCCGGGGCCGCGGCCGGGCGCTGACCGCCTGGACCCGCGTCCGTCCGGACGGGAGCCTGGTGGACACCATCGCCCGGATCCGAGACCCGGAGTACGAGATCGGTGGTCCGGGCGGGGATGTCGTGCGCCTCCTTCTGTTCAGTTCGTGGCCCGCCGTGCTCGCTCATCGGGGCTCGCTCTACGTGGGCGTGGCCGACGAGTTCCGGATCGACGCGTACGGACTCTCGGGGCGGCTGCGCCGGAGCATCCGCCGCTCGTACGATCGGCGGCCGGTAACCGACGCGGACCTGCGCGCGCTCGAGGAGCGGGAGCTGGAGGCCGCGACCTCTCCCGCGGCGCGCGAACGGATCCGGCGACGACACCGAAGCGTGCCGCACGCGGAGTGGATGCCGGCCCACGGCACGCGGCTGCTCGTGGACGCGGAAGGGGATCTGTGGGTGGAGGAGTTCGCGGCCCCGACGGATCCGGAACGGGCATGGAGCGTCTTCGACCCCGGGGGCCGCTTTCTCGGCCGCGTTGCCGTACCCGAGCCGCTCCGTATCTGCGATGTAGGTCGTGACTACGTGCTGGGGGTGTGGACGGACGCGCTCGGCGTGGAGTCGGTCCGCGAGTACGAGCTTCTCAAGCCGGCGGAGTGACCCTCGCCTTTCGCCCGGCCCTCGCCGGGAAACCGCCGCCTCCCCACCTTGTGCCCGTCCGCACGACCGACCCGCACGGGCTTCCCGGAGGAAGCGGGTGAGCGGGCGCCCGGAGGGAGCCCGTGCGAGCCCACGCGAGGAACCGCGTGAGCGGGACCCAAGAGAGCAGCCACGTGAGGGAACCCAAGGGAGGAACCGCGTGAGCGAGCCCACGGGAGGAACCGCGTGAGCGAGCCCCGGATCACCGTGTACGGTGCCTACTGGTGCCCCGACTGTCACCGGAGCAAGACGTTCCTCGGCGAGCACCAGATCCCCTACGGGTGGGTGGACATCGAGGAGGACCAGGAGGGGGAGGCGTTCGTCGTCCGGGCGAACGAGGGAAAGCGGAGGATCCCCACCATCCTCTTCGGGGACGGCTCGATCCTCACGAACCCGAGCAACGCGGAGCTGGCCGAGAAGCTCGGGCTGAAGACGACCGCCGAGCGCCACCACTACGACCTCCTGGTGCTGGGCGGCGGTCCGGCCGGGCTCACCGCCGCCCTGTACACGGCCCGCGAAGGGGTGGACACGCTGGTCATCGAGAGGGCGGCGCTCGGAGGCCAGGCGGCGGCCACCATGCATCTCGACAACGTCCCCGGCTTTCACGAGGGCGTCACGGGAGCGGAGCTCGCCGGCCGCTTCCGCCAGCAGGCGGAGCGCTTCGGCGTGGAGCTCCTCCAGGCGCAGGACGTGGCGGAGATCCGTACGCGGGAGAACTACCACTGCGTGGTCACGGCGGACGGCAGCGAGTACAGCGGCCTGGCCTTGCTGCTGGCCGTCGGAAGCCGCTACCGGCGTCTCGGCGTGCCCGGCGAGGAGGAGTACCTGGGGGCGGGAGTCCACTTCTGCGCCACCTGCGACGGGCCGTTCTACCGGGGCCGGCCCGTGGCCGTCGTCGGGGGAGGGAACAGCGCGGCGGAGGAGAGCCTCTTTCTGACCCGGTTCGTGGAACGGATCACGCTGCTCGTCCGCGGCGCGTCCTTGACAGCGTCTAAGGTGATCGTGGACAAGATCATGGAGTGTGACAAGATACAAACTTTGTTCCACACCGAGGTCGAGGCGTTCGAGGGGGCGGAGTCCAAGCTCCACACCCTGCGGATCCGGGACAACGAGACGGGGGAACGGGAGGCGCTGGAGCTCCCGGGCGCGTTCATCTTCATCGGGCTGGATCCGAACACGGGGTTTCTGCGCGGGAGCGGCGTGCGCCTGGACGAGGGGGGCTTCGTTGTCACGGGCCATCCCCTGGTGCACGACGGGACGCGACCTCCGGGCTTCGAAAACCGCGAGCCGATGCACCTGGAGACGAGCGTCCCCGGGATCTTCGCGGCGGGGGACGTACGCGCCGGCGCCACGAAGCAGGTGGCGAGCGCGGCGGGCGAAGGAGCGGCGGCCGCGCTGTTGATCCGAGACTACCTCAAGGGAGTGTAGATGGCCCGGTGCCGCGCTCGCCGGAAGGTGGGTGGCGGCGGCCGTGGCCCAGAATCCCCGAGGTCCGCTGGTCCTTGCCGGCCTCGTACTCCTGTTGGGTCTCATCAGCGTGCTCCTCGCGCGGACAGGGAGCGTGGGCGAGGAGGCGATGGTGCGCGAGGGTCGGATCGGGCTGGGCCAGGCGATGCAGGATGCCCAGGAGCCGACGTGGATCACGTTGCTGAACCCGATCGTCGGGGCGGTCGGGGTGGTGCTCGGTGGGAGGCTGAGGCTGAAGGAGTCGAGGTCGGGAGAGTGTCGGCCTGACCGA
>JBHHYJ010000058.1:0-17693 GCA_046757485.1 Gemmatimonadota bacterium
GCGGGTGCGGGAGCGGACTCCTCGGGTGCGGTAAAGGGCTCGCCGGCCGCGCTCCGCTCCGCGGGTTCGGCCATGACGGGCGTCACGCCGGCCCGGCCCTCGGTGTCGATGCGGGCGACGACCGTGTTCACCTCGACCGTGTCTCCCTCGTCCACGAGGATCTCGGCCAGCACCCCGCTGGCGGGAGCCGGAATGTCGGCATCCACCTTGTCCGTGGAGATCTCGAACAGATCCTCGTCGCGCTCCACGGGCTCACCCACCCTCTTGAGCCACTTGGTGAGAGTGCCTTCTGCGATCGACTCTCCCATCTGGGGCATGATCACGTCCACGTTGGCCATCGCTCGTTTCGTCCTTTCCGTTCTCCCACCGTCCGCTGGCCTGTCTCTCGCCGCCGGCGGTCGGGCGGCACCGGGTCCGCGTCAGTAGCTCAACATCCAGCGCGCCGCGGCGGCGATGTCGTCCACCTTCGGCAGGTAGTAGTCCTCCAGAGGCGGCGCATAGGGGACAGGCGAGTCGATCGCCGTCACCCGCCGGACAGGTGCGTCGAGCCACTCGAACGCTTCCTCGAAGAGCTGAGCGGCGATCTCGCCGGCGAAGCCGCCGAATCGCGGAGCCTCGTGGACCACCAGGGCCCGGTGGGTTCGCCGCACGCTCTCCACGATCGACTCCGTGTCCAGCGGGTTCAGGGTACGAAGGTCCAGAACCTCCGTCTCCGCTCCGTCCTCCTCGGCGATCCGCGTGGCGGCCTCCGCGCACCTGTAGACCATCGCTCCGTACGTGATGATCGTGAGGTCCGACCCCAGACGATGGACCCGGGCCTTCCCCAGAGGGACGGTGATCTCCTCGTCGACGGGAAGTTGCTCCTTCACGCGGCGATAAAGATACTTGTGCTCGAAGTACAGGACCGGGTCCGGGTCCCGGATCGCCGAGCGCAGCAGTCCCTTCGCATCGTAGGCGGTGGCCGGCGCCACCAGCTTGAGCCCCGCCACGTTGGCGAAGTACGACTCCACGCTCTGGGAGTGGAACGGACCGGCACCGGCGCCCGCTCCGCACGGGCCGCGGATCACGAGGGGGACCGGCACTCCGGTCCGGTACCTGAGCTTGGCGGCGAAGTTCACGATGAGGTCGAACGCCGGCGCGATGAAGTCGATGAACTGCATCTCGGCGATCGGCCGGAGCCCCATCTGCGCCGCCCCGATCGCCGCGCCCACGATCGCCGACTCGCTGATCGGCGTGTCGATCACCCGCTCGCTGCCGAACTCCTCGAGGAAGCCTTCGGTGATTTTGAACGCGCCGCCGTAGGCACCGACGTCCTCCCCCAGAAGGAAGACGGTGTCATCGGCTGCCATCTCCTCCCACATCGCCTGCCGGATCGCCTCGAGGTACGTCGTCTCGCGAGTCGGCGTCGACGTGGCCGCGTCGGGCGCGGTGGGATGGGCGGAGCTCCTACCTTCTCCGGTCATGAACGGACCAAGATAGGCAGCCCCCGCGGAGGCAGCAACCACGTGAAAGGGGTGGAAAGCCGTAAAAGCCCCACCCGTGAACCACTTTACGTTGAGGTAAAGGGAAGGGCCACCACGCGGGCCTCCGGGGGGCCGCCGGGTGCCAGGGAGAGCTCGGCTCCGGGGCTCACCTCGCGGCGGATGTACCCGAGGCCGATCGGGCCCAGGCGAGGCGATCGGACGGCCGTCGTGACAAGCCCCACGGGTCGGCTCCGCTGATGGAGCTCGGTCCCGGCTGCCGGGAGGAGGTGAGCCGGATCCGCGTCGGAAGGAGCGCGGAACGCCAACCCACGCAGGAGGCGGTTCACGTGACCCCGGTAGTGGATTCGCGCCACGACCTCCTGACCCGTGTAGCAGCCCTTCGTAAAGCTGATGGCACGGGCTTCCTGTCCCGTTTCCTGGGGAAGTCGCTCGAGAGAGATCTCACGCCCGTAGGTCGGGATCCCCCGCTCCACCCGCCACACTTCCATCGCGCGTCGTCCTGCCGGGCCGCCGCCGGCCGCGCCCGCCGCCGCGCGCAGGTCACGCCACACGGCTGACGCCTGTTGCCCGGCCAGGTAGAGATCGAAGCCGGGCCCCTCGATCTCCTCGCGGCGGACGAGCCAGTCGAGCCTGATTCCGAGCTCGCCTTCGGCGGAGGAAGCGGTTCCTGGGGTCAGCATCTGCAGAGGACTCAGCTCGTCGAACGGCGGAAGATGGGTGGCCCAGGGACAGACGCCCCGCAGGAGCTGCCACGCCTCGCCGGCTCGTGGACCCACGACCGCCAGCTTCACGACACCCTCCAGGAGGCGGAATCGGGCGTACAGCGGGGGAAGATAGCGCCGTAGGTGATCCAGGAGGTTCGCAAGGCAAGGAGCCGGTGCGTCCAGCGCCACCCGGTCCGTGTCGCGAAGCAGCCGCACTTCGGCCAGCGGACGCCCCTTCGGCGTCAGAACGAACGCGTAAACGGCGCGCCCCTCATCCAGCGGCTCGACGTCGTTCGACACGAGTCCGCCGAGCATCTGGAGCGCTCGCTTCCCCGTAACCTCGATGACGGCGTGGTCCACTTCGACCAGCGCGCCGGCTCCTCGTGTCAGGTGCCGGTACTCGGTCTCCGGGTCACCGAAGTCGTCCACGATCGATCGCTGGTGGTCGGTGCGGAACGTCGCGCCGTCCTGCCGCAGGGTTTGCAGCCAGTCGGCCTCGATCGGGCTGGCTGGAGAGGGCGCCGCGGGATCCTCGGCCCCTCCTTCGTGTCGGTTCATCCTGGCACAAGGTCGGGAGCGAAGCCGGAAGAGAAAAGAGGCCTCCAGGGCCGTGCGGCCCGGAAGCCCCTTCCAACCGACTCACGGAAAAACGGCGGCAGCCGGGGCTGTGCCCGGGGACTCCCGGACGGGTGGAGCGACGCCGCCGACTTCCGCTACTGCCCGGGTGGCGCCTCGCCCGGTGCGCCGGCCCATTCGATGACGAAGCTTACCCGGCGGTTCTCGATGCCGCTCTGACCCGGGCCCTTGGCGTCGGGGATCACCTGCCGGCTCCGGAGCTCGCCGAACGCCGCCGTGCGGACTCTCTCGGCGCTGAGGCCCCCGGGCTCGACGAGATAGCTCTTCACCGCCTCGGCCCGCTGGCGCGAAAGGCGCATGTTGTACGCCTCCGAACCCGACGAGTCGGCGAACCCCTCCACCGTGACGAGGGCGTTGGGGGCGTGTCTGGTCACGGCGGCTGCGAAGTGGTCGAGGATCGGTCTGTCCACGTCCCGGATCTCCGCCCGATCGAAGTCGAAGTGCACCGGCAACGAGACGCGCATTCCGCCGTGCATCTCCTCGTCGCTCACGTGCCCGTTGAAGTCCTCGCGAAGCTGCTCCAGCTCGCGTCGCAGAGCGGCCAGATCATCCTTGATGCCGGCGACGTCCGACTCCAGGGCGGTGATGCGTGTCTCGTGGTCCGCCTGGGTCGCCTCGATCGGCTCGAAGCGACCCTCGAGGTCCTCTCGATGCACGAGATGTGTGCAGCCCGCCGCCCCCGCGGCGAGCGCGACCACTGCTACCGGCAAACCGGCTCTTGTAACCATCGGAACTCCCTCTTCGTTTCTCTGACGGAAGCAAACGGGGCCCACCCGTTGCCGGACGGGCCCCGAAGCCCTGGCATTCCCGCCTTTCGCCCCCCGAGGAGGCCTCCTCTAGGGAATGTTGATCCGGATGCCCCCCTCGATCGGAATCAGGACCGTCGTGTCGAACGGCTGTTCGCCGAAGAACGCGGCGAACGCCGCCGTGTCATCCTCGTCCGCGAACGCCACGTCGATCCTGCCACCCAGGAAGAGATCCACGATCCGGCTGGCGTGCACTCCGAGACGGAACGGCACCGCCAGGAGGAAGTAGGTGTCCTCGAGGGATTCGATCGTCGTGGCTCCCGGTTCCGGCCGTTTCGTGACCCCGTTGAAGTTGGTGACTCCGAACGTCTGGCTGTTGAACGTCGCCGCCCCGAGACTCAGGCCCAGGGTCGCCATCGCCCGGGAGGTGTTGGGGTTCGTCAGATGGACCTCGAAACCGCCCGTGTACCGGATCACCGTAAGGTCCGGCGTGTCGGAGACGGCGTCGGGCCCCGGGTCACCCGCCTGGAGGAAATCCACGTTGCCGTCCAGCCGCAGAGCGAAGCGCGGATTCAGAAAGTAGGCGAGGCCCGCACCGACCGTCGGACCGGCATCCGCCACGTCCTTCAGATCGCCCACCGGAATGGCCCCTCCCCCCCGGACGTCGAAGGACCAGAAGATCGGAGAGTAGCGGACGAACTGGGCGCTCGCCGCCGCGGGCACCAGAGCGAGAAGCGCGGCCGCCCCGAGGATCATCCCTCCCAGCTTCTTGTACCCCAACATCATCGCTTCCTCCTGGGTTATCTGTGACCGGCCCAAGCTCACGGACCCGGTCTCTCACCCGTGAACTCGAACTCCGGGCTCGGATCGTCAAGCGCAGACCACACCACCGGGAATATGCAGCGGAAAGGGCCGCAAGAGAAGCCCCTGTCGACCGCTTACTATCTCCTGGTGTCGACGAAGTTGCAAGCCTAACGTCCTTCGGGCAAGAAAGGTGCCCGGCTCAACCGCCTGCTGATGCCTCTGATGCCTCCTTCCGGGAGCACGGTTCCGGACCCGGGTGCCGTTCCCGGGCGCAGGTTATCTTGGTCCGATCCGGCCGGACCGCGGCGGGGAGATCGAGACACGGCCTCCGCGGGAGCTCGGCCCGCCGCCCACTACGAAAGGCCCATCCGGTGGCGAGAGGTGCGCACGTGAACGACTTTCGAGCGACGCTGTCCAGCGGACGGGTGATCCTGTTCGACGGCGCCATGGGCACGGAGATCTATCGGCGCGGCGTCTTTCTCAACCGATGCTACGATGATCTGTGTCGGAGCGCCCCCGACCTGATCCGTGAGATCCACGAGGAGTACCGAGGCGCGGGGGCCGAGGTGCTGGAAACGAACAGCTTCGGCGCGAACCGCGTGCGACTCCGGGGCTACGGGCTGGAAGGAGAGGTCGCGTCGATCAACCGCGCCGCGGCATCGCTGGCCCGTGAGGTCGCGGGCGACCGGCTCTTCGTGGCCGGAAGCGTGGGTCCGCTCGGGATCCGCATCGAACCGTTCGGCCCGACCTCCACCCGGGAGGCGCGCGAGATCTTTCGGGAGCAGGCGGCGGCGCTGGCCGAGGGCGGGGTGGATCTCTTCGTGCTCGAGACGTTCAGCGACATCGCGGAGATTCGCCAGGCGATCGCCGGTTGCCGGGAAGCGGCGGAGCTGCCGGTGCTGGCTTTGATGACGGTGCACACGGACGGGCGCACCACGTACGGAACTCGCCCTGAGCAGATCCCCGGTGAGCTCGCGGAGACCGGGGCCGAGGCGTTCGGCCTCAACTGTAGCGTCGGTCCGGCCCTGATGCTGGAGGCGGTGCAGGAGATGGCGAAGGCGACGGAGCTTCCGATCGTCGCGATTCCGAACGCGGGCCTCCCGCGGGAGGTTCAGGGGCGCAAGTTCTATCTGGCGGAGCCGGACTACATGGCCGCGTACGCCCGGAAGCTGGTGCAGGCGGGTGCGCGCGGGGTGGGTGGCTGTTGCGGAACCACGCCCGAGCACATCCAGGAGATCGCCAGTCAGATCCGGGCGGTCGCCCCGCGCATCCAGCGCGTGAGCGTGGCGACGACGCGGGAGGAGTTGGAGGAGACCGCGCTGGTCGACCTGGCCGAGCGCTCCCGGTGGGGGAGAAAGCTGGCCACCGGGGAGATGGTGACGACGGTGGAGATCCTGCCACCCAAGGGCCCCGACCCGGGGGAGATGGTCGAGGCTTGCCGCCGTCTGAAGCGGGCGGGGGTGGATGCGGTGAACGTGCCGGACGGCGCGCGCGCGATGATGAGGATGGGGGTGATCGCGGCCGCCGCCCTCATCGAGCGGGAAGCGGGCATCGAGGCCGTGGTCCACTACTGCTGCAGGGACCGCAACCTGTTGGGAATGATGAGCGACCTGGTCGGGGCCCAGGCACTCGGGCTGCGAAACCTCCTGCTCATCACGGGCGACCCCCCGAAGATGGGGCCGTACCCGGATGCCACCGCGGTCTTCGACATCGATTCGATCGGGCTGACGAACCTGGTGGCCGCGCTGAACCGTGGACAGGACCCGGGTGGAAACCCGATCGGCAGCGCGACCTCGTTCGTGATCGGCGTGGGGGTGAATCCCGGCGCCGTGGATCTCGAGCGAGAGCTGGAGCGCTGGTACTGGAAGGTGGACGCGGGAGCCGAGTTCGCGGTAACGCAGCCCGTGTTCGACGTGGGACAGCTCATCCGCTTCATCGAGGAGATCGAGAAACGGGGAAGCCGTATTCCCGTGGTGGCGGGCATCTGGCCGCTCGTGAGCCTGCGCAACGCCGAGTTCCTCGACAACGAGGTGCCGGGAATCGACGTCCCCGAGCGGATCATGGAGCGCATGCAACGTGCCCAGGCGCAGGGAAGGGAGGAGGCCCGGCGGGAAGGATGCGAGATCGCCCGCGAGATGCTCTTGGAGGTGAAAGGGCTCGTGGAAGGGGTGCAGGTGAGCGCCCCGTTCGGCAAGGTGCCGTACGCGCTCGATGTCCTGACCGCGCTCGACGGCTTCGAGCCGGCCCGGTCGGCCGGCTGCTGAGCTCCGGCCAGGCGACCGCGCGCCCGTGACGCCCGAGATCGTCTTCGTCTTCGCGGTCATCTCGGCCGCCCTCGCCCTGTTCATCCTGGAGCGCTTCCCGGCGGACCAGGTCGCTCTCGGGGTGCCCGCCGTCCTCCTCGTGGGAGGTGTGATCTCCGCCGAGGAGGCCGTGGCGGGCTTCAGCAGCACGGCGACGGTGACGGTGGCCGCGATGCTCGTCCTGAGCCTGGGTCTGATGAAGACCGGAGCGATCGCCACGATCGGTCGCTGGGCGCTCGCGGCCCCGCTCGGAGGGCCGTGGCTCAGGGTCTTGACGCTGTGCCTCGTGGTGGCCGCCGTTTCCCCGTTTCTGAACAACACCGCCGTCGTCGTCGTCTTCCTCCCCGTATTCGTGGCGATGGCCCAGCGCTTCGGGGAGCCCGCTTCCCTCTACCTGATGCCGCTCTCCTTCGCGGCGATCCTCGGCGGGACGGTGACGCTCATCGGCACCTCCACGAACCTCATCGTGTACGGGATGGCCCGAAACAGGGGATACGGTGAGCTGTCCATGTTCTCCATCGCGCCGCTGGGGCTCATTTACCTGGCGGTCGGGCTGGCTTACCTGTTCACCGTCGGCCGCCACCTCCTTCCGAGGCGCCAGGGCGTTCCGGATCTCTCGCGGAAGTACAGCCTGCGGGACTTCCTCACCGAGCTGGCCGTCGCCCCGGGATCGCCGGCTCTCGGGAAGACGCTGGCGGAGCTCGGCTGGGGTGAGCAGTACGGTGTCTCCGTGCTCGGCATCCTTCGCTCCGAGCAGGAGATCTGGGCGCCGGGGGCCCGACGCTACATCCGGCCCGGTGACGTGCTCTACGTGCGCGGCCACACGAAGCAGCTTTTGAAGCTCGCCCGTCGGGAGCGGCTCCGCACTCCCGCCCAACGCATCGAGCGACCGGATCCGCTTCATGCGAAGGACACCCGTCTGGTGGAAGTGCTCGTGGCCCCGGGCTCGCCGCTGGGAGGGCATACGCTGCGGGAGGTCCGTTTCCAACAGCGGTACGATGCGACCGTGATCGCCGTGCAGCACCTGGGCGTCCCCGTCTCCGGACCCCTCGCCGACGTGAAGCTCGAGGTGGGAGACCTGATGCTCGTGCACGGGCCGGCGGCCGCCCTCGAGGCGCTGGCCGACGAGTCCGGCTTCATCCCGCTGGGCGAGGTGGAAGGCGTATCGGCCCGGCCCGGGGCCATGGTGGCGGTGGGGATTCTGACCGCCGTGGTGGGCGCGGCCGGCCTCGGACTCGTCTCCGTCCTGCCCGCGGCTCTGGTGGGAGCCGTGCTCATGGTGTTCACCGGATGCGTCCGGCTGGAGGAGGTGTACCGGGAGCTGAACTGGATGGTGGTCTTCTTGCTGGCCGGCCTCATCCCGCTGGGGATCGCGATGGACAACAGCGGGGCGTCCGACTGGCTGGCGATGGCGATCGCGTCGCGCGTGGGCGCCCTCGGACCGACGGCGGTGGTGGCGGCGTTCTACCTCGCGACCTCTGTGCTCACCTCGATCGTCTCGAACAGCGCGGCGGCGGTCGTCCTCACCCCGGTCGCTCTGATCACGGCGGCCGACCTGGGCATGAATCCGTACGCGCTGCTCGTTTCCGTCATGCTGGGGGCCTCCGCCTCCTTCATGACGCCGGTGGGGTACCAGACGAACACGCTGATCTACGGGCCGGGCGGGTATCGGTTCGTGGACTTCGCCCGGGTGGGGACGCCGCTGAACCTCCTGTTGTGGGGCACGGCGACGCTGTTGATTCCGGTCTTCTGGCCCTCCTGAACGTCGGGCGAAACCCTACCGTTCCTCGCCGGCCGTCCCCGGGGTGCCCGGTCCTTCCTCCGTCGGGGCGGAGGCTTGTTCCGGGGCCGGCTCCTCTTCCGCACACTCCGGCTCCACATCCGCTCCGGTGACCCGCTTCTCCGCCCCCGGCAGCTTGATCCCGGGGATGCGGTCGATCGGAGCCGGCAGCTCTCGCCACTCACTCATCTGCTCCGACGGCGCACGGATGGCCAGGAAGGCGAAGCACGTGAAAAAGATCGTCACCGCGGCGAGGATCCACCTGCCCGGAATCAGCCCCACGGCCGCCCGGTGCACGAACTCCGGTACGTGGGCCGCCACCTGGGGATGGATGTACAGCTTCAAGAGCCAGGTGAGGAGGACGATCGTCACCAGGGGACCGTAGTTGCGGCGAATTCGGTACCCCAAAGCTCCGAGGAGGGGAATCGCGGGCACCGTGCGCCCCAGGTCGGCGGCCAGCCCCGCGAGCTTCTCCTCGCTCAGCACCCGCGACTCGTCGTCGGTGCGGAAGACCGGAGCGATGAGGAACCGGTGCAGGGTCCGGATGCGGCGCTGCCACAGGTTGTACATTTGGTAACGCCGCGTCTCCATGAGGAGGAAGAAGAAGTCGAACACGAGGGTGACGAGAACCACGAAGTGGGGGGCTTGGCGGTTGCCGAAGGCGAAGGTGATCACCGCCGCCGTCGTCACCACGGCCCAGTTCGTGGTGGCGTCCAGGCGCTGGCGCCACACGTCGGCGTGCTGGACGGCCGCCCGGTAGAAATGAACGAGTATCTGTGGCGGGTCGCGCAGGTCCATCCGCTTCCGGACTCTCCTTGCCGGGCCGGGACGGCGAAACTTCTCTCCCGACGGAGCCGGGGGCAAGGGAGAGCGACAGGGCTTCTAGGAGGACCCCCTGGGCCCACTCTTCGTCCACAGAACGAGGGCCCCGCAGAAGCCGTTGATCCCCCCGAACTGGGCGGGCACGTTCGTGGTCGTGTACACTTCGACGGCCGCGATCTCGCGCGGGTTGAACTCGTTGATCCCCTGGCTGAGCGATTCCACCGGAATCGGGGCTCCATCCAGGTGGATGTAGTCGATGTTGCATCCCCGGATCGTGAGCGTCTGGCAATCCATGCGGACGAGGCCCTGCCCGCCACGGCAGTAGGGAGCCTCCACGCTGGGGAGTCTCCGGAGGACCTCGCCCATGCGGAAGCTCGGCAATCGTTCCAGATCCTCCGAAGTCAGGAAGTACCCCTGACGTTTCTCGCGGCGCTCGTAGAATCCGGCCAGCTTTCCGAGGATGCGTCGGCTGCCCTCCACCTCCACCCGTAGCTCGTGGACCTCCACGGGCTGAATCTCAAGCGAGAGGTCGACCTGGAGAACGGATCCGGCGACCAGGTTGACGCCGAACGCCTGCCCGATGTGTCCGAGGTAGGTCACCTGAACCTCCGAGGCTCCGGCCGGGAGCCCGGAGAGGGAGAAGCGGCCGCTTTCCGACGTCAGTGCCTGGTGGCCCGAGCCCACCAGGGTGACGACCGCCCCGGCCAGCGGCTCCCCCGTGTCGGCGGAGGTCACGGTCCCGCGGAGAACGGCCGAGCCCTCCTGTGCGTAGACGGCCGCCGTCGCGGCGAGAAAGAGGAGCAGCGCGCCCGGCAGGGCGCCACGAACGGAGGGCGGCGGCGCCTCGCCGGGGGCCGCCCACGTCTCCGGGCGTGCGATTCCATTCCTGGGGCGCATCGTCTTTCGTCTCCTGGTAGTCTCGTGGCGGTCCCTTCCCTAGAAACCCCATGGCGGCGGCCCCGGTTCCGGCGCTCGAGTGTGGGAAGATCGCTCGGGTCGCCGGTCGCCAGCTCCCCGCCTATTATGCGGTTCGCGCCCGATGCCTGTCGAAGCTCGCCACGCGTCGGGTCACGCAGACCGGAAAAACGCAACGCGCCACGGCGGTCCGATGCTTACCAAGCTGGTGGATAGAAAGATCGAGAAGCGCCCCTCGACGGTCCAGTTGAGCGGCCGAGTGCTGTTCCTCACGGAGGACCCGGAGCTCATCCGAAGACAGCTTCGCGGTGACGAGCTGGAGTGGGATCCGTCGATTCCACTGCGAGACGACATCAGCACGGATGAGATTACGCCCGGTTGGGTCTGCTACTACTTCGACGAGACGCTCGGGGAGTATCCGTACGTCGGACTGGAGTGTGCCGGCGAACGTCCCGTCGGGAAGGGAGATGTGAAGCGTGGTGGCTTCGTCGCCTCGGTAGCGGGCAAGCGGCGAGGGAAGGGGTCCAGTCGGGAGGCTGCCCCGTACGCCGAGCGAGCCGCGGGCATCCGGGTGGTGATCGCCGAGAACGTGGAGCGGATCTACAGGGAGAACTGCGAGAACCTGGGCCTGCTCGTATCAACGGACTTCTCCCTGGTGGAGAAGATCCGGCGTGGCGAGGAGATCCCTCTCGAGGCGTTTGTCGATGACGCGGGGCCGATCGAGCGGGAGATCATCGAGTACGGCGGGCTGCTGGACTACGCCGCGGCACGCCTGCAGGGGCTCGTGCAGGTGCCGGAGCTTCCGTTCTCCGAGCGACCGATGACCGTGGCGGAGAAGATCCTGGCTCGACACTGGGTCCGGGACCTGCCCAGGGACGAAGTCGGGGTGGCCGCCGTCCGGCCGGGTGACACGGGCTTCGTCCGGGCGGACATCCGCTTCAGCCACGAGTACGTGACGCCGATGGCGTCCACCTTCTGGGAGGAGTTCGCCGGAGACGCCGACATCAACGAGAAGGAGAGCGTCCTCTTCTTCCGCGACCATCTCGCGTTCCTGGAGAGCGTGATCACGGAAGAAAGGAAAGAGCTCGGGCTCCTGGACGCGGCTCGGGCGCTCCACGATCGGCAGCGAGAGTTCGCTCGTAAGCAGGGGATCCGGCTGCACGGGGAACTACCGGATCGGGTGGGGAGCGAGGCGATCTGTCACGTCATGGTCCAGGACCGGTACGCCCTCCCCGGGCAGGTGATCGTCGGAAGCGATTCCCACACGCCGCACGCCGGGGCGCTGGGAGCAGTGGCGTTCGGAGTCGGCACATCGGCGATCGTGAACTCGTGGGCCACGCGGGACGTGCGCCTCCAGGTGCCGCAGTCCGTTCGGGTTAAGGTCTCGGGCCGGCTGCGAGAGAGCGTAACGGCAAAGGACCTCGTGCTGGACATCTTGCGCCATCCCTACGTGCGGGAAGGCCACGCCATCGGGAAGATCGTGGAGTACGCGGGAGAGGCGGTGGCCGGGCTGAGCGTGGATGAGCGGGCCACCCTCACGAACATGGCGGCCGAGGTGGGGGCGTTCACCGGCATCGTGGCGCCGGACGAGACGACGGTCGCCTGGCTGACGGCTCGGCGTGGCCTGGCGCCTGCCTCGCTCCTACCCGTCACCGAGGAGCTGTTCAGCGACCCGGGAGCGGGGTACGAGTGGACGATGGAGATCGACGGAGACGCGGTGGAGCCGATGGTCGCGCTGCCGGGGGATCCGGGGAACGGCGTTCCTGTCGCGCGACTCCTCGAGCTGGAAGGCGATGTACCGCTGGAGATCGTCTACATCGGCTCCTGCACGGGTGCGAAGCGAACGGACTTCGACATGTACGCCCGCGTCGCCCGGGAGGCGCTCGCCGAGGGCCGCCGGGTGCCGGAGGGCGTTCGCGCCTATGCCCAGTACGGCTCCATCGACGTGGAGGAGTACTGTGTGCGGGAGGGCCACGACGAGATCCTGCGCGCCGTCGGGTTCGAGGTGTTGGCCCCGGGATGCGGGGCGTGCATCAACGCAGGTCCCGGCGTGAGCCGATCACCGGATGAGGTGACGATCAGCTCCATCAACCGCAACTTTCCGGGCCGGAGCGGCCCCGGAAAAGTCTACCTCGCCAGTCCGCTCACCTGCATGGCGTCGGCGCTCGCGGGCCGGGTCGTCGCCTGGGAGCCGAAAGCCCTGAAGGCGGTCTAAGAGCCTGTTGAACAACCGTTCTTCCAGAAGGTCTTGACGGGTCGCGCGAAACCCCCCCGGGCTCCGTCGCGGTTCGCGGCCCCTGTGCCCCGGACGGGACCCCGGAGGAGCGCGGCGGGCGGGGAACGGCGTTCGGCTCAGAAGAGTCTCACGGACGGCGGCCGGAGTCCGTTCAGGCGGAAGTAGGGCACGAGCTGTCCCCGCGTCCACATCGCGTGCTCCAGGGCGAAGACCAGGATGCGCCACTTGGGAAACTCCCGCCCGAAGAGGTTGGCCGACTCCGCCAGCCGTTCCGGGGGCAGCGTCCGTAGGCGCTCCAGAACCCAGTCGTATGCGCCGCTCACCGCCTCCGCGAGCGCCTCCTTGTCGTTCAACACGAGCGCCGTGTCGCCGAACGCGGGCGCCGCCTCGCCGAACACCCCCTGCACGATGAACGGGTTCCCCGCGGCGTGGACCACCTGCTGGGCGAAGTCCCGTACCTCCGGCGTAGGCGACCACCGGAGGGCGGAGTCGGGGATCGCTCGCGCGAACGCGACGTCCATCTGCTTGGCCCGCTCGAAGGCATCCAGGAGATAGGCCTTCAGGACGCCCGGGTCCATCGCCCCGGCGCTCTCTCCCGCCTCCTGTCCGGCGGCGGGCCAGCCGACCTGCGTTCCTACCAGGGCGAGTAGGAGCGGAAGGTACACCCGGCTCGGATAGGTCCGCCGCCTCCTCGTGCGCTTCTCCAGGTTCCGTGTTCTCACTTTGGTCCGCTCCGTAAAAGGTTCGGGTGAGGGTGGCGCGCCCCGCATCGGTTGGACGGGCTCCCGAGACCGTCCGCGAGAGGACGCGACGCGTGCCACGCGACCGGCGGCCGGATGATCACGGTTCAACCCGCACGCCGCAGTCCCTCGAGGATGCGGTCCTTGGCCCACCGGCGCACGATCGGCTTCCACGCCCAGGCGAGGAGGCTGGCGGGAAAGCCGGCGTCGAACTCCGCCACCAGACGGTCGGCTTCCCGGTGAAGATACGTGTCCAAGCGCCGGCGGGCGGCGGCAGGCATCCGCTCGAAGCTCCCCTCCAGCTCCTCCACCTGGTAGGCGGCCGGCGGATCCGGGCGGTACTCCACGAGGTGGGAGAGCCGGGATTCCAAGAGCGCTCGGGCATCCCGCCGACCGGCGCGAAAATCGTTGGCTCGCCACTCCCGGCTGAAGAAGCCCCCGAAGTTGGCCATGAAGTCACCGCTCAGCGAACCGGCGGAGGGCGGGGACACCAGGTAGAGCGGCATGACCTCCTTGTCACGGAGGCCACCGGCGGCCTCCAGGATGAAGATGAGCTTGGCGAGCCGGGTTCGAGCGGCTCGCGTCTCGACGCGTGCCAGCACGGGGGCGAAGCGCGGATCGCTCCTCACCCGACGCAGGTTCTCGTCCAGGTAAGTCAAGGCGGGATCGCCGCCGCCCGCCGCTGACCCCCCCTGCCGGACGGCTACCTTCATCTCGGCCACCCGCTCGGCCAGCTCCCCGATGGCACGTCCCAGGGCAACCGCCTCCGGGTCGCACAGGCGGTCCCCCCAGTCGGGAAGCCGCTTCACGAGCTCCGCCAGGATCTCCAACCTCGCGTTCGTCTTGTTCGCCCGGATCCAGTCGCGAGCCGCGCTCTGACCCAGCACCGCTCGCGCGAGACACGCGGCGGCCTGCGCCGGTGTGCGGGGCGGATGGAACGGGGCCTCTCGATCCTCGGGCTCCATCTCCATGTACGGGTCCACGAGGATGTAGGACCACGCCTCGCTCCGGTGATCGGGCCGGCGCTCGACCAGCCGCTTGGCCAGTCCCAGGGGCTCGTTCTGAAACAGCCCCCCGTCGGCGTACCACATGGTGATCTCCCGGTCTCGGCCCCCGGAGGGGACAGCGAGCTCGGGCAGGTACGCCCCGGGGAACTCCGTCCTCGCGCGCACCAGGGGCCGGGGCGGGAAGGCGAACGGAAAGCTGGCCGAGGCCACCGCCGCCTGCCTCATCCGCTCCCAGACCGGATCTCGAGCGCCCGCCTCGGGGGCCACCTCCAGCTCCACGGCATCGCGGTACACCCGGGTGCCGAAGTAGCGATCCGGCGCGTTCAGAAAGCCGTAGCGGAAGCGGTAGCGGACCCCCAGCAGGTTGGAAAGGGCGATGCCGACTCCGATGGGAGAGCCGGCGGCGGCGGACCGCCGGTCATCGGAAGCGGGCTCGGCCGTGATGAGTGCCGAGCTCAGCTCGTCGAGGACGGAGACGTCCAGCAGGCCGGAACGGTCCTCGCGCGCCGGGTTGAGAAGCCGCTCCGCGTCCACCCCCTCGACCCATGCCTTTTCGATCCACGGCAGGAGGTTGGGATTGATCGCCAGAGCCCGGGCCGCCAGGGCTCCGACGAGAGCCCCGGCGGAGGCCCCGGCGATGACCTCCACCGTGCAGGGTCCCCGGCGATTCCTTTCGAGGGCGGTGAGAAGCTCGATCACCGCTCCGGCGACGTACGTTCCGAGCGACACACCCCCGCCGAGGACGAGCGCGATTCGGCTCACGCGTCCGCGCTCAACGGGTCGGGGTCCCGGCGGAGAGATGTCGGACCGGCAGCAGCTCCGAGGCAGCCGGAAGCTCGAGCGCCAGCAAGCTGCTCGGATCCAGGCTCGCTCCGCCCACGTAGAGCGACCAATGAAGATGGGGCCCCGTGACCCGCCCCGTGGAGCCGACGTGACCCAGGAGCTGGCCTCCGCGCACGAGCTCTCCTTCTCTCACACCGACATCCGACAGGTGGAAGTACCCGGTGTACACCCCGAGGCCGTGGTCGAGGTACACCGCGTTCCCCTGCAGAAGGAAGCGTCCCGTCAGGACGACCCGCCCGGTGGCGGCCGCCCGTACCAGCTCACCCCGCCGCCCGGCCAGGTCCAGTCCCAGGTGTCTGGTTCGGAGCTGGCCGTTCAAGAGCCGCCGCTGGCCAAAAGGGCTGGTGACGCGGGTCCGGCGGGGCCACCCGAACCCACCGACGGCGAGCCAGGCGGGGCTCACCCGGCCGATCGTCTCGCCGATCCGTGCCCGCTCGCGGGCCAGCCGCTCCACGGTCTCCGGGGAGGGATCGGTGAAGCGGGAACCCACGCGGAGGCGGATCGCCGGGTAGTGGCGAGATCCGACCCGCAGGATGCGAAGCTGATCGATCGTTCGCTCCGGAGCCAGAAAGAAGCGGATCTTCAGGAAGCGTACGCCGGCGCTCTCGATCGGAAGCGGCGCGATCCCGAACCACCCGCCGCGGCGGCGGATGAAGGGGACGGGAACGCCGGCCAGCTCCGCCTCGACTCGCATCGGCGCCCGACCTCCCGCGGGCTGGTCGATCCACAGAGCGATGACCGAGCCCTCCATGGGGGCGGCGGGCGTCCAACGCAGCGTGGGGACGATCCAGGTCGGAGGCGGAATCGGAGGCTCGCGGGGCTCGAGCATCACGGGAGGAGAGACTTCGCCGGCCGCGTGGGGCTCCGAGGTGGGGGGAGGCTCCACCGCCGGTGGCCCCGGGGGCGGTGGCAGCCGGCCCGCGCACGCCGCGAGGGCGAGCCCGGCGAGGCCCAGGGCGACGGGGCCCGGGGCGACCGGTAGCCCGAGGGACCGGGCGCGCTCCCTCACCCGTCAACGCCCGACGCGTCGCCGGAGCGCGGCGTAGCGATCGAGCCACCTGCGGCTCCGCTCCGTGAGCTTGCCGCGGTAGTACATGTCGGCCGCCCGTCGGACTCCCTCGCCCATGGTCGGATACGGGTGCACGAGGCGTGACAGGGCGCCGATCTTCAGGCCGTGCCTCACGGCGACGGCGACCTCCATGATCATCGTGCCGGCCGAGGGGGCGAGGATGTGGCCGCCCAGGAGCCGACCGCGACGGTCCGTCACCAGCTTCACGCATCCCGTCGCTGCCCGGTCCGTGATCGCCCGATCCAGCGTCTCGATGTCGTAGACGTACGTTCGGACCCGGTCTCCGAACCGTTCGCGCGCCTCCGGCTCGGTGAGCCCCACATGGGCCAGCTCGGGATCGGTGAAGGTGCACCACGGCACGGCGTCGTAGCGCACCGGCCGCGCGAACGGGAAGAGTACGTTCCGCACCACGGCCCGGGCCTCGTGGTCCGCCACGTGGGTGAACAGGTGACCCCCGATCACATCGCCCGCGGCGAAGATGTGGCGCCGGGACGTGCGCAGCCTGGCATCGACGATGATCCCCTCCCGCCCCGCCTCCACGCCGGCCGTCTCCAGGCCCAGCTCCTCCACGTTCGGCCGCCGGCCCGTGGCGACGAAGATCTCATCCGCCCGGATCGTCTCAGACGGCGCTCCGGGGGTGCTTCCGCCCGGCACGGCTTCGAGCTCCGCCTTCTCGCTGCGGGTGGCCTTCACCCCGCGGCAGCCGGTGAAGATCGGAATCTCCTCCGCCGCCAGCACCTCCCGGAGCCTCTCCACCACCTCCGGGTCCTCCCGGGGAAGGATGCGCTCGAGCATCTCGACCACGCACACCCGCGTCCCGAGACGACGGTAGGCCTGGGCGAACTCGATGCCGATGGCCCCGCCCCCGACGATGATCACCGAGCTAGGGATCGTCGGACGGTCGAACGCCGTCTCGTGGGTGAAGTATCCCGTCTCATCGAGCCCGGGGATCGGCGGAATGGCGGGTCGGCTTCCCGTGGCGATGACGAATCGACGCCCCCGCAGCCCGCGCCCCCCCACCTCGATCTCGTGGGGAGTAAGGAAGCGCGCGTCGCCCTCCAGGACCTCCACCCCCATCGCGCGGAACCTGGCGGGATCGTCGTGCGGCTGGATGCGCGCGCGGACCGCGCGCACGCTCTCCAGCACCGAGGCGCCGTCGGGGTGCACTTCGGCCGGAGGAAGGCCGAACTCGCGCGACCGCCGCATCCTCTCGGCCAGGCGGGCCGAGCCGATCATCGCCTTGCTCGGCACGCAACCGGTCCACAGGCACTCCCCGCCGAGACGGTCCCGCTCCACCAGGGCGGTGCGCGCGCCGAGGGAGACGCAACCGGCCGCCGTGACCAGGCCAGCCGTGCCGCCACCGACGACGATGATGTCGTACGTCGGGTCCCTCACAGCACCCCTTCTCCCCGCACGCTCGCCCACAAAAGCGGCACCGGCCTCGCGGCGCCGACGGCGTCAGCTGGTTCTAAGGGTGGCTGCGGCGAGGACGAGGAGCAAGAGGAGGAGACGGGTGAATCGAGGTGTCCATCTGAAGGAGCTCGCCGCAGGCGGCCCGCCGAAGCCGCCTGCGTCGATGCGAGGCCCGTCGTCGAGCTCTCGAC
>JBHHYJ010000059.1:0-16706 GCA_046757485.1 Gemmatimonadota bacterium
CGGCGGGAGATCGCCCCGGGCGGCGGGAGATCGCCCCGGGCTCCGTGACCGTGGCGGCAAGCCCGGCGGTCTCTTAGACTTCGAAGACGGCGTCTCGGTCGACCGAGCGAGAAGGGGGAGGATGAAGGTGTCGGGTCGGGCCCGCCTGGGCCTGGGGATTCTCGTGCTGTGGGTGGCCACCCTCGGCTGGCACGTGAAGCGGCAGTACTTCCGTCCCCTGACCGAGGTCATCGCCTCGGGCGCCCGGATGCTCCCGCCCGGAACCTCCTACTACACCGTACTTCGCCAGGATCGTCAGGTCGGTTGGGCGCAGAGCCGTGTGGACACCCTCCCCGGCGGCGAGGGCTTTCTTCTGGAGGAGCGTCTCGAGCTCCGCCTTCCGGAGCTCGGAGGGTCGGGCGCCGCCGGGTTGAGCACTCGGGCCGAGCTGGGACCGTCGTTGAGCCTCCGGCGCTTCGCGGCCCGCACGGCGGGCGTCCTGGGCGCGGTCTCCGTGGAGGGAGAGGTCATCGGGGACAGCCTGCTGCGGGCCCGAACGACCCGGGACGGACCCCCGGACGCCGTTACCGCGCCGCTCGACGGGCCGGTGGTCCTCTCCTCCGCCGTTGCCCTGCGGCTGGCCGCCGAAGGCTCCCTTCGTCCCGGTGACCGCCTCCGCCTCCCGATTCTGGATCCGCTGAGCCTCGAGCTGCGCCCGGTCGAGCTGCGGGTGATCGACGAGGCGATCCGAACGTATCCCGACAGCGCGACCACGGACGACACGGGCCGGTGGCTGCCGGCCCGCACCGACACCGTCCGGGCGTGGCTGGTGGAGCAGGAGCTGCGGGGAGTCCGACTGCGGTCCTGGGTGGACGAGGACG
The DNA here is from genome assembly GCA_046757485.1 of Gemmatimonadota bacterium. Taxonomy (GTDB): domain Bacteria; phylum Gemmatimonadota; class Gemmatimonadetes; order Palauibacterales; family Palauibacteraceae; genus JBHHYJ01. Next base: position 861 of record JBHHYJ010000059.1, read on the forward strand.
GCCGGCTCCTGGAGGCCCGCACGATCGCCGGCCTGCGACTGGAGCGGACCGCGTTCGAGCTGGCTTACTTCCCGTACCGGGAGCTCACGAGCCCGGCCCGAGAGAGCTCCCCCGTCGCGCCTCGAGAGCGGGACGGGTCGGGCGGATGATCCGCCTCGAGGGTCTGACGAAGCGGTACGGGTCCTTCACGGCGGTCGATGCGGTCGACCTGGAGGTGACGTCCCGGCAGATCTTCGGGCTGCTGGGGCCGAACGGGGCGGGGAAGACCTCCACCCTGCGGATGATCGCCGGCATCCTCACGCCCGATGCGGGGCGGGTGCTCATCGAGGGGCACGATGTGGTCCGGGAGCCGTACGCGGCGAAGCGGCGCCTGGGCTTCGTGCCGGACCGGCCGTTCGTGTACGAGAAGCTGACCGGCGCGGAGCTGCTCCGCTTCGTCGCCGGGCTGTACGGGCAGGATGGCGCGGAGCTCGAGACCCGGATCGACGAGCTGCTCTCGCTGTGGGAGCTGGAAGCGTGGCGCGACGAGCTGGTGGAGTCGTACAGCCACGGGATGCGACAGAAGCTCATCATCTCCTCTGCCCTCATCCACCGGCCCAGCGTGTGGGTGATCGACGAGCCGATGGTCGGACTGGATCCCAGGTCCGCGCGGCTCCTCAAGGACCTGATGCGGTCCTTCGCCGATCGCGGGGGGACGCTCCTCATCTCGACCCACACGCTGGAGTTCGCGGAAGCGCTGTGCGACCGGATGGCCGTGATCCACCGGGGAAAGATCCTCGTGGAGGGGTCGATGGAGGAGCTGCGGGCCCACGCGTCGGAGGTCGGGGGACGGCTGGAGGAGATCTTCCTGAAGCTCACCGGAGGGGTGGCCGAGCGCGAGCTGGCCCGGGTGCTGGGCGGGTAGCGTGGAGGCGAGCTCCGGGGCGAGGGCGCTCTCCACGGCCCACGGGGCGCCGCCCGTGGGCGCCGGGTCCGGCTTTCTCATCCTCCTGCGGCCGAAGTGGCTGGCGATGCTGGGCGGGCGGCGGGCCGTGCAGGGCAGGCTCGTACGGGGGGTCTCCTTCCTGGTGGCCGCCGGGGCGGGGGGTGGGGGTGCGTACCTGCTGGCCGTGCGGTTGCTGCGCGGCCTGCGAAGCTATCCGGAGGTCGGACCGATCCTGGCCTCGAAGCTTCTCGGGCTGGGCTTTCTCATGTTCCTGTGCATCCTCCTTCTGGCCAACACGATCGCGGCCCTCTCCTCCTTCTTCCTCGCCCGGGACCTGCCGGCGGTGGTCGCCGCTCCGGTGGACTGGCTCTCCCTGTACGGTGCCCGCCTGACGGAGACGCTGGCCAGCTCCTCCTGGATGGTCGTGCTCCTGCTCGTTCCGATCCTGGCCGCGTATGAGCACGTGTACGGGGCGGGCTTTTCCTTCTATCTCGTGGCGCTGGCCGGCCTGATCCCGTTCCTGGTGATCCCCGCGGCGGCCGGCAGCGCCATCACGATGGTACTCGTGCGCAGCTTTCCCGCCCGCCGGACGCGTGACCTCCTGGCGATGATCGGCGTGCTGGCCGTGGCGCTGCTGATCCTCGGGCTGCGGCTGCTGCGCCCGGAGCAGCTCGTACGGCCGGAAGGCTTCCGGAACCTGGTGGACTTTCTCGCCGTGCTGGAGGGTCCCTCGGCGAGCTGGCTTCCCTCCGGTTGGGTGGCCGAGCTCCTCCGGGGGCGACTGGACGGCACCCTGGACCCGTTCTGGTTTCTGCTTCTGTGGAGCACGGCGGGCGCGACGGTGGTCGCCGGAGCGTTCCTCCACCGGCGCACGTGGGCGGAGGGTTTCACCCGGGCCCAGGAGGGGGCCAGGAGCCGGGTCCGGAGGGGTCGTGCGTGGCGGTGGGTGGAGCGCGGGCTGTCCGGCCTGGACCTCGGCCGGCGCCAGCTCATCCTGAAGGATCTCCGTCTCTTCTTCCGAGATCCCGCCCAATGGTCTCAACTGCTGATCCTGGGCGTGCTGTTGGTCGTCTACGTGTACAACATGCGGGTCCTGCCGCTCCACTCCGGCGCCGCCGTGGGTCGGTTCATGGTCTCGATCGTCATGCTCCTGAATCTGGGGCTGGCCGGGTTCGTGCTGGCCGCGGTGGCCGCCCGCTTCGTCTTCCCCGCCTTCAGCCTCGAGGGACAGGCACTGTGGCTCCTCCGCTCCTCTCCCCTCCCTCCCGCGATGCTCCTGTGGTCGAAGTTCTGGACCGGGGCCCTCCCCCTCCTCCTCCTGGCTCTGGGGCTCACCGGCCTGACGAACGTGATTCTGGGCGTGCGAGCCGGCCTCCTGCTCCTGTCGCTCGTCTCGGTGGCGGCGCTGACCCTGGCGCTCGTCGCCCAGGCGCTGGCGTGGGGCATCGCCCTCCCGAAGTTCGAGACGGAGAACGCGGCCCAGATACCCACCTCCCTGGGGGGACTCCTCTTCATGACGGGAGCCGTGGTGACGCTGGGGGCCGTGCTGACCGTCCAGTTCTGGACCCTGCGTGGATACGTGCTGAGCGGGCTTCCGGGACGCGTGACGCGAGAACCGTTCGCGGGAGAGCTTCTGCTCGCCGTGGGGCTGACGGCCGGGTTGTGCGTGGTGGCGACGACCGTTCCGTACGCGGTGGCCCGCCACCGGGTGGCGCGGCTGGAGGCGTAACGGGGCGGGGGCGGCGGGCTCAGGAGGTGGGGCTGGCGGACTCCAGCGCCCGGAACCCCCGAATTCGCGTGCGGGCTTCCTGGATCTCCTCGTCGGTGAACAGGCCCTGCTGCTGGGCCACCAGAAGCTCCTCCAGCTCCTCGTGGGTCAGAAACCCCAGCTCGACGGCCACCTCCCCGAAGCGCTCCTTCGGCCGCTTGCGCTGTTCGACGAGAATCTCGGCGACCTGGGACGGCGTGAGCGCCCCCCGGATGATCGCCACCGTGCCGAGTGCAAAGTGCCGGGGGATTGGCACATTGCCATATGCGGCCCGGTCTTCCGGCACGCCTGCCGCCTCCGCGTACGGCTCCTCGGCGTCGAACTCCGCCGGCCCTTGCAGCTCGGCGGAATCCGGCCCGAAAGACGGGCTGTCGCCCCCCTCATCGCTCGCGTAGGGAGGGAGGAACGAGACTTCTTCGGATTCGGGCGCGTCGTCCAGAACGACCTTGAGGAACTCCTCCACCTTTTCCTGTTCCTCCGGCGAGGCGTCCGGCGGGTCGAGCGGGTCGTGAGGGCTCGGCTTCACCACCCGACCCGGGACGACACTGGCCGACTTGCTGGTGCCGATCCTCTTGTGTTTCCTGGATTTACGCGATGGCGTGGCGGAAGCTCGACCGCGCCGCGAGGAAGGGGCGGGGGCCGGCTGCCTCTCCAGCCGTGTGAGCCGCGCGAAGGTGTGGAGGTGCAGCAAGAGCAGTCCCGCGAAGCCGATAGCCAGCGGCAGGGCAGGATCCGGCCATTTCGCGTACACGGCTCCCCCCGTGCCCACGACCACCAGCAGCAGCAGCAAGATCGGACGTACCTGTCGCATCCTGACTCCCCGCCTCGAGCGCCCGGATGACGGACGTTTTCGAAGTGTCCTGGCTTCCGTATACGGACCTCGGGAACACCCGATCTCCTCCGGCAAGAGCCGGACCAGGGCCGTCGGCTATCGACCGCGGCGTACCCTCCAGCGCCCGAGCACCTCTTCCCCGCGCACGACGTGGTATTCGTCGAAGCAGGCCGCGGTGAGGCAGGCATGGATCGGCAGAATCCGCACCCGGCTTCCCACGGGAAGGCGGCGGTTGAGGATCCCGTGCTCCTGGCTCACGGAGACGATGGCCACCTCGGAGTCCGGAGCGCCGGCCTCGGGGTCGGCGAACGGAAAGCCGTAGGCGGGCGGATCGCCCGGGGCCGCCTCCTTGGAGAGGGCAAGGGCGCCCGCGTCCAGGACGCACCGCTCCCGCCCCGGCCGGGAAGAGACCACGGTGGAGAGAACGGTGAGGGCGCACGCGCGGAGCGGGCACGTCCCGAGGCGCACCTGGGTGTGGTCGTGGAAGGCGTAGTTGCCGGGTCGTGCCTCGGAGACCCCGTCCAGGCCACGCACGCGGGCCATCCCGGGCGTGGAGCCGACGCTCACCTCCTCGACGGGGATTCCCGAGCCGCGAAGCCGGTCGGCGAAGCCGACCATCACCTCCCGTTCCTCCTCCGCGGCGGCGCGGACCTCCTCGGGCGAGCGGCCCCGGTACGTGTGGCCCGCATGGGAGAGGATCCCCGCCAGGGAGAGAGCGCGTGATCCGTGGATCGCCTCGGCGAGCCGTGGGCCTTCGTCTCCGTGGGGGTCCACCCCGGCGCGGCCGTAGCCGCTGTCCACCTTGAGCCACGTGCGGAGCGGCCGGGCGCCGGCCCGCGACCCCGCGGTCTCCAGGGCCTCGATCGCCTCGCGGGAGTCCACGGTGAGCCCCAACCGGCACTTTCCGGCCAGCCGGACGGCTTCCTCCGCGCGGCCGGGGATGAGCGGGAACGCCCACGTGAGGTCGGTGAAGCCGGCCTCGGCGAAGGTGCGGGCTTCGTACAGGGTGGAGACGGTGAAGCCCCGCGCCCCCAGCTCCCGCTGGCGCTCGGCCACCTCGAGGCACTTGTGCGTCTTGACGTGCGGCCGCAGCGCGACCCCCAGCTCCCGGCTCCGGTCGGCCATCCGACGCAGGTTGGCGTCGAGCGCCTCCAGGTCCAGGAGCAGCGCTGGGGTCGGAATCTCGGCAAGCGAGCGGGGAAACGGGCCGGTCACGTCGGCAAACTAGCCGGGTCGCGGGTCCCCGGCATTAGGAATGTCCGCCTTCGTGTACTGTTGCAGTAGAAATGTCCGGTTTCGTTGCAATAGAAATGTCCGCCTTCGGGTCTCCTTCGCTACCGTGGGGCGCGAGCCGACGCGCCGTTCGGCGGGCGGAGGGGGGACGGGGGCGGTGGAAGCTCGGTCGCCTCCGGGCTATTCTCCCCTGCATCGGGCGAGTGGGACGGGATCGCGAGGCGGTCCGGGCCCGGACGGAGGTCGGGTGGGGGCGTCGGCCGCGGGAGGAGGCGTGACGGATCACGGGACGGAATCGTCTATTCGGGCGGAACGGAGTGACGACAGGGGAGAAGCCCCGTCGCGCCCGGGGGAGGCGGTGTCGCGGGCGGGGCGCTCCGGGTCGTCGGACGCCGAGGTCGTACGCGCGGTGCTGGCGGGCCGGCAGGAGGAGTACGAGCTCCTCGTCGCCCGCTACAAGGACGTCCTGTATCGGCACGCGCTCCGCATGGCGGGTCGGCCGGATGAGGCGGCCGACATCGTCCAGCAGGCGTTCATCAAGGGCTTCCGGAACCTGCGAGCCTGCCGGGATCCGGATCGGGTGGGAGCGTGGCTGTTCCGCATAGCGGCGAACCTGTCGAAGGACCACCTGAAGAGCCGGAGGCGGCGCGACCTCTCCCTGGACGCGGCGGGGGGCGCTCCGGAGCTCCGGCAAGAGGCGGAAGCGGCCGCGGAGCGATCGGAACTGAGAGAAGAGATTCAGCGAGCCCTTCAGCAGCTCACCGACGAGCAGCGGGAGGCGTTCGTGCTCAAGCACGTGGAAGGGTGGTCGTACGAGGAGATGTCCGAGCATCTCGGCGTCTCGGTGCCCGCGCTCAAGATGCGGGTGCACCGGGCCCGGGAGGAGCTGCAGAACCTACTGTCGCGGTATCGATGATGACCCGTTCAATGAGAGAAGAGCTGCACAGGTTCCTGGATGGGGAGCTCGCGGAGCAGGAGCTGCCGGAGGAGCTGCGCGCGGAAGCCCGAGCGTGGGAGGCGTTCCTGACGGAGGTGCGGGGCCTCGGTCCGGCCGGGGCGCCCGCCGACCTGGAATCCCGGGTCGTCCGGGCGATTCTCGCCTCGCCGCCGACGCCGGTGTGGAGGAGGGCGTGGAAGTGGTGGGTGAGCCCCCGGCCGGTGCGCGTCGCACCGCTCGCCGGACTGGCGGCCGCCGCGGTGGTCGCCCTGGCGGTGCTCCTCCCCCGGACGGGCGGGCCGACGGCCGGACCTCCGATCGGGCCGGCCGCCCTCACCGGCGCGGCCGGGACGAGCGTCCAGTCCGTGTACGTCCAGTTCCTGCTGGACGCTCCCGCCGCGAGCTCCGTATCGCTGGCCGGCGATTTCACCGACTGGACCCCGCAGGTCGAGCTCCAGGATCTGGACGGGGACGGAATCTGGACGGCCCTCGTCCCCCTGACGCCCGGGGTGCACGAGTATATGTTCGTCGTGGATGGCTCCACCTGGGTCACGGACCCGTACGCGGAGAGATATGCGGACGACGGTTTCGGGAACCGGAATGCGGTGCTGGCCATTGCCACCCCGCAGTCCTCGGGCATCTGAGGCGCGCGCGAGGGAGCCGGGAGGCTCGGCGATGGCGGAAGGCCGGGGGCGGGATGCCCCGTCCCGCTCGACGCGCCGACCTCCTCGGGGGAGTCCCGGGAGCCGGTCCCCGCACTGGGGCGGGCGGGCGGTGGGGCTCCTGCTCCTCGTGGCGACCGCCCTCGTCTCCGCACCGGGCGATCTCGTGGCCCAGAAGCGCGATCCGGACCGGATCCGCACCGCCTTTCCGGGCCGCAACGGGGAGCGGATCCTCCAGCTCATCCGGGAGGCGGAGCGCGACGGCCTGCCCGTCGACCCGCTGATGGAGAAAGCGCTCGAGGGGTCCGCGAAACGCGCCCCTCCCGGCCAGGTCCTCAAGGCGGTCGCCGAGTACGCGGACCAGCTCCGGGAGGCCCGGTCCCTCATCGGGCGGTCGGGGGGGGAGAAGGGGCTCGTCCAGGCCGCCGAGGCGCTCCGGCGCGGGATCGAGGGCTCCACGGTTCGATCCTTCGCCCGCAGCCATCCCCGGGATCTCTCCATGCTTCTCGTCGTGATGGGCGATCTTCTCGGGGAGGGGGTGCCGCAGCCCGCGGCCCGCGGCCTGGTGGAAGAGGCGGCGGCGCGGGGCTACCGGGGAAACCGACTCCTCTCCCTGACGGCCGCCGTGCGGGGGTTCATCCGCCGGGGGCAGATGCGGCCGGCCGATGCGGCGGACTCGGTGCGCAAGGGTCTCGGGGGAGGGTAAGAAGGCCCTGTGGACGGACCACGGCGGGTCGCGTTACGAGCGCCGTGGGGCCAGCGGGGACCCGCCGGAGGCGGGTCGGGCGGCGCGACGACGCCCTAGGGCGCCGAGCGGGAGCCCCTCCGCCCGAGGGAGCCGGCTCTCGCCGCCGCGGGTTGCCGACGCGGTCGGGCTCGCCGCCGCTGACGCCGGGGCCCGGCATTGAGGCCCGGCCGTCCGCGCCCTATACTCGCGCCCATGGCTTCCGGCCCCTTCCCCCCGCCCAGGGGTTCCCTTGAGCGCTGAGCTGACCGCGAGGATCGCGGGCTCGGGCAGCTACCTTCCTCCGACGATCCTGGACAACCGGGAGCTCTTCGAGCGGGCGACGATCCGCGAGGCGTTCGACGTGGAGCGTGCCAGGGCCTCCCTGCGCGGCGTCGAGCGAGAGGCTCTCTCGGCCGTGGAGGTGTTCGACCTCTGGTCGCGGCAGGTGACCGGGATCCGGGAGCGCCGGGTTCTCACCCCCGAGAGCGGCCTGACGACGGAAGAGATGTGCGCCGAAGCGGGCCGCCGGGCGCTGGAGATGGCCGGCATGGCGGCCTGCGACCTCGACGCCGTGATCGTCGCCTCGCTCACCTCGTCGGACATCGTGCCGAACTCCGCCTGCACCGTCGCGGCGCTCCTCGACGTGCCGCGGCTCGGTGGGTTCACCCTGAACGCGGCCTGCGCCGGCTTCGTGTACGCGGCCGCGGCCGGGTACTCCCTCATCAGGAGCCAGGTGGCCGCCAACATCCTGGTGATCTCGGGAGACACCCTCTCTCGGGTCACCGACTATTCGGACCCGAAGACGGCCGTCCTGTTCGGGGACGGTGCCGGCGCGCTGATCCTTACCCCGTCGACGGCCGGTGACGGGATCCTGGGCCACCCTCGGCTCACGGGCGACTACGATCGGGATCCCCTCTACCTCATCGGCCAGGGCTGGGAGGCGGAGGAGGAGCCGTTTCCGAAGCTCCACATGGTGGGCGGGCCGCAGATCCTCAAGAAGGCGATCCTGTCCATGGCGGAGGTGGCGACCCGGGCCCTGGAGACGGCGGGCCGCGGTTGGGACGAGGTGGATTTCGTCATCCCCCACCAGGCGAACCTGCGCATCACCCAGGGGCTCGAGCGGTACCTGAAGTTGGCGAAGGGCCGCGTGATCCACACGATCGAGACGTACGGCAACCTCTCCGCCTCCACGGTGGCCGTCACCCTGGACGAGGTGCTGCGGGGCCGGCATGGCACCGTTCCGGATCCGGCCCTCATCGTGCTGACCGCCGTGGGGGGCGGCTACACGACGGCGGCCACCGTGATCGAGTGGAGAGGAGGCGCGGCGGGGAGCTCCCGAAGGAGCGGTCCGGAGGCCACGTGAGCACCCGGCCCCGTGCTCGAGGGGGAGTCCGTCAGAGAGAGCGTGGGAGTCTGTGGGAGAACCCCTGCGGGCCGTGTGCGTGGGCTTTCACGGGCTCTCACCGCGAGCCGACCGCCGTCACCGAGAGGATCGTGGGCAGGAAGCCCGCCAGCAGGGTCCAGCCGACCCCGTCCCGGCTGCCGAAGAGGTGCCCGGTCGAGGTTCCGAGGTAGACCCCGCACGGCTCCAGGCCGTCCGTGCACAGGGCGTCGCGGAGGACGGAGAGGTAGGCGTGCTCTTGGGGGAGTCCCTCGCTCCGCGCCGCCCAGGACCCTCCCCCGTCGCCGGACTCGTACACGCGCAGCCGCGCCTCGCAGACGCATCGCATGTGGCTGCCCTCCTCGGGCACGACCCAGCAGCGGTCCGGGTCGGAGGCGTCGAGCGCCACCGCGTACCCGAAGCCGCTGGGCAGCCCGTCCGTGATCTCCGTCCACCCGTCTCCCCCGTCGTCGCTTCGGTAGACCCCGTCGTATCCCTGCAGGTAGAGGCGGCTCCGATGCCCGGGATGGAGGCGGAGGGCGTGCGGGTTGTGACCGGCCGGCGCCTCGGGGTCCGGCAGGTGCTCGGCGCGGATCCCCCTATTGATCGGGCGCCAGCTCTCGCCGGCGTCCTCGCTCCGGTAGCATCCGCCGGCCGACACGGCGACGTACAGGCGGGACGGCTCCCCGGGGTCGGGCTGGATGGAGTGGAGAAAGAGGCCGCCCCGCGCGGACTGCCAGCTCGGCCGGCTCGGATGCTCCTCCAGGCCTGGGAGCCAGCGCCAGCGCTCCCCGCCGTCATCGCTCACGAAGAGGGCCGCCGGATCCGTCCCCACGTAGAGGCGGTCCGGGTGGTCCGCGTGGCCGGGTGCCACGTGCCAGAGCGCGCGCACGCGACGGCCCGTCGATGCGGGAAACGCGAGGCGCCCCGGGGATGGCTCCCAGCTCGAGCCCCCGTCGAGACTGCGGTACAGGTGGCTCCCCCACACCATGTGGTTGACGGCCGCGTACACGCTCCCGGGGTGGCGGGGGTCCGCCACCGCGTGATAGACCTCGTAGCCCGCCAGGTGCGGCCCCTCCAGAGTCCAGCGATGCCGATCCCGGTCCGAGGACGCCCGGAAGAGGCCCTTGCGCGTGCCGACGAAGAGAGTGACGCCGGCCGCCGGGTCGCTCGCGCCGGCCGGGGGATCGCTCACGTCGGCCGGGGAGTCGCTCGCGGCGGCCCGGGAGGCCTCCCGGCTCGAGCCATCGCCCGCGCCGCCTCGGGATCCGGGGGAGATCACTCCCGCAGCGGGATCACGTCCACCTCCTCCCCCTCCTCCAGCGCCTCCACGCCCTCCGGCACCGCGAGGAGACCGTCGGCGGCCAGCATCGACCGGAGCCTGCCCGAGCCCTGAGCGCCCGTGAGTCGGGCCACAGGAGGGCCGTCCACCGACTCCTCGAGCCGGACCCGGAAGAAGTGGGTGATCTCCTGGCTGGAGGCGATTCGCTCGCCGAGGATGGCTCGCACCCGCCTCCGGTGCACGCGCGAGTGGCCGCCCAGCCGGCGGATCGCGGGACGCGCGAGCGCCTCGAACGTGACCATCGCCGAGGCGGGGTTCCCGGGCAGCCCCCAGAACGGTCGATCGCCCAGCAGACCGAAGACGAGGGCGCTTCCCGGGCGCATGCGGATCCGCCAGAAGAGGCGCTCCATGCCCAGGGACTCCAGCGTCTCCTTCACGTGATCGTGCTCGCCCACGCTCACCCCGGCGACCGACAGGAGCGCGTCCCATCCCGCGGACGCCTCGATCCGGCGACGGAGGTCGGCGGGGTCGTCGCGGGCGATCCCGAGCAGGAGCGGATCCGCGCCGGCGGATCGGAGCTGGGCCGCCAGCGCGTAGCTGTTCGTGTTCATGATCTTGCGGCCCGCCAGGACCTCGGGGTACGCCTCGAAGTCGGCGAGCTCGTCCCCGGTGGCCAGCACGGCCACGCGGGGCCGGCGAACGACGGCGATCCGGCGGCGGCCGGCGAGCGCCAGGCCCGCGACCGCCCCCGGCGTCAACTCATCGCCCGCGTTCAAGAGGGAGTCGCCCGCCCGGATGTCCTCGCCGGCGCGGCGGATGTGCCGCTCCGCGTCGGCGTCGTCGTACACGCGGACCTCCCCGTTCCGGCCCCCATCGGTGTGCTCGACCCGGATCACCCCGGTCGTCCCCGGGGGGACCGGAGCTCCCGTCATCACCCGGACGGCCGCGCCGGGGGCCAGCGGTCCGGCGGGAAAGGAGCCGGCCGGCACCTCGCCGGAGATCGGAAGGGTCACCGGCCGCTCGCGCGAGGCGCCCGCCACATCCGCGGCCCGCACCGCGAATCCGTCCATCGCGCTGTTGTCCCACGGCGGGTGGTCCACGGGGGAGCGGACCTCCTCGGCGAGGGCGCGGCCCAGGGCGTCCTCCAGCGAAACCTGTTCCGAGGCCAGCCGGTCACACCGTTCGAGCACCACGGCCAGGGCCTCGGGGTAGGAGAGCCAGTCGGCTTCCGCGAAGCGGGCCGACCCGTGCGCCCCGGCGGGGGGGCGCCCGCCCTCCCCGGAGGCCGGTCTCACCGCCGCGGCTCGGGGCTCACGGCCGGGGCTCCGGGCCCGGCTCGAGGCTCATGGCCTGCGCTTCGGCCTCGCCTCGAGGCTCACGGCCTGCGCTCCGGCCCCGCCTCGCGGCGGCGTGCGTAGTCGGGACCGTGGTAGAGGGAGAGCTGCTCCACGAGGAGATCCTCCAGCGCCGCGGCCACCTCGCCCGGCGCATCGTACCCGTTCACCAGGAGCGCGAAGATGAGCGTCTCTCCGTCGGAATCCCTCACGTACCCGGCGAGCGCCCGGACGCCGGAGAGGGAGCCGGTCTTCGCGCGGGCGTTCCCCTCCGCCGCGGTCGCCTCCAGCCGCCGGGCCAGCGTTCCGTCGCGGGCTGCGACGGGGAGCGCGGCCCGCAGAGCCTCGAAGCCGGGAAGCTGCCAGGCCCGGCGGAGAAGCCGCACGAGGGCCGCCGGGGTGGCTACCGTGTAGCGGGAGAGGCCGCTCCCGTCGGCCAGGCTCACGGCGCCCGGCTCGATCGCCCATCCGGCGAGGGTCTCCTCCAGCACCCGCAGCCCCTCCTCGGCGCTTCCCGCGCCGCCCAGCTCGAGCCCGAGGGTGCGGAGGAGCGTCTCGCCCATCTGGTTGTCGCTCTCCTTCAGGAACTCCCCCACGATCTCCGCCAGGGTCTCCGAAGGGAGCTCCCGGCTCCAGGTCACGCCGGCCGGCCTTTCCTCCGCTCTCGCCCGCCGCGCCTCTCCTCCGATCTCGACACCCCCGTCGGCCAGGGCGTCGCGCACACGACCCAGCAGGTGCCGCGTGGGGTGGGCCGGAGCCAGGCTCAGGCGCACGCTGTCCCTGCCGGCCGGGATCCAGCCCGTGAGGTACACGGTCCGATCCTCGAGGGAGGGCTCGAACTCGAGCCGCAGCTCGGAGGCCGGGGCTCCCGTCCGCACCCGGTTCACGACCGGGGGAGGGGAAGCGGGGTCCAGGAACCGAAGGCGGGCCGGTGACCCCACCTCGGGGCCCGGTAGGAGCCGGCCGCGGACCCGCCCCGGCGAAAGCTGGAGAGCGCTCACGCCGGCACCCCAGCCGGCGTACACGTCCTCCCACATCCAGCCCCGGCCCCACCGCGGACCGCTGAACGCCCGGTCATCTCCCACCAGGTCCCCTCGGACGTGAAGGATGCCCGCCTCCCGGAGGAGGGCCGGCCACCCGGCCAGCTCGCCGGTCGTGAGCCGGGGGTCGCCCCCGCCCACCACCCAGAGGTCGCCGAAAAGGGTGTCGTCGCGGATCTCGCCGATCGCCTCGAGCCGGGTGCGCCACCGATACTCCGGCCCCAGGCGGCGGAGAGCGGCGGCCGCGGTCACGAGCTTGGCGGTGCTCGCGGCGGTGAAGCGTCTCTCCGCGGCGTGGGTGAAGAGCACCTCGCCCGTCTCGGCCACCTGGACCGCGAGGCCCACGTGGGCCCGCGCCAGCGCGGGGTCCTCGATGAGACGCTCGAGCCGCCGACCCAGCTCCTGCCGATCCAGGCCGCGAGCCGGGTTCTGCCGCTCGCGGGTGTCGCGAGGGGTCGGGACCTGGGCCGCCGCGTCCCGAACCGAGCCCGGGCCGGCTCCCGCGAGAAGGAAAAGCCCGGGAAGCGCGACCTTCGAGGCGAGCGCGAGAAGGCTGTTCCTCAACGGGGGGGTGGCGGCGGATCCGCTCCTCGCGACCGCCGGGCGTGTCGGCACGGCCGCGGCGGGAGACCCGGCGGTCGGAACGACGGCGGCTCTCCCGTTTCCCGGCTTCAGAGGTAGTACCACAGGGAAACGCTGAACTCCACGTTGCTCGGCCACTGGGTATCCCGGGGAGCGGGGGCTCCGGCCTCCTCGATCGTGTCCAGAACCTCGGGCAGGAAGAAGCCGTCCGGCGCCTTGAGTCGAATGAGATAGTCCCGGGCCTCCAGACCGATGCCGAGCCGGCGGGAGGCCCGGATCTCCGTGCCGAGCCCCGCCTGAAAGAGAGGAGCGGTTCCCAGGTTGTATCGGAAGCCCTCCAGCTCCGGCTCCGCGAAGATCTCGCTCCGCTCCTCGCGGAGCCCGAACATCAAGCCCGTCCCGAAGAGGAGAAACGGCTGGACCCGGTGCCACGTCCGCGACCCGGTCAGGGAGAGCTGAAGTCCGAACTGCAACAGGCCCCACGTGGTGGACACCGTGTCCACGGGCGCCGGTCCCTCGGCCAGGCGCGGGTCTATCACGAAACGGCGGGAATCACCGATCAGGGTGCCCAGCTCGATGGTGAGCGGGCTGCTGATGCGGGCCCGGAAGCGGCCACCCACCACGGCCGTCGGCCCGGGACCGAAATCGAAGCTGCCCCGGCTGCTGTCGAAGTACCCCCCGACCAGACCCACGCGGAGGGCGCCGGGTGCCCAGCGGTAGGGGGAATCTATGCGCTCCTGCTGGGCCGTGGCGCCCGGCGCCACGAGGAGGATCAGCGCGGCGGCCGTCCGCAGGGAGCGAGCCGGAGAGATCAGGCCTTTGGGGCGAGGAAGCATGCACCGTCTCTTGTTTGACACCGCTTTTGCGGTGCGTCTATACTCTTTTCACAGAAGGGATTCTCGCACCGTGCGGCCGATTCTCGGCCAGTCCGGGAATGTAGGCGGGCCGCCCGGCCGTTTCCAGTTTCGGACGATGCGGGTGCTTGTGTTGAACGGTCATCGCGCTCCGTTCCCCCTCGCCGGTCGCCGCGCTCCGCGGTTCATCGGCCTCCTGTCCCTGACGACGGTCGCGGGGTTGGGAGGAGGCGATCCGGGCCGCCTGGCCGCCCAGAGCGTTCGGGTCACGGTTCCGCAGGAGGCGTTCCGACAGACGCCCAACGGGAAGCGTCTCGGCACCGTGATGAGGGATGCGGAGTTCCCCGTGCTGGGCCGCCGTGGGGCCTGGACCCAGGTGCGGCTGGAAGGGTGGGTTTGGACGCCGTCCCTGGTGCGCACGCAGCGGGACGGCTTCGACCTGGCGGTCTCCGCCGCCGCGGGAGAGAACCTGCGGGAGCGACCCGGAGGTCGAATCCTGGCCCGGCTGCTTCAGGGCTTCCTGTTGGAGAAGGTGGAGGATGGCCAGGGGTGGACCCACGTGCGGCGGGCGGGCTGGGTGTGGGGTCCCTCCCTGGCCGCGGTCGCGGCGGCGGAGAGGGCTCCGGCTCGGCAGGTGAACCGCCCGCCGCCGGCCGGCGAACGGCCCGCCGCCCCGACGGCTTCAGCGGAGGAGAGAGAGAGGGTCGTCGTGGGGCCGTCCGGCGTCGGCCTCAGGGTCTCTCCCCGAGGGGACACGGCGGCCGTGCTGCGGGGCGGGGCGGACCTCGAGGTCCTGGACCGCCGTCCGGGATGGGCCCGGGTCCGGTTGGAGGGGTGGGTGCCGACCGATGATCTCTCCCCGGCCGGCCAGGACTCGACCCTGGCCGAGCTGTCGGCGGCGGACCTCAGAGCGAACCCGAGCCAGTATCGAGGACGCCGGGTCCGCTGGTCGGTGCAGTTCATCTCGCTCGAGAAAGCGGAGGCGGCGCGCACGGATTTCTACGAGGGAGAACCGTTCCTCCTGGCCCGGGCACCCGACCCGCAGGAGGGCTTCGTGTACCTGGCCGTTCCGCCCCGGCTCCTGTCGGCCGTGGAGCGGCTGCGAGGTCTGGAGACGATCGAGGTGCTGGCCAGCGTCCGCACGGGCCGCTCGAGTCTTATGGGCGTGCCGATTCTGGATCTGCTCACCCTGTACTGAGGCGACCGCCGGACGGTCGCCGGCGAGGGAACCCCGGGCTCGGTCAGGGGGGGGTCGGGCGGGCCGGACCGCCGGGCGGGAGAGGCGATGAGGGCTCTGTCCGGGGATCCCTGGAACCTCGCGGTGGTAAGACAGGCGTCCGGGACGCCGTCGGCGCCCGCGATCCAAGCTTCCCCGGAGCGCCGTCGTCGGCGTTCCCGTGTCGATCTCGCGGAGCGGGCGTTTTCCCCAGTCGGGTGTGGATGAGAAGGGTGGAAGAAGCTTCAACCGTCGGCGAGAACGGGCCGCCCACGGCCGAGGAGAACGGAGAAGGCGCTTCGCCGGAGCATCCCGTCGCCGCCCCTCCCATGGACGCGTCCATCCTGTGGACTCCCGTGAAGATGGGGCTGGGCGGGGCGCGGGTCTCCGTCTCCACCGACGTCTATCTCACCTCGCAAGCGCTGCGTGACATCGAGACGCACGTCCTTTCCGGGGATGACCCGGAACGGTGGGGGCTCCTGGTGGGGGAGGTGTGTCGGAGCCCCGAGGGAGAGCCGTGGGTGGTCGGCCGGGAGGCGTGGCCTTCTTCCTCCCCCCTTCCCGAGGAGGCCGATGTCCGAACGACCGTGGCGGCGATCTCGCGGCGGATCGAGTCGGCCCGAGCGGAAGGGGCGACGGTCGTCGGGTGGTATCACAGCCACACGCGCCTGGGAGCCTTCCTCTCGGAGCGCGATGCGAAGGCACACGGGGCCTGCTTTCCCGAGCCGTGGCAGTTCGCCGTCGTCGGTCTCGCGGACCTGGCGCGACCGGCGGGAGGGGTCTTCGGGCGCAGCGAGTGGGGAGCGCTGCTGCGGGGAGTCTACCTTCCGTTCCGCGAGCTGGTGGAGGAGGGATCCGTGCTGGCCGATGGCCGCCGGGTCACCTGCCTCGAGTGGGTGAACTACTCGGCCTCGGAGGAGACGGTGCCGGAGGCGGTCGCGGAGGGGCTCCCGCGGCAGGCGCCACGCGACGAGGAGGCGGCACCCGTGGCTGTCGGCGAGGGGACCGCACCGTCGGCGGGCGAGGTGGCGGCGCCGGCCGTGGAGGACGACGTGGCGGCCCCGGCCGTGGCG
>JBHHYJ010000060.1:0-16084 GCA_046757485.1 Gemmatimonadota bacterium
CGATCGTCCCCACGTTCACGTGCGGCTTCGTCCGCTCAAACTTCTGCTTCGCCATGGCGCGCCGTCTCCTCCGCGTCGGGTGGTGATGGGTTCGATGATCCTCGCCGACCCACCGTAGTTCTTCAACAGGCTTCCTAGCGGCCGCTCGAGATGATCTCCTCCGCTTTCGACTTCGGAACTTCCTCGTAGTGTGAGAACTGCATCGTGTACACGGCGCGCCCCTGGCTCAGGGACCGGAGCGTCGTGGAGTAGCCGAACATCTCCGACAGGGGCACCGAGGCGCCGATCACCTGCGCGGAGGAGCGCTGCGTCATCCCGCCGATCTTGCCGCGGCGGCTCGAGAGGTCGCCCATCACGTCACCTAGGTACTCCTCGGGCGTCACCACCTCCACGTTCATGATCGGCTCCAGCAGCACCGGGTCGCCCCGCTTGACCCCCTCCTTGAGGGCCATGGAGCCGGCGATCTTGAACGCCATCTCGCTGGAGTCCACATCGTGGAAGGAGCCGTCCACCAGGGTCGCCTTGACGTCGATGATCGGATAGCCGGCGACGACGCCCGAGTCCAGAGCCTCGCGGATTCCGCGCTCCACGGCGGGAATGTACTCGCGGGGGATCGCTCCCCCGTAGATGGAGTCCTCGAAGATGAAGCCGATTCCCGGCTCCGTCGGCTCCAGGTTGATGATCACGTGCCCATACTGCCCCCGTCCCCCCGTCTGACGGACGAACCGCCCCTCCACCTTCTCCACCGGCTTGCGGATCGTTTCGCGGTACGCCACCTGAGGCCGGCCCACGTTGGCGTTCACCTTGAACTCCCGCTGCAGGCGGTCGACGATGATCTCGAGGTGGAGCTCGCCCATCCCGCTGATGATCGTCTGTCCCGTCTCCGGGTCCGTGTGCACGCGGAACGTGGGATCCTCTTCCGCCAGCTTCTGTAGAGCCTCGGCCAGTCTGTCCTGGTCGGCCTTCGTCTTCGGCTCGATCGCCACGCGGATCACCGGCTCCGGGAACTGCATCGACTCGAGGACGATCGGGTCGCTCTCGGCACACAGCGTATCGCCCGTCTTGGTGAACTTCAGGCCGATCGCCGCGGCGATGTCCCCCGCGTACAGCTGGTCCCGCTCTTCTCGTTTGTTGGCGTGCATCTGGAGAAGGCGGGAGATGCGCTCCTTCTTGCCCCGAGTCGAGTTCAGGATGCGCGACCCCGTCTCCAGGGAGCCGGAGTAGACCCGGAAATAGGTCAGCCGACCCACGTACGGATCGGTCGCGATCTTGAAAGCCAGCGCCGCGAACGGGGCTTCGTCGGACGGCTCGCGCTCCTCCTCCTTCCCCACACGGAACGGGAGATGGCCCTTGACGGGCGGCACGTCCACGGGAGACGGGAGATAATCGACCACCGCGTCGAGCAGGCGTTGGATCCCCTTGTTCTTGAACGCCGCCCCGCACAGGACCGGGGTCACCTTCCCGGCGATCGTCGCCTTGCGGATCGCGCCCCGGAGCTCCTCCTCGCTGAGAGCGGCGCCCTCGAGGTACTTCTCCAGCAGCTTCTCGTCGTGCTCCACGGCCGCCTCGATGAGGGCGTGCCGAACCTCGCTTACCCGCTCCTGCATGGAATCCGGTATCGGACCCTCCGTCCACCGGCTTCCGAGCGATTCCTCATCGTATACGACCTCCACCTGGCGGACGACGTCCACGATCCCGGTGAACAGCTCTCCCTCGCCCAGCGGAAGCTGCACGGGGTGCGCGTTCGCGCCCAGCCGCTCCCTCATCATTCTCACGACGTGAAAGAAGTCCGCCCCCACGCGGTCCATCTTGTTCACGAACGCGATGCGCGGCACGACGTACTTGTCCGCCTGCCGCCACACGGTCTCGGACTGCGGCTCGACGCCTCCCACGGCGCAGAAAAGCGCCACCGCCCCGTCCAGGACTCTCAGACTACGCTCCACCTCGACGGTGAAGTCCACGTGGCCGGGCGTATCGATGATGTTGATCCGGAACGGTTCCTCTTTGCGCGTCCAGTGGCAGGTCGTGGCGGCGGAGGTGATCGTGATCCCCCGCTCCTGCTCCTGCTCCATCCAGTCCATCGTGGCATCGCCGTGATGCACCTCCCCCATGCGGTGCACACGGCCCGTGTAGTACAGGATGCGCTCCGTCGTGGTCGTCTTCCCGGCATCGATGTGGGCCATGATGCCGATGTTCCGAAGATTCTCCAGTGGTGTCCTTCTACCCATTCCGTCGCCTATGGCTCTATCGAACCGCTCGTTCTCTTCCGCCGTTCCGTCCGAGCTCGCCGCCCTCCCGCCGAAGCCGGGCGGGCGCGGAGCATCTCTTGCCGCACCGGGGTCGGGCCCCGGGCGAAATGACGTCGCTAGGAGGTGGTGAAGGAATGGCGAGCTTCCGGCCCCGAGACCTCTGCCCGCCGGGGCACGTTACCAGCGGTAGTGGGCGAACGCCTTGTTGGCCTCCGCCATCCGGTGCACCTCCTCCTTGCGGCGCACCGCACCGCCTTCGCCCCGACTGGCGTCCAGCAGCTCTCCCGCGAGTCGGTCGGCCATCGTCTTCCCGGTCCGTTCCCGGGCGTACTGCACGAGCCACCTTCTCGCCAGCGAGTCTCGACGGCGCGGAGACACTTCCATCGGAACCTGGTAGGTCGCGCCGCCGACCCTCCGGCTGCGGACCTCCAGATAGGGGCGGGCGTTCGAGACGGCCTGCCGGAAGACGTTCAGGGCCGGCTGGCCCGTTCGCTCCTCGATCTTTCGCAGCGCCTCGTAAAACAGCTTCTCCGCCAACGACTTCTTCCCGTTCAGCATCAATACGTTGATGAACTTCGTGACATCCCGGCTCCCGTACCTGGGATCGGACGGCACCTCCCGTTTGTCTGCTCGCTGTCTACGTGGCATCTCGTTTCCTTCGGAACCGACGCCCTCCCGCCCTCCCGGCCCGCGCGCGTCCGGCCAAGGCCGAGACAGGGCCGGGATCGGTCGCCGTTACCGCACGCGCGGTTCGTGACCCGCGCGGGCCGTCCGGCGCCGGGTTCCCGGCGGCCGCGGCGCGACGACGGATCGGTCCGCTATCTGGGCTTTTTCGCCCCGTACTTCGAACGACCCTGCCTCCGGTCCTGCACTCCCGAGGCGTCCAGGGTGCCCCGAACGATGTGGTAGCGAACCCCCGGCAGATCCTTCACCCGACCTCCTCGGAGCAGGACCATGCTGTGCTCCTGAAGGTTGTGTCCCTCCCCGGGAATGTAGGCCGTCACCTCGTAACCGTTCGTCAGCCGCACGCGGGCCACCTTCCGAAGAGCCGAGTTCGGCTTCTTCGGCGTCGTCGTGTAGACGCGCGTGCACACTCCCCGCCGCTGGGGGTTCCCCTCGAGGGCGGGCGCCTTGCGCTTCTTCTCCACCTTCCTTCGGCCCTTGCGGACCAGCTGGCTGATCGTCGGCATACTCGTTCGGGTTCCCGTTTCTCACTCGCCCGCACGCGGCCTCACGCCGTCCGGTGACCCCCCGGACAACGGGCCCGAGCCGTCGCTGGATGGCGCGAAAAACGCGGGTCCCACCTCCGCCCCGCGTCTCCCGCTACCGATCCGACGACAGACCGTATAGCTTACCAATGAAGACTGCGACTGTCAACAAATCAGCGGGTTGGATCACCCCGTCGGCCTGCCCCCTCCACCGCCCCACCGCTCCTCAAGAGGGCAGCTCCTGAGAGCCCGTCGGCGCACCGACCTCTTCCGCCTCCACCACCTCCGCGACCTCCGGCTCGGCCACACCCTCCTGCACCTGCTGGCGCAGCTCCGCGAACAGGCTGCGCCCGGGCTCGTCGGCGGGCGCCGTGCGACGCATGGAGTCCAGCTCCTTCTGGAGCGGCTCCCCGACCAGGAACTCGATGTCCTGGTACCGGTGGATCCCCGTCCCCGCCGGCACCAGATGTCCGATGATGATGTTCTCCTTCAGCCCGCGGAGATGGTCCCTTGCGCCGCGCACGGCCGCGTCCGTGAGGACGCGGGTCGTCTCCTGGAACGACGCGGCGCTGATGAACGACTCCGTCGTCAGGCTCGCCTTCGTGATCCCGAGCAGGATCGGCTCCGCCCGAGGAGGCTCAAGTCCCCCGCTCAGCGTCTCCTGGGTCGTCTCGCGGAACTCCACCCGATCCACGTGCTCACCCTCCAGGTAATCCGTGTCGCCGGGATCCGTGATTCGGACCTTCTGGAGCATCTGCCGCACGATCGCCCCGATGTGCTTGTCGTTGATCCGCACGCCCTGGAGCCGGTACACCTCCTGAATCTCGTTCAGGAGGTACTCCTGCACCGCCCGCGGACCCTTCACCCGAAGGATGTCGTGCGGATTCACCGGTCCTTCGCTCAGACGATCCCCCGCTCGGACGAGATCCCCTTCGTGGACCCGCAGGTGCTTGCCCACCGGGACCTGATACACCTTCTCCTCGTCGTCGTCCGTCGTCACGATCAGCTCCCGCTTGCCGCGCTTGATCGTGCCGAAGGAGATGCGCCCGTCGACCTCCGTGATCACCGCCGGGTCCTTGGGCCGCCGGGCCTCGAACAGCTCGGCCACCCTGGGGAGACCTCCGGTGATGTCCCGCGTCTTGTACGCTTCGCGGCTGATCTTGGCCAGCGTCTCGCCGGCGCCGACGGCCTCGCCGTCTCGCACGAGGAGCTGGGCGCCGACCGGGACGATGAACTCTCGGAGCTTCTTCCCCCCGTTGCTGACGATGTCGATCCGCGGGTGAAGTTTCTTGTCGCGGTCCTCGATGATCACCTGCTGCCGGCGGCCGGTCGCCTCGTCCAGCTCCTCCCGGACCGTCTCCTCCGGGACGATGTCTTTGAAGTGGACCTTGCCGACGTGGTCGGCCACGATCGGCTCGGAGTACGGATCCCAGCTGAAGAGCAGATCCCCCTGGCCGACCTCCTGTCCTTCCTCCACGTGGAGCGTCGCCCCGTACGGCACGGCCAGCCGGGACCGGACCCGCTCGTCACCGCCCGTGCGCATCAAGATCTGACCCTCGCGGCTCGTCACGACGCGGCGCGCCCCGTCCGCCGCCACGTGGGTGATCCGGTCGAAGCCGATCTTCCCCTTGAGCTTGGAGCGCCGCTGCGTTTGCGCGGCGATGCGGGCCGCCGTGCCCCCGATGTGGAAGGTCCGCAGCGTAAGCTGCGTGCCCGGCTCTCCGATCGACTGGGCGGCCAGGATGCCGACCGCCTCTCCGATGTCCACCAGCTCCATGGTGGCCAGGTTGCGCCCGTAGCAGCGCTGGCAGATGCCCCGCCGCGACTCACAGGTGAGGACGGACCGGATCTTCAGGGACTGGACCCCGCTGTCCTCGATCTCCTGCGCCTTCTCCTCGTCGATCATGTTCCCCGCCTCGACGATCACCTCGTCGTCGATCGGGTCGATCACGTCCTCGGCCGCGAAGTTGCCCACCACCCGGTCCTTCAGGGGCTCGATGATGTCCTCGCCCTCCTTCAGGGCCGCGACCTCGAGGCCGAGGACCGTTCCGCAGTCTTCCTCGGAGACGGTGACGTCCTGGGCCACGTCGACGAGCCGCCGGGTCAGGTAGCCCGCGTCCGCGGTCTTCAGCGCCGTATCGGCCAGGCCCTTCCGGGCGCCGTGCGTCGAGATGAAGTACTCCAGCACGGTGAGCCCCTCCCGGAAGTTCGAACGGATCGGGCTCTCGATGATCTCCCCGATCCCCCCGGTCAGCTTCTTCTGGGGCTTCGCCATGAGCCCCCGCATCCCGGCGAGCTGCCGGATCTGGTCCCGCGAGCCCCGCGCTCCGGAGTCGAACATCATGTACACGGGATTGAAGCCGTCGCGAGACGACGCCAGACCGTGCACCATCGCGTCGGCCACGTCGTTGTTCGCGTGAGTCCAGGCGTCAATCACCTTGTTGTATCGCTCACCGAACGAGATGACGCCCTTTTGATAGGCCTTCGTGAACCGATCCACGTTGGCCTGGGCCTCCGAGAGAATCGTCGCCTTGTCCGCCGGGATCTCCATGTCGTTCATCCCGATGGAGAGACCGGCCAGCGTGGCGTGCCGAAACCCGAACTCCTTCAGCCGATCCAGGAACTCCGTCGTCCTCCGGAGGCCCGCCTTGCGGAACGCGCGGAACACGAGGTCCCCCAGCACTCCCTTGCCCATCGTCTCGTTGACGAACGCCATCTCTCTCGGAAGGATGGCGTTGAACAGGATCCTCCCCACCGTCGTGACGACCCACTCCCCGACCATCTCGGTGCTCTCGTGGCTGTCGTCTCCCGGCCCCTCGCACGAAGCGCGACGCATCGCCGTCCGGCCGCAGGTCGGGCACCGGTGCACGAAGAACGAGAGGGGGGCGTGATAGTCGGGCGTGCCCCCGTCGGTGCACAGCACACCGTTGGCCAGGGCCTGCTCGACCGCCTCGGCCGAGGCGAAGCGCGGAAGGTCGTCGGCCTCGGTCAACTCCTCGAAACCGGGGAGCGGCTTCGTCATGTAGTAGCAGCCCAGCACCATGTCCTGGGTCGGCGAGGCGATCGGTCGTCCGCTCGCCGGCTTGAGGATGTTGTTGCTCGCCAGCATGAGCACCCGGGCCTCGATCTGGGCCTCGAAGCTCAGCGGCACGTGGACGGCCATCTGGTCGCCGTCGAAGTCGGCGTTGAACGCCGCGCATACGAGCGGATGGATGCGGATCGCCTTGCCTTCCACGAGCACCGGCTCGAACGCCTGGATCCCCAACCGATGCAGGGTCGGGGCGCGGTTCAGGAGGACGGGGTGATCCTTGATGATGTCCTCCAGCACCTCGTAGACCCTGGGGTCATCGCCCTCCACGAGCTTCTTGGCACGCTTCACCGTCTCGGCGTACTCGCGGCGCTCCAGCTCGTGGATGACGAACGGCTTGAAGAGCTCGACGGCCATCTGCTTCGGAAGGCCACACTGGTGGAGCTGGAGCTCGGGTCCGACGACGATGACGGAGCGCCCGGAATAGTCGACCCGCTTGCCGAGCAGGTTCTGCCGGAAACGCCCCTGCTTCCCCTTCAGCATGTCCGACAGCGACTTCAGGGGACGCTTGCCCCGGCCGCGAATCGCCTTCCCTCGGCGGCCGTTGTCGAACAGAGCGTCCACCGCCTCCTGGAGCATCCGCTTCTCGTTGCGGAGAATCACCTCGGGCGCCCGCATCTCGAGCAGCTTCTTGAGGCGGTTGTTCCGGTTGATGACCCGGCGGTACAGGTCATTCAGGTCCGAGGTGGCGAAGCGACCCCCGTCGAGCGGCACGAGGGGGCGGAGATCCGGCGGGATCACCGGGATCACGTCCATGATGAAGTGCTCCGGGTTGTTCCGCGTCTCCGGAGCCTCGCCGCTGTTGCGGATCGCGTCGATCACCTTCAGCCGCTTCAGCTTCTTCTTCTTCCGGTGCTTCGAGGTCTCGTGCATCACCTCGAAACGCAGCTGCTCGGCCAGCTCGTCGACCTCGAGCTGGCTCAGCAGCGTGCGCACCGCTTCGGCGCCGATCTCGGCCCGAAACTCCTTGTCGCCCTCCTCGGCCGCCTTCTCCGAGAGCTCCCAGTACTCGTCCTCCTCCAGAACCTGCTTGTAGTCGACTTCCTGGTTCCCGGGGTTCGTGACGACGAACGCCGCGTAGTAGATGACCTTCTCCAGATCCCGGAGCTTCATCCCCAGGAGGTATCCCATCTGGGAGGGAAGCGTCTTGAAGAACCAGATGTGGGCCACCGGAACGGCGAGCTCGATGTGGCCCATCCGCTCCCGACGCACCTTCGAGAGCGTCACCTCGACCCCGCACTTGTCGCATACGTGGCCGCGGTACCGGATGCGCTTGAACTTCCCGCAGTGACACTCCCAGTCCTTCACCGGACCGAAGATCCGCTCGCAGAACAGCCCGTCCCGCTCGGGCTTGAAGGAGCGGTAGTTGATCGTCTCCGGCTTGGTGACTTCGCCGTGGCTCCAGGACTGGATCTCCTCCGGCGAAGCGATCTTGATCCGGATCCAGTCGAACTCCGCCGGGCCACCGCCGCGATGTCGTGGAAAGTCGATCATCCCTGTTCCTTCGTCTCGTTATCCGCTACCGGCCCGGCGCTTCCGCCGCCGCCGGTCACCGTCGGTTCTTCGTGGCGCCACGGCTTCTCCCGCCGCCTCCCGGCGGTCAGAAGAGGCTCTCCTCGTCATCCGCGCCCAGCGTGACGCTGAGGCCCAGGGCCTGCAGCTCCTTGACGAGCACGTTGAAGCTCTCCGGGACGCCCGGCTTGGGGAGGTTCTCTCCCTTGACGACGGCCTCGTACACGCGGCTGCGACCCGAGACGTCGTCGGACTTCACCGTGAGCATCTCCTGGAGGGTGTGGGCGGCGCCATACGCCTCCAGCGCCCAGACCTCCATCTCTCCGAAGCGCTGGCCGCCGAACTGCGCCTTGCCGGCCAGCGGCTGCTGCGTGACCAGGCTGTACGGACCGATGGACCGGGCGTGGATCTTGTCGTCGACCAGGTGGAGGAGCTTCATCATGTAGATCTCACCCACCGTGACGTCGGCATCGAACTCCTCTCCCGTGCGGCCGTCCCGCAGGCGCACCTTCCCCTCGGCCTTGAGACCCGCCCTCTCCATCAGCTCGTTCACGGCCGCATCGAGCCCCTGGTCGATCCGGCGCTTGCCGGACAGCTCCGCCGCTGCCGGCCAGCCACCCTCCACCAGCTTGGCGGTCACGGTGGAGCCGCTCAGCTCCCGGGCCACCTCCAGCACGTACCGCCCGAACTCCTGAAGAAACTCCTTCACCTGCTTGTCGCGCACCGCGCTCAGGTAGGCGTCCAGGGAGCGCCCCAGCCCCGTGGGGCGGGCGCCGTTGCCCTGCGCCCCCGGATCCTGGAGCCCGTACTCCTGGATCGCCTGTACGAGCTTCTGCACGAGCTCCGCGGTCACGGCCGGTGGCTCCGCCGTCGCACCCAGGGTGCGGGCGGCCCGCAGCGTCCCGGCCACCTTCAGGAGGGCCCCGATCTCGTGCTCCGTGGCCCCCTGGAAGACGGGCGTCTCCGTCTCGAACCCGAGGATGTCGGCGGCCCAGCCGAGGTGCGTCTCCAGGATCTGTCCGACGTTCATGCGGCTGGGCACCCCGAGCGGGTTCAGCACGATGTCCACCGGGGTTCCGTCGGGAAGAAGCGGCATGTCCTCTTCCGGCACGACGCGGGCGATCACTCCCTTGTTTCCGTGCCGCCCGGCCATCTTGTCGCCCACGGCGATCTTGCGTTTCTCGGCCAGGTAGACCTTGGCCAGCTGCACGACGCCCGGCGACAGCTCATCGGGCTGGAAGACCTTGTCGATCCCCTCCTCCGTGCGCTCCCGTATGCGCTCCACCCTCTGCTTCGCTTCCTCCACGACGCGGCGCAGCTTCGCGTTGGCCACGTCGTTCTTCACCTTCAGGGTGGAAAGATCCACCTCCCCGAAGTCCACGTCCTTCAGGAGCTTCGAACCGAGGCGCTTCCCCTCCGGGAAGTGCGGATCGATCGTTCCCCGTTTGAGGAACAAGGCGACCGTCTGGCCCTCCAGGAGCTCCCGAAGCTCCTCGTCCCGCGTCTCGACGACGCGCGCGATCTCCTCGCGCTCCGTCTCCCGGAGCTCGGCGATGCGCTCGCCGTGCTCGCGCTCCAGCAGCGGATCGTCGATGCGGCGCGAGAAGATCTTCACGTCGATCACGGTGCCCTCGACCCCCGGCGGCACCCGAAGGGAGCTGTCCTTCACGTCCTTCGCCTTCTCCCCGAAGATCGCCGTGAGGAGCTTCTCCTCGGGGGAAAGCTCCGTCTCTCCCTTCGGCGTGATCTTGCCGACCAGGATGTCGCCCGCCTTCACCTGGGCTCCGATCCGGACGATCCCGCGGTCGTCCAGATCCACCAGCGCCTCGTCCGCCACGTTCGGAATCTCCCGGGTGATCTCCTCCATCCCCCGCTTCGTGTCCCGGACGTGCAGCTCCAACTCCTGGATGTGCACGGAGGTGTAGACGTCATCCTTGACCAGGCGCTCGCTGATGACGATCGCGTCCTCGAAGTTGTGTCCGTACCACGGCATGAAGGCGACGAGGACGTTGCGGCCCAGCGCGAGCGAGCCCCGATCCGTGCTCGCCCCGTCGGCGATCACCTCCCCCGCCTTCACTCGCTGGCCGGTCCGGACGACCGGGCGCTGGTTGATCGCCGTGTCCTGGTTGGTGCGCCAGAACTTCTTCAGGCGGTAGCGGTCGTACTGGGTCAGCCGGGCCAGCGGTCGCTCGCCCGCCCCTCCCCGCGGCCGCCCGGTGTCCACGATGATCTCATCCGCCGTCACCCGGGTCACCACGCCGGTCCGCCGGGCGAGCACCACGGCTCCCGAGTCGCCGGCGACCTTCGCCTCCAACCCGGTCCCCACCAGGGGGCGTTCCGGAAAGAGGAGGGGCACGGCCTGACGCTGCATGTTGGACCCCATGAGGGCCCGATTCGCATCGTCGTGCTCCAGAAACGGAATGAGGGCCGGCGACACGGCCACCAGCTGGTCCGGCGCCACGTCCATGAAGTCGATCTCCTCAGAAGGGAGGAGAGGGTAGTCATCCCGGCGGCGGCAGAGCACCAGATCTCCGGCGAACGTGCCATCCGGGTTCACCTGCGCGTTCGCCTGCGCGACGGCGTAGTCCTCCTCCTCGCTGGCCGACAGCCACTCGATCTCGTCGGTGACCTTGCCGTCGACGACCCGGCGGTAGGGCGTCTCCAGAAAGCCCAGCTCGTTCAGTCGGGAGTAGGTCGTCATCGAGGTGATCAGGCCGATGTTCGGACCCTCGGGCGTCTCGATCGGACACATCCGCCCGTAGTGGGAGTAGTGGACGTCCCGCACCTCGAAGCCCGCTCGCTCGCGGGTGAGCCCTCCCGGACCCAGGGCGCTGAGGCGCCGCTTGTGGGTCAGCTCCGCGAGCGGGTTCGTCTGGTCCATGAACTGGCTGAGCTGCGAGCTGCCGAAGAACGCCTGAATCACGGCGCTCACTGTCCGCGCGTTGACCAGGTCGTCGATGGACAGCTTGTCCGGGTCGCTGTTGATCGACATCCGCTCCCGGACGAGCCGGGCCATCCGGGAAAGGCCCACCGAGAACTGGTTGGCGATCAGCTCACCGATGGAGCGGACCCGCCGGTTGCCCAGGTGGTCGATGTCGTCCGTGTATCCGCGCCCCTCGTTGAGCTCGATCAGGTAGCGGATGATCGCGATGAAGTCCGAGGGAGCCAGGACCGTCGTCTCGGCATCCGGTAGATCGAACTCCAGCAGCCGATAGACGTCCCGCAGCCTGTGGTTCACCTTGTGACGGCCCACCCGCCCCAGGTCGTAGCGCTTCGGGTTGAAGAAGAGCCGGTCCAGGGCCAGACGGGCGGTCTCCAGGTTCGGCGCCTCTCCGGGGCGCACCAGGGAGTAGATGGAGTACAGCGCGTCGGCCTCCGTCGCCGTCGGATCCTTCGTCAGGGTGTTGCGGATGAGCGGAGACTCGCCGCGAGGCCCGCCGGTGAACACCAGGGCCTCACGAACTTTCTTGTCCTTCAGCTTCCCGAACAGCTCCGCGTCAAAGGCATCGCCCTTCTCCGCCAACACCTCGCCCGTCCCAGCGTCCACCACGTCGGCCGCCAGCTGGGGGTTCTGGCTCCAATCCCGCCGCATGGCGAGATCCCCGTACACGCCCCGCAGCGGGATGAACGTGGCGCTCGAGTACACCTCCACGCTCTCCACGCCGGCGCGCTCCAGTCGGGCCAGCACCTCCTCGGTGAACTCCTCGCCGCGGCGCGCCACGAACGCCTCCTCCTCCGCGAACGCCGCCACCTCCACGATCCCTGCGGCGTGCAGCCGCTCGGCAAGGGTCGCGTCCAGCGGATCTCCGACTTCGCCGAGCAGCTCCCCGCTTTCCGGGTGGCCGACGGGCGCCGCCAGCCACCGAGGATCGCCCTCCTCGGAATCCAGCCCCTCGAGCGACACGGCGACGGGGTCCGCCTCGTACTCGTCGTCGAGGACCGACTGGGCCAGGAGGGTGCCGGTGATCTCCCGGCGGGCGCCCCGATCCTCCAACGCCTCCTCCACGCTGACCGTGCGCCGTTCGTAGAAGAGCTCCAGGATGTCGATGTCCCGCCCGTGGCCGAAGGCACGCAGCAGGGCGGTGGCCGGGAACTTCTTCTTCTTGTCGATGTGGACGTGGATCACATCGTGGATGTCGAGCGTGAACTCCACCCACGAGCCGCGGAACGGGATGATCCGGGAGGAATAGAGGCGCGTTCCGTTCGGGTGGATCGTCTCCTCGAAGACGACGCCGGGGGAACGGTGGAGCTGGCTCACGATCACGCGCTCCGCCCCGTTGATCACGAACGTTCCCTGCTCCGTGAGGAGCGGCAGGTCGCCCAGGTAGACCTCTTTCTCCAGAATGTCGCGCGGGCGCTTCTCCCCCCCTCCGAGCGTCTCGTAGATCACGAGTCGCAGCGTCGCTTTCAGCGGAGCGGCGTACGTCATGTCCCGCTCCATGCATTCCTCGACCGAGTACTTCGGCTCGCCGATGACGTAATCGACGAACTCCAGGGCGAAGTTCTCGTTCACATCGGTGATCGGGAAGATCTCGTTGAATACGCGCTCCAACCCCAGATCGCGCCGCTCCTCGGCGGCTTCCCCCATCTGGAGCAGGCGGTCGAACGCCTCCCGCTGCACGTCCAGGAAGTGCGGCATGGTGTAGGGGCGCTGCAGCCTGGCGAACGATACCACGGATCCGCTCTGCTTGATCGGCGTCATGGTCTCCTGCAAACGCGGAAAGGCCGCCCGCCGGCCACGGACCGCGGACGGCGCGGAAAGATGCGCTCCAAGCCTACCGCCCCGGGGCGGTAGGCTTCGCTCGGACGGGGCCGGGCGACCTGCCGAGGCCGGCCGCCCGGCTTCACTTCCCTACTTGAGCTCGACGGTCGCTCCCTGCTCCTCGAGCTTCGCCTTGATCGCCTCCGCCTCCTCCTTGCTCACCCCCTCACGGACGTTGCTCGGAGCGTTGTCCACCACCTCCTTCGCCTCCTTCAGACCCAGGCTGGTCACCTCGCGGACCACCTTGATGACCTGGATCTTCTTGTCTCCCACCCCGGTGAGGACGACGTCGAACTCCGTCTTCTCCTCCTCGGCCGCGCCGTCTCCGGCGGCCGTACCGGGAGCGGCGACCGCCACCGGGGCGGCCGCGGAGACGCCGAACGTCTCCTCCATCTTCTTCTTCAGCTCTGCCGCCTCGAGGACGGTCAGCGAGCCGATCTGCTCCAATACTTCATCGACTTTGGACATTGCGACGCTCCACTTCCTCTCTCAGGCCTCTTCTTCGTTCCACGCTCCCGGCCTCGCTCCGAATCGGCGGCCGGTCCGCCGCCCCCGGGCTAGCCGGCCTCCCGCCGGCGGGCGACCTCCTCCGTCATGCACGCGATGTCCCGGATCAGCCCGGCCAGAATCCCGACGATCCCTCCGGCCGAGGCCGTCAGCCCGCCGGCTATGCCGGCCAGGAGCTGCTCGTACGGTGGAACGGCCGCCAGGGCCCCCACCTCCTCCGGCGTGACGGTTCGGCGATCCACGATCCCGATCTTCACCGTCGGCCGCTCCTCGTGCTCCTTGGCGAAGTCACGCACGACCTTCGCGGGCAGCACCGGATCGTCCGTCCCCAGGACGAGCCCGGTGGGGCCCGTCAGGTGCTCCCCGATGTCCGGCAGATCCAGCTCCTCCAGCGCTCGCCGCATGAGCGTGTTCTTCACGACCCGGTACTGAAGTCCCGCGTCGGACAGGCGGTTCCGGAGCTCGGTGATCGACCCCACGTCCAGCCCCGTGAAGTCGGTGAGATAGATCGTCTCCGCCCCGCCGAGCTGCTCGGCGAGCTGCCGAGTGACCTCCTGCTTCTCTTCCCGTCGCATGAACCCCGCTCGATCTCTCGTCCGCGGAAGGACCGTGGCCCTACCGGCGATACGCGTTTTCGTCGACCTTGACCCCCGGCCCCATCGTGCTGCTCACCGCGATGCCCCGTACGAAACGGCCCTTGGCCCCCGATGGCCGGTTGCGGAGGATCGCGTCCACGAGCGCCTCCAGGTTCTCCTCGAGCTGCTCCACGGAGAAGCTCGCCTTGCCGATCGGAGCGTGGACGTTGCCCGTCCGGTCGACGCGGAACTCGATCTTCCCGCCCTTCGCGTCCCGGACCGCCTGACCGATCTCCATCGTCACGGTGCCGGCCTTCGGATTCGGCATGAGGCCCCGAGGCCCGAGGATCCGCCCCAGCCTGGCGACCTCCTTCATGAGGTCCGGCGTCACGACGGCCACGTCGAAATCCAGCCACCCCTCCTCGATCTTCTCGATGTAGTCGGCCCCCGCGTAGTCGGCCCCCGACTCCTCGGCTTCCCGGACCTTCTCTCCCCGGGCTAGCGCCAGGACGCGCACGCTCTTGCCGGTTCCGTGCGGCAGCACGACCGTCGCCCGGACCACCTGATCGGCCCGTCGGGGGTCCACCCCGAGCCGGATCGCCGCCTCGACCGTCTCGTCGAAGCCCGCGAACGCCATCTCCTTGACCCGCTCGAGGGCCGCCGCCGGACTCAGACGCTCCCCGGCCTCCAGCGTGGCGACCGCGGCCTGGTACTTCTTGCCGTGCTTCGGCATCAGCCCGCCACCTCGATGCCCATGGAGCGGGCCGTCCCGGCGATCATCCGCATCGCCGCCTCCTCGTCCCGAGCGTTCAGGTCCTCCATCTTGATCTGCGCGATCTTCCTGAGCTGCGCCTCGCTGACCGTGCCGACCTTCTCCCGGTTCGGCTCCGCCGAGCCCCGGTCCAGCCCGGCCTCCTTCTTGAGCAGCTCGGCCGCGGGCGGCGTCTTGGTGATGAAGGTGAAGCTCCGGTTCTTGTATACCGTGATCTCCACCGGGATGATCGTCCCGGCTTCCGAGGCGGTCTTGGAGTTGAACTGCTTGCAGAAGTCCATGATGTTGACCCCGTGCTGGCCAAGGGCCGGCCCCACGGGGGGCGCCGGGTTGGCCTGGCCGGCGGGGATCTGGAGCTTGATGAACCCGATGACGTTCTTCGGAAGCTTCGCCATGTCTCTTTCTGTCGTCACCTCTATCCGTGGAAAACCCTGCTCCCGGTCGTGCGCCCCGGCGACCGGCGTCGCCGGGGCGCCTCGGGCTCCGCCGGCTCAGTACCCCTGTAGCTGCGTATAGTCGAGCTCCACGCTCGTCGGCCGGCCGAAGAGGCTGACCTGAACCCTCACCTTCCCCTTCTCGGCAATGACCTCTTCGACGGTCCCGCTGAAGTCGCTGAACGGACCCTCGACCACCTCGACCACCTGGCCGGGGCGGAACGGGATCTCCTCTTCGGGGCCCGCTTCCTCGAGCTCGTCCTTGATCCCGAGGATCTTGTTGATCTCCTCCTGCTTCAGCGGCTGCGGCTCCGTGCCGCCACCGACGAACTTGATGACTCCCTGCACCGAGGTGACCAGGTACTTCGTGTTCTGGTCCATCACCATGCGCACGAGGACGTAGCCGGGGTACAGACGCTTCGTCGTCTTGACCCGCCGGCCTCCTTTGATCTCCACGACCTCCTGGGTGGGGACGATGACCTCTCGGATCTCCTTCTCCTCCGCATCCTCACCCGGGAGCTCGGCGATCTTCCTTTCCAGGTGCGCCTTGACCTTGTTCTCATGCCCCGAGTAGGTCTGCAAGGCGTACCAGCGCGCCTCCGCTTGCTCGCTCATCGCCTGGACGTCACCCACCGAACAGCCGGACGATCATGCGAATGAACCAGGAGAACACCGCGTCCATGGCCCCGATGATGATGGCCAGCACGATCGAAAAGATGAGAATCACCACCGTGGCGTTGCGGAGCTGTTCCCGGTCCGGCCACGTCACGCGGCGCATCTCGACCTGGACCTGCTCGGCGAACTGCTGGGTCTTCTTGACGATACCCGCCACGTCCTATGACTCCGTGCTCGCCGGGGAGCTCAGCGTGTCTCCTTGTGCTTCGTGTGCGAGTTGCACCGCGCGCAGTACTTGGTGAACTCCGCCCGCTCGGAGTGCGTTCGCCGGTTCTTCGTCGTCGTGTAGTTGCGCTCGTGGC